>NZ_FNNL01000010.1:72824-247292 GCF_900106735.1 Pseudomonas sp. NFACC08-1 | reverse complement strand
TGGGGCCGCTTCGCGCCCCAGCGGGAGCAAGCTCCCTCGCCACAGGGCAGTTTTCAGCCTCTACAAAGGATGCGTCCATGTGAATGAGTAAACCTTTTCCGGCACCGGGGACTGGCAGCGCTGGTTATCCGCATCAGCCCCCACCAGGAACCACTCGGCCCTCGAGGTATCGCCGGCCCGGCGAGCCTTTTGCGGGTCGTAACAGCGAGCCAGGTCCCGGGCGGGGACCAGGGCGAAGGCCCGGGGGTGGCTGCGCAGCCAGGTGGCGGATTGTTCCAGGGCGTTGCCGTTATAAAAGCCGAAATGCACGATGGGTTGCCGGGCGAACAGCCAATGGCCCTCACGCCAACCCACGAGTACCAACTCGGCATTTGAAGTCATCCCCGCGACATCGCGCATCAAGGTCTGGTGGGGGTTGATGCCTTCCTTGTGGGGCTCGACGAAGCCGCGTACAAGCCAGGCACACAACCACAGCGCAGCCAATACGTTGAAAACCCTCCTGCCCCTCGGTCGCGCGCCAAACCAGCAGCGCAGCATCCATGGCACAAGCGGCGCCACCACCAGAATCAACGCGGGTAACGCGGGAAAGATATACAGCTTGCGCTTGCCGCTGCTCAGGCTAAAGAACACCAACACCAGCAGTACCCAACCGAGCAGCACCAACACCCGACCGTCGTGCTTGAGCAGTTGTTTACGCCAGGCCGGCACCAGCCAGGGGAGCATGAACACAATCGGCAGCCAGTACTTCGGAATCACCTGGACGAAAAAATACCAGAATGGTTCGCGATGCTCCCATGCGTTGGCATAACGCCCGGCAGTCTGCTTGAACAGGATTTCCTGGGCATATGCCAGGCTGTCGGCACTGCCCTGCGAGACAATCATCAGCAAAGGCCCCAGCCATAACGCGATGGCGACCAATGCTACGAGCAGCCCCAGCCACCAGCGTCCCGCCTGGCCAGGCATGGCCACCACCCCCTTCCAACCTTTGCGCAGTGCATAGGCGTAGGGAATCAGCAATAGCACCGGCAGAAACCCCACGCCTTTGCTGATGATCCCCAACCCCATCGCCGCACACGCCACGTAGTACCAACGCCAGGCCGGGCCGAGCAGCATGTGCCGGCACAAGCCATAGATCCCCAGGATGGTCCAGAGCGCAAGGAAACCATCGATCTGCCCGGTGCGCAGGATGCTGTAGGTCTGGTAGGTCGCGAGAAACAAGAGCGCCGCGATCACCCCTACGCGCCGCCCCCACAAGCGTCGGCCCAGGTCATACAGGCACGCGGTGGTAACGGCGCCTGCCAGCAGCGCGGGCAAGTACAGGGCAACTTTGGGCAGGTGGGTCAGTTGTACGAACAGCGCCACCGTCCACATGAACAGCGGCGGTTTGTCGGCGTAGATTTCACCGGCGCGATGGGGAATGAACCAGGATCCGTTCTGCAGCATCTCCAGGGCAACGCCAAGGAAGCGCTCCTCATCGACGTTCATCGGTTGGCGCCAGCCAAGGCCAGCGCCCACCATGATCAAGGCCAATACCACAAACGCCAGGAGCTCGAGCCGCGAGGAAGATAGTCGTATCCGCACCGTCTCAGCCCTTTTTGGCCAGTTCGGGGTTTTCCTGCTCATGATGCTTGGCGATCAACTGCAAATTGCGCAGGTAAACGATAAAGCCGAAGGACTGGCCGACAATGAACACCGGGTCTTCGCGGTAGATGGCATAGGCCAGCAACAGCGCGCTCCCGACGATGCTCAGGTACCAGAAGCCAACGGGAATCATGCTGCGCTTCTTGTATTCGCTGTACAGCCATTGCAGGGCAAAACGCCCGGTGAATGCCAATTGACCACCGAAGCCAACGGCCAACCACAACGATTCTCTGCCCATTTTAAACCTCGGTTTCTTGTGCGTTGACGTCCAGGCGGGTGCGTTTGATCAGCCACCACACCCCGAACAGATCGACAATGCCCACCAGCGCCCGGTCCAGGTTGCCGTAATTGGACACCCCGGCCCCGCGCTCACGGTGATTGACCGGATGAACCAGCATCCGGCCGTTGTGACGGCGGATCAGCGCCGGAATGAAACGGTGCATGTGATCGAAATACGGCAGGCGCAGAAACGCCTCGCGCTCGATCAACTTGATGCCGCAACCGGTATCGGGCGTCTGGTCCTTGAGCAGGCTGGCGCGCAATTTGTTGGCAAATCGCGAGGCCCAACGCTTGCTCGCCGTGTCCCGGCGGTTGACGCGATGCCCTGCCACCAGCTTGACGCCCGCGGGGGTGCCTTCGGAGCCGCGCACCAGGTCGAGCATTTTCGGCAGATCGGCCGGGTCGTTCTGACCGTCGCCGTCCAGGGTTGCCAACCAATGCCCGCGTGCCACTTCAGCGGCGTGGTAGACCGAGGTGCTCTGCCCGAGGGAGCGGGTGTGGCTAAGCACCCGCAATTGCTGGTAGCCGCTACCTTGCAAGGTGCTTAACTCAGCGGCGGTGGCGTCGGTGCTCCCATCGTCCACCACGATGACCTCAAAGTTCTCATTGGCCAACGCCGCGCGCACTTCTTCAAGAAGTGGAATGAGATTACCTGCCTCGTTTTTGGCTGGAATCAGGACCGATACATAAGGGCGTTCGTGCATGATGCTCCAGAAAAAAGCTGGGAAATGAGTGGTTAGACGGCGTAATAGTCGCGGTACCAATCGACAAACGACTGCACACCGACGGGCACCGCGACCTGTGGGCGAAACCCCACCCGCGCCTCCAGTTCACGAGTGTCCGCCCACGTGTCGACCACGTCGCCCGATTGCAGTGGCAAGAAATTCTTTATCGCGCGGATGCCCAGCGCTTCTTCAATGCACTCGATAAACTGCAAAAGCCTCACCGGTGAGCCGAAGCCGATGTTGTAGACCTTGTTGCGCACGCCGGTCTCATCGGTCGGCGGCAGCGGAATCAGGCGCACGAGGCCCTCGACGATGTCGTCGATATAGGTGAAATCGCGAGACATCGCGCCGTCGTTGTAAACGTCGATGGCGCGACCGTTGAGGATGGCATCGGTGAATTTGAAGGGCGCCATGTCGGGCCGTCCCCAAGGCCCATACACGGTAAAAAACCGCAGGCCGGTGGTGGGAATGCCATAGAGATGCGAGTAGGCGTGAGCCATCAGCTCATTGGCGCGCTTGGTAGCGGCATAGAAAGACACCGGCTGATCGACAGGGTCGGTCGTGGCGTACGGCAGGCGGTCGTTCAAGCCATACACCGAACTGCTCGAGGCGAAAATCAGGTGCGCCGGCCGATGGGCACGGCAGGCTTCCAATATGTCGAGGAAACCTACCAGGTTGCTTTGCGCATAAACGTCCGGATTGTCGATGGAATAGCGCACGCCGGCTTGGGCCGCGAGGTGGACGACTTGGTCGAAGGCGTGTTCGGCAAACAACTCCAACAGTGCCTGTTTGTCTGCCACATCCAGCAGCTGAAAGCGGAAATCACGATATTCGGCCAAATGAGCCAGTCGTGCCTGTTTCAGCTCGACGCTGTAGTAACTGTTGAGGTTGTCGATGCCAATGACCTGATGACCATCGCTGCACAGCCGCTTGGCGGTATGAAATCCGATGAACCCTGCGACGCCGGTGACCAGTACTCTCATACGCGGCCCAAAACGGTCATTTGCATACATTACCCTGATGGATGGTCCGGCTTTTCCGGGGCTTGCACAGGCTTGTATCAGAAGAAAATGACGGTTTTACGAGCGTAGCGAAAAACCCTATGGGAGCTTGGGTAGGCACAAGATTGGAGGCCACCCGATGGGTCAATCTGGGTCGTTGAGAATCAGACTGCGATAATGCCCCGGGTTGGACCCGGACCATTTGCGAAACGCCTTGTAGAAGGAGCTGGCATCGGCAAAACCCAGGCGTGAGGCGATTTCGACGAAACTGATGGAAGGCTCGGCCAGCCAGGTGATCGCCAGGTCCTTGCGCACGCTGTCCTTGAGGCCTTGGTAAGTCTGGCCCTCCTCCGCCAGGCGTCGACGCAGGGTGGAGGCGGACACGCACAGCTGCTGGGCCAGGGCCTCGGTTTCCGGCCACTGTTCGGCAGGCAACTGCCGCAGGTCGTGCCGGATACGGCTGGCCAGGCTTTGCGGGTCGCGGTATTTGACCAGGATGTTGGCCGGGGCCTGGGCCAGGAAGCGCTTGAGCTCATCAGCGTTGCGTCTGATCGGCAGGTCGAGGCATTCGGCGGCGAAAATCATCCGGGTGCGAGGCCGGTCAAAACGCAGGTTCTGGGAAAACATCACCCGGTAGTCGTCGCAGAAATCCGGCGCCGGGCAACGCAGCTCGACGGAAAGAATGGGAATGCGCCGCCCAGCCAACCAGCAGGCCACCCCATGGACGATCATCCAGTAGGTGAAGTAGGTAAAGGCCCGGCGCGGTTCCTGATCGTCTTCCAGCAGGACGATCTCCGCCAGGCTTTGCTGGCGCACCCACTGGGCCGGCAGGTGTTCGAGCATCAGTGACAGAAAACCCAGCCCCGCCGTCAAGCCGCTCGCCAGCGTCGGCTGGGCCATGGCGCACTGGCAGAGAAACGCCAGGCTGCCGGACTTGAGCTTGCGCGGGTCCATGCCAAAAAACTCATCATCCAGGCGCCGGGCGAGCAAACGCCAGAGCCGCGCATAGGCATGGGCCGGGACCCGCGCCTGGGCGTCGTCGAGCAATGCGGGATCGATGCCCACCTTGCTCAATACCTCATCGATAGCCGCTCCGGGAGCGCAGCTTTGCAGCAGCGCCTCACGCACCAACTGAATGGAGATGGTGTCTTTTTTCGACATGGCGCCGGTGTTCACAGGATCCGGTAAAGCAGCCGTTCTATCCGCACCCGGCTGACCCGTTTCAGGAACCTGGCCACGGCATCGGGGTAATCCGGCAGGGTTTCCAGGTCCAGGTAACGCTCGATCCGGTGAGTGTGGCGGTAGATCTGTTCAAGCTCGGCCTGGCGCGGCGCCAGCAACTCGCCCTTGGGGTCGTCCAGCAACAGCGCGTTTTCCAGGTCCAGGCGAAAGGCCCGCGGGTTGAGGTTGTTGCCGGTCAGCAAGGTGTAGCGCTCGTCGATCCACATGCCCTTGAGGTGATAGGTGTTGTCCCCATCACGCCATAGGTGCAGGTTCAATTGGCCGCTGTCGATAGCGCGCTGATGGCGTTTGGCGAAGCGCCGCAAGCTGATTTCGTAGAGGTATGGCAGCGCCGCGATGATCTTGAACGGCTCGCTTGGCGCAATGTAGAAGTCGTTGGCGGTCTTGTCGCCGACGATGATGTCGATCTTGACCCCCCGGGCCAGGGCGCGATTGAGCTCCCGGGTCACCGCCAGGGGCAGGTTGAAATACGGTGTGCAAATGGTCAGTTGCTGCCGACTGCTGGCGATCAGCTCACCGATCACCCGGCTCAGCGGATTGTTCTTGCCCACCCCCAGCAACGGGCTTACCGACAGGCCGCTCTTATCGAGGCTGCCAACGCTGGTGTCATAGGTCGCGTACTTGAGGCGACTGCGCAGGTCGCCGATGTCCTTGCGCAAACTGCGGGTGCTGGGCAGGTTCGGCAGGTCCAGGCGGTGCACGGCCCTGGAGGTGATCAGGCCGTGCTGCACCAGGTGATGCATCGAATCGGCCAGTGCCGTGTTCTGCAGCAGGTGATAGCGGTCGTAGCGGTATTTGTCGAACTTGTGCAGGTAGACGTTATTCAGGCTTGCGCCGCTGTAGAGCACACAGTCGTCAATCACGAAGCCTTTCAGGTGCAGCACGCCGAACAGCTCGCGGGTCTGTACCGGCACGCCGTAGATCGGCACTTCGCTGGCATGGGTGCGAGTCTGTTCCTGATACCACGCCGAGTTGCCCGGCTGCTTCTTGGCGCCGATCAGCCCGCGCTGGGCCCGCAGCCAGTCCACCACCACGACCACATCCAGTTCCGGACGCGCGGCCTTGGCGGCATGCAGGGCATCGAGGATTTCCTGGCCGGCCTCGTCCTGTTGCAGGTACAGCGCGACGATGTAGATGCGCTGGGTGGCCTGGGCGATTTTCTCCAGCAGGCAACGGCGGAATTGGGCAGCGCCATCGAGGATGGTCACCGCGTCGGCGGTCAGTGCAAAGCTGCGCAGCTTGGGCAGCAGGGAGCGTTTGAAAAGCGACGGCATAGGGCTCGCAAAAGGTCGATTCCGAAGAACGGATGAGCTTACACCATGGATGGGTTTGGGTCTTCCTGTCCTCAAGAAAAAAAGACTTGACCAAGGAGAACGATCATTCTACTTTTGTTTCATGAACGAAATTACTGGTAATGAAACACGAGACATCATCCTCGATGTCGCCGAAAAGTTGATCTATAAAAGTGGCATCGCCGCCACCGGCATGGATCTTCTGGTGAAAACCGCCGGCGTCTCCAGGAAAAGTGTCTATCGCTACTTCGCCAACAAGGACGACCTGATCGTGGCCGCCCTCAGGCGGCGGGATGAGCGCTGGATGCACTGGTTCAGCAGCGAAGTGGACAAGGCGCCGACACCGACGGCGCGGCTGCTCAACCTGTTCACCGTACTCAAGGGCTGGTTCGACAGCGAAGGTTTCCGCGGCTGTGCATTCATCAACACCAGTGGCGAGACAGGCGATCCACAGGATCCGGTCCGCCAAGTGGCGAAGATGCACAAACAGAAGTTGCTCGATTACGTCACCCGGCTGTGCGTCGAACAAGGTGTCCAGAACCCGGACGCATTGGCCCGCCAACTCCTGATTCTGATTGACGGCGCCATTACCGTGGCGCTGGTCATGGGCGACCACAGCGCGGCTGACGACGCCCAGGACTTGCTGAAAAAACTGTTACACGCCTGACCCGTTGAACCCTTGTGCAATTCGTCAATTCACTGGAGATCCGCCATGTCTGCCTCTTCCGAAGTTCGCCCGCCGTTGCCGCCGTTCACTCGTGAATCGGCGATCGAGAAAGTTCGCCTGGCCGAAGACGGCTGGAACTCTCGTGACCCACAAAAAGTATCCCTGGCCTACACGCTGGATACTCAATGGCGTAACCGCGCCGAATTCGCCCATAACCGCGAGGAAGCCAAGGCGTTCCTGACCCGCAAATGGGCCAAGGAACTGGATTATCGGCTGATCAAGGAGCTCTGGGCCTTCACCGATAACCGCATCGCCGTGCGCTATGCCTACGAATGGCACGACGACTCGGGCAACTGGTTCCGCTCCTACGGCAACGAAAACTGGGAGTTCGACGAACAAGGCCTGATGTACAACCGTTATGCCTGCATCAACGACATGCCGATCAAGGAAAGCGAGCGCAAGTTCCGCTGGCCGCTGGGCCGCCGGCCGGACGATCATCCGGGGTTGTCTGAGTTGGGGTTGTAACGCTCTTGACTGAACCACCGTTATCGCGAGCCAGCTCGCTCCCACAGGGAATCCATGTCGGGCACAACATGTGTATCCGCAATGTGGGAGCGAGCTTGCTCGCGATGGCGGTGGCAAATCCGACAAAGGTGCAAACTGACTCACCGCTATCACGAGCAAGCGCCCACAGCAGCGCCAGACAAGCGGCCCCTCCAACAGGCTTGACCCACATGCCGCCAGGCATCACATTGCCTGGGCCGGCGATAAGCTCGCTGTTTCGTTGTGCAGCAGATTTTTGTGGAGCCCATGACCGCGTCGATTCCGATCCGTCCCCCCTGCCCGCCCGGCGTCTGCGATTGTGGCCGTGATGCCTTGCTGCAAGCGCCTGGCAGCGACCTGCGCATCCTTTGCCTGAATCGCCAGGAAGAAAAACGCCTGCTTGAACGTTTGGAGAACATCCAGAGCCTCGACGAACTCCAGCGCCTGCAGCAACGCCTGTACGAGAACCTGGGGATCCGCTTGAGCGTCGAGCCCGGCTATAACGAAGTGCGGACCATGCGCGGCATTGCCATCGAATTCCAGGAGCAGCCCGGCCTGTGCCGGAAAATTCGCCAGTCAATCCCCGCCGCCATTCGCCGCGGTCTGGAAAAACGCCCCGAGATCGCCTGGCGGCTGCTGGATGCCCACGATCTGTTTCGCGACATCTGAACCCAGGCGGCTCCTTCCCTGGAGCGGCACTTCGGCCTAGAAATCCACCGTCGCGGAAAGCAGGTAGGTGCGCGGGGTCGACAGCGTCAAGCCAGGCTCACTGTCATCCGACGCGCCGGCCGAACTCCAGTAACGCTTGTCTGCCACGTTTTCGATGTTGGCCCGCAGGGTGATGTGTTTTTCGTCGACCTTGAATGCATAGCGGGCGCCCACATCGAAACGTTCCCAGGAATCGATTTCCTTGGTGTTGGACTGGTCCAGGTACTGCGAGCTGGAATAGATGCCACGGCTGGTCAAGGTCAGGCCCTGTAGCGTCGGCACGTCCCACTCGGCGCCGAGGTTGACGTTGTACTTCGGCGTGGCCGGTGCGCGGTTGCCGTCGAAAGTGCCGTTGGTGGTCTGGGTCAGTTCGCTGTCGATGTACATCACGCCGCCGAGCAAACGGGTTCCCTTCAGCGGTTCGCCAAACACACTCAACTCCACGCCGGTGTTTTCTCGCTTGCCGTTCGGGCCGAAGACACGCGTCGTCGCGTCGGTCGCATAGGCCGGCTGCTTGATCCGGAACAGGGCGGCGGTGACGGCGAACGGACCGGCATCATACTTGGCGCCCACCTCGACCTGACGGCTGATGAATGGCGGGAAAATCTCGTCCTCGTTCACCGATGTCGACGGCGCGATCTTGCCCTGGCTCAGGCCTTCCATGTAGTTGGCATACAACGACAGCTTGTCGGTCGCCTTGAACAAGATGCCGCCCGACGGCGAAACCTTTTCTTCGTCGTAGGCGGTGTCGCCCTTGACGTTATTCGTCCAGTCGTCAACCTTCACCCGCTGCCAGCGGGCGCCGAGGGTCAGCAGCAAGCGATCATCGAACAGCCCCAGGGTGTCGGACAAGGCCACGCCACTGAAGCGGTTCTCGGTATAGACCTTGTCGTCCTGTCGGGTCGGGTTGCTCGGCGTCGGGGTCTGTACCGGGTCATACAGGTTGCTGCGACCGTTGGCGTAGCGGGCGCCGCCATTTTCGAAGTCCATGTAGAAATAACTGGCCGCCAGGTTGACCTCATGGCTCACCGGACCGGTATGGAACCAGTTGCGCACCCCGGCCGTGGCCGTGCGGACATTTTCGTCGCGGGTAAAATCTCGGGGCTGGACCGTGAAGTCACCGGCGTCGTTGATGACCGAAACGTTGTGCCTGAGGAAGTCATGCTCGCTTTTGCGCGCGCCGACACCGCCATACAGCATGACGGAATCGTTGACGTCGAATTCAGCGTTCACGGCGCCGAAGGTGTCCTTGGTGCGTGCCTTGCTCCAGGACTGGGCGTAGTTGTCACGTACGTCACTGGCGTGAGGAACCTGTGCATTGGCACCCACCTGCACGCGCTCCTGGGGCGCGTCGGTGTTACGCTCGGTGTGGCCGATGTCCGTCGACAGTCGCAGGCGCTCACCGCGAAAATCCAGGCCCAGCACCGCCATCTCGCGGTCCACGCTCTGGTGATCCCATTCGGTATCGCCCGCCTGCTTCACGCCATTGAAACGGATACCGAACTTGTCATCGTCACCAAAACGCCGACCGACATCCACGGCACCGCCAAGCTGGTTGTTGGAGGCATAGCTGCCGGTGAACGAGGTGATGGGCTTGTCGGTGGCACGCTTGGGCACCACATTGATCCCGCCCCCCACGCTGCCCCGCGGCGAGATACCGTTGATAAGCTGGCTCGGGCCCTTGAGGATATCGACGCGTTCGGCCATCTCCATGTCGATGGTGTAGGTCGGCAAGATGCCGTAGAGACCGTTGTACGCCACATCACTGTTAAACAGGCTGAAACCGCGAATGGTGAACTGCTCGTAGCGCCCGCCCGCCGGGTTGGTGGCGCGGACCGAGGGGTCGCTGGCGATCAGGTCGCCCAAGGTACGCGCCTGCTGGTTCTTGACCACCGCGCTGGTATAGGTGGTCATGCTGAACGGCGTTTCCATGAAGTCCCGCGAGCCCAGCAAGCCTTGCGAACCGCGACGAGCAACCTGGCCACCGGCATACGCCGGGCTGTCCGTCGACGCCGTGGCGCCGAGAATCGAGGTGGGTGCCAGTTGCAGGCTGCCGCGTTCCGGTGCCGGCGTCAGGATATAGGCCTGCTCACCCACCGCTTGCAATTGCAGGCCCGAGCCCGACAACAGCCGGGCAAACCCCTCCTCGACCCCGAACTCACCCGAAAGGCCGGCGCTGTTGCGACCACTCACCAGGGCCGGGTCCACCGACAGGTTGACGCCCGCCAGCCCCGCAAACCGGGTCAACGCCGCGCCGAGGCTGCCAGCCGGCACCTGGTAGCTGCGCCGGTCGGCGTCTTCGGCCAGGCTCGATGAGATAAAGAATGGACTGGCGCTCAAACTCAGCATGAGGCTCAGGTTCAACAGCGGACGCCAGCCGGCAAAGGCCGGGCGCAAAAGCAAAGGTGCAACTGCGGACATTGGAAAGCGCTCTCATTTTTTGTTCAGTTGCCTTGAATGACAAGCGAGACAAAAAAAGGGGACAGGCCTCAGGCCATATTTTTGCGAAGTGTCAACGTGACCCAGTAGCGAGTGCGCATGTGCACGTCCAGCGGTAGGCTGGCCGCAAGCAGCGTGAGGATTCGGTCGGTATTGTCCAGGCGGAAGCTGCCTGTGATTCGCAGGGGTTCCAGGGTTTCGTCCCAACGCAACACCCCGGGGCGATAGCGGCTCAGTTCCCGCAGGAAATGCCCCAGTGGCTGGTCCTGCGCAACCAATAGGCCCTCACGCCAACCCAGCTGTGCCACGTCGAACGCCTTCACTGGCCCCGCGCCCGAGTCCTGGATGTTGACCTGCTGGCCTGCTTCCAGGCTCAGCAATGGCCCGCGCAAGGGTTGCAGTTGTGCCGAGCCGCTGACCACCGACACCCGGCAATCGCGTTCGCCCAGGTGCACACAGATTTCGCCACGACCGACGGTGATGAGCCCGTAGGGTGATTGAACGGACAGCGGCGTGCGCCCGGCGAGCGTGAGGGCGATTTCGCCGCGCAACAGCACCAGGCGATGCGTCTTGAGGTCCAGGTCAACGGCGCTGTCGGTGTTCAGTTGCAGCGCACTGCCATCGACCAGCGACCAGCGCCGTTGCTCGCCCGTGGCGGTGTGCAAATCAGCGCGCCAGGCCTCCAATGGCAGCTCTCGCCCCAGCAACCAAGCGGTCGGGACCAATGCCGCGACGCCCAATGCGCGTTTGAGCGCCTCGCGCCGAGCCAGCACTGGGCGGTCCAGCGTTGCCATGCCCAGGGACGCGGGCACCCCGGCAAAGCGCTGGCGCAATCGCTGGGCCTTCTGCCAGGCCGCCTCGTGATGAGCGCTGCTGTCGCGCCAGCGTTGCAGGGCCGCCGAGTCGAATGCATCTGCGTCGAACTCCATCAGGGTCAACCAGCGAGCCGCCGCCCGCGCCGCTTCGCGGGCTTCGGGTGAAGGGGCCGAGCGCATCAGAAGTCCACCAACAGGCAATGCTCATAGGCCTGGGCCATGTAGCGTTTCACGGTGCGTTCGGACACGTGCAGGCGTTCGGCGATCTCGCGATAACCCAGGCCTTCAAGTTGGCTCCAGAGAAAAGCCCGCCGCACCAGGGGCGGCAGGCCATCGAGCAGTTCGTCCAGGGCTTGCAGGGTTTCCAGCAGCAGCCAGCGTTGCTCTGGCGACGGTGCGCAGGCTTCGGGCAGGCTCGCCAGGGCGTCGAGATACGCCTGTTCCAGACTGCGCCGGGTGTAGAAATTGCTCAGCAGACGTTTGCCAACGGTCAGCAGATAAGCCCGGGGTTCTTGCAGGTCAGCCAATGTCTGGGAACTGGAAAGCACCCGCAGGAAGGTATCCTGGCGTAGGTCCGCCGCATCCCAGGCATTGCCCATGCGCCGTCGCAGCCAGCCTTCCAGCCAACTACCGTGATCACGGTACAACGCATGGAGGGAATGCTCCGTCGGCGTAACTGCATCACACATGTCCAGAAGCCTGCGCAAAGTCTTAAATGAGACTGATTCTAATTAATGTTCGCGCGTTAATCCAAGCTCTTTATACAAAGTGTGTCTAAACAGGGGATGGGATTGATTGGGGGGTGCTACGCAGCCCAGCGGGAGCAAGCTCCCTCGCCACAGGGCAGATTTGGAAACCTGTGGGAGCGAGCAGTGCGATCAGTGACTGGCGTGCAAGGTCTTCGCCACCTCGGGCATGGCCGATGAGTGATGGTTGATGATCTTCCACTGGCCATCGAGGCGCTCATAGAGGAAGGTGTAGCGCGCCTGGACCTCGCGCTTGGAACCGTCGGCCTGGGTGAGCGTGAAGGTATAGACACCACTGTCCATCGCCGCATCGGGGCCCAGATGGCGGATCTCCCGGTAGTTGATTTGCCCGACCGGTTTGCCGGCCAGGAAATGCTCGAAGTAATCCTGGATCTGCGCCGGTGTGTTGCGCACCTTGTTGGAAACAGTCGGTTGCAAAATCGCATCCGGGGCGTAGAGGCCGGTCACGGCTGTGGCGCTACCGGTTTGCAGCGCGGCGTTCCAGCGGTCGAACAGGGCCGCGATCTCACGGTCATTCACATTCTTGGGCTGCTCGGCCACCGTGCGATACACATAAGGCGTAGCCTCAAGCGCCTGGACAAGCGGTGCGGCCAGCAGGAATAAAGCAGCAATGGCGCAGGTTTTCATTTTCATCAAAGCGTTCCTTTGGGTTTCAATGGCTCCACTTTGCCGGCCTTCCCTGCCTTCGCCATCGGCCAACCGGTGCCAATCGCCTATGCCGTTCGGCAGATAGGCCCGGTGCCGGTGACACGTTCTAATGACGCCACCGCGAACCGGACCGGTCCTCTTCCACGCTGGAGTTCCCCATGCAAAGCCCACCCCATGACCCCGGCAGCGCCCTGGCCATCCGCAGCCAATATCGCCAGTCGCAAAGCCGCGCCGCACGCCTGGGCCTGCTGCTGGGCACCGGCCATGAACTGACGCAACTGCCCCTGTCGGCCATGCGCCAGCGTGCGCTGCAACGGGCGTGCGCGTTCATGGCCATGGACCATGGCCTGCTGCTGGAGTGGGCACCGGACCACCCGTTGCGCACCCTCGCCAGCCACGGCAGCGCGGAGCGACTCGAGCTGCTCGCCAACCTGGCCCGGCCACAAACGCCCGGCCCACAATGGCTGGAGTCGCCCGGCAGCGGCCTGCCCCAGGTCTTGCGGGTGCCGTTGCGGGCCTCCGACGGTATAGCGTTCGGGGCGTTGTTGCTGGGTAACAGCGTGGCCCTCGGCGCGCCGGACAACGAAGACATCGAATCGCTGCAATTGCTGGCAACGCTGTTGGCGGCGCACTTGGAGAACAGCCGTCTGCTCGAAACACTCCAGGCCCGCGAGCGGACCATGTCCGAGTTGGTCCACCGCCTGTTCAGCGCCCAGGAAGACGAACGCAAGCGCGTGGCCTACGACCTGCACGACGGCCTGGCACAGAACCTCGCCGGTTTGCATCAGCGCTTGCAGGGCTTCGCCGGTCGCTGCCCGTCGCTACCGCCTGCACTGGCCAACGAGCTGCAAAGCATCCTCGACCTGGCCCAAGGCTGCGTTGGCGAGGGCCGGCAACTGATCGGTGGCCTGCGCCCCCACGTACTGGATGATTTCGGCCTGTACAAAGCCGTCGACAAGGAAGCCGACCGCCTGCGTGACGCGGACCTGACGGTGACCTGGGTCGAACACAGCACCGCGCGCCTGCCGGGCCACACGGAGATCGCCTTGTTTCGCATTGCCCAGGAAGGCATCAACAACATCCTCAAGCACGCCCAGGCCAGCCACGTGTGTTTGGGGTTGGCGGTAGAAGACGGCCACGCTTGCCTGCGCGTGGAGGACGACGGCCGTGGCTTTGCCCTGGAGCAACCCATCGAAACCAATGGCAGTTGCCATCTGGGACTGGCCGCCATGCAGGAACGCGCGCACTTGCTGGACGGCCACTTGAGCTGTTGCAGCCAGCCCGGCGGCGGCACCCGACTGCTGGCCAGCGTGCCGCTACCGGCCCACGGAGGACACCCATGACCCCACCCTTGCGCCTGCTGCTGGCCGATGACCACGAAGTCACCCGCACCGGGTTTATCAGCATGCTCGCCGGCAACCCGGGATTCGAGGTCGTCGGCCAGGCCCGCGACGGCCAGGAAGCCCTCGACCTGTGCGAGCGGCTACAGCCGGACATCGCGATTCTCGACATCCGCATGCCCGTCCTCAACGGCCTGGGCGCGGCGCGGATCCTGCAACAGCGCCAGCCCAGAATCAAAGTCGTGATCTTCACCATGGATGACAGCCCAGACCACCTCGAAGCCGCCATCGGTGCGGGCGCGGTCGGCTATCTGCTCAAGGACGCCAGCCGCGATGAAGTGCTCGAGGCCCTCAAACGGGTCGCCCAGGGCGAAGAGGCGTTGAACAGTTCGGTCAGCGCGCGCCTGCTGCGCCGCATGGCCGAGCGCGGTGCCAATGGCGCCACTCAAGTCCAGGCCCTGACCGCCCGAGAACGCCAGGTCCTGGGTCTGGTGGCCGGCGGTTTCAGCAACCGTGAAATCGGCGAAAAGCTGGGCATCGCGCCCGGCACGGCCAAGGCCCACGTAGAGCGGGTCATCGGCAAACTGGGCGCCGCCGACCGGACCCAGGCCGCCGTGCGCGGCGTTGCCCTGGGCCTGGTGGCGCAACCCTCCGGGCAATGGCCATGAGGTTTCTCGCCGCCCGCCGCTGGGCCGACCTGCCCTTGCGAGGCAAGGCCCTGGTGGTGATTTCCCTGCCCCTGGTGGTCCTGCTGTTGTCGCTGGTGCTGATCTATATCACCGAACGCCAGACCGCACGGGCCGAAGAGGACGTGCGCCGGGTGCTGCTGGTCCAGGGAGATATCCAGACAGTCCACACCCTGTTGGCCGAGGCAGCGGCCAGCGTGCGCGGTTACCTGCTGACCCGGCGCGAAGATTTCCTGCCCAGCTACGAACAGGCCACGCCGCTGATCCACGCGGCGTTGCAGCGCCTGGACCACAACATTCGCGATGCCAGGATGCGTGAACACCTCAAGACCATCACCCCGCTGATCGCCGACAAGCTCGACGGTCTGCTCGCGTTGCGCAACGGCAAGCGCGACGACCCCGAGGCCATCACCACGATCCTGATCGAAAACAAACAGGTGCTGGATGTGCTGCGCGAGCAGATCAGCGCCATGCGCATCCGCGAGGACGCCCTGCTCGCCGACCGCAGCGCCGCCGCCTCGGCCACGCGCATGCGCCTGTTGTTCGCTACCTTGCTGGCGGCGGTGTGCGGGCTGCTGGGGGCGATTGTCGCGGTGTTGTTCCTGTCCAAGGGCATTGTCGCCCGCGTCCAGCAGGTGCAAGGCAACGCGCAGCGCCTGGCCTTGGGCCAACCCTTGTTGCCGCAACCGCCGGAGCAGGACGAAATAGGCCAGCTCGGCACGCGCCTGGTGGAGGCCGGGCAGTTGCTCGCCGAACGCGAGCGGGCCCTGCGCGACAACGAGGAGCGCTTGCGGCTGATCATCGATGGCGTGAAGGACTATGGGATCTTCGCTCTGAATGCCCAAGGCTACGTCACCACCTGGAACGCCGGCGCGCAGCGGATCAAGGGCTACACAGAGCAGGAAATCCTCGGCCGCCATTTTTCCCTGTTCTACCTGGCCGAGGAATGCCCGGCGCACCCGGACATGGCCTTGCGCGAAGCCACCCGCGACGGTCATTACATGGAAGAAGGCTGGCGTTGCCGCAAGGACGGCAGCCGCTTCTGGGCCAGCGTGGTCATCACCGCCCAATACGATGGCACCGGCGCCTTGCGCGGTTTTTCCAAGATCACCCGCGATATCACCGACCGACGCGCTGCCGAGATCGCCCTGCGTACCGCCCGCGAAGAAGCCGAAAGCGCCAGCCGGGCCAAGAGCGAGTTTCTCTCGCGCATGAGCCATGAGCTGCGTACGCCACTGAACGCCATCCTCGGTTTTGCTCAATTGCTGGACATGGACTCCACGGCTGGCCAACGCCCCCAGGTCAGCCATATCCTGCGGGCCGGCCAGCACTTGCTGGCGCTGATCAACGAGGTGCTGGACATTGCCCGGATCGAAGCCGGGCGCCTGCCGCTGAACATCGAGCCGATCGCCCTGTCGACGGTGCTGCACGAAGCCCTGACCTTGGTTTCACCAATGGCCGCCGACGCCGGGATCCACTTGGCCGAGCTGCCAGCGCTGCCCGACGACAGCGGCGTGCTCGCGGACCGCCAGCGCCTGGTGCAGGTACTGCTCAACCTGCTGTCCAACGCCATCAAGTACAACCGGCCCGGTGGTGAGGTGCGCATCGAAGTCAGCGTCCAGGCCCATCAGGTGAGCATCGCCGTCAACGACACGGGTCATGGCATTGCCCCGGAACAGCTGGACCAACTGTTCAAGCCCTTCGAACGCCTGGGTGCCGATCCCCAGGTCGAGGGCACTGGCTTGGGGTTGTCGTTGAGCAAGAGCCTGCTGGAAATGATGCAAGGTAACCTGCAGGTCCACAGCGAGCCCGGACACGGCTGCTGTTTCACCCTGCAACTGCCCGGCACCCAGGTAGTTGGCGCGCATTTGCCACCCATCGCCGCCCTGGCGGTGACGCGTTCGCCTCTGGACTATCACGGCAAAGTCCTGTGCATCGAAGACAACCTGTCGAGCCTGGCGCTGATCGAAACCCTGATGCAACGCCGCCCGGGCATCCAGTTGTTGTCGAGCATGCAAGGCCAGATGGGCCTGGACCTCGCTCGCCAGCACAGCCCGCAACTGATCCTGCTGGACGTCAGCCTGCCTGACCTCGAAGGCCTGGAAGTCCTGCGCCGCCTGCGCCAGTCCCCGGCCACCGCCGCCACGCCCGTGCTGATGATCACCGCCGATGCCAGCGACCTGACCCACCGCGCCCTGCGTGACGCCGGCGCCACGGCGATCCTGACCAAACCTATTCATATCCAGGCCTTCCTGGGCCACCTCGAGCACTATCTACCGGAGCCCGCATGAATCGCGACTTGCGCATTCTGATCGTCGACGATCAGCGCCCCAACCTGGACCTGATGGAGCAACTGCTGGCCCGCGAAGGGTTGCACAACGTGCTGAGCAGCACCGAACCTTTGCGCACGCTCGACCTGTTCAACAGCTTCGAGCCGGACCTGGTCATCCTCGACCTGCACATGCCGGCGTTCGACGGCTTTGCCGTGCTGGAGCAACTCAATCGGCGCATTCCGGCCAATGATTACCTGCCGATCCTGGTGCTGACTGCCGACGCGACCCGAGACACGCGCCTGCGGGCCCTGGCCCTCGGCGCCCGGGACTTCATCAGCAAACCCTTGGACGCGCTGGAAACCATGTTGCGCATCTGGAACCTGCTCGAAACTCGCGCGCTCTATAAGGCGTTGCGCGAGTTGATCCCGTCCCAGCAGATCGAACTGTTGCGCCAGCACCGTCCTGCTGCCGGCCCGGCTTGACCTGGCGGCCGTTCCATCGAGGCATGCGAAGCATGGAAGTCACTGAACGAACATCGGCAACCGGCCTGCAGGCACACATTCGCGGCGAGCGCCTGGCGACGTCCGACGGCGTATCGGCCAAGGAGATTCTGGTCGAGATCTTCGTCCGTGAGCGCAGCGAAGCACACATCGTCGTGCCGGCAGTGGCCGAACCGTTGCTCGTCTGGGTGCTGTCCGGGGAAGCCATCGTCGAGGAGCGCGTTGCCGACGAGGCGTGGGAAGCGAATACCGTGGGCAGCGGAGATTTTTTCCTGACCACATCCCCGGTTCCTTATGAGATGCGCTGGCAAGTGACCAGTCGCGAGCCGTTTGTGGTCATGCATCTGTACCTGGGGTTGGCATTGCTGGAACGCGCCCTTGCCGAAGCCGGCGGCAGCGGCGCGATCCAGCTGCGGGAAGTCTCTGGCGGGCGGGATGAAGCACTTTCGGCCTTGCTCGAACAGATTCGGGCGGAATTGACCCGGCGCGGTGAAACCAGTGCCTTGCTGATCCAGGGCGTGGCTCAGTGCGTAGCGGTGCACCTGGCGCGGCATTATCTGGATGCCAATGCCGACGACATGTCCGGACGTAACGCCCTGCCCGCTTTCAAGCTCAAGCGGGTGACCCAGTTGATGGAACAACACCTGGCCGAACCCTTCAGCCTCGGTGACCTGGCCCAAGCCATCGGTATGAGCGAATACCACTTCAGCCGCCTGTTCAAACGCGCCACCGGGCGGTCACCTTCGCAATACTTCATCCAACTGAGAATGGCCCGGGCCCGGCAACTGCTGCTGGAAACCGAGCGCAGCGTCATCGATATCGGCTTGGAGGTCGGCTACGGCAGCGCCAGTCACTTCTCCCAGGTATTCCGTCGCGAAGTGGGTGTGGCGCCAAGTCATTACCGCAAGTAAGGACCACACATCCCCTGTGGCGAGGGAGCTTGCTCCCGCTCGGTTGCGAAGCGAGCGCAAGATTTTTGGACCGCTGCGCGCTCCAGCGGGAGCAAGCTCCCTCGCCACAATGGGGTTCTTGGCCGATGTCTAGATACGGCGTTTATTTGATCCGGTAGTGAAAGGTATTGCGCACTGCCGGCACCGTCACCGCCTTGCCATCGATGATCCGCGGCTGATAACGAAACGTCTGGGCGGCAGCCAAGGACGGTCGGATGAACAATGGGTGGCAACCGTCGAGCACCTTGGGGTTATCGATCCGCCCGTCCGGCGTCACGCTGTATTCCACGGTGCAATCGCCTTCCAGGCCCTTGTCCAGGGCGCGTTGTGGATAGTCCGGGGCTTGCTTGCTCAGCGGTTGGTAGCTGCGGCTGTCGGCGACGGCCTGGCGCGCCTGCTCGGCTTGGCGTTGCTCGGCAAGTGCTTGCGCCTGCCGGGCCTGACGCTGTTGTTCGGCGACCTGCTGCTCGGCGTCTTGCCTGCGTCGTTCGCTTTCCTGGCGTTCGCGCTGCTGTTGGGCCTGTTGCTCGCGCTTTTGCTCCTCGACCCGTTTGCGCGCCAGGGCCGCCTGCTCCAGTTTCTGTGCCTGGACACGCGGATCGACAACGGGTTGGCTGGGAACGGGACGCGGCGCTTCTACCGGCGCCGAAGTCGGCTCGGCCGATGGCGGTGCTACAGGAATAACAGCGGCCGGTGCAGGCGCTTCGGGCACCGGTGCCGCTGGCAACATCACCAGTTGCGTGCGCAACACCCGGGGTGCCTCGGCGGCTGGCTTTTCCACGCTCCAACCCAGCACCAACAACGCCACCACAGCCGCGTGCAGGGCAACGGCGAGCCCCGCCGCCAGGCCGTTTTTCCAGAAGCGACGGCCCAGCGCAGGCACGCTCAAGGAGGGCCTGTGCATGGTCATCGCCGTCATTGCGGCGCCTCGGTCACCAGTCCCAGATTGCTCACACCGCCCTGCTGCAACGCGGCCATGGCTGCAACGACCCGGCCATAATCGGCATGCTCGTCGGCACGGATGTACACCTGGGTATCGCTGCGCTCGGCCACGACCTGCGCCACCTTCACGCGCATCTGCTCCAGATCCACAGCGCTGTCAGTAGCGTGGTGGGTGTCCAGCTCACCGCCCAGGTTCCAGTAGTAACCGCCCTCGGCCTTGACCGACAGGGTGAGGATTTGCTGGCGACTGTCGTTGGCCAGTGCTTCGCTGGCGACCTTGGGCAGTTCGATCTTCACGCCCTGGGTCAGCATCGGTGCGGTGACCATGAAAATCACCAGCAGCACCAACATCACGTCGATGTACGGCACCACGTTCATTTCGGCCTTGGGACCGTGCTTGCGTTGTGGCTTGACGAGCATCTGCCCTCTCCTCTCAAGCGGCCGTGGCCAGGTTTACCGGTGCACCGTGCAGCTTGCGGTGCAGACGCGCCTGCAGCTCGTTGCCAAAGGCGTAGTAACGGGTCAGCAGGGTCTGGCCGCGAGCGGCAAAACGGTTATAGGCAATGACCGCCGGGATCGCCGCGAACAAGCCGATGGCCGTGGCGATCAACGCTTCGGCAATACCCGGCGCCACCGTGGAAAGGCTGGCCTGTTGCACTTGGGACAGGCCGATAAAGGCATTCATGATCCCCCAGACGGTGCCGAACAAACCGATGTAGGGGCTGACCGAACCGACGGTGGCGAGAAATTGCAGGCCTTTTTCCAGCTGTATTTCCTGTTCGCTGATCGCCACTTGCAGCGCGCGCTCGACGCCTTCAAGCACCACTTCTGGCGTGCTTGAAGGTTGGTTGAGCTGAGTGAAGGCCAGCACACCCGCCTGAAAAATCGGCGTGACACCAGCGTCTTCTTCGCGGACTTGTGCGTGTTCCCGGTACAAGGGCAACAGATCCTGGCTGCTGCGAAAACGCTGCATGAAACCGTGGAACTGACGCTCGTTGCGTTGCAGCACGGCGCTGCGCTGGATGATCAGATACCAGCTCAATAGCGAGGCCAGCAGCAACGTGAGCATGACCGCCTTGACCAACAGACTCGCGTCACTGATCAGGCCCCAGATCGTCATGTGTTCCAGAGTGGCTTGCATGGTTGAAACTCCTGTCTGGCGGTTATTCGATGAAATGTTCGTGACCGGTTGATGACAGCGTCGCTCAAGGCAGGCGCAGCACTTTCGCCACGTCGGCCCAGGGCACGAACTTGAAGTTCTGGGTCTGCTCGGGCATGCGCTTGCGTCCATCCTGGACCACCAGCATGCCCTGGCTCCAAGGCCCGCCGAGGTTCCTCGAGGTCACCTCCAGGCCATCGGTTTCCGACGCGCCATCAATGCCCGCGGCAGCGTTCAGGCCGACCCGGAAGGCGCCCCGCACGGCATAAGGCGGCTCGGCATCGAGCACCAGGTAGCTGTCGTTGCCCTGGCTGGAGATCACCAGGTAGTCGTGGCCGTTGGCCTGGTACAAGGCCATGCCCTCAACGTCGGCGTGCAACAATGGGCCAACCTTGATCACACTGTTCAAGGTCGCCGGTTGGTCGGCCCGGGCATCCACCGCCCAGACACCTACATCCTCTTCACCGAGAAACAGACGCTGGCGCCGCTCATCTGCCACGCAACCTTCGGGCTGGCTGTCGACGCTGAACTGGCGCACCAACTGGCCTTTCACCACGCCGTCCGGCGCGCTCAGGCGGTACTGCACGAAGCGCCCGTCCTTGCCGTTGGCGAAGGCATACAGCTCACCTTCGGCAGGCTGGAACAGACAGATGCCGTAGATTTCCTGCAATGACGTCATGATCTCGCCCGCTTCGCGCAACTCGCCACTGGCGCGGTCGATACTGAACAGGCTCAAGCTGTTGCGATCTCGGTTGCTGGCCACGGCCAGATCGACGATTTGCGTGCCCAGCTTGAAGTTCGCCCGCACATCGACGTTATTCAGGCGCCCGACCGCCAGTTCCTGCAGCAGCTTGCCTTGCAGGTCATAGGCCAACAGGCCTTGCTTCTTGTTGGTGCCCAGCACCCGGCTCAGCCCGGGCGTCGTTGGATGCACCCAGATCGCCGGGTCATCGGCGGCATCGCCCTGGCGGGCCACCGGTTCGCTCTGGACGATGGCCGTCACAGTGGGCAGTACCGGCGGCAAAGGCACTGGCGTGGGTTTCCAGCTGATTTCGCCTTGGTACAGGTGCCCGTTGTCATCGTCGCGCAGCAGCACTTCAATGCCACTTTTCGTCAGCCGCGCCGCGAGGTTTTCCGGTTCCTTCAGACCCGCCAGCGGCAGACTGGCTTCAGCACTCCAACCCTCTCCCTGCTGCTGATACACATGCAGGCGCGCCGCTTCCGGGTCCAGCCCCAACAGGCCTCCCGGCAACACGGCCATGGCCCCGGCGCGTTGCTGGAGCTCGCCGAACGGTGCGCGCATCGCCACGGGCACCCGCACGGTCTCGGCCTCAGAGGATGCCGGGTAGGCCCACCAACCCACCCGCTCCTCGTTGACGAATAACTGATTAGCGCTGTCCTGCACCTGGCAGGTCTTGGCATCCGGCGGCAACGGCAGGCCCCGCACCCGTTGCGCGGTGTCGCTCAGGCGCTCGCCATTGCCCACCAGCCATTGCTCGCCCTTGCCTTCCTCGCCGACCAGGAACACAAACAGGTTGCTCGCCTCGTCGCGGTACAGGCACAGGCCGTTGACCGGGAAGTCCCGCGTGGGCAGGTACAGCGGCGTGCTCCACTGGCGACTTTTTGAGTCGAGGCTGACGACCATGGCTTGCTGGCGCTCGCTGTCGAGGCTGGCGACCAGCACGTTCTCGCCTTGGGCACGGCTATCGACACCTTCGAAAGTGCCCTTCAGGCGCGTCAGTTCGCGACCTTGGGCATCGAGCAAGAACAGGCCCTCGCGGGCGCTGGCCAGGCGTTCGGTCGTCGAAGGGCCAGGCAGGAATGCCAGGGCGTTGATCGACCGTTGTTCGGCTTGAGGCCAGGGTTGCAGCTTTAGCTTGGGCGCTGAAGCAGCCGCCAGCGCGGCAGCTGATGCCAGGCTGAGCGCCATCGCCAGTAGGCAGCGCTTGGGTAAGAAAAACATCGTGATCAACGGGAAAATCCTTGTCATTGGGCCAACTTCAGAAATGGCATGTTCACTATTCCTGTGGCGAGGGAGCTTGCTCCCGCTTGGGTGCGTAGCGCCCACACAACAGGTCTGCTGCGCAGCCCAGCGGGAGCAAGCTCCCTCGCCACAGGTGATCTGCATCGGCACCTAGAAATGGGTAAAGGTCAGCCCCAGCTTGTAGGTCGGGCCGTACTCTTCGTACTGGCCGTTGTAGGAGCGGTGGCCGGTGTAGACGAAATACGGCTCGTCGGTGAGGTTCTGGGCTTCCAGGCTGACTTGCAGGTTCTTGGTCAGCGAGTAACGCGCGCTGAAGTCGACGAAGGTCTGGGCATCGACATGCAGGTCATGGTCGCGGTCGCTGATGGACGCCAGCTCGAACAGGTACGCGGATTTGTAGTTGGCCGACAGCCGCAGGCTCAGCTTGTCGTTTTCCCAACCCAACATCAGGTTGCCGACCGTGTCCGACTGGTTCGGCAAGTCGATGCTACGTTTGCGCTGGGTACCACTGGCTTGGTCGAAGCCTTCGATCTCGGCGTCCGAACGGCTGAAGGTGGTGTTGGCGCCGAGCAGCAGGCCATTCCAAGGTGCTGGCAGCCAGTCGAACTTTTGCGAGTAGGCCAGTTCCAGGCCATACAGCTTGGCGCTGTCACCGTTGGCGTAGCTGTGGGCCTCTGAAAAATCGGTCCAGGCGCCCGTGCCGGCCAGGTCGGTGTTGTAGACAAAATTCTTGATGTCCTTGTAGAACACGAAGGCCGAGACCGTGCCGGCGTGCCCCATGAAGTGCTCGATGCCCAGGTCCAGGTTGCTCGATTCCAGCGGCTTGAGCTCCGGGTTGCCGAACGTGGCCTCGTCATCGTCGATGACAAAACCCGGCGCCAACTGCCCAAAGGTCGGACGCACCACGGATTTGGTCCAGGCCGCACGCACCTGGGTGTTCTTGTCCAGTTGATAGCGGGCGTGCAGGCCCGGCAACCAGTGGTGATACTTGCGCCGGGTCTCGGTGTCGGTGAATACGCCGTCGGTGGCGCCGGTGCCCTTGGCGTCGAACTCCGTGCCTTCGTAGCGCATGCCGGCGATGAAGCGCCAGTCATCGATATCGACGGTGTTCATCAGGTATCCGGCGTTGATGTCTTCGCTCATCTTGAAGTCGTTGACTCGCGACTCCTGCTCGTCAAAAAAATCATCGCGATTCAGACCGCCGAGCAACTGCTTGATCGCGTCGGCGCTGATACCCGGGCCGAAGCGGCCGAGGCGATAATCCACATTGCCTTTCTGGAACTGCCCAAGGTTCAACTGCTCGTCGGTAAAACCCAGGTCGTCGAAATCCTCGTAGACCCAGGCATTGAGGTCGTTGTCCTTGTTACGTCGGCTGACTTTGCCACCGAACTTGACCTGGGACGCGTAGCCACTCAGGTCATAATCCCGGGCCAGGTCCAGGCGCAGGTTTTTCTCGGTGTCGGTGGTCTTCTGCTCCTCCCAATCCACCTTGTCGAGGCTGAAGTTGGCGGGATCGTAGAACCCCGACCCGATGATCGGCCGCGGCTTGTCGTTGTCGTAGAAGCCGCCGTTGAAACCGTCGATGCCTTCGAAAGTGGCGCCGGCGATATGGCCGGGGCTGTCTTCGCTGGATTGGCTATAGCCGCCCTGACCGCTCAGGGTCCAGAGCCCGAACAGGCGCTCGCCACCGAGCACGTAGGATTGAATTTCCTGGGTTTCTTCACGTTGCTTGAGTTTGCGCTCGCCCTCGGCGTCCCCCAATTCACCGGCGGCTTGCGGGTCTTCGAAGGCAATGCTGGCGGCGTTGCGGGTTTCACTGTCCTTGTAGCGGCTATACAGCGTGCGCAGGTAATAGCTACTGGAGTCGTCGGGCTTGTAGTCGAAGTTCAACCCGCCACCGGCCCGCTCGCGACGGATGTCGTAGTCGCGCTGTTCGAACTCTTCGAGGCGTGAGCCTTGCTCGAAATCCCAGGCGCCGCCGGTTTCGACGTTGTCCGAACCGAAGTCACGCTTCTGCCAGCTCAGCGCCGCGGCCACGCCGAAGTTGTCGATGCCATCGCCGAGGCTGAAACGATCGCTGATGGCACCGGAGAATTTCGGGCTGGTCTGGCTGGTGTTCTTGTCATAGCTGGCTTCGCTGCTGCCGGTGTAGAACAGGCCCTTGTGGTCGAAGGCCGAGAGGCTTTTGACGTCCACCGTGCCGCCCAGGGAGTTGGCGTCCATGTCCGGCGTCAGGGTCTTGATCACCGACAACGATTGCACCAGCTCCGAAGGCAGCACATCCAGGGCAACGGCCCGGCGTTCGCTCTCCGGGGCTGGCACCAGCGTGCCGTTGATGGTCACGCTGTTGAGGTCCGGTCCCAGGCCGCGCACGCTGACAAACCGGCCTTCGCCCTGGTCGCGCTCGACGCTGACACCGGGCAGGCGTTGCACCGCTTCGGCGACGTTTTCATCCGGCAACTGCGCCACGCCGTCGGCATGCACCACACTCTTGATGCTGTCGGCGTTGCGCTGCTCCTTGAGGGCCTGGTCGATGCTGGCCGCCTGGCCGACCACTTCAACGTGTTCAGTGGCCGCCTGCTCGGCGGCGCTCAGCCGCTCACTGGCAATGGCCATCGCCAATGCGGTGAACGTGAAACCGACGAGCCCGGCAGTGCTTGTGCGGTGATACATGGTGGTCCTCCCCAGGAATCCGGAAATCCGCCAGGCAATGGCCCGGCAACTGGGAGGGCACGCTAGGGGTGCTGAATGACGGTTCTGTGACAGGGTTTGGCTGGAGGGGCAGCAATCGGCTGATTTAGCGGGGCTGGCGAGCCGGAATGAGCTGAAATGACCTATTGGAACCGCGCTCGGAAACTCCGTGGCGAGGGAGCTTGCTCCCGCTGGGGTGCGCAGCGCCCCCACAACCAGGCGCCACGGTCCTGATAGACAGACCATCTGCGCCTGCTGCGCAGTCGAGCGGGAGCAAGCTCCCTCGCCACAGGGGCGGTGTTGTCGCAAAAAAACCAGATGACTGATGAGCTGATTCGACCTCCCCCACCCCATCACCCGCCGTCACCGCACTGTCACATTCATCTGCTGTGCTGGGCCGCATTCCGCTTCTGGCAAAGGATTCCGGCCATGTTCTCCGTGCTGCGCCCGCACTGCCTCAAACTCGCCCTGCTCCTGCTGGCGGCCAACGTCGGGTTGATCCTGCACTTGGCCAGCGGCGAACTCAAACCCGTCGCCGAATGGGTCTGGCTGGACATCCTCGGCGAAGGTGGCTCAGCGCTGCTGGCGCTGGTCTGGTTGGGGCTGGTGCTGAAAAGCCGCCCGACCGGACGGGTCACTAACTACCTGATCCTGGGCCTGGGCTGCATCTTCTTTTCCTGGTGGATCGACAGCCTCGATGAATTCATCCGCCTGCCCGACAGCATCACCTGGGACCACTGGCTCGAATCCGGGCCGATGCCGGTGGGCATGATCCTGTTGACCCTCGGCATCTATCATTGGCACCGGGAGCAACTGGCGATCAACGCGCAGATGGAGAAGCGCGAGCGGCTGTTCCGTGAGCATCGTCTGTTCGACAAACTTACGCCGTTGGGAGGCGCCGACTTTCTCAAGCACGAACTGTCCGCCAGCCTGGAAGACAGTCGACGCCGCCAGCAACCTTTGTCGCTGCTAGCCCTGGACCTTGACAACTTCACCGCCATCAACCAGCGCTTCGGCCACGGCGAAGGCGACGCGGTGTTGCAGGCCGTCAGCCAGTTGCTGGTATTGAACCTGCGGCGCCAGGATCTGCTGTGCCGCCTGGCCGGTGATCGCTTCGTGGTGCTGCTGCCCGATACAGGCGAGAGCCAGGCCCGGCGCTTGGCCCTGGAGCTGGAGATTGCGGTGCGCAGCCTGGCCCACAAGACCCGGCAACACAGCGAACGGTTGCAACTGGTCACCAGCACGGCGGTGGTGATGGCGTTCGACGAGTCCCCCGAAGCCTTGCTCAAACGCCTGAACCTGGCGCTGGCCCAGTCCCGGACCACATTGGCGAAAAGCGCATGACGCTCAAGACGTGCTGGTACGAAACCGACAGCCGCTTCATTCCGGGGCACTATCAGCCTGCCGCGCTGATCGACCTGGCGCTGTCGCGGGACATCGACAGCCATCGCCTGCTGCGCGGCACCGGGTTGTTTCACGACGATATCCTCGCCGGCCAGAGCCGTATCAGCCCGCAGCAGTTCCTCGGCCTGATCGACAACAGCCGGCGCCTGCTGGATGCCAGCGACAGCAGTTTCCTGTTCGGCCAGCGGCTGTTGCCGGGCCACTACGGGCCTGCGAGCCACGCCTTGCGCCACGCGCAGAATCTGCATCAAGCCCTGCAAACCCTGATCGACCAACAGGCGCTGCTCAGCCCGCTGGCCGCCCCGAGGCTGCTGTTGGACGAGCACTATGCCTACCTCCATTGGCTTGACAGCTGCGGCGCCGATGAGCAATGGCGCTTCGTACTGGAGGCGAGTATGACCTCGATGGTGGCGATGAGCACCTGGCTCAGCGGCGAACGCCTGCCCTGGCAATGCAGCTTTCGCCACAGCGAACCACGTTACGTCGAGCAATATTGGGTGCACCTGGGTGAGCACACCCAGTTCGACCGCCCCCTGGACCTGATGCGCCTGCCCCGCCACTGCCTCGCCCAGCCCTGGCCCAACGTTTCAGCCACCGCCGGCCAGGTGGCGCGGATCGAAGCCCGGGAACAGCTTGATCAACTGGGCTTCGCTTCAAGCTTTCTGGATTGTATCTACGACTACCTGCACGCTCATGTGCAGCAGACGCTCAGCCTGGAACAGACCGCCCAGGCCTTCGCCATGAGCCCGGCAACCCTCAAGCGCAAGCTGCACAAGCACCACACCGGATTCCAGCAACAGGTGGATCGGGTGCACACCCATGTGGCTTTGTATCTCTATCAGGTCAAAGGGTTCAGCAATGAAGAAGTGGCGCAGTACTTGCGCTTCAACGACACGGCGAACTTCCGTCGTTCGTTCAAGCGCTGGACCGGTAGCACGCCGAACCTGATTCGGCAGTTGTTGATGCTGGGGTGAGGCTTATAGGTACTGAAGTCGGACACAACCTTGTGGCGAGGGGATTTATCCCCGTTGGGCTGCGCAGCAGCCCCCCTTTTTATCACCCAAGCATTGAGTCGACTGTGCTTTTTTTGGGACTGCTTCGCAGCCCAGCGGGGATAAATCCCCTCGCCACAAATGCGAGCTTGCGGGCTCAGTGCCCGCGGATGTAGTGCTCCAACTGCCGGATCAAATCCGCCTGTTCGACAATCGCCTCTTTCACCAGGTCGCCGATGGACAGCAGGCCGATCAACTGCCCGTTATCCAGCACCGGCAAGTGCCGCAGGTGGCTGTCGGTCATGACTTCCATGCAGCGATCGATGCTTTGCTGGCTGTCGGCAGTGATCACGGGCGCGCTCATGATGGTGCGCACCTGGGTGCCCACCGAGGAGCGCCCTTGCAGCACCATCTTGCGCGCGTAATCGCGCTCGCTGAACACGCCCACCACTTGCCCGTCTTCGATCACCGGCAGCGCGCCGACGTTTTTCTCGGCCATGATTTGCAGTGCTTCGAGCACCGTCTGTTCCGGAGCGATGCTGTGGACCTGCTGGTGCTGCACGCTTTTGAGTCTCACCAGTTGAGCGGCGGTTTTCATTGCTTATCCCCACATTCAGCTAAGACACTGCCAATTGAAAAAAAGAAAAGGAGTCCGGCGCCGCTCCTGTGGCGAGGGGATTTATCCCCGTTGGGCTGCGCAGCAGCCCTAAAGCCTTTCATCCCAATGCAACAGATAAACCGAGATCGCTGTCCATGGGGTCGCTTCGCGACCCAGCGGGGATAAATCCCCTCGCCACAGATGTGCCAGACAGGTGTTTATCAGTCTTCGCCGATCTCGACCACGTCGCCATTGAGGCGCACCGGCCAGACCCGCAGGCGCTGTTCCGGGTATTCCAGGCAATGGCCGTCTTCCAGGCGGAAATGCTGCTTGTACATCGGCGAGGCAATCACCAGGTCGCCCTTGATGCTGCCCAGCAAGCCACGACCGATGACATTCGCGCCGGACTTGGGATCACGGTTGTCGATGGCGTACAGCGGCTTTTCCTCATGCTCGGGCAGGTACAGAAGCGCCACTTGGCTGCCGTCGTGCCAGGCGACCACCCCTGAGTTGGGGACCAGATCGTCACGGCTGCACAGGGCACGCCATTGCAGCGGTTCTTGAGCGACATCGCGGACAGGAATACGAACGACGTTTGACTGGCTCATCAGAGCACCTCCTCGGTAACGGGAATCAGGTGGAGTTCGTGGGCGTGAACCGGCCGGCGCTGGCCGCGTTCCCTGACAAAGTGAACATCCGGATCGCCGCGCCCGTCGTTGACGAAGGTGCGGAAACGCTTGAGCTTTTCCGGATCCTTGAGGGCGTTGGCCCATTCACATTCGTAGCGATCGACCACCAGCTGCATCTGGGCTTCGAGCTCGGCGCCCAAGCCCAGGCTATCGTTGATGATCACGTCCTTGAGGTAGTCCAGGCCGCCTTCCAGGCTTTCGCGCCAGACCGAGGTCCGTTGCAGCTTGTCGGCGGTGCGGATGTAGAACATCAGGAAGCGGTCGATGTAGCGGATCAGCGTCTCGTCATCCAGGTCGGTGGCGAACAACTCGGCGTGCCGCGGGCGCATGCCGCCGTTGCCGGCCACGTAGAGGTTCCAACCCTTCTCGGTGGCGATCACGCCGACGTCCTTGCTCTGGGCTTCGGCGCACTCTCGGGTGCAGCCGGACACCGCGAACTTGAGCTTGTGCGGCGAGCGCAGGCCTTTGTAGCGATCCTCAATGGTCAAGGCCATCTGCACGCTGTCCTGCACGCCGTAGCGGCACCAGGTGCTGCCCACGCAGGATTTTACCGTGCGCGTGGATTTGCCATAGGCATGCCCGGTCTCGAAACCGGCTTCGATCAGCTCGGCCCAGATGTCCGGCAACTGGTGCAACTGGGCGCCGAACAGGTCGATGCGCTGGCCGCCAGTGATCTTGGTGTAGAGGTCATATTTCTTGGCGACCACGCCGATGGCGATCAGCTTGTCGGCGGTGATTTCCCCACCGGCGATACGCGGCACGACCGAGTAGGTGCCGTTTTTCTGCATGTTCGCCATGAAGGTATCGTTGGTGTCCTGCAACGGCACCAGGGACGGGTCCATGATCGGCTGGTTCCAGCACGACGCCAGGATAGAGCCCACCGCCGGTTTGCACAGGTCGCAGCCGGTGTGACCACGACCGTGCTTGGCCAGCAGTTCTTCGAAGCTGATGATGCCTTCCACCCGCACCAGGGCGTACAACTCCTGGCGGGTGTAGGCGAAATGTTCGCACAGGCTCTTGTCGACGCTGACGCCGCGGGCAGTCAACTCATGCTCGAACACTTGCTTGACCAGGGCCGCGCAACCACCACACCCGGTACCGGCCTTGGTGTCGCATTTGAGCTGGCCCAGATCAGTGCAGCCACCGTCGATGGCCGAGCAGATCGAGCCCTTGGTAACGTTATGGCACGAGCAAATCGTGGCGGTTTCCGGCAGCGCCGCCGGACCCAGGGTCGGGGCGCCTTCGGACGATGGCAGGATCAGGCTGGCAGCGTCCTTGGGCAAGGCGATACCGTTCTGCATGTATTGCAGCAAGGTGTCGTAGTAGCTGTTGTCGCCCACCAGCACCGCGCCGATCACGCGCTTGCCGGCGGCGTCCACCACCAGTCGCCGGTAGCTGGCGCTGGTTTCGTCGATGAATTGGAAGCTGCGCGACCCCGGGGTGTTGCCATGGGCGTCACCGATGGAGCCGACGTCCACACCCAGCAGCTTGAGCTTGGTGGACATGTCGGCCCCGGTGAAGGCGTCAGCGCTTTCGCCGCACAGCCGGGCCGCGACATTGCGGGCCATCTGGTAGCCCGGGGCGACCAGGCCGAAAATGCTGCCGTTCCAGGCCGCGCATTCGCCGATGGCGTAGATGTCTGGGTCGCTGCTCTGGCAATGGTCGTCGATCACCACGCCACCGCGCGGACCGATCTGCAGGTCGCTCTGGCGTGCCAGGGCATCCTGGGCGCGGATACCGGCGGAAAACACGATGAGGTCGGTTTCCAGGAAATCGTCGTCGCCGAAATTCATTCGATAACGGTACTGCTCACCGGCGCTGATGGACTGGGTGCCCTTGGACAGGTGCACGCCGACGCCCAGCTTCTCGATACGGGCCTTGAGGGCCAAGCCGCCCTGGGGGTCCAATTGCACCGGCATCAGTCGGGGGGCGAATTCCACCACGTGGGCCTCCAGGCCCAGGGTCTTGAGCGCGTTGGCCGCTTCCAGGCCGAGCAGGCCGCCACCGACCACCACGCCACGACGGGCATTGCTGGCGGCAGCGCGGATCGCGTCCAAGTCTTCGAGGGTGCGATAGACCAGGCACGAATCGCCTTCAGCACCTTCAATCGGTGGCACGAACGGGTAGGAACCGGTGGCGAGCACCAGTTTGTCGTAGTGAAGGCGATCATGGGCGGTAACGACCTGATGGGCGTCACGGTCGATTTCCAGCACCGGCACACCCAGGTGCAACGTGACGCCAGGGGTCTGGTACAACGACGCTTCGCCAAGGGCCAGGGACTCGGCATCGCGGCCCGAGAAGTACTCGGACAGGTGCACGCGGTCGTAGGCACGCATCGGCTCTTCGCTGAACACATGCACACGGTAATGATTGAGGGCACCGCGCTCGATCAATTGCTCGACGCAGTGATGGCCGACCATGCCATTGCCGATCACGATCAGCGTTTGCAGCTTGTTCAGAGAAGCAACGTTGGAATTCATAAAAAGCACCCGACAAAAGCCCATCACGATTTTGAAAGCAAAAAAAAGACGCCTGAAACCTTGCGGTTCCAGGCGTCTTTGCCTGTTCTGTGCGGTATCGGCCCGGCGACTGCGCCCTGACCTACCGATGTCCCCCGGCCTGCTGGCGCTCGATCTTCGTTGACCGACGGGGCTGCCCACTCGACTGTGTTCACGGTGGGCCTGGATAGCCTCTTGCAGCGAGCGTGCCAAACCTAATCCGCAACGCTATTGGCAACCTCGCATTCGCCGACGATCCCCTGTGGGAGCGGGCCTGGCCGCGAAACCGTCGGCCCAGCCACCGCGAGCTGAGCGGCCTCTTCCGCCGTTTCCCAAGCACCGCCCACTGCCTTGCGATGGTGCGATCACCCGCCTGCGGCTTCATAAAAGTGCAGCCATTCAAACCTGTCGGGAAAAATCCTGAACCATCACCCACCCGGATTTTCACAATAAGTGAGGCCCCCGTCCGGTGTCGCGCAGGTGACTTGCCCGGCCCGGATCGAGGCTTGCTGTCCAACCCGAGAAAAAGGAGATTCAGCGATGAAAATCAATGAAGTCATGAGTCGGGAAGTACGCACGGTCTCCCCCGAGACTTCCTTGCGCGAAGTCGCGCAAATCATGCGCCAAGCCGACATCGGTGCGCTGATCATCAATCAGGACGACCGTATGGCCGGTATGATCACCGACCGTGACCTGGTGGTTCGAGCCATGGCAGATGGCATGGACATGAACACCCCGGTCAGTCGGATCATGAGCGATGAGGTGCGCTACTGCTTCGAAGACGAAGAGATCGACCATGTGGCCAAGAACATGGCCCAGATCGAAAAACGCCGCCTGCCGGTGGTCAATCGCGACAAGCGCCTGGTGGGTATGGTCTCGCTGGCCAACGTCGCCAGTTGCAATGCCGACAAGCTCAGCGCCAATCTGCTGCGTGGTGTGGCCCGGCCCCATTAAAACACCCCCGAAGCAAGCACGAGGCGGTTGTCCGGCATGCACTTTGCGCTGGGAGCGAGCCTGCTCGCGATAGCGGTGGGTCAGCTTGAAGGGTTATCGGCGGTCCTGGTCACCATCGCCACGATACTGGCCAATAACTCTTCCTTCGCCTCGTCAGCGCTGACTTCCCCAGTGGCGGCGGCATTGGACAATGCTTCCGCCGCTCCCAGCATCGCCCGCAAACCGGCCTGGGTGATGCCCTTCGTGCCGGCGAACGGCTCCAGCACCGCGCGGCACTTGTCGAGAAAAATACCCTCGTATTCGCGCTTGATACGTTCCAGCTCCGGCGAACTGTTCAACGCCGCGATCACCCCGGGAATCTCTCGGCCCTGCAACAGCACGCACTCGACGTAGGAAGAAGCAATCACCGCCGCCCGGCTTTGCAGGGTCGCGTCGCTGGCGTCCAGGGCTGCGTCCATCAACGCGGTCTGGCGGGCGTCGAAATCCTGGTACAGCGCCGCCAGCAACCCGGACCGGGTGATGAAGTGGTCGTAGACGATGGGCTTGGTCACCCCCGCCTGGTCCGCCAGCCGCGCCAGCGTCAGGGCGTCGCTGCCCTCCTCCCGCACCAGTCGCCAGGCGACATCCAGCAATTGGCGCTGCCGGTCATGCCGGGATAAACGACGACGAGGTGACGCCTGCGAATGTTCGTCAGTGCTTGACATGCTAACTTTACCAACCGTAACTTACTAAGCGTAACTTAAGCATACCTGTCATCAAGACCTCGTGACCAGAAGGAGTTTCGCCATGCATGCACTCATCGTTGTGGCTCACCACGATCCGCGCTCCCTCACCCACAGCCTGGCCGGAAAAATCGCCGAAGGCATCACCCGCGCCAACCCCGCCGATACGTTCGAGATCGCCGACCTGGCCGCCGAAGGCTTCGATCCGCGTTTCAGCTTTGCCGACCATGCCGTGCACCACCGCGAAGCCTTGCCGCCGGCGGATGTGCTGGCCGAGCAAGCCAGAATCGACCGTGCCGATACGCTGGTGCTGGTCTATCCGATTTACTGGTGGTCCATGCCGGCGCTGCTCAAGGGCTGGATCGACCGGGTGTTTTCCAACGGCTGGGCCTTCGATTTCAGCCTCGACAAGCCCTTCATCCAGAAATTGCAGCACTTGCAGGTCCATCTGGTGGGGGTCGGCGGCGCCGATGCCGACAGCTTCCAGCGCCACGGCTACGGTGAGGCCATGACCACGCAGATCGACCATGGCATTTTCGGTTACTGCGGCGCCCGCGTGGTGAGTTCCCAGCGCTTGCTCGACTCGGAAACCGCCGATCCACAACAACATCTGCAGACCGCCGGCATTATCGGCCAGCGCTTGTTCGCAACGCTCGACGAAACCACCCATGCCCCCGCGACCGCATGCGCCTGAACTCAGAGCGCGCGACCACGGGCGGCCGACAGTGTCGCGTCACGCCCGTAGATATCCGGAACGTACACCGCCTGGCCCTGGCTGTCCGCTTGTGCTGTCCAGTAGCCCAGCAGGATCGGCACGGGCCGGGCCAGCCTGAACTCGTGGGTCGACTCACTGGCCAGCAACGTCTCAGTGCGGGCGCGTTCGGCCGGGCTTACCAGCAAGTCGCGCAGGCGCATCACTTGCTCGATCCGCACGCAGCCTGAACTGAAGGCTCGCGGGCCTTTGCTGAACAGTGCCTGGCTCGGTGTGTCATGCAGGTACACCGAAAACGGGTTGGGAAAACGAATCGCCATTTTGCCCAACGGGTTCTTCGGGCCTGGATCCTGGCGCAACATGAGGTTGCCCGGGTGCTCCCAGTCGATATCCTCCGCCAGCAATGGCAGGCCATCACCATCGAGAATCCGCAGGTTGTGGCGGCTGAGAAACTCCGGATCGCGGCGGATCTCGGGCAGTTTGTCTTCGCGCATGATGGTCGGCGGAATGGTCCAGGTCGGGTTGAGTGTCAGTCGGGTGACGTGGGATTTGAGCAACGGCGTCTGCCGTTGCGCACGGCCCACCTGGGTGCGGGTTTGCCACACCGGGGCGCCGCCCTGGTAGACCGTCAACTGCGCCGCTGCCACGTTGACCAGGACACTGTCGGCCTCCACGTCCTGGGCCAGCCAGCGCATGCGCTCCAGGTTGATGCGCAGCTGCTCGCGACGCATGGCCGGGCTGATGTTCAGCTCGGTGACGGTCCACGGCCCCACCACCCCATCGGCCTGCAACGAATGCTGGGCCTGGAAGCTCTTCATCGCCTCCACCAGCATGGGGCTGTAGTGCTCGTCGCTCAACTGCGGCGGCGTACTCAGGTAACCCTCGTTGAACAGTCGTTGGGCCAGGGCGGGTACGCGGGCGTCCTGTTTGTCCGGTTGCAGCAACGGCCCGCCCGGCACCGCTTGCCATTCGGCTAAAGGCTGTTGTCGCAGCCGGGCATAGAGGCCACGCAGGTTGCGGTAGAGGTCCAGGTTCGGCCGTGCCTGTTCAAAAGCGTCGGCCAGGTTCCGCAGGCCCAGCCCGGCGATGGCCAACACCACGGCCGGATGGTCCTGTGGCGGTGGATTGGCCTTCCACACCGGTTCCAGCCGGTCTTGAGGCAAGTAGCCGAAACGCAGGTCATGCAAGGCTTGCAGGTAGCGCCGGCTGATGGCGATGTCGGCACAATGAGGGCCTTGGGTCGCCCCCTCGACCGGCAAGCCATAGCGCCCGGGATCGAGACCGTCGTCGGCCAGTTGTTGCAACTGGACCTGCAACGCCCCCCGTCGTTCGTCGTCCGACCAGACTTCCTGGCCTGCGTTTTGCTGATAGAACGCTTGCAAATCGAGCTGCGTCGGAAAGTCGACACCCACCGCGACGTCCGGGCACGCGACCGCCAATTGCGCCAGAGTGGTCTGCACGAGCGCCGGATCGCTGTCTTCGGCTGTCGCGACCAATGGCGCAGTGAGCAATAAAAGGCTCAGGTAACATGCGGACTTTTTGAACAACTGCTTTACTCCACTCCATGGCCGTCTCGTTGACGGTGAATTTTGCGACAGGTACGACCCGCCATCATGCAAACAAACGAAATCGGACGGGATGCCGCGAACGAACACCACGCTGGAAACGCTTCGCCTGTACAGGGCTTTTTGCGCCGACTCTGCCTGGTCATGCTGGGCCTGGGCGTCATTTGCAGCCCGGCACTGGCCGAAAAGAAGACGAATTCGCAAACGCTCTACAACAGCCTCGCCCACGCAGCGCCGGAACTCAATCCCCTGGCGCTCAAAAGTGCCCTGAGCGCCATGCAATGCGCGGTCGCCAATGGTGCCAGCCAGGCCCGCCACCTGGCGGTCATCGACTACTCGCAACCCTCCACGGCCCGTCGCCTGTGGATCTTCGACCTGCGTCAAAAGAAGCTGGTATTGCGTGACCTGGTGGCCCACGGGCAAAAATCCGGGGAAAACTTCGCGACGCAATTCTCCAATCGCCTGGGCAGCTACCAATCCAGCCTGGGCCTGTTTCGCACCCAGGAAAGCTACCAGGGCACCCACGGCTATTCGCTGCGCATGGACGGCCTGGAGCCGGGTTTCAATGACCTGGCCCGTGATCGGGCCATCGTGATCCATGCCGCCGACTACGTGAACCCGTTGTGGAGCGTGCGCCAGGGCCGCATCGGGCGCAGCCAGGGTTGCCCTGCCGTACGCCCCCAGGTGGCGCGCCAGGTGATCGACAAGCTCAAGGGCGGTCAATTCATGTTTTCCTGGTATCCGGACCCCAGTTGGCTCAAGCGTTCGGCGTACCTCAACTGCCAGCCGCAACAGGTTGCCAGTATCCTTGCGACCAGCGGCAGTTAGGCACGGCCCCCGTGGCGAGGGAGCTTGCTCCCGCTTGAGTGCGAAGCGCTCACACTGTTGATTGGGCCGGCTACGGATGGGGGCTGCTACGCACCCCAGCGGGAGCAAGCTCCCTCGCCACAAGGGTCACGGGTGGTTAGAATGCCGGCCCTTCGAATTGCTGGCCTTTGCGATGAACCCTGAAGCCGTTCAAACCCTTCACGCCCATTTGCTGACCGCCCTGGAGTCGGCGCCAGAAGAAACCCGGCGCCTGTTCCATGGCCGCGGGCGCTGCTGGCCGGGCCTGGAGCAAATCACTGTCGACTGGTTACAAGGGGTGGTCCTGGTCTCGCTGTTCAAGGAACCGGAACCCACGCACCTGGAGGATTTGATCGCGACACTGCTGGCGCTCGCTACGTCGTCGGCCTGGCAACACAGCAAGGCCCATACGCTGGCCGTACAGCACCGCTACCTGCCGCAAAGCCTCACCCAATGGCTGGTGGGCGAGCCCATTGACGAATGGACCCTGACCGAAGGCGGCCTGCGTTACCGGATCGATCTGGGCAAGAAGCAGAACAACGGCCTGTTCCTCGACATGCGTTATGGCCGCGACTGGGTGCGGGCCAATGCCAACGGCAAGCGAGTGTTGAATCTGTTCGCCTACACCTGCGGTTTCTCGGTGGCAGCCATCGCCGGCGGCGCGCGGCACGTGGTCAACCTGGACATGTCACGTGCGGCCCTGAGCCGAGGTCGCGACAACCATCGCCTGAACAGCCATGACCTGGGCCAGGTGAGTTTCCTCGGCCACGATTTATTCAAGTCCTGGGGCAAGGTGATCAACAGCGGGCCGTATGACCTGGTGATCATCGACCCGCCCACCTTCCAGAAAGGCAGTTTCCTGCTGACCAAGGATTACCAGCGCGTCCTGCGCCGCCTGCCGGAACTGCTGACCACCGACGGCACGGTCCTGGCCTGCAGCAACGACCCGGCCACCGGCCCGGACTTCCTCATCGACGGCGTCACCCGCGAAGCACCGGGCCTGGTGTTCGAACAGCGGCTGGCGAATCCGCCGGAGTTTCCAGATGCCGACATGGCGTGTGGCCTGAAAGCGCTGGTGTTCAGGATGACGGCCTCTGGCGAGGGTGCCGGCCAGTAACCTCTATTGCGTGCGCAACGACCACCAAGGGCTGACCAGGCCTGTGGTGATCCGCTTGACCATCCCTTCAACCTCCCGGCTCTTGACCGAGCGATAGATGGCCATGGTGCGCCGCAACTGGTCTTCGCTGAGCGTCACCGGCTGGCCGGCGGCCCAATCCACATCCGCCACCGCCTCGAGCCTCACACGGTGCCAGACGATCCCTTCTGGCCCGGTGACGGATTCCAGGGCACTGGGCAGGTCGGCTTCCGGGTGTGCCAGGTTATCCAGCAATACCTGGGGCCAATGGGAAGGGTCCACCGGCTCGCTGAAGGCATCCACCAGATCGTCTTCCACGGTGTCCCAGATCGCCAAGCCGTCGGACCACTCGCGGGACATCAACCCCAGGTAGGGACGCCAGGTCAGTTCGCCGACGCGGGGTATTTGATCGTTGCCGTTAAAGGAGTCCTGGGCGTCGCTGAGCCAGTTGATGAAGCCTTCCCGTGTCATGGCCGCCCGCAACTGCGAGACGTCGGGATAACGCCCGCTCAATACTCTGCCCCAATAGTCATGGTGGCGGCCCAGGAAGCTCGCGAAAGGCACCCTTTGCGGCTCGAGGCGGGCACGTTGAACCGCCTGGAACATCAGGAAATGCGCCTCCAGTTCGGGGACGTCCGGCGGTTGCCTGTCCAGCACGCGGGCCTGCAAGCGTGTGCGCAGTTGAGCCAATTGCTGGTCGAAATCCGCAACCCGTGCCGAGAGGTCGGCATAGATGTCCGGGAAACCGGTGTAGTACTGCAGGATGCTGGTCGCCCTTTGTCGATCGCCGGCGGCCAACCCGCCCGACACATCGGCATCGGCGTCACGGATGAGGCCGGAGTACCAATCGATGAAACGCCGCCCGCCGGCATCGTCGCGGGCCACTTCCAACGCCCGCTGGAGTTCGTTGAAGGGATCAAGCCAGTCGTCGACGGTGTAGCGAAAAGCCTGGGGGTCCACGGCCCGCAGGATTCGGATCTGGGCGCTGGGCAGTGGATTATCTTCGAGCCAAAGCCCAAGGGTATTCCCCGTTGGCAGGTTGCCCAGCGCCGGGATCAAGTCACCCTGAATGTCAGTGATGCGATTGCCCTTGAGGTCGATGAAGATTGGCTCGGATGATGTTTTCGAGAGCAACCGCAATGCCAGCGCGGGAACGCGTTCAAGCCCGGCGTTGGCCAGCTCCAGCGCCTCCAAGGACACCAGTTCGGGGAGGTCCGGTAAATCGCGACAGTTGTTACCGCTCAGCCGTAAATCCCTGACGGTCGTGGCGCTACGCAGGAATGCACTGCCCTCTTCATCCAGGCGCAGGCCACAGCGAGCCAGGTCCAGGGTGCGCAATCCCGGTAAAGCGGTGATGGCCTGCAATTCCTCGGGGGTGAAATGCAAGTTGTCGGACCATACCAGTTCCCGTAGCGAGGGCAGCTCCGCCAAGCGACCGATGGCCACGGCTCGGTCGGCACCGGGTACGGTCCCGCCGCTCACCTCGGACAGGTTCAGTTCCTCCAGACGAGGAGCACGGTCGGCGCCCAGCAAGGGGGCGAATACCTCCGCGTCCAGGTTGAGTGGATTCCTGCCCAATGACAGCTCCAGCAGGTTGCGAAACTCGCCGGCCGCCGCTGGCACGGTAGTGAGATTATTGCCGTGCAGGCGCAGCGTCTCGATATTGGGAAACAGCCGCAGGAAATCCGAGGGGTCTTCACTCAAGCCCATGTGCGCCAACATCAGCTCTTCGATATGGTCGAAACGCGCGCTGAGGGGCGGAAGCCGGCCGATGTCCCACCCCGATAGACGCAATATCAGCTCGCTATCTTCCCGGTCCGGATCGGGTTCACGTCGCCAGGCCCGGCGGATTTCCCTCGTCACCTCCCTGCGCACCGAAATCAGTTCATCACGGTTGTAACGGCCCTCGTTAGGGTGATGAAGGCCCTCCTCAACCTCCCATTGGCGCAGCCCTTCATCCAGGGTTGCCCATTCAGTCGTCAACCGGCCAACCAGGTCATCGAGACTGATGCCTTCACGCTCGGCCTGCTCGGTCAAGCTGCGTTGCAACCCCTCGAAGGCGGCTCCGGTATGGTGGGGATACAGCCGTTCAAGGCGCCCTTGGAGGGTGCCAAGCCAGCGCCGCAACGGCAGTCGGCCACGGCCGCTCATGGGATAACCAAAGTATCCGTTCAGCCACTGCGGCCCCTCATTCATGTTGTCGAAGCGCTTGAGTCGCAGGTACGGACGCAGACTCTGTCGATCATCCAGGGCTTGCTCAAGAAGGGCCTCACGCAGCTTGGCTGCGTCCCAGATATTCAGGCCCAAGGCATTGCGTGCTTCGTCCGGCATCGCCCTGAGCAACGCTTCTTCCAGGCTCGAAGGCCCGGCCAGTTCGTTATCCGCTTCGTCAAAAGGACGGTATTGGCCGTCCTCCTGGCGAATGAGTTTCAAAGGTCCTGCCTCTCCCACCGTGAGCGGGCCTTGCTGCTCGGGCGAGGACAGACGCAGGTGCAGCCGACCGTGTAATCGCGCAGTGTCGCCAAGCAACCCCATGACCATGGCGTCCCGGTCGGCGCTGCTTTCGCCGCGCTCCAGGGCGCGCAAGGCACGGGTCAGGCGCAGCTCGCTCAGGGCTTCTACACATTGCTTGCCCAGGCGCCCGGTCACCCGGCCTTCAAGCAGGCGCAGCCGGTCCTGGCCTCGAGCCTGGCTGGCCAGTTCGTTGGCCAAGGACTCCGGCAGGCCCGGGAAAGCACGCGCCACGGGAACGGCCTGCGGATCGAGCACTGCGGGCCGGGCCAGGGCAGCGCTCACTTGCGTCCCATGGCGTTCCAGGTAGTCGGACCAGCGCCCGGCCAACAACCGGCTGCGCTCCACCGGGCGCAGTCCGAGGGGGCTTTGCCCCAGCAGCGTGCGCTGTTCATTCAGGCTCAATCCGGCCAGGATGCGATCCGCCCAGGCGTCTTGCTCCAGGTCTGCGTCGTGTACGTCGAGCACGCGCGTAGCGGCTGTGTCACCGGTGACGTGAGCCTGCCCGCCGTCGTGATAACGCAGCCTCAGCTCGCTTGGCCAACCCGGCAAATCCACAAGGGTGTGGGCGATTTGCACAGGCACATGCCCGGGCGCTTCATCACGCCGCAGACGGCCAATGGTCTGCTGCACCTTTTGCCAGTTGCGCGCTTCACTCAGGGCGTCGGCGAATAGCGCCGGCAGCGGCTGTCCTTCCACTTGCAGGTAACGCAGGTGCGCCTCACTGATGCCGGCCTGTCGCTGCAAGGCAAGGATCGTCTTGTCGTCCAGCTCGCCTGGCGTTTCGGCAAAGTCGCGCAGCAGTTCCAGGTTGCTGCGCTGCAATGGGTTGCGGTGCGCCCAGCGCCAGCCGCGAGCACGGCTCCATTCCAGCAGAGGCGTCACGCCTCGATGGCCGGCGGGCAGGCGCAAGCCCAAGGCGTCGGCAGTCCCTTGCACCTCGAAATACTGGCCCTCGACCTGCACCCACGCCTGGTCGGCCGTGCGCCAAACACCCCAGGCGTCCTGTTCGGCCACCAAGGGGGGGCGCTGCCGGGCCTGGAACGGCGTGACATCGCCATTCCACAGGCGTGTCGTACCGTCACTCAGCGGCATGGGTTCAACGGCCCCGCCGATAAAACCCAGATAGGCACCTTGAGCGATCCCAAACAAGACGTTGAAGATATGGTCGATGCCTTCCTGGGCGTGGCCTTCGTTGAATGCCTGGATACCTTCGAAGAACTCATACACCAGGCGTACCCCGCCCACCGCCGCTGCGGCCATGCCAATCGGTGCGCAAAACGGGATGAAACTGACGGCGAGCATCAGCGAACGCTCCGCGAGGCTTTCCCAATACTCGAAGCGTGCCAGCAGCGCCTGCCAGTCCTGGTCCTTGGTGGGGACCATCAGCGTCGAGGCATTGGCCAGGATATGGGTGCGCCATTCGTGATAGCGATCGTCCCATTGATTTTTGCGCACATCGCCAAGACTCCAGGGCACGTGGGGCGTCGGCACCCGGATACGCCTGGGGTTGCCACCCTCGCCCAGCTCCCCTTCTCGCCAGCCGGTCACACGCGCATGGATTTCCTGGAACAGATTGAGGTTGTCCTTTATCTCCCATTCCACCTGATCATGCAGGGCATCGCCCAGTTGGGCTTGCAGGCGCAACGGGAGGTAACGCATCAGGCTCTGGCGATAACTGCGCTTGCGCAATCGTTCGGCCAGCTGTGCTGCCATGGCCTGCAGGCTGGGGAATTGCTTGACGGGCGCCACCACGTCATGGGGCAAGTGCAAGACCACCGGGCGTACGCCCTGGGCGTTCCCTGCCACCCCCCAGTAGACCCGAGCACCGAACAACGGCACAGACAGCACTTCCAGTGCCTTGATCTCGCAAGCCAGAGGCTCCACGGGCCGATCTTCGAGCTGCACACCGACATAGGCCAGCAAACGCTCACCGGTCTCATCCAGGCGCCCATCCAGCTTCGCCTCGTAGGCGTCGTAGGCCAGCTGACTGCGTGCATAGGCCATGTAAGCCTTGGCAACGGCGGGAACCTCAGCGCCGATATGCGGCAGCCGCTGTGCGAGCAAACGCTGGTAAGCGCCACCCGCGTCCATGCTTCGACACAGAAGGGCGAAACTGGCCGGGGTCATGGGCAGCGGCAGGGTCGCTGACGGAGCGCCCCAGCGATGGAACTCCCCGGGCTGGCCCTTGATGAACAGCTCGCCTTTCTTGTCGAACTCGCTGCCGACGGCGGCATCGGCGGGAGGGTAATTGCGCATGGCCGCTTCGACCACCGACAACGAGGTGCCGAAGGCATCGCGCTTGATCCGCGCCCGACGTACCGCCTCCACGACGCCGCCCTTGCCCTTCACCGGTCCCCAGGCCTGCACGGGCGGCTGAGCCAGCAGCAGGTCGCGCGTAAAGGTATCGGGGGCCGGCAAGTCGACCATCAGCGCATTGAGGGTGTCGCTGTCGCGTTGCAATTGCTGGGTCAGGACCTTGAACCGTTTCTGGTGGGCTCGCGAGGCGCGTTTCAACCAGATGGGCAGCCTGGCGTGGATGAACTCGACATGGGTCTCGAGTGTGGACATGTTGGACCTCCTTCCTTGGGGGCGATTGAATGCGTTGAGGTGGCCGATGCTCTCCAAACTGATTTTTTTTTGAAACCGCGCAACCGTTGCAAGGGGTTGCGGGCGTCAGCGCAGCAAGCGAATCGGTGCTACCTTCGCGCCGCGGCCTGGGTGCGTAGCAGGTCAATGAACAGTCCCAGCTCCCGGTTCACCGGCTCACCCTTGCGCCGCAACATGCCAAACGGCGCCAGTTGTACGTCCAGTGCCACTGGCAGCGCCACCACCAGGCCCATTTTCAGGTAATCGCGCAACGCCGTTTCCGAGAGCACCATGATCGCGTCGGTCAGCTGGATCAGCTGCTGCATGGAATACACCGAGCTGCACTCGATGATGTCCGCTGGCATTGGCAACGCCAGGCGTTGCAGCGCCTGATCGAGGCCGATGCGCGCCGGGCTGGTTTCCGGTTGCAGGATCCATGGCCAGTCGCTGACCAGTTCGGCCAGGGCCAGTTTTTTGCGCCGTGCCAGGGGATGGCCGGCGTGGACTACCACCAGCAGTCGTTCATTGCCCAGTTGTTCGAAGTCGTAGTGCTCGCTGTCGGTGGCAGCGTTGCGTCGGGCGATGGCCAGGTCGATGCGACCTTGCTCCAGCAACTGGATCACCTGGTCGCTGGTATCGCCCATGATGCGGATTCGCAGCTGCGGATTGAGCGCCTTGATCCGCGCGATGGAATCCATGACCAAGTCCGGCGCCGCTCCCATGATGGTGCCGATGGACAGGTAACCATAACCGCCCTGTTGGCGCGCCAGCAGATCTTCGGCGCAGCGATCCAGGCCGCTGAGGGCTAACTCGGCGAAGCGGATCAGTTCCTGGCCCAGGGCGGTCGGGCGCATACCCCGGGGCAGGCGCTCGAACAGGTCGCAACCGAACATGTCCTCGATCTCGTGCAGCATCCGGGTCGCCGCCGGTTGCGACATGTTCAGGCTCTGGGATGCCCGGTGCAGGTTCTGGCTGGCGCTCAAGGCCACCAGCATGTGCAAATGTTTGTAGCGCAGGCGGTTGAACAGACTGCGCGACAATACAGGATGAGTCATTGATAGGCCCCTGATTACCGATACCTTCAAGGTATCGGTTGTTAGCGAGATTCGATTTGTAACGCATCAATCGCCCGCCGTACAGTCCAGCCCATAAGAACAAATACCTGCTAAAGGACTCCCGCGATGAAGACTCTTCCTGTGTCTGTACTGGCCAAGATTTCCTGGCGCCTGCTGCCCTTCCTGCTACTGATGTACATCATGGCTTTTCTCGACCGGGCCAACGTTGGCTTCGCCAAACAGGCCTTCCAGGCCGACACCGGTATCGGCGACGCCGCATTCGCGTTTGGTGCGGGCGTGTTCTTCGCCGGTTATGCACTGCTGGAAGTGCCCAGCAACCTGATCCTGCACCGCGTCGGTGCGCGGTTGTGGATGTGCCGGATCATGGTCACCTGGGGGCTGGTGTCGGCGGCCATGGTCTTTGCCCACAACGAAACCAGTTTCTACGTGCTGCGCTTCTTGCTGGGCGTGGCCGAAGCCGGGTTCTTTCCCGGTGTCATCCTCTACCTCACCTATTGGTTCCCCTCGGCGGCCCGGGGCAAGGCCATGGGCTTCTTCTACTTCGGCGCGCCGCTGGCGTTCATCTTTGGCAGCCCGCTGTCGGGCCTGCTGTTGGAGCTGGACGGTTTTGCCGGTGTTCACGGCTGGCAGTGGTTGTTCGCCGTTGAAGGCCTGATGGCCTCGGCTGTGGGCATCTGGGCCTATTGGTACCTGGACAACCGCCCCGCCGATGCCAAATGGCTGACGGTCGAGGAACGCCGGCAGGTCCAGGCGCTGCTCGATGCCGAGGACCTGCACAAACAATCCCACGGCCGCAGCCTGCTCAGCGTGCTGTGCCAACCTTCGGTGTTGTACCTGTGCCTGATTTATCTGCTGATCCAGGCCAGCGTCTATGGCGTGGTGTTTTACCTGCCGACCCAGGTCGGCGGTCTGTTGGGCAGCAAGGTCGGGTTGATGGTGGGGCTGGTCACGGCCATTCCATGGATCTGCGCGCTGTGCGCGGCCTACCTGATTCCCGGTTACAGCGACCGCACCGGCCAGCGCCGCCGTACCGCCGCGTTGACCCTGCTGATGGCGGCCGCCGGAATCGCCTGCTCGGTGAGCGTTTCCAGCCCATTGCTGGGAATCATCGCCCTGTGCTTCGCCGCTTCCGGCTTCATCGCCGTGCAGCCGGTGTTCTGGACCTTTCCATCCAGCTACCTGGCCGGCAGCGCGGCAGCAGCGGGCATCGCGTTGATCAACTCCTTTGGCGCCCTCGGCGGCTTTATCGCCCCGGTGCTGAAGAATTGGGCCGAAGGCGCCTTCCACTCTCCCGCCGCAGGCCTCTACCTGCTCTCCGTTACCACCGTTATCGCCGCGTTGCTGGTGCTGGGTATCCACTCGCCCGGCCAACGCGCTTCGAAGACGCCCGCCACTGTTTAACTCAAGGAGCTGCACATATGGGTATTCCCACAATCAAACACGTTCGCGCCTTCGTGCTTCGAGGCGGCGGCGCGGACTATCACGACCAAGCCGACGGCCACTGGATCGACGATCACATCGCCACGCCCATGAGCAAGTACCCGGACTATCGCCAGAGCCGCCGCAGTTTCGGCATCAATGTGCTCGGCACCCTGGTGGTGGAAATCGAAGCCAGCGATGGCACCGTCGGGTTCGCCGTGACCACCGGTGGCGAGCCCGCGGCCTACATCGTTGAAAAGCACCTGGCACGATTCGTCGAAGGCGCCCGGGTGACCGACATCGAGAAGATCTGGGACCAGATGTACCAGTCCACGCTCTACTACGGCCGCAAGGGCCTGGTGATCAACACGATTTCCGGCGTGGACCTGGCGCTCTGGGACTTGCTCGGCAAGATCCGCCAAGAGCCGGTGCATCAATTGCTCGGCGGCGCGGTGCGTGACGAATTGCAGTTCTATGCCACCGGCGCGCGGCCGGACCTGGCGCAGAAAATGGGTTTCATCGGCGGCAAGATGCCTTTGCATCACGGCCCGGCCGAAGGCGAGGAAGGCTTGCGCAAGAATCTCGAAGCCCTGGCAACCATGCGCGAGCGGGTCGGCCCCGATTTCTGGCTGATGCTCGATTGCTGGATGAGCCTGGACCTCAACTACGCCACCAAACTTGCGGTCGGCGCCCACGAGCACGGTTTGAAGTGGATCGAAGAGGCGTTGCCGCCCGACGACTACTGGGGCTACGCCGCGCTGCGCAACAACGTGCCCAAGGGCATGCTGGTGACCACCGGTGAGCATGAGGCCACCCGTTGGGGCTTTCGCATGCTGCTGGAGATGGGTTGCTGCGACATCATCCAGCCGGACGTTGGCTGGTGCGGCGGCCTCACCGAACTAGTGAAGATCTCGGCCCTGGCCGACGCCCACAACGCGCTGGTAATCCCCCACGGCTCCTCGGTCTACAGCTATCACTTCGTCGCCACCCGGCATAACAGCCCATTCGCCGAGTTCCTGATGATGGCACCCAAGGCCGACGAAGTGGTGCCGATGTTCCACCCGCAACTGCTGGGTGAACCGGTGCCGGTGGAAGGCCGCATGCGCCTGTCGGTCCTTGACCAGCCTGGCTTCGGCGTGACGCTCAATCCGGATTGCCAGTTGCACCGACCTTATCACCGCGAAAGGAGCACGCCATGAACATGCCCCGCAACGCCTTCAAGGCCGCGCTCACCTCAACACAGCCCCAGTACGGTATCTGGGCCGGTTTCGCCACCGGCTATGCCGCCGAGATCATCGCCGGCACCGGTTACGACTGGATGCTGATCGATGGCGAACACGCGCCCAACACCGTACCCAGCATACTCGGCCAGCTCCAGGCCGTGGCGCCCTATGCCACCGCGCCGGTGGTGCGGGCGGTGACTGGTGACGCCAACCTGATCAAGCAGTTGCTGGATGTCGGCGCCCAGACCCTGATGATTCCCATGGTCGAAACCGCCGAACAGGCCCAGGCCCTGGTACGCGCCATGCGTTATCCGCCCCATGGCATTCGTGGCGTGGGCGGCGGCCTGACCCGCGCCACTCGTTGGGACGGTGTGGCGAACTACCTCACCACCGCCCATGAAGAACTGTGCCTGATCGTCCAGGTGGAATCGCGCACGGGCGTGGAAAACGTCGAAGCCATCGCTGCCGTCGAGGGCGTGGACGCGGTGTTCATCGGCCCCGCCGACCTGTCCATCGGTCTCGGCCATGCAGGCAACCCGGGACATCCCGAGGTACAGGAGCGCATCCGGCACGCGGTCGACGCCACCCTCGCGACGGGCAAGGCCTGCGGCATCCTGGCGCCCAACGAAGCCGATGCGCGTCGTTATCAGGCTTGGGGCTGCCAGTTCATTGCGGTGGCCATCGACATCAGCCTGCTGCGCCAGAGCGCCCAGGCTACCCTCGCCCGCTATCGCGAACCTGCCACCGTCCAAGCGCCGTCGCGCACTTACTAAAAGGAGCCTGCCATGTCATCCGTTCCTGTGTTCCAGAACTTCATCAACGGCCAGTTCACCCACAGCGAAGCACACCTGGACGTGTACAACCCGGCCACCGGTGCATTGCTGTCCCGGGGCCCGGCCTCCACCGCCGCCGATGTCGATCAGGCCTTGGCTGCCGCCCGCGCCGCGCAGAAAGCCTGGTCGGCCAAACCGGCCATCGAACGCGCCGGTCACCTGCGACGCATCGCCGGCAAACTGCGGGAGAACGTTGCGCACCTGGCGCGCACCATCACCCTGGAACAAGGCAAGACCAGCGCCCTGGCCGCAGTGGAGGTGAACTTCACCGCTGACTACCTCGACTACATGGCCGAGTGGGCCCGGCGCATCGAAGGCGAAATCATCACCAGCGACCGCCCCGGGGAAAACATCTTCCTGTTCCGCAAGCCCCTGGGTGTGGTGGCCGGCATCCTGCCGTGGAATTTTCCGTTTTTCCTGATCGCTCGCAAAATGGCCCCGGCCCTGCTGACCGGCAACACCATTGTCATCAAGCCCAGCGAAGAAACCCCGAACAACTGCTTCGAATTCGCCCGGTTGGTGGCCGAAACCGACTTGCCGCCCGGCGTGTTCAACGTGGTGTGTGGCGACGGCCAGGTGGGCGCGGCCTTGAGTGGTCACAAAGGCGTGGACATGATCAGCTTTACCGGCAGCGTTGATACCGGCTCGCGGATCATGACGGCGTCGGCGCCGAACATTACCAAGCTCAACCTGGAACTGGGCGGCAAGGCCCCGGCCATTGTGCTGGCGGACGCTGACCTGGCGTTGGCGGTCAAGGCGATTCGCGACTCACGGATCATCAACACCGGTCAGGTCTGCAACTGTGCCGAGCGGGTCTACGTGGAGCGCAAGGTCGCCGATCAGTTCATCGAACGCATCAGCGCGGCCATGTCCGCCACCCGTTACGGCGACCCGCTGGCCGAGCCCGATATCGAGATGGGCCCCTTGATCAACCGCCATGGCCTGGACAGCGTCGAGCGCAAAGTGAGAACCGCCCTGCAGCAAGGTGCCAGCCTGATCAGCGGAGGTCGCGTGGCAGACCGCCCCGACGGTTTCCACTTCCAACCCACCGTGCTGGCCGGTTGTAACGCCTCGATGCAGATCATGCGCGAGGAAATTTTCGGTCCGGTACTGCCCATCCAGATCATCGACGACCTGGACGAAGCGATCGCCCTGGCCAACGACTGCGACTATGGCCTGACCTCTTCGATCTACACCCGAGACCTGGGTCGCGCCATGCACGCCATTCGAGGCCTGGACTTTGGCGAAACCTACGTCAACCGCGAAAATTTCGAAGCCATGCAGGGGTTCCATGCCGGGGTACGCAAGTCCGGGGTGGGCGGGGCTGATGGCAAGCATGGCTTGTATGAATACACCCATACCCATGCGGTGTACTTGCAAAGCTGACCGGCGATAGAGCCAGATGGGCCGGGATACCCATTGTGGCGAGGGAGCTTGCTCCCGCTGGGCTGCGAAGCAGCCCCCGCTCAATCAACCTGATTCACCGCGTCGCCAGGTTTCAGGGCCGCTTCGCGCCCCAGCGGGAGCAAGCTCCCTCGCCACAATGGTTCTTTCCGATCCCTCAGACCACCAACGTCGCCCATGCCGACACCAGCAGCAACACCGCCATGGTCCGATTGAACCGGCTCATGGCTACGGCGGAACGGCAGAACCGGGCCGCGCCGAGGCCCAGATAAGCCCACGCGGTCATGCACGGGATGGAAATCGCGAAAAACGCCAGGGACAGCCAGAGCACCCGCACGGTACGGTCAGCCTCGGCGCCGGCAAACACGCTGACCACCGCCAGCGCCATCATCCAGGTCTTGGGATTCACCAACTGCAACCCGGCCGCTCCCGCCAGGCCCAGTCGCGGGCCTTCGGCGGGCCGGTCCGGGTCAATGGCCTGGGCCGGCGCGCTGAAAATCTGCCAGGCCATCCAGCTCAACCAGGCAATGCCGGCCCATGAGAGCAATGTTTGAATCGTGGCATGACGCGCCAGCACGTCCCCCAATCCGGTGCCGACCAGGAGCACCAACAAGGCTGCCGCCGCGCACGCGCCGAGGATGATCGGCACAGTGGTTGCCAGGCCGAAACGCGAGCTATGGCTCAACACCAGGATATTGGTCGGGCCCGGGGTGATGGAGGCGACAAAGGCGAACAAGGCAAACGGCAGTAACTGGTCCATGGAGCAACTTCTCGGTGAATGATCGATCGCCTGATCATCCCGATGAAGCCATGGTCAGTCTGGAACAATTGAGCAGCGCTTGCGGTAGTCCGCCGGGCTCAGGCGATAGGCGCGCTGGAACCAGCGGCCCAAGTGACTTTGATCGGCAAAACCGAGCATGGCCGCCACCGCCACGGCACTCTCGCCACGCGCCAGCAGGCGCCGGGCGCGGGCCAGGCGCAACTGGATCAGATAAGCATGGGGCGCCAGGCCGAATGCCGCCTTGAACGCACGGGTCAGGCGGAAACGATCCACGCCGGTGACCTGCGCCAAGTCATCCAGCCCGATGTCTTCGCTCAGGTGACTGTGCAGATAATCCCGGGCCTGCTGCGCCACCAATGGCAGCCGTGGATCCGGGTTGATCCGCGCCCGCCAGTGCAGATGTTGGGTCAGGTTGGCCAACAGCGTATCGAGGGCCGTCTGGCGCACGATGCGGATCTCCTGCTCGTGCAGGCTCTGGAAGGCCATGGCCGTGGCACTCGCCAGCCGCGCATCGTCCGTCAGGGTGGCGGCAAACCCCAACTGGGCGTTGTCCGGCGCCACGTCGAACAAGGAACGCAATTCGCGCTCCAGCCATTGAGGCTCCAGGTACAACGTGCGGTAGGTAAACCCGTGGTCGTGGGGGGCATTGCCGTCATGCAGCTCGCCGGGCTCGAGCAGGAACACTTTGCCCGGCGTACTGTTGTGCTGCTGGCGGCGGCAATGAAACTGCTGCACGCCCTGCTCGGTCACGCCCACCAGATAGGTGTCATGCCAGTGGGGATCATAGGCATGCCCCTCGAAATGCGCGCGCACGGTCTCGATACCGGACGTGGCGTCCTGCTTGAGATCGATCCAGTTGCGCGCTGTCATGCCCTATCCCGCTTGGTGAATGTGCTCTTGGCAGATTAACGGCTGATGAGGAGAGTGTCTGGAAGATTTGTGCAAACCTTGTGGCGTTCGGGTTTGCTCACGATGGTGTTCGGTCTGTAGATGCGTCTGTAACCGACCCACCGCTATCACGAGCAAGCTCGCTCCCACAGGTTTATAGCCATCTCAGGAATCCGGAGTAATCACCGGCAACACCGTCTCTACCGCCAAGCGAGCCAATTCAGCATCCTGCTCAGCCTTGACCCCAGAAACCCCGATGGCACCGATGCACTGGCCGTCATGGTGAATGCTCACCCCACCTTCAAGCATGCCCTGCACGTGCGGAGCGCTGAGAAACGCGTAACGACCACCATTGATCATGTCTTCGAAAACCTTGCTATCACGCCGCCCCATGGCGGCCGTGCGGGCTTTTTCGGTAGCGATATAGGCCGACAACGGCGAGGCATCGTCCAGGCGCAGCAGCCCCAACGGGTGGCCTCCGTCGTCTACCACACAGATCGACACCGCCCATTCCCGCTGGTGCGCCAGATCTTTGGCCGCTACCAGCAACATGGCAACGTCTTGTTCAGTGAGTGCCGCTTTGGTTTTCATGGATCACTCCGTGTTGTGCCACAGCAGGCCCGCGAGACAATCAGGCGCCCGCCCAGCAAGCCGAGGAATATTTCCTTCTGCGAACCATAGCGCACATCCAGCGGCTCATTGAAGCCCGGGCCCGGTGGCTTAGCGCGGGTGACACGAACATCCATTTCGCCACAATGGATCCACCACCATAACCAATTGTCCGCAAACACAGCAAAAACGTTGACAACGAAATTAGTTAAGAGAGTTAATGGATCCACAGACAAGAACAACATCCGCCTGGAGATCCCTCATGTACCCCAAAAATGCCTGGTACGTTGCCTGCACCCCCGATGAAATCGCCGACAAGCCCCTGGGTCGCCAGATCTGTGGTGAGAAGATGGTTTTTTACCGGGGGCATGAAGGCAAGGTCGCGGCGGTGGAAGACTTCTGCCCCCATCGCGGCGCCCCGCTCTCCTTGGGGTATGTCGAAAACGGCAACCTGGTGTGCGGCTATCACGGCTTGGTGATGGGCTGCGACGGCAAGACCGTCGAGATGCCGGGGCAACGGGTGCGAGGCTTCCCTTGCAACAAGACTTTTGCAGTACAGGAACGGCATGGGTTCATCTGGGTCTGGCCCGGAGACCAGGCGCAGGCCGACCCGGCGCTGATCCATCATCTGGAATGGGCTGAAAGCGATGAATGGGCCTACGGCGGCGGCCTGTTCCATATCCACTGCGACTATCGCCTGATGATCGACAACCTGATGGACCTGACCCACGAAACCTACGTCCACGCCTCGAGCATCGGCCAGAAGGAAATCGACGAGGCGCCGCCAGTGACCACGGTCGATGGCGATGAAGTGGTCACCGCCCGGCACATGGAAAACATCATGGCCCCGCCGTTCTGGCGCATGGCCTTGCGCGGCAACAATCTGGCCGATGACGTGCCGGTGGATCGCTGGCAGATCTGCCGTTTCACCCCGCCCAGCCATGTGCTGATCGAAGTCGGCGTGGCCCATGCCGGCAACGGCGGTTATCACGCCGCACCGCAATTCAAGGCGTCGAGCATCGTGGTGGATTTCATTACGCCGGAAACCGAGACGTCGATCTGGTACTTCTGGGGCATGGCCCGGCACTTCCAGCCGCAGGATGAAGCCCTCACCGCGTCCATTCGCGAAGGCCAAGGCAAGATTTTCAGCGAAGACCTGGAAATGCTCGAACGCCAACAGCGCAACCTGCTGGACCATCCGCAACGCAACTTACTCAAACTCAACATCGACGCAGGCGGCGTACAGTCCCGCCGGGTGCTGGAGCGCTGGATCGCACGGGAACGGGAAACACAGGCCGGGTTGATCGCCAGCAGCCATCAACCACAACGGGTGGAGCAACGGCCATGATCGAAGTCCAGGTCGTGGCGCGACACAACGAAGCCCTCGATATCTGCAGCTACGAATTGACGCGTGTCGATGGCGAGCCGCTGCCGGCCTTCACCGCCGGCGCCCATATCGATGTGCACTTGCCCGGCGGCCTGATCCGCCAGTACTCGCTGTGCAACCATCCCCAGGAGCGGCACCGCTACCTCATCGGCGTGCTCAAGGATCCGGCGTCCCGCGGTGGTTCGCGCAGCCTGCATGAGTTGATCCAGCCAGGCATGCGTTTGCACATCAGCGAGCCGCGTAACCTGTTCGCTCTCGCCCCGCAAGCCCGGCGCAGCCTGTTGTTTGCCGGCGGCATCGGCATTACGCCGATCCTGTGCATGGCCGAGCATCTGGCCCAGAGCGGTGCCGCGTTCGAGCTGCATTACTGCGCCCGCGCCCGGGACCGCGCGGCCTTTGTCGAGCGCCTGCGCCAGGCGCCTTATGCCGACCGGGTATTCCTGCATTTCGATGAAGAACCGGAAACCCTGCTGGACGCCGCCAGGGTGCTGGCCGCGCCGAGTGACGATGTGCATCTCTACGTCTGCGGCCCCGGCGGGTTCATGCAACACGTCCTCGACACCGCCAAAAGCCAGGGCTGGCAGGAAGCCTGCCTGCACCGCGAATACTTTGCCGCCGCCCCTACCGACACCCGTGCCGATGGCAGTTTTTCGGTCAAGCTGGCCCGCAGCGGCCAAGTGTTCGACGTGCCGGCGGACTGCAGTGTGGTGCAGGCGCTGGAGCGCCATGGCATCGAGATCCCGATCTCGTGCGAACAAGGGGTCTGCGGCACCTGCCTGACCCGCGTGCTGGAAGGTGTACCAGAGCATCGGGACATGTTCCTGACCGAGGCTGAACAGGCCTGCAACGACCAGTTCACGCCGTGCTGCTCCAGGTCGAAAACCCCGGTGCTGGTGCTGGATCTCTGACAACCACCGGAAAACAGGCACCCCAAATCCCGTGGCGAGGGAGCTTGCTCCCGCTCGGCTGCGCAGCACTCGCAAACCAGACAATGCGATTTACCTGAACGATATAGGGCCTGCTTCGCAGGCCAGCGGGAGCAAGCTCCCTCGCCACAGGGGGATGCGTGCTGGCTACACAAATACAGCAGTCATCCGGGCCGTTCACTCCGAACGCAGAATCACCGTCATCCGCTCGTCAGCCAGCGTAGAGCCGAACACTTCGGCGTAGCGCAGGGTCGCGTTGGCATGCTCGCGCATGATTGCCTCGGCGCGGCCGCTCTGGCGGTTGATCAAGGCGTCGAACACCGAATGGTGTTGCATATGGGCATAGTTGAAGCGGCGAAATTCGCCGGCCATGTTCTGGCGATCCACAGCCAGGGCGGTGACTGAGGCGAATGGCAGATGATCGTTGCGGGCCAGGGCATCGGCAATCGCCGGGTTGTGGCTGCCTTCGACGATCACCTGGTGAAAGCGCATGTTGAGGTCGTGATAGACCTCCAGGTCGTCCTCGGTCACATAGCCCTTGGCGAACAATTCATCGCCCTGCGCCAGGCATTGCTCGAGTATCGCACGGGCCTCTTCAGATAAACCGTGCTCGGCCGTCTGCCGTGCCGCCAGGCCCTCCAGCACGCCACGCACCTCCACGGCCCCGGCGATCTGTTCGGCACTGACCGAACGCACCTGGAAACCTCGTCCGCCGAAGCGCACCAGCAACCCTTCCTGCTCCAGGGTGCGGAACGCCATGCGCACCGGCATGCGCGAAACGCCGAACAACTCGGCCGTGGGTATTTCCATCAGACGCTCGCCAGCGGCCAACTCGCCCGAGGCGATCATCTTGCGCAGCGCAACCAGCACCGTTTGGCCGGGCTTACTCATCCAGGCGATTCCACAGAAAAGAAGCCGTCATAGTAGAAGGCTTGGCGCAGCGTGTCACGGCAAGGCAGTGGCAGCCAGGCTGGCCGCCACAGCGGATGGATCAAACCCCTGCCAACTCGCGCAACTGCGCCAGGGTCTGTTCGTCCAAGCTAATCCCATGCTCATTGGATTTGCTGCGTTCGCGATGGCGACGGTCTCCCGGCAAGCGCCGCAACCCGACGCCATGCATCTGCCTGACCAGTTCCTGGCTGCGCTCGGCAAAGTTTTGCCCGGCGGTCTTGCTCGGGTCGATCACGATCAACAACTGACCGGTCCACGGGGTCTTGGCACCCGGATGGTTGTGCCAGTCGAACTCGAAGGAAAAATTGCCGCCAGTCAGGGCTGCCGCCAGCAACTCGACCATCATCGACAGCGCCGAGCCCTTGTGCCCGCCAAAAGGCAAGAGCGCTCCCCCTTCGAGAATCGCCTTGGGGTCGCGGGTCGGCTGGCCGAGGCTGTCCACGCCCATTCCTGGTGGCAACAACTCGCCCTTGCGTGCAGCAATCTGTACGTCGCCGTGGGCAATGGCGCTGGTGGCGAGGTCGAAGACAATCGGCTCACCGTCAGCCCGTGGTGCGGCGAAGGCAATGGGGTTGGTGCCGAACAATGGGCGGTCCGCGCCATGGGGCACCACACACGTCATGCTGTTGACCACACTCAACGCCACCAGGCCTTCATAAGCGAACGGCTCGACATCCGGCCAGAGGGCGGCAAAGTGATGGGAGTTGCGAATGGCCAGGACGGCGATACCGGCACTGCGGGCCTTCGCCACCAGCAATGGACGCGCCGCGGCCAGGGCGGGCTGGGCAAACCCGTTGCAGGCGTCCACCGCGACAAACCCTGAAGCGACGTCCTCGACCATCGGCACGGCCTTGCCGTTGACCCACCCGCTGTCGAGTGTCGAGACATAACCGGGAATGCGAAACACCCCATGGCTGTGGGCGCCGTCGCGCTCGGCCCCGGCGCAGTTTTCAGCCAGGCACCGAGCGACTTCGGTCGACGTGCCATGACGCAGGAAAATTTTCTCCAGCAAGCTCACCAGAGCATCGAAAGACAAGGTGCAAGAAGCGGCATGATCGGATGGCACAGACATCTGAAGCTCCAGAATGATTGTTGGAGGTAGCAACAGCGTAAAGGGACCCGCCGGGGGATTAAACACCGGTTCAGGCGCGCACTGTCAATCCTTGTCCACGGCATCTGCCCGGCCTGGCAGGTCGAAAACCAGCATGCGGTAACTATGTACCACCTTGGCTCTTTCATCGTTGCCTAGTCTGGCGGCTTCCTCCACGTTCGCGCCGCTTTCAGGCGCCCCGATCGAGAAGCAACGATGCTCACTGAAACCACGCCACTTTTATTTCCCGAGGTATTGCACGCCCATCGCCTGGACGAATTGACCGCAACCCACGGACTGACGCAGGCAGACCTCGACTGGTTGCAGCACATCGCCCTGCCCGACCACACCCAGCGCGCAGCGCAGACACCCCCGATGTTCGCCGAAACCATTCTGTTTCAAGCCGATGAAAAACCGCCCATTGCACTGGCCGGCTGCTTTGTCCTCAGCACCTCGTCGAACAGCAGAAAAACCAGCACCCACCCGGCGTTCTTCTACACGCCAAGTGGCGGCATAAAAAAGTTCGACAACCTGGCATCCCTCGAAGCGCAGATTGACCAGATGCGCCGGGACACTGCGCAACGCGACGACCTGTTTCGTCTCTTGTCGATCTCCCAACGCAGCGAACTGAACAGCACCACCGACATCAGGCAGACCCGGCAACTCATCGAAGAGGATGTTTTCAAGACCCAGCTCGAATCCATCGAGCACGCCCAGGGCCTCAATGCCCTGGCCATGGTGAATGAACTGATCAAATTGCCCTCGTTAAGATCGATGCTTGACCAGGTATTGAACGAGGCGCTGCCAGACCTGGATCATCGACAGATCCGCGTGGCCTTCAGCAAGGGGGCTTACCCAGGAAATCCAAGGGCCATCCAGGTGACCGAAAGCATTCCACTGGGCGATGCCATCCTGGGCTATTTCCATCATCAGGGCTGGCCTGTCGGGCATGACATCGATCTGACTCACCCGGGTACGCCCGCATCGTCCTACAGCCCGCAGCGATGGGAAAACATCATAAAAGACATTGCCAGGAAACTGATTCCAACGCTTATCGGTTGCATTGATGCCTTTTGGGAGAACATGACGACCCACTTTTATATGTCTCGGCGCAAACTGCTTTCCCAAGTCATCCACGACAGACTCTGGGCAACCATCCTGGTCGAGCGGGAAAAAAGACAACTGACGGAGGAACAAAGTCGTGAACTGCTCCGATTGTTCAGGCCCTCCCGCCGGGACGAAACACTGCTGTTCATCGAAACGATTCGCCTCTGGGAATATGAGCCGCACTTTGTAGAACTTGCAGGCTCCTTGATGATCAGCGCCAAAGGCAACTATCTCTACACCCCCATGCAGGGTCTTCAGAAGATAGACAACCCTCCAGGTTTCAAGGCTGCGCTGTTCGGTCACCCCGCAAGCACCGCACAAAAGGAAGCGCTCTATAGCCTGCTGAGCCTGGAAGAGCGCAACCGTTTCCTGCGCTTTGACGAACCACAGATTTCGGGCAAGCCGCTGGATTTGCCAGTGTCCGAATCCCTGGCGAACGCCATCATCGAAAAACAGAAGAATAACTTTCATTACGCACTGGAAATGTCTCGCCAGGGCGATGTCGACATCCACGCGCTCATCGACAAGGCGTTGGATATACGCACCTTCATCAATAAAAGCCTGTTGGACCCGCCTACTGCCGGACACTGGGGGACTCATCCCGCTTTTCATGGAAGTCTGCGCCCGTCCAACTTCATGGCTGATCAGATGCAAAGAAAAGTCAAGAGCTACACCGATGTCGAAGCCGCTTTCGATAGCCTCTTTACCCGGTTGCCGACCTCCCACAACGTTTCGCTGCACAATGGGCTCAGGCAATTACTGGCTGAACTGACCAATGTTTTTTCCTTGGGGATACGGGCCGAGGCCGAACTCAGGGAACTTAACGCGAGCCTGCCGGCGATTGCCAATGACCTGATCAGAACGGTTTTTGCCTACGATTCAGAATACCCGGACCGTGCCCAACGGATCGGCGTCAGGGGCTTCCGGCCGGATGTCTATTCGTTGACGCTGGCCTGTAGCGAAGAAGACCGAACGGTTTATCTGCCCCTTGCCAACTGCTTTTTATTAACTGAGCGCGGAGGCCTCGATACCCCCTATTCGGGCATGGCCATCCTGTGGACGCCCGCCGATGGCTTGCAGGCGTTTTCGTCCGTAGATGTTGCGACCCAGCAATTGAATCGGCACCTGCTCGATTCCCGAAAACGCTTTGGTTTGCTCGCCAACCTCACCCCGGCCCAACGCCAACCTCATGGACGCTATCAACTCCAGGCATATGAACTGATCGAGGACAACGTGCTGGTGAATCGGATGAGTTCGTTCATCAAACACTTTGAGGCCGAGCATGCTTATCTGACCACCTTGAAAGCCGGAAGCTGGCAACTGACCGGCAAGGCTCTGTCGAGAAGCCTTCAGGCATTGCTGGACAAAGGCGCGCCGACCAATCTCAAGCGCGCCACCCACATTGCCCGGGCCAATAAGCAGCAACAGCAACTCCCCGCCTGGCTCGGTACGGCGGCACTTGACGATCAACGCCTGCACGTCGAGTTGCTTGAGCAATATAAAAACAGCGTGGTCGATGGCAAGGACTATCTGGACGGTATCGAGCCGCTGCGCACCTATGTGCGTAATAAATTGAAAGCACTGCTGAGCGCACGCTTCGCTGCAAACAACCTTGACCCCGACACCCTCCAGATCACACCAAACCTCGCCATAGTCGGACCGGCCAGTTCGCTAACCGACTTCGCCATGCATCACATCGAAGTGACCCGGGAGGGCTTCAAGGTTTCTTCAACGTCCACGCAGAAATTGCCGGACGGCCTGAACGAGATCACCGTCAGGCAGATGCTGTCCTCGTTGAACATCTCGACCGATTTTAAAAATCAGGTGGCGCAGAAACTGTCCGGCCCCACTGCGCAGGCCCGGCAAAGAAAAACGGCCTTCCGCCAACAAATGCCCTGGCAGTTGCTGCAATACGCTCACGCACGTTATCTGCAACAACACCTCTCCCCCTTGGCCTTTGATTTGATTCGCCAGGTGGTGGACATGCCCGATGCCGTCGCTCGCAAAGCCGTTGACGGTGCCAACGCGTTCATTCGCCCGCTGGAATTGATCAAGACCGGTGGTGCAGTGCCGGTCAAAGCGCAAGGGCTCTACTTGATCGGCTCGAGCGTCGATGCGACAAGTCCTCAGGTCCTGTATTCGCCCTACCACGAGGGGGAGCACTTCATCGAATTCAAGGATGAAGCGAGCGTCATTGCCGCATTCAATACGCCAGGGATACTTCAGAACCTGCTGATTCGCCGGCTTCCCGAGCACCAGCAGGCCACATTCAGGCACCTGTTCGCCGCCACCGTCGGGCAGCGATCGGAAATCACCCTGGCCTCGAACCCTATCCAGACCAACCTGTTCGACACATTGTTCGACGACAACGCAGCATTGTTATCGGACATGCTGAGCGCACAAACCAATGAAAAACGACAGTTTGACTGGGAAACGGTCCTGCACCTGTTCAGCTCCGGCATCAAGTCAGTGGGGAGGCAACTGTCGGGCAAACTGACTTTTATCGAAACGCTTTGGGAAAGCTACCAGGACTTCAAGGCTTCAGCCGAAGCGTTGCAGCAGCATGACTGGAAAACAGGCCTGCACAATTTTATCGCCGGCGCTGCCGAGATGGTGTCGCTGGGCCTGATGAATCGCGAGGATACATTCGGTCTTCTCGATCCCATTGAACCGCTTTCGCAAGGCGCTACGTTGGCCAATCGCTGGAAGGACATCGCTTCCACCGCCCGGATCCGAACCGACTTGAGCGTTTTCGAGGCCATGGGTATCAGCCTGTCGGACCTGCAACCAGACCTGATCGACGGCACCTACAAGGCACTGGAAAACGGCAGGCTTTATATCCCCCTTGCCGGCAAAGTCTTCCAAGTAGCGAAAGCCGGCCAAACCTGGCGAATCGTGCATGAGCACGCAGAGGGGCCGTTATTGAGAAAGTCGCCTGACGGCCGGACATGGGAACTCGATCCACAACGCCAGACCATACGCTTTGGCAAAGCCGGATCGAAAATGGCCGTCACCTACAGCGACTTCAAGGCCAAGGGCTCACTGAATATCGAAGCAAAGGGCATGGCTGAGATACGCAGGAAATATCCGCACCGTGCAAACGCCATTGTGCAGGCACTGGAGACCGCGAGGTTCTATTCATTCAACGCCCTTCACAACCTTGATCAATTCAAGCGACAACCACTTGCGGGCTCTCGGCTGGATAATTTCATGAGATTGTTTTTTGGGGTCGACAGCGTCGACGCTCGTCTTATCAGCAAGATAGAGACGGCGATCTCGCCCATATGCCGGGCATTGGCCGATCCATCCTGGGCGCAACAGAATGCCGACCGCATCGTGATCGGCAACCTCAAGCACCTGGAAGATCGAGCAACCGCCTTCGTACTCGAGCCGGCAGCCGTCGGCAGAATCTATATCACGCAGTTTTTCTTCGACATGGGCTTGGATTGGTACAAGGCCGTCGTACCCGAGTTCTTCAATGTCGATGCGCATGCCCAGGGAGCGACCCTCATCCACGAAATTTCCCATCAGTTGTTCAATACGTTCGACATCATCTACCTGGACGCCGCACTGCCATTTCTCGATTTGATTTCAACAGCGACTTACGCCGGAAAGTTGCGATACGACGAGCAAAGGGACCTGCAACTCAACGGGCTTTCATTGACCACACCAAAGTCAAAACTGTTCACGCAGTGGGACAGCACGGATAACACTTACAAGAAGCTGGAGCTGTTGCCTGGATACAGTCAAATCACCCGGGAAATCCTGAAGATTACTGGCGCCAGAACCATGGATAACGCTCGCGATGATTTTCTCGATTCGATTTTGCCGGACAAGCGCATCGACGTCATACTTCGCAACGCCGACTCGCTCACACTCTTGATCTGTGAATTGGGACGCCAACTCGACCCCACTCCACCACGGAAAACTACCGTGCCATGAACGGTTTGGGTGGTTGATCTTTTTTTCACGCAATGTATGCGACGGTAGGCGACAACGAGTGTTTGAGTAAAAAAACAGGCGATTGATGCGTAAACGCCATGACGGTTGTTCTCGGCAGCTCATGCCGAAGGTTAGAATGCGGCAAACCAGGAAGAGTCAATGACCGAACATCCCCTCTCGGAAGCCGAATACGACGCCATTACCGATGCCGCTGCCCATTGGTGCATGCGTTTGCATGCCGCCGATTGCACCCATGCCGAACGGCAGGCGTTCAAGCAATGGCACGATGCCGATCCCCTGCATGCTTTCGAATACGAAGCCATGCTGGAGATCTGGGCTGTTGCCGATCATCTGCCGCGTGTCGAGTCAACGCCGACGGCTCCAGCACGCCGCACCCAGTCGCGTTGGAGCCGGTTGGCGGTCGCCGCTGCGGTGTTAGTAGTGGGCACGCCCCTGGCTGCTTACACCGGCTGGAATCTGGGCTGGGTTGCCAATTCCTACCAGCGCTTCGAAGCGGGCGCCAGCGTACGTCATGTCACCCTGGGTGACGGCAGCCAGGTCGAACTCAACCTGGGCAGTGAGCTGGTATTTGCCAACTACAAAAACGAACGCCGGGTGACGCTGAAAAAGGGTGAGGCATTTTTTGACGTCAGCCATGACAAACAACACCCATTTGTCGTTCGGGCTGGCCAAGGCCAGGTGCGTGTGACCGGTACACGCTTCAACGTATGGATGTACCAGGACCAGGTACGGATCACGCTACTGGAGGGCTCGGTGAGGGTGACCAGCAACCAGGCACTCAGCCGTGACGGCCTGCCGCTTTTCCCGGGCATGCAGGCCAGCTACAAGGCGGGCGACCAACAACCGCAAGTTCGCGAGACAGATGCCAATGACAGTTCGCTGGCCTGGCGCAACGGCAAACTGGTGCTGGATAACCTTGCCCTGAGCGATGCACTGCCGCTGATCAACCGCTACCTCGACCGGCCTGTCATGTTGGCCGACAACAGCACCGGGGGCCTGCGTATCGGTGGTGTCTACAACATCAGCGAAGTGCAAAACCTGGTGCCTTCGCTGCCGAAAGTGCTGCCGGTCTACCTGACCCAGAACAAGGACGGCAACCCGGTCCTCAATTCCATCGGGCAACGACCAGCCACTCACTGACAGCTTTTCTCTGTGGGAGCCTAGCTTGCTCGCGATAGCCCGGGTCAGCTTGCCTCGACGTTGAATGCGCCGCCCTCATCGCGAGCAAGCTCGCTCCCACTGGGGATTTGTGTTGGCCGGGAAATCACAGGCTGGCACCGATCCTATGTGTGGAAGCGAGCTTGCTCGCGAAGGCGGTGGATCAGTCTACATTCAGTTTGAATGTGACCGCTCACCAGCGGCTATTGCGTCGCCACCCTGCCCGTCTCATCACGCTCGCGGATAATCAACGCTTGATAGTGCGGATCGGCCTTGATCTGCTGTTCAGTGAATGGCAGCACACTCCACTGCTTCTGCGAAAAGGCCTGGGTCTGGTCCGCCGAATATGGCGATGCCGGGTCGCTGGAGAGGGAGAATGCCAGCAGCCCCTGGGCCTGCGGACCGTTGCCGTCAAACGTCACCACTTGCAGATAACTGGTCCCGCTGACCACCTCCCGCTTGCCGTCCGCCCCGGGCACACTCTGGATCGCGTTGTAGATGCCCAGCTCCCCGGGACCGCCGTGAATCGGTGTCTGTCGGCTGCCGCTGCTGGCCACCTGGACGTCTTGCCATTGGCTGTCCTTCGACAAGCCGGCGACCTTCACCGTCTCCACCGAAGCCAGCATGGCATCGCGCACGGCCTTGAGTACCGCTGGCCGCTCAATCGCCAGGCCACGCGGTGTGTGTTGCGGGTCTTTGGGGTCGAACGCGACGCGCCATGAATCCGGCACCGCCTGCAAGCGGTCCATGATGTGCTGGAAATGCACGAACCCCAGGCCGCTATTCAGGCCGGCCTTGCGATCCCACGCCTTGAGGCTGGCACACGCCTCGACCAATGCCGAAGCATCGGCCCCCAGGTCACCGGCGCACACGCCGAGCAGGTCCGGCATCACTTGGTCAGCCAGGTAAACCTGATCGTCCATGACCATGCGCTGCAAATCCTCGATCTTCACCGGCCCGCTCTTGGCCAATTGGCTCATCCGGTCCAGCGCAAAACGCGCCCGCAGTCCCAGGGGCTGGCCTTGCTGACTGATCAATGGGGAGTAACCGGACAGCGGCTGCGCAGGGTTGACCATCCAAGCCGAATCGTTGGAGTTCTGCACGTAATCGCGGCGCAGCAACTGCGGAAGCCTGTCGGCGGCATAGGTGCCTTTTTGCACGGCTTTGGAATCGATGCCCCAGGCACACTCGCTGCGAGAGCCATCCAGCACGATCAGTCGCAACCCAGCCCGGGGATCGCTGCACCGGGCCAGTTTCTCGGCGTCGACGTTCGGCACCACCGACACGTTCATGTAAAGGCTTTGCCCCTGGTCATCCACCGCCAGGGTATTGACCCAGGGAATGCCCTGGATCTTATGGACGGCGTCCTGCAGATCCTTGAGCGTGACCGCCTTGTTCATGGCGTACCACTGCGCCAGCACGCGATCGTTTTCCAGGTTCGCATCCCGCAGGCTGTAGGCGAACCGGTTATCCCAGTCCAACCGGCCAGGCCACTGCACGATCGGGCCGAACTGCGAGCCATAGATCACTCGGGTGACCGTCTGCACCTGTCCATCAGGTTGCTTGTCGTCCACCGCGACCGTCTGCTGACTCATCGGCACAGACTTGCCGTCAAGCAGATAGCGGGTCGGGTCCTTAGGGTCGAGTTGCAGGCGGTATAGGGTGAAGTGTTTCGAGCTGTCGACGGTGTGGGTCCAGGCCAAGTGCTGGCTGAAACCGATATTGATCATCGGCAGGCCTGGCAGCGCCGCGCCCATGACGTCCAGCTTGCCGGGAATGGTCAGGTGCATCTGGTAGAAACGCATGCCGCCCAGCCACGGAAAATGTGGGTTCGCCAGCAACATCCCACGGCCGTTGAACGAGCGCTCGCTGCCGATGGCCAGCGCATTGCTGCCGCGCTCCAGGGCAAAACGCTGCTGCCGAGTGGCGGCGGCCGCGAAACCAGCGACCGGGGTGCCCGCGAGTGCGCTCGCCTGGGGCGGTTGCGCGCCGGCCAGGGCCTCGGCGAATTGACCAACGCCGCCTTCCACCAACAACCGACGGGTCAACTTGACCAGGTCCAGCGCCGTGATCGGCCGCACCCACTCGCTGGCACATTGTTCGGGCAGGCCTTTGGCCTTGCGCTCGACCAGCGCACGGTTGTAGCCCGCCACGTAGCCTTCGACCAGTTGTTGCACTTGAGGCGTCTGGGCCTGCCAGAAACCGGAAACCGCTTGTGGCGTGTTGAGCCAACTGAAGAACAGATCACTGACGCGGTTCTCCCGCTGCTCCACCGTCCTGCGCTCGGGCCCGAAATAGCGCGAGCGCTGGGCATTGACCGTGACAATTTCATTGGCCAGCAGGCACAGGTTGTCCTGGGCGTAGGCGTAGCCGATGCCATAACCCAGCCCGCGCTCATCCTGCGCCCGGATATGCGGTACGCCAAAACGGGTGCGACGGATCTCGGCACTGGCCTGCTGCCCATCGTCTTGCGCATTGACCACGGGGCTGAGCCCGAGGGCGATCCCCAGAAAAGCGCCTGCGAGGCCAATCCTCGATAACTGCCCGGACATTCTCACATTCACTCCTGATAAAACTTCAGAAACCAGGACGGCCACCGGTGCGACAGAAGACAAACACTCGACCCGCCTGGGAAATCACATGCCGCTTGCTGAACCGGAATGTGCCTCCCTTGAAAACGAACCGGATGAAAAAAAATTAATGGCTGGCAGCCTTTTGAATATGGGGGTTTGACGCAGCAAGGGCATTTTTTTCACATCATGGCCCTCATGATTGTGCGTCCTCGTTCGTCCTATTACAGGAGAGTATCCGTGACCTTTTCTGATCAGGCTGGTAAGGAGTTTTTGCATGCGTAACGCGCAACTGCCCATGGAGGGCAAGCCAAGGGCGACCGGCGTCTCGCTGAGCGCCCCCCACCGTGTATTCGACAGGCCGGCAGAGCGAGGCGGCAATGACCACATCAGACGCTTGCTCAAGAGCTTCGGGCTCAGGACCAGCCTGATTCGTCTCAAAGTCATCGACGCGCTGCTCAAGGCCGCCCAGGAAAACCGCAGCCTGGGCGTGCGCGGGGTGCACAGCCAGTTATTGGGGCTGGACATTCCATTGTCCTTTCTCAGCGTGCGTGAGGTGTTGAAGCGCCTGTGCAGCGAGGGCGTCGTCACCCTCAACCCGGATAAAAGCTACCGCCTGCACCCCAGTGCGATGGCCGTGCTCAAGGCCGAGGAATGAAGCCGGCGCTCAGGACTTGACCTTGCGCCGCATCACGCCGTTGACCACCACCACGATGACCGCCACGGCGATGGCGATGTATTGAAACAGCTGCTCGCTGATCATGCCCTTGCCCTGCATCCACGACAGCCCCAGCATGATTGCCAGGACGACGAGGACGATCAGAATCGAGTATTTCAAACGTTGTGAATGAGTCATTACCAATTTCCTGAATGTATCCGCTCTGTGTCCGAAGGCTTGCCAAGCCCATACCGTATTGCGGGAATGGCGGGCTGCCAACGGGGTCCCATGGTACAGCCGAAGGAGCGTATTCGCGCAACCGCGGCGGTTAATCATGAGGAATTATGTATGTTTCGCCGTATCAGCCTATTGCTTGCCTTGTTGTTCACCCTGACCCTGAGTGGCTGCCTGTTTTTCCCCCACGACCGCGGTCATGGGGATCGACCTGATCACCGTGGCGGCCCGGGCTTCGACATGCCCCGCTAACTGTCTTTTTGGCGTGGGAGCAAGCTCCCTCGCCAACCTTATGCAACACTGGTTTATCGCGCCTTGCCTTACCTGAAGCGGCGTCACCGCCATCACGAGCAAGCTCCCAAAGGACGTTATTCGCCCTTGCAACTGACAATTCTGTAATCCCCGCTTCAGCCCACCGTCAGCTCGCGCTCGCTACTCTGTTATCCTCCCTCCAAACCGTTCGACACGAGACCACCCCCATGGCCCATCCCCTGCACCTGCTCGCCTTGAGCGCCCTGTTCATGACCACCCTGGCCCAGGCCGCCGAACCAGTCACCATCGATGTACACCGCGATGCCAATTGCGGCTGCTGCAAAAAGTGGATCTCGCATCTGCAAGCAAACGGCTTCAAGGTCAACGACCATGTCGAAGCCGACATGAGTTCGGTCAAGCAGCGCCTGGGCGTGGCGCCGAACCTGCGTTCCTGCCACACCGCCGAGATCAACGGCAAATTCGTCGAAGGCCATGTCCCGGCCGACCAGGTACTGGCGCTGAGCAAGCGCGATGACCTGCTCGGTGTCGCCGCGCCGGGCATGCCCATGGGCTCGCCCGGCATGGAAATGGACGGTATGAGCGATGCCTACCAAGTCATCGGCTTGAAGAAAAACGGGACCCAAACCGTAGTGGCGGATTACCCGGCCCACTAATGGGCGAAACCTATATCGGCTTGTTCCTGGCGGCTTTCGGCGCGGCAACCTTGTTGCCGTTGCAATCGGAGGCGGTGTTGGTCGGCTTGTTGCTCAGCGAGCGCCATCTGGCCTGGCTGTTGCTGGCCGTTGCCACGCTCGGCAATGTCCTCGGCTCACTGGTGAACTGGTGGCTGGGCACGCGGCTGGAGCACTTCAAGAATCGGCGCTGGTTTCCGGTCAGCCCGGCCCACCTGGACAAGGCTCGCGTGCATTACCAACGCTTCGGCCACTGGTCACTGCTGCTCAGCTGGCTGCCGATCATCGGTGATCCGTTGACCTTGGTGGCCGGGGTGATGGGCGAACCGTGGCGGCGTTTCCTGCTGCTCGTGAGCCTTGCCAAGGGCCTGCGCTATGGCGTTCTCGCCCTGGCGACACTGGGATGGATGGACTGAACGTTCGGGCTGTTCGGTTGCCTGTGGTTAATGTCGCCATAATCGGGTCGCGCCAGGATCGGCGGCGGCCACAAGGAGATTGACCATGCCCCGTACCCCCGCGCGCTGGTTGCCCAGCCTGTTCCTCACCGCCGCCCTGCCCCTGTTCGCCCTGGCCGCCCCCCCACCCGAAGGCCCGGCCTACGGAGCGCAGTTGGAGGGCTTCGAATACCCCTACACCCTCAAGCGCTTCGCCTTCCAGTCCCAGGGCCAGTCGTTGCAGATGGGCTATATGGACGTGCCGGCCCAAGGCAAGGTCAATGGCCGCACAGTGGTACTGATGCACGGCAAGAATTTCTGCGCCGCCACCTGGGGCGATTCGATCAAGGTGCTCAGCGAAGCCGGCTACCGGGTCATCGCGGCGGACCAGGTCGGTTTCTGCACATCGAGTAAACCCGAGCATTACCAGTACAGCTTCCAGCAACTGGCGAGCAACACCCAGGCCTTGCTCAAGGCCCTCGGCGTACAGAAAGCCGTCATCCTCGGTCACTCCACCGGCGGCATGCTCGCCACCCGCTACGCCTTGCAGTTTCCCGACGAGGTCGAACGCCTGGCGATGGTCAACCCCATTGGCCTGGAAGACTGGAAAGCCTTGGGCGTACCCTATCGCACCGTGGACCAATGGTACGCGCGGGAGCTGAAAGTCAACGCCGAGGGTATTCGCAACTACGAGCGCACGACCTATTACGCAGGCCGCTGGAAACCTGAGTTCGAGCGCTGGGTAGACATGCTCGCCGGCTTGAACAAGGGCCCGGGTCATACGCAAGTGGCGTGGAACTCGGCGCTGATCTACGACATGATCTTCACCCAACCGGTCTATTACGAGTTCAAGGACTTGACGGTACCCACCCTGCTGCTGATCGGCACCTCGGACACCACCGCCATCGGCAGCGATATCGCGCCGCCGGCGGTCAAGGCCAAGCTGGGCCACTACGAGGTATTGGGCAAGCAAGCCGCCCGGCTGATTCCCAGCTCGACACTGGTGGAGTTCCCCAATCTGGGGCATGCCCCGCAGATGGAAGAGCCGGATCGGTTCCACAAGGCCCTGTTGAGCTGGCTGGACAAACCCATTCCCTGACGAGGTGTTCCATGGCGGTGCAAATAGCAGTCATAGACGATTGGCAAGATGTGGCACGTGACGTCGTGGACTGGTCGGTGCTGGACAGCGTCGGCCAGGTGACGTTTCTCCATGACTATCCCGCTGACCGCGACACCCTCGCCGAGCGCTTGCAGCGCTTCGAGGTGATCTGCGTGATGCGTGAACGCACATTGTTCGACGAAGGCCTGCTGCGTCGCTTGCCCAATCTGAAACTGTTGCTCACGGGCGGCATGCGCAATGCCGCCCTGGACCTGAAGGCTGCCGCTGAGCTGGGTATCCAGGTATGCGGCACCGACAGCTACAAGCACGCCACGCCTGAATTGACCTGGGCGCTGATCATGGCCCTGACCCGCAACCTGATGCAGGAAGCCAACGCCCTGCGCGCCGGCCTGTGGCAGCAAGGCTTGGGCGGCGACCTGCACGGCAAGACGCTGGCGATCCTCGGCCTGGGCAGCATCGGTACGCGGGTGGCGCAGTTTGGCCAGGTGTTTGGCATGCGGGTCATCGCCTGGAGCCAGAACCTCAGCGCCGAGCGCGCCGCCGAAGTGGGCGTGACGTATGTGAGCAAACAGGCATTGTTCGAGCAGGCCGATATTCTTTCGATCCACCTGGTGCTCGGCGAACGCACCCGCGGCCTGGTGGATGCCCAGGCCCTGGCCTGGATGAAACCCGAGGCGCTGCTGGTCAACACCTCCCGCGGGCCGATCGTCGATGAAACCGCCCTGATCAACGCGCTGCAGCACAAGCGCCTGGCCGGCGCCGCCCTGGACGTATTCGCCCAGGAACCTTTGCCCGCAGCCCATCCGTTCCGAACCCTGGATAACGTACTGGCCACGCCGCATGTGGGCTATGTCAGCCGACAGAATTACCAGCGGTTCTATTCGCTGATGATCGAAGACCTGCTGGCCTGGGCGGCGGGCCAGCCGATCCGGTTACTGACGCCAGCAGGCTGAACCTAGAGCATCAACACACCTTCCCTTGTGGGAGCGAGCTTGCTCGCGATAGCGGCGGATCAGTTGCAAGGTCGGTGACTGGCACATCGCTATCGCGAGCAAGCTCGCTCCCACAGGAGACATCGTGTTTTATTGGCCATTAAAACGCCTCTATACCACCCGCCCTCCAATGGTGCGCCGCGCCATTCCATCGCGCACGCCGATGAAACAACGCCGTTCCCATACACCCCTCTGGTTTCAGAAAACTGCACTTCGTCGGTGCGTATCCCCCTTTGTCATGTAAGAGATTGCCGACAAAAACCGTGATTGTCGGACAATGCGACGAACCGAGCCGCACCGCTCTACGTTCTGACCTAGACTGCCTAACCGGGGGGAAAACCAACCGGTCATCCAGACGAAAAAAAGTCGAAACTTTTCGCAACGGCGACAGGTCAGGTTAGAGGTAGGGCAACCGCGACTGGTGCAGTCCTTGCACTAGTCATTGCAACAGCTCCTTCAGCTGATTCGCTTCGCCGCATTGGGTAGCCGTTCGCTTTCCTTGCGTAGCGCTTGTGCGCCTGGCCGCAGGATTTGGCCAATGAAACAACAGCTCTGGCGCTTGCCGGAAACAGATCGAGAAAATGGGAGATATTTATGATCAGTGCTGCCTTGGAACCACAACAAGTTCGTTCTCAATTACCGCCCGCGGCCGAATCGCCAACGGCACCGGTGCTGGCCACCGGCGGCAAGGCACTGCTCCCCGTCGTTCGACAGAATCCCAACCGCAAGAAAGTATTATTCGTTACCTCGGAAATCGCCGACCTGGTAAAGACCGGCGGCCTGGGCGACGTCTCCTCCGCACTGCCCCGGGCCATGGCCGGGCTGCATGATGTCCGGGTGCTGATCCCCGGTTATCCGCAAGTGATGAACAGCGGCAATCCGATCCACATCATCGGCGAACTGGGCGGTCACGCAGCACTGCCGCCCTGCAAGATCGGGCGCATGGACATGGCCGACGGCCTGGTGATCTACGTCCTGATCTGCCCGGAACTCTTTGCCCGCGAAGGCTCTCCCTACGGAGCCAACAACGGTCGCGACTGGCCCGACAACCACATTCGCTTCGCTCGCCTGGGCCTGGCCGCGGCCGACATCGCCGCCAACCTCGCGCAGATCCATTGGTGCCCGGACCTGGTCCACGCCCACGACTGGCCAGCCGGGCTGGCGCCGGCCTATATGCACTGGCGCGGGCAACGCACCCCGACCCTGTTTACCATTCACAACCTGGCCTACCAGGGCGTCGTCAGCCTGGCGTCCTGCCCGGAACTGGGCATCCCCGAGCACGCCCTGCAACAGGAAGGCATGGAGTTCTACGGCAAACTGTCGTTTCTCAAGGCCGGGATGGCGTACTCCAGCCATATCACCACCGTCAGTGCCACCTACGCCCAGGAGATCACCACCCCGGCGTTTGGCTGCGGGCTCGACGGCTTCCTCGCTGCCAAGACCCAACAAGGCTTGCTCAGCGGCATTCCCAACGGTATCGATGAAAGCTGGGACTCGGCCACCGACACCCACCTGTTCCGTCAGTTCGCCATGGGCGACTGGGAAGGCAAGGCGGTCAACGCGTCCCATGTGCGCGAACTCTTTGGCCTCGACGACTCCACTGGCCCGCTGTTCGCCGTGGTTTCGCGCCTGGTCTACCAGAAAGGCCTGGACCTGACCGAAGCGGTCGCCGAGTTCATCGTCGAGTCCGGCGGCCAGATCGCCATCATCGGCCGTGGCGAACCGGAGGAAGAACAGGCCATGCGTGAACTGGCCCTGCGTTTCCCCGGACGCATCGGTGTGCGTATCGGCTTCAACGAAACCGATGCGCGGCGGATGTTCGCCGGCAGCGACTTCCTGCTCATGCCGTCGCGCTACGAGCCCTGCGGCTTGAGCCAGATGTACGCCCAGCGCTTCGGCTCGCTGCCGGTGGCGCGCAATACCGGAGGGTTGGCGGACACCATCGAAGATGGCATCACCGGTTTCCTGTTCGATGAGTCCACCGCGGAAAGCTACAAACAGGCCTTGAGCCGGGCCTTCAAGGTCTTCGAATTCCCCGACCTGCTCAACGCCATGCGCTGCCGGGCCATGTCGGCGCCGTTCAACTGGTGCAAGGCCGTGGAACCCTATGCCGAACTCTACGAACAGCTGGTGGCTAAGTCACTGGGAAAATCGGCCAGACAATGAGGTAACAATGACGTCAAGGACGCCTGAGACATGGACCCACGGGGCGGTCATGCTGGATGAAGAGCACACCCGCTTCGCCCTCTGGGCCCCGGATGCATTTTTTGTCAGTGTCGAGCTCGACACTGGAGATTCAATACCGCTACTGCCCCAAGCCGACGGCTGGTTCATGATCCAGACCCGTTGCCCCGCCGGCACCCGCTACCGCTACAACATCGATGGCGAGCTGGAGGTGCCGGACCCGGCCTCGCGCGCCCAGGCCGGCGACATCGACCGCCACAGCGTGGTGGTCGACCCGCATGCCTACTCATGGCGACACACCCAATGGTCCGGTCGCCCCTGGCACGAAGCCGTCATCTACGAATTGCACGTGGGCGCCCTGGGTGGTTTCGACGGCGTCGAACAGCATCTGGCACGCCTGGCCGGGCTGGGCATCACCGCCATCGAGCTGATGCCGTTGGCGCAGTTTCCCGGTGATCGCAACTGGGGCTACGACGGCGTCCTGCCCTACGCGCCCCAGGCCTCCTACGGCACGCCCGAACAGCTCAAGCATCTGATCGACAGCGCCCACGGCCATGGGCTGTCCGTCATCCTGGATGTGGTCTACAACCACTTCGGCCCCGACGGCAACTACCTGCACCGCTATGCCAAGGGCTTCTTCCGTGAAGACAAGCACACGCCCTGGGGCGCGGCGATTGATTTCCGCCGCCGCGAAGTGCGGGACTTCTTCATCGACAATGCGCTCATGTGGCTGCTGGAGTACCGTTTCGACGGCCTGCGCCTGGACGCGATACACGCCATTGAAGACCCGGACTTTCTCCAGGAACTGGCGACCCGGGTGCGCGAGCAGGTGGACCCGATCCGGCATGTCTGGCTGACCGTGGAAAACGAACACAACCAGGCCCACCTGCTGGAGCATGTCTACGACGCCCAGTGGAACGACGACGGACACAATGCCCTGCACGTGCTGCTGACTGGTGAGACCGACGCCTACTACGCCGACTATGCCGAGCAGCCGACCGAACAACTGGCACGTTGCCTGAGCCAGGGCTTCGTCTTCCAAGGCCATCTCAATCGCCATGGCGAAGCCCGGGGCGAGCCCAGCGGCCACTTGCCGCCGAGCGCGTTCGTGCTGTTCCTGCAGAACCATGACCAGATCGGCAACCGTGCCTTGGGCGAACGCCTGCATCAACTCGCCGCGCCCCAGGCCCTGCAAGCAGCGACAGTCTTGTTGCTGTTATCACCGATGATCCCGCTGCTGTTCATGGGCGACGAGGTGGCGGCCGAACAACCGTTCTTGTTCTTTACCAGCCACCACGGCGAGCTGGCAGAGCGGGTGCGCGAAGGCCGACGCAACGAGTTCAAGGCCTTCACCGCCTTTGCCGATCCACAGAAGCGCGAACGCATTCCCGACCCCAACGCCGCCAGCACCTTCGAGGCGTCACGCCCAAGCCTGGAATCGCAAGGCCCGGAGCAACAGGCCAACGAGGCGCTGTATCGGCAACTGCTGAAAATCCGCCGTGAAGAGATCGTCCCGCGCCTGCCCGGTGCCCAGGCCCTGGGGACCGATGTGCTGGGCCATGGCGCCATCAGCGCACGCTGGCGGTTGGGCGATGGCAGCGTGTTGCGCATCGACTTCAACCTCGGCGATCAGCCCGTCGAACACAATGCCCCGGAAGAGGCACGCATTCTTTTCGAACATCCGCAGCAGGTCATGGGTCTGTTGCAACAGGGCGTCCTTGCGCCCTACAGCGCGCTGGTCAGTCTGACGCAGGCGACAACCTTGCCCAACATCACTGGAGAGCGCCTATGAGCGATGCGCAACTGGAAATCCTCGCCAGCCGAGCGGGCCTGGCGGTGGATTGGATCGATGCCAATGGCCGGGCCCAGAAAGTCTCGCCGGCGGTCTTGCGTTCGATCCTCAGCGGCCTGGGCCATCCGGCCGGCAGCGCCCAGGAAATCGACGCCAGCCTGCTGCAGTTGCAGGAAGCTCAACAGAACCATCAATTGCCACCGCTGATCACCGCCGACGTCGGGGTCAGCCTGGACTTGAGCCGCTACTTCGAGGCCGGGACACCCTGCGAAATCAAACTCGAAGAGGGTGCGACACTGAATTTGAACCTCGATGCCGATGCCAAGCTGCCGGGGATGGTCCCGGTGGGTTATCAGCATGTCAGCATCCAGGACCAGCATTTCACCCTGGCCGTCGCGCCGGCCCGCTGCTACAGCGTGGCCGATGCAGTGGACGACCCGACGCCCCGGGCCTGGGGCCTGAGCGCGCAACTGTATGCCCTGCGCCGCCCCGGTGACGGTGGCTTCGGTGACACCCAGGCCTTGGAGGAGCTGGCGCGGGTGGCCGGCGAGCGCGGCGCCGAGGCCATTGCCATCAGCCCGATGCACGCGATGTTCAGCAGCGACACCGGGCGCTACAGCCCCTACTCACCGTCGAGCCGACTGTTTTTCAACAGCCTTTACGCCGCGCCGGGCACCATCCTCGGTGAACGCGCGCTGCGCACCGCCATCGACGCCACTGGCTTGACCAATCAACTGCGCACCCTGGAAGAGCAGCCGCTGATCGACTGGCCGGTCGCCGCCCAGGCCAAACAGAAAATCCTGCGTGCCCTGTACGACGGTTTCAGCCAGGGTGAGCATCCGTTGCATGAGGACTTCAGCAGTTTCCGCCACACCAGCGGCGAAGCCCTGGAAAACCATTGCCGCTTCGAGGCCTTGCAGGCCGAACGCGCCGCCCGGGGGGAAAGCCTCGACTGGCGCCACTGGCCAGAAGAATGGCGCGACCCGCGCAGCCCCGCCCTGGCCCATTTCGCCGAGGAAAATGCCGATGAGATCGGCTTCTACGCTTTTTGCCAATGGTTGATCGCCCGCTGCCTGGAGCGCGCCCAGAGCGCAGCCCGATCCAGCGGCATGGGCATCGGTCTGATCGCCGACCTGGCGGTGGGTGCCGATGGCGGTGGCAGCCAGGCCTGGAGCCGGCAGGACGAACTGCTCGCCTCGCTGACTGTGGGCGCCCCGCCGGACATTCTCAACCGCTCCGGCCAAGGTTGGGGCATCTCGGCGTTTTCCCCGGAAGGCCTGGTGCGCAACGGCTTTCGCGCCTTCATTGAAATGCTGCGGGCCAACCTTGCCCATGCCGGAGGCTTGCGCATCGATCATGTCATGGGCTTGCAACGACTGTGGGTGATCCCTAACGACGCTCCACCTTGCGATGGCGCCTACCTGTATTACCCGGTAGACGACCTGCTGCGTCTATTGGCACTGGAATCCCATCGTCATCAGGCTATCGTGCTCGGCGAAGACCTCGGTACCGTGCCCGATGGCCTGCGGGACAAGCTCAGCGCCCGCTCGATCCTGGGCATGCGCGTGCTGTTGTTCGAACAGGACAACACCCACTTCAAGCCAATTCTCGACTGGCCGGACAATGCCCTGGCCACCACCAGCACCCATGACTTGCCGACGCTCAATGGCTGGTGGCACGGTCACGACATCGACTGGAACGCCCGGCTCGACCTGATCGATTCCCACACCGAAATGGACTGGCGCAAACACCGCGAGCGCGAACGCGAAGGCCTGCGCCACGTGCTGAACCAGGACCCGCAGAACTTTCGCGAAGAACACCGCGAGACCGACCAGGTGCTCGATGCCAGCGTGCGCTTCCTCGGTCACACCCGCGCACCGCTGGTGTTGTTGCCGCTCGAAGACGCCCTGGGGATCGAGGAGCAGGCCAACCTGCCGGGCACCATCGACACCCACCCCAATTGGCGCCGCCGCCTGTCCGGGCAAAGCCAGGCGTTGCTGGATCACCCGGACGCTGCCCGGCGTCTGGAAATACTCGCCTGTGCCAGGCTTCAGGCGAACGAGCGTGACCGATGAAACAGACGTTGATCCAACCCCTGCGGGCAACATTGCGCCTGCAGTTTCATAAAGGCTTTACCCTGGACGACGCCATCCCCCAGGTGCCGTACTTCGCCTCGCTGGGCATCAGCCACCTGTATGCCTCGCCGCTGCTCAAGGCGCGTGCCGGGTCCATGCACGGCTACGACGTCGTCGACCCGACCCTGGTCAACCCTGAACTGGGTGGCGAAGCCGCGCTCAAGCGCCTGGTCGCGACCTTGCGCGAACATCGTATGGGGCTGATCCTCGACATCGTGTCCAATCACATGGCCGTCGGCGGCAACGACAACCCCTGGTGGCTGGACTTGCTGGAATGGGGTCGCCTGAGCCCCTACGGTGAGTTCTTCGACATCCAGTGGCATTCCCCCGATCCACTGATGGAAGGCCAATTGCTGCTGCCGTTCTTGGGCAGCGACTACGGCGTAGCGTTGCAGGAAGGCACCTTGCAATTGCACTTCGATGCCAGCCAAGGCAGCTTCTACGTCGAGCACTACGAACACCGCTTCCCGATTTGCCCGATGCACTACGGCGAGCTGCTCAAACCCAGCGAAACCCTGCCCGCCGAGCAAACCGAATCGCTCAAGGCCCTGGCCGAGCGCTTCACCACGCTGAATTACCAGACCGATGCCCATACCCTCGCCCGCCCGTTGCAAAAAGAATTGCAGGACCTGGCGGCGCAAGCGGGCATCCTCGCCGCCATCAAGGACAACCTAGACGGCTACGACTCCACTCAACCCGAAGGCTTCGAGCGCCTGCACCAACTGCTCGAACGCCAGAGCTACCGGCTCGCCAGCTGGCGCACGGCGGCGGACGACATCAATTGGCGGCGCTTTTTCGATGTCAACGAGCTGGGTGGGCTGCGGGTCGAGCGTCCGGCGGTATTCGAGGCGACCCATGCCAAGATTTTCCAATTGATCGGCGAAGGCCTGGTGGACGGCCTGCGGATCGATCACATCGACGGCCTTGCCGACCCTCGCGGTTACTGTCGCAAATTGCGCAGACGCGTCGATTCGCTGTCGCCGACCCGACACCTGCCGATTTTCGTCGAGAAGATCCTCGGCGATGGCGAGACGTTGCGGCAGGACTGGAACATCGACGGCAGCACCGGCTATGAGTTCATGAACCAGGTCTCGCTGCTGCAGCATGACCCGGCCGGTGCCGCCCCCCTCGCCGAATTCTGGAGCCAGCACAGTGAACGGCCAGCGCACTTCATCGAAGAAGCCCGCCTGGCTCGCCAGCAGATTCTCAATGGCTCCCTGGCCGGGGATTTCGAAAGCGTTGCCCAGGCCCTCCTGCAAGTGGCTCGGGACGATGTGATGACCCGCGACCTGACCCTGGGTGCGATTCGGCGGGCCTTGCAGGAACTGATCGTGCATTTCCCGGTGTATCGCACCTACATCACGCCCCTGGGGCGCTCGGCCGAAGACGAGGTGTTCTTCAACCAGGCCCTGGAAGGCGCCCGGCAAACCCTGAGCGAAGCTGACTGGCCGGTGATCGATTGCCTGGCCGGCTGGCTCGGTGGGATGCCCTGGCGGCAACGTCCGCGCGGCAACCAGCGTAAACGCTTGCGCCATGCCTGCGTGCGTTTCCAGCAACTGACCTCGCCGGCCGCCGCCAAAGCGGTGGAGGACACCGCCCTCTATCGCTCGGCGGTGCTGTTGTCACGCAATGACGTGGGCTATGACACCGAGCGCTTCAGCGCCCCGCCTCAGGTGTTCCACCACGCCTGCCTCGATCGACTCGAACATTTCCCCGACAACCTGATCACCACCGCCACCCACGACCACAAGCGCGGCGAAGACACCCGCGCCAGGCTGGCCGTGCTCAGCGAACGCGCCGATTGGTACACCGCCTGCGTGGAGCAATGGCGCATCCTCTCGCCTTCGCTGCACAGTGACCCGGCGGCGCCCTCGGCCGGGGATGAACTGATTCTGTACCAGGCCCTGCTCGGCAGTTGGCCGTTGGACCTCGACCTCCAGGACCACAAAGCCCTGGCCGCCTACAACGAGCGCCTGTGGCAATGGCAACGCAAGGCCCTGCGCGAAGCCAAGCTGCAAAGCAGCTGGGCGGCGGTCAACGACGCTTATGAGCAAGCCACCCAGATGTTCCTCGAACGGTTACTGCTGGGCGATGAGGGGTTGCCCTTGCGCAGCGCCATCGCCGAGGCGGTCCAGGCCATCGCCCCGGCGGGCGCCCTCAACAGTCTGGCGCAAACTTTGCTGCGCATGACCGTACCCGGCGTACCGGACCTGTACCAAGGCAACGAGTTCTGGGATTTCAGCCTGGTGGACCCGGATAACCGCCGTCCGGTGGATTTCCAGGCACGCCGCGAGGCGTTAGGGGCCGACAGCACGCCAGCCGCGTTGATTCGCGATTGGCGTGACGGCCGGATCAAACAGGCATTGATCGCCAGGACACTGGCCGTGCGAGCCGAGTATCCGCTGCTATGGCGCCAGGGTCGCTACCAGCCGCTGGAAGTGCTCGGCGAGCAAGCGGAGCGAGTATTGGCCTTCATGCGTGAAGACTCGCAACAACGGGCGATCATTGTTGTACCTGTCCATGCGGCGCCGTTGCTGGAAAACAGTGCCACGCCGCTGGTGGCTGCGTCGGATTGGGGCGATACCCGTGTGTCGTTACCGTTCGCCGCCGGGGATGAAAAACTGAAGGGACTTTTTTCAAGCGCAACAGTCACACCCCAAAGGGAGCTGCTGATCAGCACCGCTCTGGGGAATTTCCCGGTCAATGTCTTTATCCAACCTTGAGTTGAATCAGGAGCACTGCGATGAGTACCGACGATAAACGCATTCGCGAATTCGCCTATCAGATCTGGGAGTCCGAGGGTAAGCCCGCCGGGCAGGAGAAACGCCACTGGGAGATGGCGCGCAAACTGGCCGAAGCCGAAGCGCTGGCGCCGAGCAAGCCACCCAAGGCGGCGAGCAAACCAGCGGCCAGCAAAACCGATGGCGCCAAGCCTGCTGCCGCCAAGAGCGCCACGGCCAAGACTGCCGCAAAAAACACGTCCCCCAAGGCCAAGCCTGCGGCCAAACCCTCCGCAGCGACTGCAGCAGTAGTGCCACCCGCCAACAAAACAGCGGACAAGAAGCCCCGGGCACCGCGCAAGCCGCCGGCTGTTTGATTGATCCTATCGGTCTCCTCGTCAGATGGGAGCAACGCCTGCTCGCGAAACAGGCGCGTCGATTTCAGCAGGCGCGCATCGCTTCATCGCGGGCAAGCCTTGCTCCCACAGAGAAACAACTGTTGTCCCGCATAGCGGGGACAAATCCCCTCGTCACAGGTGAAGGGTGGAGCCACCCACCCCAAGTGAATCGCATCGCTGAATCTGTCTGTCTTTTGCAGGAGCAACTATGACCCGTCCAAAAAAAAACACGCCGCCGCCCGTGATCGAGGCTTCGCGGATTCGTGAAGGGCTGCCTTTTCCACTGGGTGCAACCTGGGATGGCCTCGGGGTCAATTTCGCGCTGTTTTCAGCCAACGCCACCAAGGTCGAACTGTGCATTTTCGACGATGCCGGCGAAGTCGAACTCGAACGCATCGAACTGCCGGAGTACACCGACGAGATTTACCACGGCTATTTGCCGGATGCCCACCCGGGCTTGATCTATGGCTACCGGGTCTACGGCCCATACGACCCGGCGAACGGCCACCGCTTCAACCCCAACAAGCTGCTGATCGACCCGTATGCCAAGCAACTGGTCGGCCAGTTGAAGTGGTCCGAAGCCCTCTTCGGCTACACCATCGGCCATCCCGATGGCGACCTCAGTTTCGATGAGCGCGACAGCGCCCCGTTCGTCCCCAAGTGCAAAGTCATCGACCCTGCGCACACCTGGGGCCACGACCATCGCGTCAGCGTCCCCTGGGACAAGACCATCCTGTATGAGACCCACGTGCGCGGCCTCACCATGCGTCACCCTTCGGTGCCTGAGAACCTGCGTGGTACGTTCGCCGGGCTGATGGTCGATGATGTGCTGGAGCATATCCGCAAGCTGGGTGTCTCTTCGGTGGAACTGCTGCCCATCCATGCCTTCGTCAATGACCAGCACCTGCTGCACAAAGGCATGACCAACTACTGGGGTTACAACAGCATCGCCTTCTTTGCCCCGGACCCACGTTACCTGGCCAGCGGCAAGATCGCCGAGTTCAAGGAGATGGTCGCCCACCTGCACGAGGCCAACCTGGAAGTCATCCTCGACGTGGTCTACAACCACACCGCCGAAGGCAACGAACAGGGGCCCACCCTGTCCATGCGCGGCATCGATAACGCCTCCTACTACCGGCTGATGCCCGACGACAAACGCTACTACATCAACGATTCCGGCACCGGTAATACCCTGGACCTGAGCCATCCTTGCGTTCTGCAGATGGTCACCGACTCCCTGCGCTATTGGGCCACGGAGATGCACGTCGATGGCTTCCGCTTCGACCTGGCGACCATTCTGGGCCGCTACCATGACGGCTTCGATGAGCGCCACAGCTTCCTTGTGGCCTGCCGCCAGGACCCGGTGCTGCGCCAGGTGAAAATGATCGCCGAGCCTTGGGACTGCGGCCCCGGGGGCTACCAGGTGGGACGCTTCCCGCCGGGCTGGGTCGAATGGAACGACAAGTTCCGCGACACGGTGCGGGCCTTCTGGAAGGGCGACGACGGCCAGCTTGCCGATTTCGCCAGCCGAATGACGGCCTCGGGCGAGATGTTCAACCAGCGTGGTCGGCGTCCGTACGCCTCGGTGAACTTCGTCACCGCCCATGACGGTTTCACCTTGCATGACCTGGTGTCGTACAACGACAAGCACAACGAGGCCAACGACGAGAACAACCAGGATGGCAGCAATAACAACCTGTCCTGGAACCATGGCGTCGAAGGGCCGACGGACGATCCAGAGATCAACGCGCTGCGTCATCGGCAGATGCGCAACTTCTTCGCCACCCTGCTGCTGGCCCAAGGTACGCCGATGATCGTCGCCGGCGACGAATTCGCCCGTACCCAGCACGGCAATAACAACGCCTATTGCCAGGACAGCGAGATCGGTTGGATCAATTGGGACCTGAGCGAGGATGGCGCGACGCTGCTCAAGTTCGTCAAGCGCCTGATCAAGTTGCGCCTGACCTATCCGATCCTGCGACGCGGGCGGTTCCTGGTGGGTAACTACAACGAGGACATCGGCGTCAAGGACGTGACCTGGCTGGCCCCGGACGGCAGCGAAATGACCATTGAGCAATGGCAGGACAGCCATGGTCGCTGCCTCGGCATGCTGATGGACGGCCGCGCCCAGGAGACCGGCATTCGACGCAAGGCCGGCGATGCAACGCTGCTACTGGTGGTCAACGCCCACCATGACATCGTCAACTTCCGCTTGCCGGAAGTCCCCGAGGGCAGTTTCTGGACCTGCATGGTCGACACCAACCAGCCGACCGTTCGAGGACAAGAGCGCTTCGATTTCGATTCCGAATATTCCGTCACCGGGCGCTCGCTTCTGCTGTTTGAGCTGCAACGCGAAGAAGAGGAATGAAGTACCGGTTGTAAACCGCCAGAGAGACCGCAAGGACGCGGTTTTTCGCTGCACACAGCCCAGTTTTAAGAAAAAAGTGCAGTTCAGACACACATCTCGCAAGACGAATCGGCCGACATGGTCAATACTTCACATGCGGTAGTCTCCAGGATTCGGAGCGCTGTGAATCGCAGCCATACCCACGCGGGCGTCATCGGACAGTAGGCCCGGTAGATGGCTGAAAGATTGAATACACACAAGGATGTCTCTCATGAAACCCGCCTCTCGCTTGCCCGGCCGGCAGCATCCGCAAATCTGGAACAGCGCTGCGCAACTGGCCGATATCCCGATTATCAGTACCCAGACGCTCATTCCCGCCGGCGCCCGCGCGGTCGTCCTCTCCCCGCATCCGGGTGATGAGATCGGTGCCTGTGGCGGATTGCTGCAGTTGCTGAACAATCTTGATCAGCCCATGTTGCTGATCTCGGTCTCCGATGGAGCCCTGATCCATCCCGGTTCACCGTTGTGGACCGATGAGCGCCTGCGTACACACCGCCCTCACCCGCAGGAAAGCGTGGACGCCCTGCATCGCCTGGGCATAGCAGCCCATGGCCTGCAATGGGTACGCGGCGGTTTCCCGGAAAAATCCTTGGCCGAACACGAGGCCGAGCTCACCGACTTCATTGCACGTCACCTGCGCCCCGGTGACGTGGTGTTCAGCACCTGGCGCCAGGATGGCGACAGTGACCACGAGACCGTCGGGCGCGCCGGGGCCCTGGCCGCCGACAGGATCGGGGTGGCGTTCAACGAACTGCCGGTATGGGCCTGGCACTGGCCGGTCCGTGAGCAAAATAAGATCCCCTGGCACCGGGCCCGTAAACTGCGCCTGGATGTCTGGACTACCGCCCGCAAGCGTCACGCCATGTACGCTTACGTCAGCCAACTCAACGGCGAACCGGCGAGCGGCATCGCCCCGCTGGTGCCCCGGGTTATCCTGGATCGGATGGGTATGCCGTATGAGATTGTCTTCATCTGAACACGTGCCTGTAGGAACTGGGCTTGTTCGTGATGGTGGTGGTTCGGATACACCGCTTTCGCGAGCTTGCTCGCGATAGCGCTCGGCACGGCAAGGACACGAAAAATCCGGAACTGCCGACGCCTTGGGTCAGTCGCATGAACAGGTACGTCTGATTCAGGAGGGAACGTGACTCAAGATCCCGATTGGCGGGCCGTCGAACCAATGCCATCGGAGCTGCCTGCGGCGGTTCATCGGCTGCGAATCCTGACGGTCAATACCCACAAGGGTTTCACCGCCCTCAACCGTCGCTTCATCCTGCCCGAATTGCGCGAAGCGGTGCGCAGTACCGGCGCCGACCTGGTGTTCCTGCAAGAGGTGCTAGGCGAACATGACCGACACGCGTCACGCTACGACAACTGGCCCCAGACATCCCAGTACGAATTCCTCGCCGACAGCATGTGGAGCGACTTCGCCTACGGCCGCAATGCCGTCTACCCCGATGGCCACCATGGCAACGCCCTGCTCTCCAAATACCCGATCCGCCAGTTTCGCAATCTCGATGTGTCCATCACCGGCCCGGAGCGGCGCGGGTTGTTGCACTGTGTGCTGGATGTGCCCGGGCACGCCGCTGTCCATGGGATCTGCGTGCACTTGAGTCTTCTGGAAAGCCATCGCCAATTGCAGCTCAAACTGCTCTGCCAACTGCTCGATTCGCTGCCCGAGGACGCCCCGGTGATCATTGCCGGCGACTTCAATGACTGGCAGCTGCGTGGCAACCTCGCCCTCGCCCGCCGTGGCTATCTGCATGAAGCCTTCGAGCACCACCATGGTCGCCCCGCCAGGACCTATCCAGCCCGCTTCCCGCTGTTGCGCCTGGACCGTATTTATCTGCGCAACGCCAGCAGCCATGCCCCGCAAATCCTGGGCAACAAACCGTGGACGCACCTGAGCGATCACCTGCCGCTTTCGGTGGAAGTGCATTTGTAGAGCGTAATGCTGTTCACTTAAGAAAATGATGGACCTGTGGCGAGGGAGCTTGCTCCCGCTCGGCTGCGAAGCAGTCGTAAACCGGCGGGTGCGGTGTGTCTGATGCTGCGCATTTGGCAGGTTCAGGGGCCGCTTCGCAGCCCAGCGGGAGCAAGCTCCCTCGCCAAGGGTTTGTCGATGGCCTTAAGTGAACGGCATTAATTTGTAGAGCGGGCCTTTTCTGCTCTTTCTGCCCGCGGACCTGTAAGTTATGACAGTAGCGACGCTGGTTTTTCATTGCTAGGGTGCCATCCCATACAGCGAGCGTTGCCAGGCCCTGTGTGCCATCTGTTGTGCAACCGATGCTGAAACCGGCATTTACGAGATGCCGATGCAGAGGGATAGCACATGATTCGGCACGATAGAGGATTCAATCGGCTGTTCAACGCTGTGTGGATATCAGCCCCCTTCCTGTTACCCGTCCCGGCCACCATGGCCGCTTGCACGCTGACGCCAACCGCAGGCGATGACGCTTATGTCTGCGACAGCGGCACCAGCCCCGGGCTGACGGACCTTTCGGGTAACAACAGCCTGACCATGCCCGCCAACGGCAGTGGTGTCATTAGCGGCGACGTCACATTCGGTGCCGGCGTCGACCGCATCGTGATCAATGCCAACGGCTTGATTGACGGTGATGTCCAGCAAGGCTCCGGCGTGGACGACTTCATCATGAATGGCGGCAGGATCCTGTCCCTGGCACAAGGTGACGGTCTCGATACGTTCTTGATGACCGGCGGCACCATCGTCGACGCGTTCGAAGACGGCGACGTTGCGCAGATGACCGGCGGCACGATCGGCCGGGTCGACATGAAGCTCGATGACAACGTTTTCGATATGTCAGGCGGGCAGATCATTGGCAACCTGGTGACCGGTTTCGGCCAGGACACCATCATCCTCTCCGCCGGACGCATCGGCGGCAATGTCAGCGTCAGCGGCGGCAACGACAGCATTACCGTCAGCGGCGGCGAAATCCTCGGCGAGGTCCGGGCCAGTGCCGGCGACGACCAGTTGCAGTGGAGCGGTGGCCTCATTCACTCGGCTATTTTGATGGGTGACGGCAGCGACACGGCGCTGTTGAGCAACCTCGATGAGACCGGGCTGAGCATCACCCCCAGCGTGAATGGCGGATTGGGCCAAGACGTCCTGACCTTTGAAGGCAGCACCTCCAGCACCGGCGCCCGTTACCTCAATTGGGAAACGGTCAGCCTCACCCAAGGCTCGCAACTGGACCTTGATGACACACTGACGTTGGGTGACAGCGCCACCGGCACAGGGACGCTCAACATCGAGAGCGGCAGCACGCTGACGGCGACCCAAGGCGTTGTCGCCCCTTTTACTGCCGGTCAACTGGCGACGCTCAACAATGCCGGCACGATAGACCTTACCCAGGGCAACACCCGCACCATCGATACCCTCACCGTCCAGGGTAACTACGTCGGCGACAACGGCCAGTTGCACGTGCAAACGGCAATCGGCGCCGATGGCTCCGCCAGCGACAAGCTGGTGGTCAACGGCGGGACGCTCACCGGCAATACCGCCATCACAGTCACGAACCTGGGCGGCACGGGCGCACTGACGACTCAGGATGGCATTGAAGTGGTCCAGGCCCAGGGAGGCGCGGTCAGTAGCATCGATGCCTTTTCTCTGGCGCAATCCGTCTCGGCCGGCGCGTTCGATTACCGCCTGTTCAAAGGCGGCGTGACGGGTAATCAAAACAACTGGTACCTGCGCTCCACCGTGGTCGCCGGACCGGTAGCGGCGCCCATCCCGACGGCGCCCCCCGCGCCGGGCGCGCCCCCCGTCCCGACGCTACCGCCCTTGCCAACCGCAGTGCCCGGCGCGGCCCCCATCCCGTTGTATCGCCCGGAAGTGCCGACCTGGTCGGTGCTGCCTCCGGCGGCGGCGCAATTGACGTTGATGGCCCTCGGTACGTTCCATGACCGCCAGGGTGACCAGCGCCTGCTCACGGAAACCGGCGCGTTCGGCGCGGGTTGGGGTCGGGTCTATGGCGTAGACCTGGATAAAACCTGGGCCGGTACGGTGACGCCGCAGTTCGATGGGTCGATCAAAGGGTTCCAGGTGGGCAACGACCTATACAGTTCGCTTCTGTCCGGCGGCCAGACCCAGCGCATTGGCTTCTTCGTCGGGCACACGGAATTGAACGGCAATGTCAAAGGCTTCAACCTGGGTTTCGAAGGCCGACACGCCGGCAAGATAGAACTCGACGGCGACAGCTACGGGCTCTACTGGACGCTCACCGACCCCAACGGCGGCTACGTCGACACCGTGGTGATGGGCACGCGATTGAACGGCGACAACCGTTCCGAGCGCGGTCTGAAAATCGACAATCGCGGGCACGCCTTGACCGCTTCGGCGGAGACCGGCTACCCCTTCAAGGTGACCGCTGACTGGGACTTTGAACCCCAGGCCCAGATCATCTACCAAAAGGTCTCCCTGGATACGCAAAACGATGGGGTCTCCAAGGTCGAATTCGATTCCGACGGTGCCTGGACCGGCCGCCTCGGTGCGCGCCTCAAGGGCCGCTACCAGGTCAGCGGCATGCCCATGGAACCGTACCTGCGCGCCAACCTCTGGCATACGTTTTCCGGCACCGACTCAGTGATATTCGACGACACCGAACGGGTCGAGACCCAACAGCGCGCCTCCACCGGCGACCTCGGGATTGGCGTCACCGTGAGCCTGGCGCCCAGCGTCGCCATGTACGCCGGCGCGAACTACAGCCAAAACCTCGACAGCAACCAGCAACACAGTGTCATGGGCAACGTCGGTTTACGAATCAGCTGGTAGACAGGGTCTACGACAGAGGTTTGACGCCCGAATACCCACCACAATAACCAATTGAAATCAGCGCTTTATTAGCACTGATTTCATCTTGCCATTCATCGTTCATTTTCTTGACGCGCCGCCATCGGTCTTCTTGACTACACCGTACTACCCCCGGAAATACAGTCAGGGGCAGGCCTCTGGAACCCGCCAACACGGGCCGCCAGAGGCTTGCCTCAATCCATTCGGTCGCCCCTCATTCGGGGTAGGAGAGACGCCAAAAAGCGAGAAACGCATGCGATTGCAAGGCAGGCCCCCATGAAAACTTCCCTCCGTCCACAAGCGCTCACCACCACTTTCCATACCGTCTCGACATCGTTGCTGCTGCTTTCATCCATGGAGGTCCAGGCGTGGCCTGCCGAGGAGACCGTGCAGCCCTGGTACGACCGAACATCATCCATCCACCTCGATACCGCACTGGTTGGAAGTGAGCCTGCTTCCGGCAAAAGCCCCGCCCTGTTCACAGTGCGAAACGGCGACGGTCATACCCAGCGCATGGGACTGATCAGTGGGCAACAGCAGATCACTTCAACCGGCGGCGGCCTGTTGGTGATGCCCGCGCTGGCTGACCCGGACAAAGAGGCCGTCAACCTGAAAGGTTCGAGCCTCGGCGCCTACTGGAGCCTGACCGGCCCCGCGGGCTGGCACGTCGACCTGAGCGCCAGCGGCGGCCGGATCAATGGCTACAGCCGCACCGAACAAGGCCAGCGCCAGGCCACCGAAGGCCATGCGGTGACGCTGTCGGTCGAAGGTGGCTTCCCTATTGGCATCAGCACCCACTGGGTGGTCGAACCCCAGGCGCAACTGATCAACCAGCGCATCACCCTCGATACGCCGAATGCCGAGAGCGGCACCGGCGATGAACTGAGCAGTTGGAGCGGCCGCGTTGGCGCACGCCTCAAGGGTAACTACCAGGTCAACGGCCTCGGTGTGGAGCCTTACCTGCGAACCAACCTGTGGCACACCGTCCAGGACGCCAGCACGGTGACCCTGGACAAGGTCGACAAGATCAGCAGCAGCCGAAAATCCTCCACCGTCGAAGTCGGCCTGGGCCTGGTCGCCCGGGTCACACCGGCGGTCAGCCTGTATGTCAGCGCCGATTACAGCAGTGACGTCGACGACAACGACCTCAATGGCATCATTACCAGCATGGGCGTGCGGATGCGCTGGTGAGTCGTTGATAACGCCCACCGCTTTCCAAGGCTGGGCCTGTGGGAGCTGTCGAGCGAAGCGAGGCGGCTCCTGCATAAGTCCGGCACAAGCAAACTGCCGCCACTTAAAAAACACCTCCATTAAGGCGTATAACGCTAAAAGCGATTTATACCTGCAAGCCGTCTGCCCTGGCTCATTTCATTGATGGAGTAACGACATGACCACCGTCCCCTTCCTCGCCAACCTTTTTCCCAGCGCCACCGACATCCCGCCGGCCTACCGCCTCGAAGGCCGGATCGAACAGCGTGAATACCTGGTCGACGGCGTCCTGGAAACCTGGCAAGGGCCACTGGCCGTCGTCCGCAGCCCCGTTTACCTGACGGGTGAGCTGGGCGATGAACAAGTGATTCTCGGCAGCACGCCGCTGCTGGATGCCGAGACCGCCCTCACCGCCCTGGACGCTGCCGTGCGGGCTTACGATCGCGGCCAGGGCCAGTGGCCGACGATGCGCGTTGCCGAGCGCATCCGCCATGTGGAAACCTTCCTGGCACGCATGCGCGAGCAACGCGAGGCCGTGGTCAAGTTGCTGATGTGGGAAATCGGCAAGAACCTCAAGGACTCCCAGAAGGAGTTCGACCGCACCTGCGACTACATCGTCGATACCATCAACGCCCTCAAGGAGTTGGACCGGCGCTCCAGCCGCTTCGAGCTGGAACAGGACACCCTCGGGCAGATCCGACGCGTGCCCCTGGGCGTGGCCTTGTGCATGGGCCCCTACAACTACCCGCTGAACGAAACCTTCACCACGCTGATCCCGGCCTTGATCATGGGCAACACCGTGGTGTTCAAGCCGGCCAAGCTCGGCGTCCTGCTGGTGCGGCCGTTGCTGGAAGCTTTCCGCGACAGCTTCCCGGCGGGCGTGATCAACGTGATCTACGGCAGCGGCCGCGAAACGGTCAGCGCGCTGATGGCCAGCGGCAAGATCGACATCTTCGCCTTTATCGGCACCAACAAAGCGGCCAGTGACCTGAAGAAGCTCCATCCACGGCCACACCGCTTGCGCGCCGCCCTGGGGCTGGATGCGAAGAACCCTGGCCTGGTGCTGCCGGACGTCGACCTGGACAACGCGGTCAACGAGGCGCTGACCGGCTCGCTGTCATTCAACGGCCAGCGCTGCACAGCGCTGAAAATTCTGTTTGTCCATGAGGATGTGGCGCCGGCGTTCATCGAGAAGTTCAACGCCAGGCTCGCCACCCTGAAACCTGGCATGCCCTGGGAGGACGGCGTGGCGCTGACGCCGCTGCCCGAAGCGAGCAAAGTCGATTACTTGCACTCGCTGGTCGCCGATGCACTCGCCAAAGGTGCAGAAGTGAAGAATGCCCATGGCGGCGAATCGCGAAGCTCGTTTTTCTACCCCGCGGTGCTGTACCCAGTGAACACAGCGATGCGGGTCTACCATGAGGAACAGTTCGGTCCGGTCGTGCCCATCGTACCGTACCGCGACCTCAATACCGTCATCGATTACGTACTGGAGTCCGACTTCGGCCAGCAGCTCAGCATTTTCGGCACCAACCCGGCACAAGTCGGCAAGCTGGTGGACACCTTCGCCAACCAGGTCGGACGCATCAACATCAACGCCCAGTGCCAACGTGGCCCGGACACGTTCCCGTTCAATGGCCGGAAGAATTCGGCCGAGGGTACCTTGTCGGTCCACGATGCACTGCGCACCTTTTCCATCCGCACGCTGGTGGCAACCAAGTTCCAGGAGAACAACAAGGCGTTGATCAGCGACATCATCCGTGAGCGCGATTCCAACTTCCTGACCACTGACTACATCTTCTGATCCACGCCCGAACGGTGGGCTACGACAGGACTGGGCGCCGCGACTTGATGCCCCAGCCCTGTTGCATGCCGGCAGCCGCCAGCAGGATCGCCGCCACGCCCAACCATTGCAGCGGCTCCAGGCGATGGCCAAAGGCGAACCAGTCGACGAAGATCGCTGCGATCGGGTAGATGAACGACAGCGCACCGGTCAACGCGGTCGGCAAGCGTTGTATGGCGCTGTACAGCAACACATACATCACGCCGGTGTGCACCATGCCCAGGGTCAGCAGGCTGGCCCAGGCTTCGGTTTGCTGCGGCAACGCCGAGAAGTTCGCCCAGGGCGCCAACAGCAACACGCCGGTGCTAACCTGGATCAGCGCGATCAGATGCGGCGGCGTGCCGGTCAGGCGCTTGATGATCAACGCCGCGATGGCGTACAGCAACGCAGCCCCCAGCGCCAAGGCAATGCCCAGCAGATAATCATCGCCACCCTGCCCTTGCTCGCCATGGGCACTGACGATGGCCAGCATTCCGAGAAACGACACCGCCAGCCAGAACAGTTTCTGCGCGGTGATTTTTTCCCCCAGAAACAGCGCCGCCAACCCCACCAACATGAACGGCTGGACGTTGTACACCGCCGTGCCGATGGCAATCGAGGCGCGGGAATAGGAGGCAAACAACAATACCCAGTTGCCGACGATCGCCACACCGCTGAGTACCGCCAGCAGGAAAGTGGTACGGGTGAGGATGCCGGGGCGCAAAAAGCCGAAACCGGCGCAGATCAGCAGCAAGGTCACGGCGCCGAACACGCAGCGCCAGAACACCACATCCAGCACCGGCAGGCCGGAAACCAGCACGAACCAACCAATGGTTCCGGAGATCAGCATGGCGGCAGTCATTTCCAGCGAACCGCGGCGTAAGGTCTTGTCCATCTTCAGGCTCCTTCAGCAAGTGGGCACAGTATGCCGAGCCGTCGGGAGGCTTCTCCATGGTTTGAACAAGGCTAAACTGCGATTCGACCTTTTTTATCAAGGCAACTTCACACATTCGCCTAATGGAGTTGAAATGACTGACAATATTGACCAGATTCTCATCAGTGCCCTGATGGAAGATTCCCGACGCTCCCTCAAGGCCTTGGCAAACCTCAGTGGCCTGTCATCCCCCAGTGTCGCCGAGCGCCTTCGCCGGCTCGAAGAACGTGGCGTGCTCAGGGGCTACACCGTCGAAGTGGACCCCAAGTGCTTCGGCTATCAACTCCAGGCCATCGTGCGTATCCGCCCGCTGCCGGGGCAGTTGCAGGAAGTGGAGCGGCAGATCCAGGCCATCGCTGAATTCACCGAATGCGACAAGGTGACCGGCGACGACTGCTTCATCGCCCGCCTGCACGTGCGCTCGATGGAACAGCTGGATACATTGCTGGACAAACTCAATGCCCACGCCGAGACCAATACGGCCATCGTCAAGAAGACGCCCGTCAAGCGGCGGTTGCCGCCGATGGCTTAGGTGCCGCCTGGTTTGAGCGAACGCATGGCCCGATGGGAGCGGGCTTGCTCGCGATGACGGCGGGTCAGTCACACCGAAGCTGGATGTGCCGGCCTTTTCGCGAGCAAGCTCGCCCCCACAGGAAGTCCGGCCTCGGCGCTTGTCCGAGGCCGGGGGCACGCTACTTGAGCTCTTCCAGTTCAGGGCTGCGCTGTACTTTAAACACCTCTTGTTCAGGCGCATTGCTCGCCTTCATCAGGTTAAGGGGCTGGACTTTGGCGCAAGCATTCTTGCCGTCGGCATAGATTCCGCTGTGGTTGCATTTCCATTCATAGAAGTTCGCCAGGGCGCCGGACAATTGCAGGCTGTAGTCCGTGCTGCGGGTGCCCGGCGAAAACGGCTGTCCAGCCGGGATGTTCTGGAACCATTTCATCCATTCCTCGCCTCCCACCGGTGGCGGGTTGGCTTGGAAGGTCGGATTCATTGGCGCCAATTGCTGGTACTCGGCGGTCATATGGCAACTCAGGCAAGAGGCCTGAGGATTGTCCACGGGGCCGTTGAGGCGGCCGTTCCAGCCCAGGTGGGTCGGTGGCAGCTCCTTGGTGTTGGCATTGATCGCGGTCTGCTTCAGCGCCGGGTTGATCTTGGTTTCAGTCGGCGTCGGGTTGGTGAACGCGTTGCCGTTCTCCTTCGGATCGTTCCCCCACATGATTCCCACCGGCACCAGGTTGTCCCAGCCCGATTTACCGGTCATCGCACCGTTGTACTGAAAGGTGCCGAACAACCAGCCGGTATCTTTGACGCGCGTGTCCCGGACGGCGATGTCCATCTGAATCAACGCGACTTTGGTGATGGCGCGTTTGGTTGAGTAGAAGTCCTTGGTGGTGTAGGCACTCCAAAGTACCGGATTGACCAGCGAGGGCACCGCACTGATATCGATGTCTGCGAACAACGCCTTGCACACCACTGTGCCATTGGGAAATCCCTTTGGTTGCGAGGTGTAGCTCGGGTCAGGGTTCTGCGGATCCTTCCAAACCTGGCCGATGGTGTACGCCCCTATATCGTTATAGATGCCGACCGCATAGGTCTGGCCATTCACGGTTTGGGTACTCGCCAACTGTTTGGGCTGGATAGGCGCCTCTTTGGTCAGCCCGTGAATAGCTTCACGACCGTTGGGGCCATAGTGTTGCCAAGGCATGTGATACCACTGACGAACCTTGTTTTTCTGCACGTTCCAGCCGACTTCCGTATTGCCCTCCAGGCAGTAGTTCTTTACCTCGTTCATATAGGTGCGCCAGCTTTCAAAATCATTGCTGAAATTGGCGGGCAGGTGCTTGAAAAACGACGGCATCGAAGTCGGGCCCGGCGCCACGGTGGGGTAGTCCTGACTGAGCCGGAAAAATGCGGAGGGATACGAACTTTTGGGTGGCGCGAAGCCGTAATCAGGGAACGTCCCGGCCTGGGCGCCAGCCATGGACAACGTGCCGGTCAGGGCCAGTAGTGCAACGATCTTTCCTTGGAAATGCTTCATCGATATCTCCTTATCGGGAGACGCCTGCCGTCCCATCGAAGGGTTGAGCGATGCGCAGGGCCTCCTTCTGTTATCAGGCGTTGGCACGATGCCAGACCTGCTCACGGTCCACGCTCAGCGATGTGACGCACCTCCTTGGCGCCCGCCAAGCGGACACAGTCAGGCCTGGCTCTGGCAGCCGGGTGGGAACGATATCGAGGGAGCGTGGCGAAGATTTAACGCGGTGATCGATCGATCAACCGCATGCCGACCTTGGCAATGCAATCCCTTGCCATAGGTGTAGATCATTTATCCAAAGGTGCCATCATGCTTCAGGCTTTTTGCCGGCCATTTGCCACGCTCCGGCGATGGTCAGCAAAAAAGGGCTTGTCCCCGGCAATACGATCCGAAGCCTTGGGCCCATTGGCCGCCTGGCCGTCCTGGCCATCGACGTACCAGTAACAGTGCTGCACCGCACGCGTGATGCCCACATACGCCAGGCGCAGGATTTCGTCCTTTTGCGCCGAGTCGTAAGGTTCGGCATCACCGTCCTTGCCTAGCCCGGCCATTCGGTAGACCTGGTTCTTGTAGGGTGAACTGCTCAGATGCTGGCAGTCGCCCAGCAGGAACACCGCATCGGCCTGGAGCCCCTTGGCGCTGTGGTAAGTCATCTGCCTGAGCCGTCTCGCTTCCCACGGCAAGCTAGAATCCACATTAACTGTTGGCTGAATATACCTTTCTATCAATAGCTTATCGCTGCTTTTTCGATACAACATCAAGATCGAATCGCCCTTGCGGTAGTGCTCATCCAGTCGCCGCGCCAGCCCTTCATCGTCTCGATCCAACACATTGACCGGGCTTAGCGAGCGAGACACGCCACTGGCCTTGGCCTTCTTGCCTGGGATAGCCGCAGCGGCGCGAACAATATGCTCGGCCGCATCGATGATGTGTTGGTGGCTGCGATAGTTGTCAGTGAGCATGACCCGGGTCGTCGTCGGCGACGGGAATTGCTGGTTGAATGCCATGAAATAACTCGGTGAACTGCCGCGCCAGCCATAGATCGACTGCCAATCGTCCCCGACACACAACAAGGAAGAGCGCTGGGCACCGCGTCCCACGTGCATCGCGGAGCCACGGCTGCGTATTTCCCGAAGACTGGCTCGCAGCCAGGAGACGATCTGCGGCGACACGTCTTGGAATTCGTCGATCATCAGGTGCGAAAGCGGCCGGAGCAACGCATCCCCCAGCAACTTGAAGTTTTCCGGCGAGTGTTCGCTGAACAGCGCAAACATGCGGTTGTAGGTCATGACCGGCGGCGATTGGTCGAGCAGATGGTCTTCGAATGCCCGCCAGTAGCGACTCAGCGCCTCGAAGAAATACCGATCGGGGTCATCCTGGGCAAAGGACATCCGACCCACGGCATCCGGGACGTCCAGGCCTAGGTTCTCGATAAAGCCTGCCGCCGCGACAAAGCAGTCCAGCAACGGTGCCGAACCCAGCTCGCCCTTGACCTTGTAATCGAACCCTGGCCCGGCACTGGCATCGCCGGCCATTGATGCTAATACACGTTTTGACGCCTCATAACTTTCAAGCCATATCAGTGGCTTACGACAGAAAGCTTGAAACAGGGTGCGCTTGACCGCCCATTCCGCGCGGATGCTCAACTTGGCGCCCGGACGACTGAGCCGGGCGTCTTCCCGTGGATCGAACCCCAGTATTACCCAGGCATCCAGGGAAGGCGCGTAACCATGGCAGTGGAACGTCGACCCATTGATCTCGAACGTTTGTCGTTTCGGCTCGATACCCTTGATCGGCCATGCACCGGCGCGCAACCACAGGTCTTCGACGGCATCGCACAACTCTTCGTCGCGCTGGGCTGCCAGCGCGGTCACGGCGACCCGCTTTTGTACATCCGGGTGATCGCGCTCCAGCTCCTTGAGCTGCAGCGCGTGGCGGGACAACGGCAGGATCAGCTCACGGAAACGCGGGTCACGCTGGTAAAGGTTGTAATAACAGGCGTTGAGTTGCTGGCGCTGGGCGTCATTGATGCGCAAATCAAAAGGATTGCCCTGGGCATCATCGTCACCCGCTTCGGCGCGATGGCTCAGGGTCTCGAACGCCTGGAGCCGTTCGAACCCGGGCAGGCTGCGGACCATGGGCAAGATTCGCGAATGGAATGTCCGCACCAAGTCCCGAGCTTCCTTGAGGCTGACGGTACGTCCCCACAGGGCAAACACTTCGATCAGTTTCTGGATGAAATCCTTACGCGATTCCCGGGTAAACGTCACCACGGTCATCGAGTCCAATTCGAAGCCCAGGTAATGGGACAACAGCACAATGCGCAGCACCAGGGTGGTGGACTTGCCCGCCCCGGCCCCGGCGATCACCGAGGTCGAGGGCGTGTCGCTGAAAATCATCTTCCATTGCGCGGCACTCGGTTGTGCATGGACCGGCAACAATCGGGCGACATCTGCCTTGATGCGTTTCTTCAACTCAGCGGTCAGCGGCAGGCGCCAGTCATCGAACAGCAGATCATCGACCTGCGGTGCCGGATGCTCCGTGCTGCGCGAATCACGGATCAACAGGACCTGACGGCCTTCCTCAAGCCCTTCGGCCCGGCCTTCCTTGTATCCATAGTCAAAACCGGCGGTATGACCGCTGCGGAAACCGTCGGCCTGGCCATGCAACCAGGAGGCACGATGTTGGGCTCGCAGGCGTGTCAGGCCATGGCCGAAGAACCGGGCGGCCAGGCGCTTGAACAGCGGCATCTGGGCCAGGGATAAAAGCTCGGGGGGAAGATCGGGAGTGTGTTGCGCCACGCTGGGACTCCGGTGTTCATGAACCATGACGGCTATGGTGTCTGTATTTGCCGCCAGGTTCCACCCAAAAGCTTTTAAGTCATGGGTTTAGGCGATGAAGTGAAAGTTGGCTCACGAATTCATATCTGGTTAGTCGATAGGTTTGACGCGTTTTTTACGCTTTTTGTCGATGGTTTCCTTCGCGAGAATAGCGCCATCAACCATCGCTTTCGCTCCCAGCGAAAAGGATACGAACATGCTCGAACTCAGACCCTTCGCCACCTTGGGCGCCGCCAACCACGGCTGGCTGGATGCCCACCACCATTTTTCGTTCGCCGAGTATTACGACCCACAGCGCATGAGCTGGGGCAACCTGCGGGTCTGGAACGATGATGTCATCGCCCCCGGCAGCGGTTTTCCCCAACACCCGCACCGGGACATGGAAATCATCACCTATGTGCGCGAAGGCGCGATCAGCCATCAAGACAATCTGGGTAACAAAGGCCGTACAGAGGCCGGTGATGTACAGGTCATGAGCGCCGGCACCGGCATTGCCCATAGCGAATACAACCTGGAGTCGACGGCCACCCGCATCTTCCAGATATGGATCATCCCCAACGAAGAAGGCCTGGCACCGTCATGGGGGGCCAAGCCGTTTCCCAAGGACTCGCGCGAAGGCTTCGTGACGTTGGCCAGTGGCAAGGCCGGCGATGACCAGAGCCTGCGCATTCGCGCTGACGCACGACTGGTAGCGGCCAATCTCAAGGCGGGTGAAAGTGCGGAGTATCGGCTGGACGCCGCACGTCGGGCCTATCTTGTGCCGGCCACAGGGTTGATAGAAATCAACGGCTTGCGTGCACAAGCTCGAGACGGTGTTGCGATTGAAGATGAACGGATATTGCGGGTGACCGCGATCGAAGACAGCGAAATCGTGCTCGTTGACCTCGCCTAAGCCCTGCATCGCAGCACTCCTGCTCTTGTGGCGAGGGAGCTTGCTCCCGCTGGGTCGCGCAGCGGCCCTAGAACCCGGCGACGCGGTGGATCAGGTCGATTGAGTGAGCTTGAGGGGGGCTGCTGCGCAGCCCAGCGGGAGCAAGCTCCCTCGCCACAAGCTCACATCACATGTATCACTTGCTGGTGATAGCCCCATCCACCAACGTTTGCGCCTCAGCCACCAATTGCTTGAGGTGCGCATCGCCAAGGAAGCTTTCGGCGTAGATCTTGTAGATATCCTCGGTCCCGGACGGGCGTGCCGCAAACCAGCCGTTTTCGGTCATGACCTTCAGACCGCCAATGGCCTGGTCATTGCCCGGCGCATGACTGAGGATATTCTGGATCTTCTCCCCGGCCAGTTCGGTGGAGGCCACCTGATCGGGCGACAGCTTGCTCAACAGCGCCTTCTGTTGGGGGCTGGCCTTGGCATCGACGCGTACCGAGAATGGTTCGCCCAGCTCGTCAGTCAACGCGCGGTAGGCCTGGCTCGGGTCGCGAGCGGTGCGCGCGGTCATTTCAGCTGCCAACAGCGCCGGGATCAGGCCGTCCTTGTCGGTACTCCAGACGCCTCCGTCCTTGCGCAGGAACGAAGCACCGGCACTTTCTTCACCCCCAAAGCCCAGGGAACCATCGAACAAGCCATCGGCAAACCACTTGAAGCCAACCGGCACTTCATAGAGACGGCGCCCCAGGCGCTTGGCCACGCGATCGATCAGGCCGCTGCTCACCACCGTCTTGCCCACGGCGGCATCGGCGCGCCATTGCGGGCGATTCTGGAACAGGTAGTCGATGGAGACCGCCAGGTAGTTGTTCGGCGCCAACAGGCCACCGGATGGGGTCACGATGCCATGGCGGTCATGGTCCGGGTCGCAGGCGAAGGCCACGTCGAAACGTTCCTTCAGGCCAATCAACCCTTGCATCGCATGGCTGGAGGACGGGTCCATGCGGATCTGCCCGTCCCAGTCGACGGTCATGAAACGGAAGGTGGAATCCACGTGGGTGTTCACCACGTCCAGGTCCAGGCGGTAATGCTCGGCAATGGCCGGCCAGTAGCGCACGCCCGCGCCGCCCAACGGATCGACGCCCAGACGCAACCCGGCAGTACGGATGGCATCGAAATCGATGACGTTGATCAGGTCTGCCACGTAGGTGTTTACATAGTCGTGACGGTGGGTGGTATCGGCTTTCAGGGCCTGCTCGTAGCTGACGCGCTTGACGCCGGCGAGCTGGTTGGCCAGCAATTCGTTGGCCTTGGCTTCGATCCATTTGGTGATGTGGGTATCGGCCGGGCCACCGTTGGTAGGGTTGTACTTGTAACCGCCACTTTGCGGTGGGTTGTGGGACGGCGTGATGACGATACCGTCCGCCAGGCCCGAGGTGCGGCCACGGTTGTAGCAGAGAATGGCGTGGGAAACCGCCGGTGTCGGGGTGTATTCATCGCCTTCGGCGATCATTACGGTGACGCCATTGGCCGCGAATACTTCCAGCGCGCTGGCACCCGCCGGGGTCGATAGCGCGTGGGTGTCGATACCGACGAACAGCGGCCCGTTGATGCCCTGGGCTTCGCGGTACAGACAGATCGCCTGGCTGATGGCCAACACGTGCCACTCGTTGAAGCCCAGGTCGAAGGAGCTGCCACGGTGCCCGGAAGTGCCAAAAGCCACGCGCTGGGTCGCAACCGAGGCATCGGGTCGGCCGGTGTAGTAGGCCGTCACCAGTCGCGGGATATCGATCAACAACTCTGCCGGTGCCGGCTTGCCCGCAAATGGACTGACTGTCATGCAAAACCTCTGAGTGGAGTGGCTCGGTAAATGGGGTGCAGTTTACTGACAGTTCGACCATGGCGCGATGGGTTCGATCCATTGCTGCCGACTACGCCTGTTCGAGCCTCAAGGCATCGGCCAGCGCGCAGAGGGCAGCGTCCATGTCCTGTGGCCCGTTCAGGGCATGGGTGAGGCGCATATGTTGCGCATACAGGCCCTGGAGGCTGAACAACTCCCCTGGCGCGATGACGATTCGCTGGGCAAGCAGCCGATGGAAGACTCGCCGCAAGTCGACCCGTCGCGTCGATTGCATCCAGATCGTCGCACCACCTTGAGGTTCTGCCCATTGCAGGCTATCCCCTAGCCGCTCGCGCAGCAATTGCGTCGTCGAAACCGCGCTTTCGCGCAGCAGGCGCCGCAACACCAGCAAATGCTGGTCAATCCGACCGTTGCTGTACAGCCGGGCGATGGCTTTCTGGCGAATCGGCGACAAGCAAAACGCGCGCAGCAGGAAATGTCGCTGCAGGTGCAAGGTCAACTGGCGCGACAACACATAGCCATACGGCGCCTCTGGCCCGATGGTTTTCTCGAACGTCGAATAGACGATCAACCGGTCCGGGTCGAGCAAGTCTCGAAAAGGCGTCCCCCTCGCCTCGAACGCCAGGTCCGTATGGCTGTCGTTCTCCAGCACCCAAGTTCCGTGCCGCTCCAGCAGATGCGCGATGGCACGACGGTTCTCTTCAGGAACGAGCGTCCCCCTCGGCATGTTCAAGACCGACGACAGCACCACCAGGCGTACAGTTTCGTTCACCAGCAGTTGTTCCAGTTGCTCGACATTGAGCTCGCCACTGGTCAGCAGTGGCAGCTCGATGACGTTGACCTCCGCCGACTGCAGCAGGCGCAACACTGCCCAATCGCAGGGCGATTCGATCAGCACGGCGGACCCGCGCAGTGCCAGCACCGCGATCAGGATCTCCAGCACGCCACGCAGGTCGGCGCCAATGTAGACGTCATCGGCATTCCAGCAACGGGCCGGCGAAGACGTGTAGCGGGCAGCCAGCGCGGTGCGCAGCTCCAGCTCGCCCCAGGGTTGCGAGGGTGTCTGCGAGGAGCGTGGGTACTGGCGCAGCAGTTCGCGTTCGAGCAGCAACAGCGGGCTGTCCAATGGCTGCATCGACGCTGGTTCGTCCGCACTGAGCACCCGCATGCCTGGTCGTCGGGCATTGACGTACAGGGTCTCGAGCAAATCGTCACCGCCGTCCAGGGTGGCCATGCTGGGCACTGGCAGCGCGTAGTAGCCGGACTTGGCGATCGAATAGACCCGCCCTTCCTTTTCCAGCAGCGAATACGCGTACTGAATGGTCGATATCGATACGTTCAGACGCTCGGCCAGTTGCCGCAGCGACGGCAGGCGAACCCGCGCATCAACCTCCAGTTCGTTGATCAGCGTGGTCAGGTAGCGATAAACCGCCTGGTAGGCGAAGCCTGTCTCCCGGCAACCTTTCATCGGCTCAGGCCAGGACAGCGGGTCGCCGCCGACCCAGTCGCAACACCGGGTACAAGGACTGGGGACGAGGTAGATGATTGCGTCAAACCTCGTTCCTCAATGCCTTGCCGAGCGTTCATGCAGCCCATCGGCAGGCGACCCGGCTTCTGCAGTGTCGATGCCGTCAATGGTCTGCTGCAGATCGGCGCCCGGGGCAATGTCCGGTTGTTCCGGCAGTGAGACGCTCGCCCGGTACAGCTTGCCAAGGATGTCGATGGGCAGGCCGCTGACCTCGACCATCCACTGCGCAACCTGATCGACGACGGTCGCGCCCTGCATGGCCTTGTGCAGGTCCGGCATCGCCACCAGCATGCCGGGATGGCAGCAACGCAGGAAATGCTCCAGGCCCGCACCCTGCCCCACGAAGGGCGCGAACAGCATGCACACCAGTTGCGTTTCGCTGAGCCCCAGGATCTTTTGCGCTTCAAGGGCGGCGTAGGCACGACGCTCGGGAATCGACGACGGTGAGCCGAACAGTGCCCGGGCCTGTTCGCAGGCGTGTTCCGGCAGTTGCTTGCGATGCATGATCATGATCGCTCGCTGCGCGTAGTCTCCATAGCCGGTTTCATAGCTGCGTCCATGCAGGTAGCAGGCCTGCAGACCGTGCAGATGGGCCGACAGCAGCGGGCTGATGTATTCGTTTTCAGGCGCCGATGGCACAAGCCCCTCGGTCTGCACCCGCAGGAACTCGTTGAAGAGCGGCCAGTTGGTTCCCTCCGAACGAACGACGATCAGGTCGTCGATGCCGACGTGCCCCACTCGCCGGCAAGCCTCGAAGTGACCCTCGGGCCTCCAGGCATCGAGGCGATCCGGCCCATAGAAATGCCGGTAGATATCACCACCCAGGGTGTCGAGGTGGGCAAAGAGGTTGTCGAAACCGCAGGCGTGCTCGGTCTGCAGGCCGATCTTGCGAGTCGCGCGGCGAAGGCCCGATATGAATTGTTTTTGCTGGCGCGGTGTATCGCTGCTGACCAACGAATCCACGCCCGATTCCCAGCGAGCCATATGCCGATAGAATTCGGCCATCGCCAGGTAGCCGTCGTCCCCAATCTCCAAGGGGCTGTCGACCGCACGAAGGTGTCCCAGGACCAGCAGGTCCATGCGATTGGCTTCGTGCCCCGCCACCGACAAGGGCTGCCGGTGATTGAACGGCAACACTTCGCGGTTATCCGCCATCAGCAATTCGACCCGGGGATCATCGTAGACAAACAGCGCGCTGTAGCAGCGGTGGATGTTTTCCAGCGTCGCCTGGGTGGTTTCGCTCAAGCGTGGCGTGGCGACACGCAAGGTGAAGGTCACCGGATGTCGCCCCGCGATACTCAGCTGTGCGGCCCGCAAGGCGGTCAGCACATAAAAGCTTTCCCGGCTCCCGTTCAGGACCGTCAACACGCGATAATCGCCAATCCGCTCGATGCCTCCGGCGGCGACAATTAAACGCTGGATCAAAAGCTGCAACGCGGTACGTTCTGCCCGGGAATAAAAACCTGACAGTCGTTGCAGTATCTGTTGATACACGTGAGTCATTGCCTGCTCATGAATTGCACTCATAGCCATTTACCTGGAAATTCAACTATCGGCGTCGCACCCGCACCAACGTGACTGCACGACGTGTTGGTCTAGATGATTGTTCTAGCACTCAAAGAGTATTAGCAATACGCTCGAGCATTGCTTGTTGTAATTATTTGATACATATACTGAGAGTCGGCTCACGCCCCAGCAACCCTCCGCCGAAAGCCTTGAAATCAGGGGGCCTAACCGACCAAACGGCACGTCCTAGGAGAATTCCGACAACGTCCCACAGACAATGAGTACGAGAAATAAAGAACTTGCCGAACTTTAATTGACTCTCTACCCCGCCCTGTTTTCCCCAGGGTCGATAGATAGCCCCGCACCCATTAACGTTTATTGCCCCTTGAATGCATCTTGAAGGATGAAGACCTTCGAAAAAGTTATACAGCACCACGACTTCTTCCTTGATATGGAAATCAGCGTTCAATTATCAAGACTTAAACAATGATTAGAAGATACAGATTGAGGGCAAAAACCAGTTCAGATGTTGGTCGGCAGACCGTTTCAGGCTTGAGCGAACCGGGACAGGCCATTCAAGGCACGAAAGGCCAGGTAAGAACGCAGCACCGCCAGGCAGGAGGTGCCGTCAGAAAGGATAAGAAGGTGTCAGGACGAAGGCAACGCAAGAGCCCAGGCGATGACTCTTGCGCAAGGCAGGGTTCAGACCGGGTCGATGACCTGAAGGGCAACACGTTCACGGCAAGGGCATTCGCCCATGTAGCGGTGAGCCTCGACAAACTCGGAGAACGGGAAGACCCGAGTCTTGAGTGGCAACAGCACACGGTCGGCGGTCAGTTGATTGATATCGCGCAGTGCTCGCTGCAAGGCCACCTGGTCCTGGAGAATGCCCAGTTCCGGCTTGCCGGTGAAATTGCCGATGCAGTGCACAAAGAACTGAATGTTCTTCTGGAACGCCGCGCAGGCTGGAAACGGCGTCTGGTTGCCGCCCTGCAAGCCATACAGCACCAGGCTGCCACGCGGTGCCAACACGTCACCCAGCAGCGACATCTGCGGCCCGCCGAGGCCGTCGAAGACCACATCGACGCCACGGTTGTCGGTGAGCTTGTTGATTTGCATCAGCAAGTCCTGCTCTTCGGTGACGATGACCTTCTCGGCGCCCAGCGACAACAGGTACTCACGCTCGTCAGCCGTCTTGGTGGCCGCGATCACCCGCACACCCAGGGCCTTGCCCAGTTGTACGAAGGAAGGACCGGCGCAATGGCTGGCATCGGTGACCAGGGCGAATTGCCCCGGTTTGACCCGTGCCAGGTCCATGTAGGCGAAATAGGCGATCAGCAGCGGCGTGTAATGCACGGCGGCCTCGATCGGGCTGAGCACGTCGGGATAACGGGTCAGGGCGGTGCGTGGCAGCACGATGACCTCACCGTACACCGGATAATCGTTCGGGCTCTCGGCCGGAAAACTGGCGACCTTGTCGCCCACGGCCAAGTCATCGACGCCGTCGCCGACGGCCGTGACCACGCCGGCCATTTCATGGCCCAGGCCCGAAGGCAGGCGCGCCTGGGACGACGCCAGGTTCTGGCGCCACAAGGTGTCGTACCAACTGATGCCGATCGCTTCGACACGGACCTGCACTTCTCCTGGCGCAGGAAGAGCCGCCGTATGCTCTTCGCATTTGAGCACCTCGGCACCACCAAACTTGTGAAAACGGATCGTGCGGGACATCGCAAACCTCGTCAAAGTAACCTCTAATGCCATGAACTCTATCCGGGCTTTGTACCCAAGACCATCAGTGGCTATTAATAGTCGACATGCCTGTCATTGATTCCGCAGCAAGAAAAACCAAGCCATTGCGTAGGACTTAACCTAAGAAAACTCAATTAGCCGGTGCAGAGTACCAGTCTTTCCCCGTAAGATTCATGCCGGCCATTGTTCCCATATGGCCGCTCACGTCAAGCTTGCCGAATCTGCCAGGACCCCAGATGAATCGTAATGACCTGCGGCGTGTCGACCTGAACCTGTTGATCGTGTTCGAAACATTGATGCATGAACGCAGTGTGACTCGCGCGGCCGAGAAACTGTTCCTAGGCCAACCGGCCATCAGCGCCGCGCTGTCGCGCCTGCGCAGCCTGTTCGATGACCCGTTGTTCGTACGTACCGGTCGCAGCATGGAGCCTTCGGCCCGGGCGGTCGAGATCTTCGCCCTGCTCTCCCCGGCCCTGGATTCGATTTCCACGGCGGTCAGCCGGGCGGCGGAATTCGACCCGGCCACCAGCACCTCGGTGTTTCGCATTGGCCTGTCGGACGACGCCGAATTCGCCCTGCTGCCGATGCTGCTCAAGCGCCTGCGGGCCGAGGCGCCCGGCATCGTGCTGGTGGTGCGCCGGGTCAACTACATTCTGATGCCTGGTTTGCTGGCGTCCGGTGAAATCTCCATCGGTGTCAGCTACACCGACGACCTGCCGGCCAACGCCAAGCGCAAGGTCCTGCGACGCAGCTTGCCCAAAGTGTTGCGGGCCGACACCGCGCCGGGACGACTGACCCTGGACGAATTCTGTGCTCGCCCCCATGCCCTGGTGTCTTTCGCGGGTGATTTGAGCGGCTTCATCGATGAAGAGCTGGCGAAACTCGACCGCAAGCGCCATGTGGTGCTGGCCGTACCGCAATTCAATGGCCTGAGCACGCTGCTGTCGGGCACCGACATCATCGCCACCGTCCCTGACTACACCGCCGACGCCCTGACCGCCGCCGGCGGCGTACGCGCCGAAGACCCACCGATTCCAGTGCGTAGCTTTGAGCTGCACATGGCTTGGCGCGGGTCCCAGGACAACGATCCTGGGGAGCGTTGGTTGCGGTCGCGGATTCAGATGTTTTTCGGCGATCCTGACAGTCTCTAGGTTTCGCCGGGCGGGCTGTTCATCTGATCATTTCTGCCTTTCCACAAACCAGGGAGCTCCATTCACTTCCAGTGGATTGCTACATTGGGGGCACATCTGAGGGCATGCTTTGGATGGTTTGAAAAGGATGCCCCCAGCCTGAGGTCAAGTGGGCTATTGATGAGGATAGCTCCGACCGGACTCTCTGCGAGTTGCTATACCGGCCTGAGATTTTCAGCGAAACGGTGAACATGCAGCCGATGAACATTTGATGATTCTTCGCATTCACACTGAATAGATGCGTGCAAATGTAAAAAATTATGATGGCATAATGCCTCGGAAAGCGGCAATATCCACACGTTCCCAACGGATTTTAAGGAGCGGTTCCGATGACATGGCCAGTCACGCTGAAGCTCGATATCTCAGCCTACCCGCTCAGCGTGGTGCAACGCGCCGCTTATTCAATGGCCGACACTGTCGCAATCCAGATCGGTATTGAAGCCAATCAAATTAGCCTCACGGCCCACCCCGCTGAAGCAAGGTTAACGCTTTCCCCGGAGCAGGCTCACTCACTGATCCTCCAGCACCTGAACGACTTCGCCCTGCGCGACCATATCAACCGAGAAACAGCAGGGTTACGTGAAATCCTGGCCCGAGCCGCGCTCGCTGGATGTGGGATTTCCCAGTGACACTGATTGCGACAGACGCCAAGCACTACCGCTTGCTGCCTTTTCGATTCATGCGCATGAACACGGGACAAGCCCGTGACATCCTACTCACCTCCGATACCGGTGAGTACATGCACGTGAACGACGCGCAATTACGAGCCCTCAGTTACTTCGACGTTCAAGCACGTACGCCTTTTTACAAGGACCTGCTGGCCCGCCACTTCATCTACGAACCAGGTCGCCACGACCCGTTCCCGGAAATGGCCGCGCAGTATCGCAGCCGCAAAGACTTCCTCTTCCAGGGCCCTGCACTGCACTTGTTCGTGGTTACATTGCGCTGCAACCACACCTGCCAGTACTGCCAGGTGTCGCGGGCCCCTCTGGGCGGATCCGGCCACGACCTGTCGGAAGCGGATGCACAGGCGGCGGTCGATCGCCTGTTCGAATCGAACGCTCCCGCCCTGACTGTGGAGTTTCAGGGTGGCGAACCGCTTCTGGCCTTCGAGCGCGTCCGCCAGATTGTCGAATGGGTCGTTGAACGGAACGTGGTCGAACAACGGGATATCCAGTTCGTCATTACCACCACGCTGCACCACCTGACGGAGGAAATACTCGACTTCGCAGAACAAAATCGCATCCAGTTTTCGACCTCGCTCGATGGGCCGGCGCCCTTGCACAATGCCAACCGCCCTACCCCGTCACGAGACTCCTACGAACGCACTGTAAAAGGCATCCAGTGGGTCCGTGAGCGCCTTGGCCATGATGCAGTTTCCGCGCTGACCACGCTGACTTCAAGAAGCCTCGAACAACCTGAAGCGATCATCGATGAGTATGTAAGCCAGGGCTTCTCCAGCATCTCACTTCGGCCTCTGAGCCCTTATGGATTTGCCACCAAGAGTGCCCATCGACTTGATTACCCTATTGAGCGATACCTGGCCTTCTACAAGAAGGCACTGGCCTATTTGCTGCATATCAACCAACAGGGCGTATACCTCTCAGAGAGTTATGCGAGCTTGTTGCTGAAGAATATCCTGACACCCTTCTCCTCCGGCTATGTAGACCTGCGCTCCCCCGCTGGCGCAGGCACTGCGGCGCTGGTCTACAACTATGACGGTGACGTCTATCCCTCGGACGAAGCCCGAATGTTGCTGGAGATGGGTGAAGACGGCTTGAGGCTCGGCACCGTGCAGCAACCCTTGTCTGAATTACTCGCATCGCCCGTTATGAATGCGTTGCTCGCCAGTGGTGTAGCAGAGGCGCTGCCGGGCTGCTCCGATTGCGCACTTGTCCCGTACTGTGGTGCTGACCCCGTCGAACACTATGCCCGCCAAGCTGACCCGATCGGACACCGAGTGTTCAGCAGCTTCTGCAAGAAGAACATGGGGCTGCTGAAGCATCTTTTCGGCCTGCTTTGCGATGGCGACGACAACGTGCAGAGGGTGCTGCTATCTTGGTTGAACAGGCGCTCTTACAACGATGTCCGGTTCCCGGGTTACAGGGGCTGATGGCGATGCTGCGCAAAGATACCCACTTCGAAATCCATCACCTGAATGAGCCGAAACTGCTCAAGGTCATCACTCTGGATGAGCTCATCGAACAAGGCCTGGCTGTTTGTGCTGGAAGCGCTGAGCTTGGTGACCTGCTGCTTTGGCTGCCAAACGAAGAACGGCTACGGAGCCCGCATCTGCTCTCATTACCAGTGGGTGGATTCCTGATCCCGGAGCCATTGATCGGCGACTTCGACAGCGCGCGGCCACACCTGCACACCCCTAAAGATGCGAATGTCGTGCAGCCCGGCGATGTCATTGCCATCACACCAGGCAACGCGATGGTGCGAGTGCTCTATCGACGAGGCTCAGACAGCAACCTGCTGTTCATGACCGATCGTTGCAACAGCCTCTGCCTGATGTGCTCGCAGCCGCCCAAAGATATCGATGACCGTTGGCACATCGAGGAGAACCTACGGCTGATCGACCTGATGGACCCGGGCGAGGAAAATCTGGGAATCAGCGGCGGAGAACCAACGCTTTATCGCGACGGTCTGCTCGAAATCCTGGCCAAGTGCAGAGCCGTTTTGCCGCAGAAATCCATTCATGTGCTCAGCAACGGGCGTCTGTTCCAAGACCCGAGCTGGATCGCAGCGCTCTCTGCCATCGGCCACCCTCAGTTGAGCTGGGGCATCCCGCTGTATGCCGACAATCCCGAAGACCATGACCATGTGGTGCAGGCTCCAGGCGCGTTCAGCGAAACCCTGCAAGGTCTTTACAACCTGGCGCGGGCCAACCAGATCATCGAGATACGCGTGGTGCTCAATAGCCTGACCACGCCACGCTTGCCCGAGCTCGCCCACTACGTGTTCAGGAACCTGCCCTTCGTGCGGCATGTTGCGCTAATGGGTATCGAAAGTACCGGCCTGGCCAGGAAGAACTACGAAGAACTGTGGGTTGACCCGCTGGACTATCAAGACTCGTTGAGCCAGGCCGTATATTTCCTGTTTAACCGCGGAGTGCCGGTCTCGATCTACAACTTGCCCCTGTGCCTGATCCCGGCCCACCTCTCGCGTTTCGCCCGCCAGAGCATCTCGGACTGGAAGAATCTGTTCATCCATACCTGCCAACAATGCGCTGCCGTCAAACATTGCTCTGGCTTCTTCAAATCCCAAACCGACCGCTGGCAGAGCCGCGGCGTACAACTACTATCGACCGAGGCCTTTAGCGCCTATGCAAGGAGCGCACAGTGAAATTGCTCGACCGCTGGAAAGTCCTGATCAGTGGGATCAGCTTGCTGCCAATGGCAGGTACCACCCTGGCACAGGCGGGCCATCTGTCGCTCGCCGATGCGAACTGGCAACCCAACGACAAGCTACAGCCCCCAGTATTTGCCGATACGCTCAATTCGCCAGACACCGTCAACATCTATGCGGCACATCGCTCGCACAGTTCACACCGGTCCCACAGCTCGCACAGTTCTCACTACAGCGGCTCGGGTGGCTATAGCGCACCTCGCTACTACAGCCCACCCGCTACCAGTACCCGAAGCTACCGCACGCCGAGTGCTTCGAGCAGCACCTCAAGCAGCAACAGCCTTTATCAGTCGTCTGGCACTACCAGCGGGACAAGTTCGAGCACTTCAAAGAGCCGCGCGACCAATGAGCAGAAAAGCAACCTGGTCACCCGTGTGCAGACCGCGCTGATGGTGCGCCAGTATTACCAAGGCACCATTGATGGGGTGATGGGCAAGGCGACACGTGGTGCGTTGATGGCCTTTCAGATGGACAGTGGGCTGACCGTGAATGGCCGGATGGATACGCCATCGCTGAATGCGTTGGGTATCAAGATTCCATAAGTCGCTTCAGGTTAAAGCTAGCGTCCGTTCAGCAACGAAGGAATTATCCCATGCAGCACATCATTCAAGTCGACAACACTCTCTGGGCATTGATCAGCCGCCTGCAAGGCAAGGAACTGCAAACACCGTCGCGTAGCGCCCGTTTCCGTATCACGACCGTTGATGCAAATCGCGTTGTGATTGAGACCGGATCGGAAGACTCACAGTTGGCGCTGACTCGAGCAGCTTTCCAGCAAACGTTGGACTACCTCGCCGGTAACAATCATTTCGGCCAAGCAAAAGCTGTGGAAATCAGCTCCAACCATACGTACGAAAAAGCCGGCCCACTTTGCCAAGCGGCTCGTTACAGAGCAGAAGGCAAGCCGGGCCGTACCAACATCACCTACATCCTGCCGATTTTGGAGCAGTGCCAGGCAGTCGGCATCCGGTCCACCACCCCAAACAGCACTTGGCTGCTGCCCTGAACCGCTCCTGATATCTTTACAAGGACGCCAACATGTACGCCAAAATGGACACCTTCCGCCCCAGCAGTGCCGCGTCGTTCGATCAACCCTGCAAGGTTACGATCGACATCGAGTTTATCACCGTCTCCTATGACGACGCGGGGCAGACCTGGCAATACCGAGGCCAGGCAAAAGGCCCGGGGCATTACGAACTGCAAGCAGAAGGCTTCGACGGCAGAGCAACGCTGCACCGCTTCGAAGGCTCGAATGTGCTGGAAGGCACTTGGGTCGAAGACGGCATACGCGGGATGTGGCGAATTGTCTGCCAAGCCGATTAATTCGTCATTCGTGCCCACATAAATAAGCTGAACTCGTGGTGGCTTGATGGGCCGCCACGGGGTCATCCACCTCAACTGGCAGAACAAGACGTACATCAAGGCGGCCAAGCATTGCTGTCCGCATGGATTTTAGAAGCACTGAAAAGAAGTTCAAGGATGAAAATGATAACTCTGAAAGCAAAACTGCTCGCCAAATTCCAGCAATATTCCGTATCCCAACGGTTCTATCTCGCCTCGATAGTTACGTACCTCATCACGATTGCAGCTTCTCTATACACGGGCACATCCGCGCTTACCATCGGGACGGCGGTCGCGGCTGCATTGATAATCTGCGGATTCATTGCCTGGTGCATCCCTTTCGCCCGCTGGCTCCATACAGCATGGGATAAGCCATTCGCCAAAACACCCATCATCATTATGCATCTGCTTGCATTGCTGGTGTCGACAGCATGCGCGCGTTTCGCGGTTGCCGAGACGTTAGGGCTGCCCCCTCAAAGTTTTGATCTGACAGTCGGCTTTCTCGCGTTGCTGTTCTACACTCCATCGTGGCTGCTTGTGGTGGCAATACTCCTTGGTCTGACAGCAGTGCTGATCATGGTCATCGCGATGATCAGCCTGCCATTCGAAGCAGCCTGGCAACATATGACCCGCTTGGCCGCGCTCCTCGGCTTTCAAGCCAAATTCAAGCAATCGCGCAGTATGATCATGTTCCATGGTGCAGGGGCACTGATCATTAGCGTGCTATTTGCCATGAGCTACGGCTACCTTACCGACAACTTCAGTCCGGCCTTCAAGGCCGTGACCAAAGTCATTGCACTACGAAGTGATTTCCACAAGACCCCTAACTATCCTGACGTGCGGACTGGAGAATATGTGCATCCGTTGGAGAATGGCTTTATCGCTTACGCCCGCGAACAAGAAGACAAAAGTTTCATCATTGGCGTTCGTCTACAGCCTGCCGAGAATTACGATGTCGTCGTGTCGACTATTCCGCCTCTCAAGGTTGCAATAACAACCATGGCAGAACACATCAAGCAATCCCCTGCGCTGATTTGGCTGCTCAGCAGCGCTGCTTCAGAGACTAAGTCTGACTCGATGCTGCGTTAGGCCTGGTTGCCGAGCCAGCAGGACGGCAGCTTGAGACATCAATGGATGAGTCAAGGCGCATCAGTGGCTCTCCACCGATCCATTTCTTACAGGGGCATAGAAGCGCTTAAGCGGCGGAATCTGCATCTTCCAGCCCTGAACCTCCAAAACCCAAAAAACCGCCGATACAGATAAACGGCTTCAAAAAGACAGTGGAGGAAAGGCTTTGATCTGGTATGGACTACCAATAGGACAAATTAAGACATTACGGCGAATGATGATGCATCCGCTCGACTTTGATCCAATAAGTTACATTGAAAAAAATCCTTCATGAACCTGACTCACATCCTTCGAAGGAAACGCTGATTCTGGCTAGTGAGTTCAATAGGCTTAGAGAAAAATTACTGCCTTCACTGGGCCAGATTCATTCCAATCTAGCGAATAGCGGGCCATTAACCCTTGAAAACACCACAGCAAAGGCTAGGCCACTAGAATACAAATTCTTAAAGACCAGCCTTTCAGAGCCGCTCAAACAAGCGATAACCATTAAAGCCTGCGATGGCATCAACATGCAACTAGACAGGATCGCTGACTCTTTTAAGATAAATGAATATCACGGCACTAAGCCGAATGAAGGCCTGCATGACATTATTAGGCTTTACTTTCTTAGCGAGGTGCTTTTTCTTCTGCTATCAAAAACCGCATCCTCGACAAAGCAGGGTAACTTAATCGAAGTCAGACCATCCTCCCATGAAGTCACGAAGCAATTGCATCGAAAGTGGTTTGCTAATCAATGGGAGCAAAATAGCTGCGCAGCCAACATAGCTTATCTTGACATGATTCCTTTAGGCTTCGACAAGCACTCCATGTTTCCTTTGGTTATAAGGGCGCTAGGCGAAAATCTTGCAGATAAAATATTTTTTATCCCCGAAGGGAAACTACCATATAAAATTCAAAGCCTTCCAAGTATACAATGGGCTAGAAAGCTGTGTAAGCTTGCAGTTCTTTGCTCATGGTGTCAGATCAAGAACGAATTGAATTACGCACCCAATCAGCTCATCAGCAAGATTGGTATAACAACAGACGAGATTCAAAGAATCGAAGAACTCTCGGAAAAACAGCCAAGGCCTGACCGGGTGTTCGATGTCACCAGCAAAGGGATATCCATCAAAAATCCCAGCATTACAATACAGCTTCGGCATACAATCAATTATCTCGCCAACAAAATTTCCGACGAGAAATTAAATCACGAAATCGGAATGTTTTTTTGAAAAGAAGTGTGTGTTTGACTATTTCTTTCGTGAAAATATCAAGAAAAATTACTGCGCATTTGAAGGCTTTGTACCTCATGAAATCAGCGACCAAAACTTTAACCCTGACGTAGACCTGATAATCAAAGATATAAAGTGAAACCAATATTATTTTACTCAGGTTAAATATCTGCGAGCAGGCGGCAGAGCCTATATCCTTGGAGATACGGACCAGAATGGTCGCAGGGTTCAATGCAGTCTTGATCAGCAGCCGAGGATTGTTGACCCCGGGATAGCCCAGATTATCAGCACGCAACGACAGCGTCTTACCACCTATGAACCCAAGTCGAAGACTATTAAGGCGTGCACTAGAAAACTGAAATGGCCAATCTAGAAAACTGCAACGGACATCCGGAGCGCCCCGACCACTTCAAACCATCAGGCCCGCTGCGCCCTTCACAACTGAAACGGCTGCACTGCCTGCAAATGATTCGAAAATCCCGAGTCAGTCTCACATCGCCACGTCGCCCACAACTTACACCCCTTCCCCCACATCCAACTCGAACGCCAGCCAGTTCCTGGCGGGCATCATGTAACGGTTAGATCCCGGAAAAAGCATCATCTCAACGCAATGCTGTACATCAATCGACTGAACCTTACTGGCGGTCTGGTTCAACAGCTGAAGGAAAAGCCATTCCGATACCCCTATCAGCGAAGGATGAACCACACCGGAAGAGGTGAACTGTTGAACCTGCGCCCAGTTGGAGGTCGGAGGAATATCCCGGCGATAGCAACTCCCCCAAGCCGCCACATGCACATCCCCAGAGGCAATCGACACGCGTAGCAGCTTTTTCTCAGCAACGCGTGTTAGCGTCTCCAGAAGCCGCTTACGCTCACCCTCGTGATCTCCGTGCGACCAATGATCCTTCAAATCATCGGCATTGCTGTCGAGCACGTGATCCTGGCCAAACGTATCAAGCAACCCCTCAGCCAACGACAACTTAGGATGTGCCACAGGCACAGATGACATGAAAATCAAATGCTGACACTTGCTACCTGGATGAGCCGTCTTGCCATCGCGAAGCGTGTCGAGCCAGTCCTGCATCGCCTTCCAGCTTTTCTCACCAAGCACCTGAGTGCGAGAGCGCTCCGTACGTAAATCCCCCACATACAAGGACACAGGTCCTATGTGATGAGCAAAACTGAACCCCGGCTGATTATCGAGAAACGGCAGCGCCAATGGATCGCCCGCGAGCTCCACACTCCACTCGATCCGCTCAAACTGCGGATCCTGTTTTGAAATATTCACCCGCTGTTGCTGCGCCAGCAAAGGTGGCAAATCCTCAAGCGCGTGCTGAAGCTGAAAGACCCAAAACGCCTGGCGAGCACAACGCATCAACACTTGGAACACCGAGCAGTGCTGCATCTCACGACTGTAGGAACCCCAACCATCGAAGATGTCGTGGTCATCCCACATCATCACCGTTGGTATACGCGACATGGCATCGGCCGCATCCAGGTTCGGCAGACCCTTGCCCCAGTCGCGACGCGTGTCCGGTAACCAGCGCTTGGCATAGAGATCGAAATAATACGACTCGACCTCCTGCTCAAGTGCAGCATTCACCTTGAATTTCAGCTGGTCCTTACGCGACAACCCGACCCATTGCTTGAGAGGTTTGACATCCTCCCAAATCGAGTCGAAGTAAATCTGATCCCCACCCATTAGCAGCAAGTGGAAGCGCTTCAGATGTTTGTCATGGATTCGGCTTTCGTGCCAAAGCTGTTCTTTGTCCAGCTCGAAACTATTGGGACGCAGTTCACTGTCATGATTTTCGATTAGATCTGCCCAAACAGCATTTTGAGGCTTGGCCAACTTGCGCATTGCAGCTGGGTCCGAAAAGCCATTACAGGAGACATACGCCATCCTGGGCGCATAGTCTTTCCCGGGCACAGAGAACTTCCATCTAAAGTTTTCCCCCACCAAACCAAACTCTACGGCCCGCTCCTCCTTCTGGAGGGCGCAGCTCAGGTCATAACGAAGGATGGTTTCCTTAGGCCCCGCCAACAGAACCACAGGGACTGGGCACGCTTTTCCTTCGATAGAGAGTTTGGGTACAGGCGAACCGGTGGTGATGCCGATCAACGCAGTGACCCTCCATTTCCCTGCACTGATTCCTCGAAACGAAAGCACGGGCCCCACGGTGAAAAGCGACTTGGCCATCCTTGTTATCTCCCCTGATATTCAACAGCGATCACCCTGACGATCTTGGCGCGCGAAGCGGCTCTTTTCGCCAAGATGTCAGCCTCGCCGGTTTGATCCAGCCACTCCATGAATCGTTGTAGGGCATGGCGGGTTTGTGATTCATCACGACAATTTGCCAGGAACGCAAACTGTACTTTCTGTACATCGTCTGCGACGAAAATGCCGAAAGAACCACTGACCACCGTCGCATCGGCGAAGCCTAGCAACGCGGTGGCCTGCGTCTCAGTTGCACCTCGATGACAGGCAATCAGATGCAATGGCCCAACCGCAGTTTTCAAAGCATCTGCATGAAGGTGATCACGTAAAAAGGGTTTGCCAACAAGTTCGCGCGCAGCAGCAACACTGAATGCGGCCGGGATGGCGTGGACCAGAACCGCGACTTTCGCGCCGGCAATGGGAACAACGACGGCAGTCTCACTAGAAGGTGCATCTGTCCCGGTAAGCGCTCTCAACAGAACGGCTTCCATTGCTCGTTTGCGCTGACGGAAATCGAGACGGGTCCAGTCGAGCGCCTGCCCCATGTCAAAACGTGTAGAGGCTGCTGCCGTAACACCTCGCTGGGTTAGCACAACCAACGCGTCAAGAAGCGCTTCATGCACCCGGGTGCGCAATTGCTCGACAGTGGAAACAGTACCGCCTCGAAAAGGTGTCTGCAGCGAGACAAAATCCTGGAACAGTTTATTGCGTGCAGTCTCTGCGCCCTGCCCTTCACCCACCGGAATATTCGGCATAGCAATCAGGCGCACCTTGCCGCGGGTGGTGGCCAGGCCTTCCATGTATTCAGCATGGCAAATGCCAATGTCGCCAGCACGCTTGGCCCAACCTGCATTGCCATTGGACAACACAAGCATCACATCGCAATCATGAACAGCCTGTAGACAGGTATCCCAGCTATCGTCCATAGCATCGGCGGGGGGAGCGTCTTCATTGATCCAGACTTCAAACACCTGCCTGCCGAACAGCTTTGTACCTTCAATCTCGCGCTTGAGCTGCTCTCGAATTGAGCTAAGGGTGTGATCGCTATCAATGGGGAAACGGTCGTTGCAACGACTCGAAAGCATGACCTTGATTTTTTTGGACTGGGCCATCCTTGCTCCTAAACCTCAACCAGAGGCTCTAACAGCTCTGTGATCAAAGGTGATCCTTGCGCGACAAAGCTGAGCCGCGCGTGCAGTCCTCCTAGAACAGCACAGAAGTAGCAAAATGCAATTATTTAGACATCGCGTTACCAGCGCCACCCTCTGCATTTGTAACGAAACATGTCGAATATTAGATGGACTTTGAGCGATGACAATTTCGCGAGCCAAAAGTACCCATCTAGACGCTGTGTGCTCCCAACTGTGTAAGGGACAGCCTCTCGATGGCAGCAAAAATTAAAATTGAAAACCTGCACCACTTTCAAGAAGAAAGCATTAACAATGCAATTTTCTAGTATGGCCAATTAGCTAGACAAATGTTATACAAATGAAAAGCCTCTGTACAACACCCTCACTTCCGCCGTTGCTGGACAAGTGTCTAGGTGCCGACTAGCGTTGATCCAACCACCACTTTAAGCACATGCACTCATTGGGTTGTTGAGTCTAGTGGTGACTCACTTATAATCAGCAATCCGGAGCAGCCATGAACGACAAGTTAGAGTCCGATAAACGATCAGTTGAGACAGGCCCTATTTTTTACTCAGCCCTAGTTATGGGGTTGATTATGATTGGAATAGGCACCTTTTTCGAAGTAATGCACCTTGGGAACTTCACATTAAAAATTTTCATGTTCTGTACGGGGCTAGGAATAATTCTTGGTGCTTTTGGTTCTAAGGCCAGCGTCACCCTACCGGGCCAATCAATGACGATCATCGGGTGTGCGGCACTCGCAGTCGTCATATTCTTTATAATTTTGGACCGCATGGACGGACGTTACCTACGTATAAAAATAGAGGGGGACACTAGAGAGGCTACGATGGTTTTCGAGGGCGACAATGATTTTTTTGGGTCCCGATTAAAAACCAGTTATGACTTTGTAGTTTTCGACAAGGACATTGTTCGCAAAAAACTGGCTCTCATCGTCAACATTGGTGATAGAGAACAAATATTTAGCTGCATTGATGCTGCTTTATTAAGACCATATCTAGGATCAGGAGATACCCTTCAATGGCGTTACAATTCCCAGGATGCAAGCCTAAACGACGAGACCAATAAATTAATTGCCAAGGTTGGCCCATGCCCCAGTGGGACCAGTACAGGCGTTGTCGTTGAAGTAATGCCCGCTATTGATGGTTCGTCTTGGTCGCTGTTGCAAACGGCTTATGCGGATGAGGAAACTCCAACGGTTGATGAATTAATCAATAATTTGAACTCCGACAGTACCTATGTGAGGCGCGATGCCCGCTCTGAGCTCGGAAAAAAAGGAATGCCCGCTGCAAGACCCCTGTTAACCAAAGTACAGAGCACTGACAGTTCCTATCGAACAAAGCTTGGTGCGCTTGTATCCCTCAATGAAATTGCTCAATCAAATGCTGGCCAAAGCGGAGCACTGAAAGCAGTTGTTGAAGAAGACGATTTGAAGGCTCTGACCAAAGCGTCCGCAAGTGACGACGGCACCGTACGATCCTACGCAACCAATGTCCTAGTCAACTTAAAGGATCCGCGTGCTATTCCTTTGGTCATTCAACAGTTTCCAGAATCAAGCGAAGACGGCCAACGTAACCTGCTAGTGGTCCTTAGTCAGACGGTTCCCCTTGCCGATGAGAAACAGAAACAATCCGCGGCTGAAATTGCTACATCGGTCGAACCGAAAGATGAGGCTACGTCGGTGCTGATTAAATCTATCCAGGCTGCGGCCGAGTGAATCCTTAATCGGAGTAACCGTTAGAACGTATCGGTACCATTAGCGACCTCTCATCATGGTGCAGGCGCAACGGCAAAATGGGTTGCGGCATGGAACAGGCTCTTTGCAAGCTTGAGGCGTACCTCCTCACGCCGGCAAAGAGCCTTTTCTTGCCTGATTTCCTATATCCGGCCTACCGTCCACAGTTGATCCAGCCGCGTCGCCCAATCAGATTGCTCGACACGCTTGCCGCACGTAGCGTTCCCCTTCCCCACCGCTCATTAATCTTATCCAACACAGCCATCACATTGGTCGCCTCTGACGGCAGTGAGACCGCAAACAAATCATCCGTGTACTCGCCTGGCTAACACAGGTTGAGAAGCATGACCTCGACCTTGCTGTACTTAAAACCGGGCCGGTACATACGTTCAAGCGCACCCAACGCTGCCTTGGTCAGCAACCTAACATCGTCGGTGGGGTAAGGCAGGTCCACCACTACTCCATTGGCGAACTTGGCTTCCTCAGTATTGAACATACCCGTACGGAAGCTGACGCGGATTTTCTTGCACACTGAGCCCTGGGCACGAAGCTTCTCCAACGCGCGCATCATGTAGCAATTCAGACCAAATCGGTACCTCTCATGAAACTCGATCCGGTCTCGTTGCGACTCTTTGTCAGCGTCATTGAAGAAGGCACCATTGCTGCCGCCGCCAAACGCGAGCACATCGCAGCGGCGGCGGTCAGCAAACGCCTCAGCGAGCTGGAAGAACTGCTCGACTCGAAACTGCTCAACCGCACCAACAAAGGCATTACCCCGACCGATGCGGGCCTGTCGCTACTGTTCATGGCTCGCAGTGCATTGAACAACCTCAATGAAATCGTCGTGCAGATGCGTGACTACTCCCACGGCCGCCGTGGATCGGTGCATGTCCTGGCCAATATTTCCGCCATCACCCAATTTCTCCCGAGCCTGATCAAGTCGTTCACGGAATTGTATCCACTGATCAACATCAGCCTTGAAGAAAGGCCAAGCCTGGCCGTCACCAAGGCGGTGTCCGAAAATCGCACCGACATCGGCATCTTCACCCGTCTTCCGCACGGTGCCGATATCGAGGTTTTCCCGTTTCGCACCGATCGCCTGGTGTTACTGGTTCCCCTTGGGCATCCGCTGGCGACACGCCACTCTGTCAAATTCAGCGAAACCCCGGATCACGAATACATTGCATTGCGCAGTGGCACTCATCTCAACTTTCAGTTGATCAAGGCGGCCAACGACCTGGGGCGCTCGCTAAGGATCCGAATGGAAGTCTCCAGCTACGACGCGCTATGCCTGACGGTTCAGGCCGGCCTGGGCATTGGCATCATGCCCGAGGGGAGCGCGGCGATTTACAAAATGGACGGAGCGAAGGTGATCAGGCTGGATGAGCCGTGGGCCTCCCGCGAACTCAGCGTATGCGTGAGGTCGCGAACGGCGTTGTCGGTCGCGGCAGGCTTGTTCCTGGAGCACCCGCTCGAAATGGAGTAAGCGATGTCGGGCTCAAAGGCGCGAAGGTAAAATCACCCGTTTATGAACAGCGTGCGCTCGATGACGCCCCATCTCGCGCAAGGCGGAAGCTATTCGAGCATGGATAGCCTTGCACCACATGCTGCATGTCATGACGCCAAAGATGGCTACTAAGTAGCGATCGCCTGCTCGTCGTCGGCCCTGAGCTGGTCCAATACCGAACGCTCCGGACGCGGTGCACCGAGATGCAAGTAACGTAGTTCATCCATAAAGGCACTCCAGAGTGAAGGGCCGCCCTTCTCCAGCACCTCCGCGCGCAAAGACGCTTCCTTGCTCGGCTGCGTATGCCGAACACCCCAGGCAGCCACATGCGCGAGCAGAGGTACCAGCTGTATTGCTGCTTCCGTGAGGCTGTAAATTACTTTCTGCTGGTGATTCGGATCCGGGCATCGTGTCAGCAGGCCAGCCGCGGTCAAGTGCTTCAGCCTACTTGCGAGGATGTTCGTGGCGATGCCTTCCTGGTTTTTCTCCAGCAGGACGCCATAACTGCGTCTGTTCTCGAACATGACATCGCGGATAACGATCAGGCTCCAGCGGTCGCCGATCTGCTCAAGCGTCAGGTTGATCGGGCAGCCCGATCGTCTTGTTTGTTGCACAGCTACTCTCCTTGAATTTCCACTTGCATTGTGCAAGGTGCTCGAATATTATTCAACCACTTGCACAATGCAAGCGCTATGACAGCTCAGGCGGATCGGCAAAAAATCGAACATCCGGGCTTTCATCACGGGTAACACCGGCAATTCGATGCTGCGTATGGCCGGAAAGGCGGTAACAGCGACATGGCACGATGAGTTGGCGTTTTGCTGAAGGTCATCACAGCTGTACGTACCTACATATCCACCACACACAATGGTTAAGAACACGATGAAATTCTCCACCATCACTTCGCGCACCCTACTCGCGGTATCGTTAGCATTCGCGGGCGCCTTCGCTGCTGTAGCTCCGGTCCAAGCTGCTGCGCCGATGCAGCACAAGCAGGTTCCAGGCTTCTATCGCACGATGATTGGCGACTATGAAGTCACCGCGCTCTATGACGGCGGCGGTAGTATCGACTCCAGTCTCCTACACGGTGATCCCGCGCTCATTCAGTCCCTCTTGGCGCGCTCCTTCCAAAACGATCCCAAGCATGTTTCGGCAACCGTCCAAGGCTTCCTCGTCAACACCGGCTCCAAACTCGTTCTCATCGATACCGGTTCAGGCGGTCACTGGGGCCCTCCTACACTGGGCAAGCTCGCGCAGAACTTGAAGGCCTCCGGCTACAAGCCGGAGCAGATTGACCTGGTTCTACTGACTCACCTTCACGCTGACCATGCTGGCGGTATCTACCAAAACGGGAAACGCGTCTTTCCGAACGCGACCGTGATGATGACGAAGGCCGACGCCGATTTCTGGCTGTCGAAGGAAATCATGGCCAAGGCTCCGGAAGAATCGAAAATCTTCTTCAAGGTCGCACAGGATGGCGCCGCGCCTTATATCGCTGCGGGTAAATGGAAGCCGTACGAAGGCATGGCCGAAATCGTTCCCGGCATTGCACCGTATGCCATTCCCGGCCACACGCCCGGTCACACCGGCTACATGATTTCCTCAAAGGGTCAGTCGCTGCTCATCTGGGGCGACGTAGCTCATGTTGGCGCCGTCCAAATGCCGCACCCGGAAATCAGCATCGTCTTCGACTCAGACAGCGCGTCGGCGGTCAAAACGCGTGAAGACCTGCTGGTGAAACTCGCTGCGGACAAGACGATGATTGCCGCAGCCCACATGCCGTTCCCTGGCCTGGGCCGTCTTCGCAAAGCCGACAACGGCGAAGGCTACGACTGGGTACCGGCGACTTTCCTCAACCTGGAGTGAACTGACCATGACTTACGATTCATCTTCCGTCCGTGAGCTTCGGGATGCGATGTTTGCCTTCGACTTTGCGCATCCCGTACGCACCATCGAGACGCTCCGCGTCGGCATGGAGGCCATTTCACAAGCGAACCCGCCGGCGGCCGACCTAACCGTCGAGACGATCCAACTCGGTGGCGTAGCTGCGGTGGCGATTACGGCTCCTGGCGCTTCCAAGGACCGAGTCATCTACCATTTCCATGGTGGTGGCTGGGTGGCTGGCTCTCCTTCCTCGCATTTAGGCATGCTTGGGGAGCTGTCTCGAGCGGCAAAGTCCCAGGTCATCGTTCTGGACCACTCCAAGGCACCTGAACACCCATTTCCGGCATCCTACGACGAGTCCATCCGCGGCTACGAAGCACTGCGTGCGCTTGGCAAACCATTCGCCGTGACAGGTGACTCCAGTGGCGGAGGCATGGCTCTCAACGTTCTGGCCTATGCAGCCTCGAAAGGCCACAAGGACGCGCGAGCAGCGCTACTCATTAGCCCATGGGCAGACTTGACGCTGACGCTGCCCTCGTTAACGCAACTGGCTCACCGCGACCCAATGGTCAACGCAAGCGCGATGCGGGAGATGGTAGCGGCTTACGCTGGCAACCACGATTTGAAGGATCCGCGCATCTCGCCCCTGTTCGCCGACATGCACGGTTTTCCTCCGCTGCTCATACATGTCGGAAGCGACGAAGTACTTCTCGACGACGCGCTTGAAATTGACCGAAAGGTGCGCGCGGCCGGTGGCGAATCGCACCTTGAGGTGTGGCCGGAGATGTTGCACGTCTGGCACATTCAAACAGCCTCTTTGCCCCAGGCCCACGACGCGCTCCAGAGAGCCGGCGAGTTTCTCATCGGGCACCTCGCTGACTAGCACGCGCACGCACACACACTGCAAAACTGCAGACACTCGATAGGAGATTGTAATGACTACTGACACCAACCCACCGGGAACAGCATGGATGCAAATCGTCAAGAAGAAAGGAACGAGCGACTTCGCGAAGTCGTTCACTGCTGACGCCAGCCTTCAGACCTCAGCCCTAAGCAAGACGGTGGTCGGCCCGACATCCATCGGGGCATTCTTTGCCGCGACGAGCACGATGTACGAAGACTTCGTGTTCACCGCGGAGGCGGTTGACGGTGCGAAGACTTACCTTGAGTGGGATGCCATCCACGGTGGTAAGCCGGTCGCCGGCACCACCATCATCACTCGGAATGAGTCTGGCCTCGTCCACAATATCAAGCTCTTTCAAAGCCCGTTCCCCGTCGTTCGTGAGTTCTCGGCGGGCCTGAAAGAGCGACTCGAAGAAACACTCGGTCAAGATTTCTTTAGCTAAGTCGGGGCCAACTCGTCGCCGCGTATTAGCTGAACGACACAACTGAGGAAACGCTCATGCCAGTTTTTCACGCCCACATTCCAGCTCGGAAATTCTCTAGCGAAGAGAAACGCGCGCTGGCGGATGCCTTGAATCTCGCTCTTCATGAAGCCATGGATACGCCCAAGGATGACCGCTTCGTCATCATCAGTGAGCACAAGGACGATGAGCTTTTCATCCATCCGACTTTTCCTGACATGAAGAGATCTGACAAGCGCATGGTCGTAACGGTGACGATAGGCTCGAGCAGGACAGTGGAGCAGAAGCGCAAGCTCGCGGAGTTGGTCACCCGTTACGCGGTAGAAAAAGTGGGCGTCAGCCAGGACGACGTCAGCCTGATCATGTATGCCGTTCCCTTGGAGAACATGAGCTTCGGCGGTGGCAAGCTGGTCTCTGACATTGACCTCTCCATGCCTTGGGTAAACAAGTAAGAAATACGAACGCCGCCCCGTTCTTTGGAAATGGCGCAGCAGAATTGACTCGAGCAGGTGGCAGTCCTTGCGCGCGCCCAAAGAGGTAAGCTATGAACGATTGGCATTTCTACGAACCGGCACAGGGACATTCCCTGCGGCACGATCCGCTCAACGCCATCGTCGCTCCGCGCCCGATCGGCTGGATCAGTACTGTCTCCAACGATGGCGTACGTAACCTCGCTCCCTACAGCTTTTTTAACCTGTTCAGCTACAAGCCGCCGATTATCGGCTTTTGCTCGCTTGGTGCGAAGGACTCGCTCGCCAATGCGCGTGCGACCGGCGAGTTCGTATGGAATCTGGCGACGCGAGAACTCGCAGAGGCAATGAACGCCTCTGCAGCGATGGCGCCAGCGGACATCGATGAATTCGAGTTGGCCAAGTTGGAGACGCTGCCCTCCGCAAAAGTACGGCCATCGCGCGTTGCGGCCAGCCCGGTGCAGTTCGAGTGCGTGGTCACCCAGATCGTGCAGCTTGAGGCGCAAGGCGGTGCGGCGCTCCCGGCGTGGCTGGTGTTGGGCGAAGTAGTAGCGATCCACATTGACCAGCAACTGATCAAGAACGGCGTATATCAGACTGCGCAGGCGCGTCCGATCCTGCGCGGAGGTGGGCCGGCCGACTATTTCGAAATCGGCGCGGAGCAACTCTTCACGCTCGAGCGACCAGGCAATTGACCAGGCATCGAGTGACCGAGGCAAAAGGGTGGACGGCATGAACTGCCGCTGCGCATAGGGTTTACGGCGCCGCCTGACCTCTTTATACAAGGAGAACTTCCATGTTTCGACGTACCGATATCGCGTTCGAAGCCGAGGGCGGCGTCACGCTGCGCGGCTGGCTCTATGTTCCCATCGGCGGCACCGCCCCCTATCCTGCCATCACCATGGCGCATGGTTATGCCGGCGTGAAGGAGCACGGCCTAGAACCATTCGCTGAGCAGTTTGCCTCCAACGGCTTTGTCGTCCTCCTGCACGATCACCGTAACTTCGGCGCCAGCGAAGGCACGCCGCGCCAGGATATCGACCCATGGTGTCAGATCGCCGATTGGCGGCGCGCGATCAGCTTCCTCGAAGACCAGGAAGCCGTCGACGCGAAGCGCATCGGCTTATGGGGCACGAGCTATTCCGGCGGTCACGCACTCGTGCTTGGCGCAACCGAACGACGCTTGCGTGCGGTCGTCGCGCAGGTGCCGACGATCAGCGGCTTCGAGCAAGGACTGCGCCGCATTCCGCCCGATGCGGTCGCCGCCATCGAGGATGCCTTCGCGGCGGACGAGCGCGCGCAAGCACGCGGCGAGCCGCCGCGTAGACAGGCAATTGTCAGCGCCGATCCGGCCGTCCCTGCTTCGTACCGCACCAAGGAAGCCGTCGAGTTTTATCTGCAGCCCGTACCCGACGGCGCCTGGGAGAACAGCGTCACGGTGCGCTCGACGCGCGCTGCGCGCATGTACGAACCGGGCACGTGGATTGCGCGCGTGTCCCCCACGCCACTGCTGATGGTCGTCGCGCTGCAGGACACGATCACGCTGACCGATCTTGAGCTGGCCGCCTACGAGCGTGCCCTTGAGCCAAAGCGCCTCGTGACGATTCCCGGCGGCCACTTCGATCCCTACATCACCAGATTCGATCAATCAAGTACCGCCGCGCTGGACTGGTTCAAGGAACACCTCGCCTAACTTCAGCTTGCGACAACGCAGGAGCCCGACATGTCTCATCTCACCCATACCATCGAGAACGGCATAGCAACGATCATTCTTGATCGCTCGCCGCAAAACCGCATCGACGACCAGATGGTTGACGAACTGGCTACGGCAGTCAGCGCGATCGAACGCAGCGACGCACGCGTCGTGCTGGTGCGCGCCGAGGGCGAGAACTTCAGCTTTGGCGGCGACATCACGTCCTGGCCCGATGACACCCCCCGCCAGTTGCGTGCACGCTTCGAGGGTTACATGGACGTCTTCAATCGCTTCGAACGTCTGCCCTTGCCTGTCATTGCCGTGGTGCAGGGCTTGTGCGCAGGCGGTGGTTTCGAACTGGCGTTGCGTGCCGATGTAATCTTTGCCGCCGAAAGCGCAACATTCTGCCATCCGGAACAGTCGCTTGCCTTAGTGACCCTGTTGGGCGGCATCTACCGCGTCGCCGAACGCGCGGGACGCGTACGAGCCATGGAATGGGCGCTGACTTCCGAGCGTGTCCCCGCTGCGACGATGGAGCGCTTCGGCGTCATCAACCGCGTCATCGCCGATGCCGAACTGCTTGCAGCGGCGCATGCCTTCGCCGCGAAGTTCGTGCACGGCCCCACACGCGCCCACGCCGCTCACAAGGCCTTGCTGCGCGCCTGGGCCAACGGCGGCATCCAGGCGGCCGACGATGTGATGTTCAACATTGCCATGCCCTTGTTCGAGACAGAAGACGTGAAGAACGGGCTTGCTTCGGCCATCAAGGCCCTGAAGGCCGGTACGCCGCGCCTGGAGCTCGAATTCAAGGGTCATTGATTTCCGCTACGCAAACCGACTCAAGGAGCGGAACGTGCGCGATTAGCCGTGGAGAGAGGCCAGTAGGCCACCCGGCGCAAACAAGTCACGGACCAGCAAGGGCCCATCGCTTGTTGGCGCTGATACGATTTTGCCCCAGGCCGCCGCAGGGCTCAGACGTCCAGCTCGGAATGCAATTCGGACAACGCGGCAAAAAGTTGCTCATCGTTCCGCTTGTAGTACGTCCATTTTCCAACTTTTGTTGCTGTCACGAAATCCATGTCTTGAAGAACCTTCAGGCAAAGGGATGTCGCAGGTTGCGACATCCCCGCTTTGTCCTGAATCAAGCTTGCGCATACACCGTATACGCTGAAGTCGTAGAGCTGGCTGTAGCTCTTGAAAGACTCGTGGGGGTTTGCCAGCCACGCGAGGACAGCTCGTCGGGTCGGATGAGACAAGACCTTAAGTGCTTCGCTTAACTCCATAAACCTTGAACCTTGACTCTAATGTGGGGCTGCCCCCAGTTGGGTGACCCCGCACGCTGTCAGGCGCTGTGCGGATAGTCGGTGTATCCCCGCTCCCCACCGCCATACAGAGTTGAAGGATCCACGGGGTTGAGGGGGTGGTTTTCTTTGAAACGTAGTGGCAAATCCGGATTTGCTATAAACGTACGTCCGAAGCCGAAAAAGTCGCCGTAACCCGTCGAGAGAATACGTTTGGCTTTCTCATGAGTGTAGTTACCGGCATACATGATCGGGCCCGAGAACGTCTCACGCAGTGCCTGCCGGAATGAGTCTGGAAGATCAGGGCTATTGTCCCAATCTGCTTCTGCAATTGAAAGGTACCCGATGCGCAGGCCTTCCAGCATTTTGGTCGCTTCGACGTAGGTCTCTTGCGGATCTTTTTCGACCAGCCCCAAATAGACCCGTTCTTCATCCGTCGATTCAAATAATGGCGCGAAGCGTACACCAACGCGCTCGCTTGCGAATACACCAATGACCGCTTCAGTCACTTCACGTAAGAACCGCAGCCGGTTTGTGAGAGATCCCCCGTACTCGTCAGTTCTGCAATTAGTGTGTTCTGAGATGAATTGGTTGATGAGGTATCCGTTCGCGCAGTGCAGCTCAACGCCGTCGAACCCCGCACGCTTCGCATTTTGAGCCGCTCGGCGATAAAGCTCTACCAACTCCTTGACCTGGAGAGTGGTCAATTCTTGCGGCATGCTCGGATCTGCTAACTGTCCTTCGTTAGGGCCGGTTTCAATGAACACTTTAACGTTGGTGGCACGGATAGCTGAAGGGGCAACTGGAGGCTGATTATCGGGTTGCAAACTGACGTGGGAAACACGACCAACGTGCCAGAGTTGGCAGAAGATGGTGCCGCCCTCGGCATGAACGGCTTCGGTCACCTGGCGCCAACCTTCGACCTGTTCGTCACTGTAAATACCGGGTGTCCAAGCATAGCCTTGGCCACGTGGCTCGATTTGAGAGCCTTCGGTGACCATGAAGCCAGCTGTAGCGCGTTGGCGGTAGTACGCTGCCATGAGCGAGTTCGGTACGTTACCTGGCTGCGAGCTTCTGGAGCGAGTGAGTGGGGGTAGGACGATACGATTTCGAAGCACCATGCTGCCAAGGTTCATAGCATCAAAAAGACTGCGAGAGGACATTGTTGAGCTCATAGGGGTAGTTGAGTGTGCAAACACATTAACACATAAGAATGTACTAATGTGTAGCGGCGACGCATTCATCTGTATTCAAAGCGCCTAGGCACTGTACGAAAAGTACTGTCTCAAACACCGCATGGCGCAAGCCAGTGAGACCATCGCCGCATAAGTTTTCGCGAGCTTGTCGAAGCGCGCAACGATGCGGCCGTTCTCCTTCAGCCAGCTGAGCATGCACTCAATGATGTTGCGTTGTCGGTATTTGGGGCGATCACAAAGTCTCGGTAATCCTGGCTTGGATTTGCGCTTCATCGTGCGCAGCGGGATAACCGGCTGCATCCGATAGCGGTCGCAGTAGCGCCGCAACGCTACGCCATTGGCATCGCACAGCATGTGAATCTTCGTCATCAGGCCGACCCGGCTTCGTCCGAGGGCATGATCTTGCGGTTCTTTAGCAGCGCCCGAGCAGAGCACCAGAACACTGGGCTCCTGCCTTTGATGGACGCGGACTTTACTGAGTCCCGACGATTGCTGGGTTCAAATGAGTTTCAGCTGATTTCGTACAAAACCCTCGCATGGCTGGGTACGCCCAAGAGCCTGAACTCGGCTTTTTCAGCACCACAAAGCACTATTAATTTCTTATACGCAGACACCCTAACGCCCCACTCACCGGAGTTTCGGGGCGCGAAGCGAGAATATTCTCATGCGCCGTGAATTATTATGAATGGCTCTGCAAATATCAATCAAACAGTATCCAGATAAGCCACTTTTTTATCCCAGACGAACGAATACCTGCTTCTACAGAAACACTGGGCTGAGAGGCATGCTCATCAGAACACAGAAAAAGCGACTAACAGCATCTTCTTTACAATCTGCGGATCCTCGCCACGAGATATCTGTGACGCAGCATTACTTAATTGCGCATCAATATAGATAGATGCAAACTCTGATGACATGTCTGCAGAGAATTCACATTTGGCTTTTGCACGCTCCACCCATTTCCTGTAAGCCGTTAATGCTTGCTCTTGAATGAAATCGATTTGTGCTCGTGTTGCCTCACCCAAGTGCATGCGTGATTCGCGCATCTTTATCAAAAGACATCCCTTTGGTATCCCTTGACTGTCACTCACCGAGGTGGCGAATGACACCAGGCTGTCAAGCATCTCTCGAAACGGCTTTTCTGCCTTTAACATCTCCAGCACAGAATCCAGCTCCTGTTCCTGATATTTAAGAATAACGGCTTTCATCAAGCCATCTTCATTCCAAAATTCACGATAAAGACCTGGCTTCGATATATCGCACCTTCTGCAAATTTCATTAAGGGATAAGCTGCGTACGCCCTCTTTCCAATAGGCTTCCATTGCCACATCCAAAACGTGATCACGGTCCAGGGTCTTAGGTCGTCCCCTTGAAGGCTTTGTCGGATTTAAGCTCATTTTGTACCACCTGGTATTTTAACTTGACACACGGCACCCTCCCCTCCTATTTTGTACCGAATGGTACTTAATAGACAACCCAGCGGGAAAGAAAAATGAGCGAAGCCAAAAAAAGCGTCATCATCACCGGTAGCAGCAGTGGATTTGGCCTAAAAGCAGTGAAAGACTTTGCAGACAAGGGCTACCAAGTGTTCGCCACCATGCGTGGCACAGAAGGCAAGAACGCCGCAGTCAAGACCGCGCTGGAAGCGTATAGCAACCTCATCCATGTCGTAGATATGGATGTCACCAGCGACGAATCCGTCAAGACAGCCATTGCTGGTGTGCTGGCTAAAGCGGGCAAGATTGATATTTTGATTAACAATGCAGGCGTAATGTACCTGGGTATTACGGAGGCATTTAGCATTGCCCAAGCCAGGGAGCAGATGGAAACCAACTACTATGGCGCCATGCGCATTATACAGGCTGTCTTGCCCGCTATGCGGGAAGCCAAATCCGGTCTGATCATTAACACCTCATCAATGGTCGGCCAGATTTCGGCGCCGTATTTCTCTACATACGCCGCCACCAAGCACGCTCTGGAAGGCTACGTCCAAGGCTTACGTTACGAAGTGGCGCCCTTCGGTATTGATGTTGCCATCGTGCAACCAGGCCCGTTCCCTACTGGTCTGAGTGCTGGAGGGCAAGCGCCTTCCCGTCTTGACGTACTGGAGAGCTATGGTGACTTGGCAAAGATACCTGATGCTATGTTCGCAGAATTCGCGAAATTCATGCAGTCTGACCAGGCACCAGATCCACAGTTGGTCGTCGATACTTATTTAGCGTTAGCAGATATGCCTGCCGGCAAACGTCCTACACGCACAGCGGTAGGCATGGTTTGGGGTGTTGATGAAATTAACGCTGCCAAACAACCCATTCAAGACCGTGTTTTAAAAGAAATGCAACTAGAGAATATTTTAGGCGGCGCTGACGCGTAATTCCCTGTAACAGGGCAAGCTATTCCTTGCCCTGTTTCAGCTAAATATCACAATCGCACTCCTTCTTTGGGAAACGTCCAATAGCAGTTCTTTAGCTCCGATTAGCGCAGCGCAATTGAAGAGCAAAGATCTAAGCGCCAACAGCCTTCGCGGGGTGCATACGCTTCGAGGCGAGCAATTTTAGCCACTAGTTAGGCCCCTTGCGGGGCAGGGAGCATACAGTGAAGGTTACACTTCTCTACGGTGGCCTACTTGCAATCTTATTCATTGCACTAAGTGCCCGAGTAATTATTGGAAGAATGGGGCCTGGCAGCCCTAGCCTTGGCGACGGTGGCAATTCCGTCATGTTTCGGCGCATTAGAGGACATGGCAATTTCGCTGAGTACGTTCCACTGGCGCTCGTGCTGATTGGATTTCTAGAATTAACCGGCTCACCGCAATGGCAACTACACACGCTCGGTTCAGTACTACTTGTTGGACGCATTCTACATGGCTACGCACTTTCGTTTACAGACGACAATTCTTTTGGTCGTAACGCCGGCATTTTTGCAACTCTTTTAGTACTGTCCACCTCGGCCGTGCTTTGCATTTGCAGGTATTTTGGTGGCGTCTAATTAGGCGTGCAACGCGACCTTTTTTCGGGCTGTAACTACCGTCCTGGAGCCCAGTCAAAATGTTCTTCGGGGATCCGGATAGTCTGTAATCGTATCGGCTGCATGGCAAGGAGCACCGTTTCTCGATCGGTACTGACTCCGACATAGGCCTCCATCCTTGGTTTTGCTGAGGGACACGGTTGGGTAGAACGCAACGTTGGCCTTACGCACCACAGTTATATCGAGTGTGAATCAAGATCTGTGTTGAGGGTGGCGCGCTCGCCGCGCCCTCGATCGCTCCTCGTATCCAGCGCACCGCTGCGGCCGTCTCGCCAACGAAATCATGAGAGATAACGTAATCCATGACACCGGACTCCAGCATCGCCCGCGTATGAACCGTAAGCTCATGGCCGACGAAAATAGGCCGATCCTCAGCCGCAATGGTATCTATTGCGCAAGCAACGCCCCGATTGGCGCCGGCCACGTTGTAGATGGCTGCCGGGTAGTCGTGTTTGGAAAAGTAACGCGTCAATTGTTCAGTCGTGGTCTGAGGGCGATCATCGGACATCACCCGCTCGTCGATCTTCAGATAGGGAAACTCCGAGCGGAGCACCCGGCGAAACCCCATCTCCCGCTCTTGCTGACAACGAAACGGCACACTGGTCACCAGCAGGATTTTCGCGGGCTCTTTAGGTAACGCATTGCCGATCAGTAACCCGGCGACACTGCCTGCCGCATATTGATCATTGCCAACATAGGCGCTACGCCCGGAGTTAGGCAGGTCGGTGGTCAGGCACACAACTGGAATACCCAGGCTGCAGAGTTTGCGAATCGCTCGGTTGATCGCCGGATGCTCGCGCGATACGACGATCACCCCATCCGCCGAGGCGCCCTGCGCCTGAACCTGATCAGCAAACGTGGCGGGATCGACCTGGTTGGTCGGTTCATAGTAGCCATGCACCACGACACCTGGCGTCGAAGCGTTCACCAATGCCTCGGCGTCAGCCAATGTTGCATTGAAGGTTTCGCCCGAATCGCAAAAGAGCTTGATCTGCAACGTTGCCATGCCATCAGCCAAGTCCTTCTTTAGCTTATCCAGCGCCGCCAGCACTTTCAGACGGGTGTTTTCTCGCACGCCGGGGCGGTTATTCAGCACGCGGTCGACGGTGGCTGCTCCGACCCTGGCCACCTTGGCGACCTGTTGAACGGTGGGCCCCTTCCATAAACGCGCCGATGTTTGCATGGTCATATAGCCCGCTCTCTCTTGATGTCATTTACATCATATACGTATTACTGATGGCTGTTTTCAAGAGCAATGAAAACCACTACTACACCTTCAAATTTGAGGTTTTTCACATCATAAATAGCCTATGGCGCGCCTTGATGATTGCTTGTTCGGTGCTAATAATCGAGGCACAACAAACACAACAAACCGCCAGGATAGTCCCATGAATAACTCGCCTCATCGGTTGGTTTCGACCGCCACGGCTACGCCGCTTATGGCCACATACATCTCCCTTCCCAGTCCACACGCACGCGAGTTCGACGTTGCGTTGATGACTGTCGCCCATTGATAGGTCGTTGAATATGAGCATACGAATCGCCGTTATCGGCGCAGGGATTATGGGGGAGGATCACGCCCGCATCATTGCCCAGGACCTTCCGGGAGCCACTTTGCACGTGGTGTGTGATGCGTCGCCAGAGCGAGCGAAGCTGATAGCTGACCGTTATGGCGCTGCTGACGTTTCCACTGATCCACTGTTCACGCTTTCAAGGTCCGATGTCGATGCAATCATCATCGCCAGCCCGGACGAAACCCATGCGGTCCTGACCATGGCAGCCATCGAGGCAGGGAAGCCCGCACTGTGTGAAAAGCCGTTGTCTCAAAGCCCGGACCAGTGCCTGGCGGTCATCGACAAAGAGGCCTCTCGGGGTCGCCAATTCGTGCAACTGGGCTTCATGCGCCGGTTTGACCCTTCGTATAGGGAAATGAAAAGTGCCTTGAGCGACGGCGTGATAGGTCGGGCTGTGATGATGCACAACTTCCACCGCAACGTAGAAGCCCCCGCCAACTTCAGCGGGCAAATGGCAATCAGTAACTCCGCGCCGCATGAGTTCGATGTGGCACGTCACGTGCTCGACACTGAATACGTTGCCATCTCAGTGTTCCAACCCACCCACACGTCTGAGGACGGCGTCGGCGCCCCGGTATTCATGGTGCTGGAAACCCGGGAAGGCCATCTGGTGAACATCGAAATCAACAACAACGCCCATTACGGGTACGACGTCCGTGGCGAGTTGGTGGGTGAGCGAGGTTCCGTGCAACTGAACACACCCGTACATGCTCGTTTCAACACCTGTCTTCAGGGTTTTGAAAGGTACGCGGCCGATTGGCGGCCGCGTTTCGCCGACGCCTACCGCCTGCAGAACAAAGCATTCGTGGCGTTCATCAACACAGGTCGGTTCCCAGTCCATGCCGCGAATGCCTGGGACGGCTATTGCGCAGCCATTGTCGCCCAAGCCGGCATCGAGGCACTCAATCAGCGTCGCCGGATCGTGTTGCCGACGCTGGAAGCACCGCCCCTCTACCGGTCGCGAGAAGGAGCTACGTCATGAAGCTGGGATTCGTCACCGATAGCCTCGGCAACCTGCCCCTGCGGGAGATGCTCAAGCAGGCTGAACGGCTGGGAGTGTCGGGCCTGGAGATCAACACTGGCGGATGGTCCACCGCGCCGCACTTTGACTTGGCCCAGATGCTCGCCAGCGCCGACCACCGCCAGGCCCTCAAACGCAGCTTCCAGGAACACAATCTGGAGATCATTTCCCTGAACGCCAACGGCAACCCTTTGCACCCCACGCAGCCTGCACAAGGCCAGTGCCTCAGGGACACGATACGCGTAGCCGGTGAGTTGGGAGTCAAGACCGTCTGCACCATGTCTGGCTTACCTGAAGGTCAGGCCGGCGACAGGATGCCGAACTGGGTGGTTGCCTCATGGCCTCCCGAAACCCAGGCAATGCTGCGCTATCAATGGGAAGAACGCCTGCTGCCCTTCTGGAGCGAGATAGCTGATCTGGCCAGGGAAAATGGTGTGGAGCGCATCGCTTTGGAATTGCACGGTAACCAGTGCGTCTACAACGTCCGTTCGCTGCTGAAGCTACGCAATGCCATCGGACCGGTAATTGGCGCCAACCTCGATCCCTCGCATCTGTTCTGGATGGGCGCTGATCCGCTGGTCGCCGCCGAGGCACTGGGCGACGCCATTTATCATGTGCACGCCAAAGACACTTTGCTTAATGCGCCAGTCCAGGCCGTGGATTCACTCCTGGAAAATGGCTCATTGATGGATATCTCATCCCGAAGCTGGTCCTACATCACACTTGGATTCGGCCACGGTGAGCAATGGTGGCGGCAGTTCTGTTACCGCCTGAAGATGGCTGGCTACGATGGCTGGCTATCGATCGAGCATGAGGACGTTTTACTCAACAGCCTCGAGGGTTTGGAAAAGTCCGTAAGACTGCTACAGAGCGTCATGCCGGTTGCCACCAGCGATTTCAAACCCCAACCCATCTGAATCGCACCACGAGAAAAACCCATGTAATTGCATATTGAAACGCTCACCGCGATGGCGAGTGAGTATCCCCATGAGTTTCAGTCAGGAATATCACAATGACAATTAATTCCTACGGAAATACGGCAGACACTTCAGCCGCCTATGTAAGCCCTGAAAAGCACCAGGCACAGCGCTACCTGCAAAAAATCACCTGGATTGCCACGTTTGGCGGCTTGCTATTCGGCTTCGACACCGGCGTCATCAACGGCGCCTTGCTCTACATGAAAGATGACCTGGGCCTGACACCCTTTACGGAAGGTCTGGTCGCCAGCGCCCTATTGATCGGCGCAATGATGGGGGCACTGTTCAGCGGTCGCTTATCGGACCTCAAGGGTCGCCGCCGTATCATTCTTTTCCTCGCCGTAGTGTTTTTTCTTGGCGCGTTGGCTTGTGCGCTGGCGCCAACCCTCAACGTCATGGTGGCCGCCCGCTTCACGCTGGGGTTAGCGGTGGGCGGCGCATCGGTCGTCGTGCCGGCGTATCTTTCGGAGATGGCCCCATCCAGCATCCGCGGTCGCATCATTACCCGCAACGAGTTGATGATCGTCACCGGGCAATTCCTGGCCTTCACCACCAACGCCACACTGGGCAATTTGTTCAGCGATCTCGACGGTGTGTGGCGATGGATGCTTGCCTTGGCAACCCTGCCAGCAGTGGCACTCTGGTTGGGAATGCTCTACATGCCGGAAAGCCCGCGCTGGCTGGCCACCAAAGGGCGCTTCAGAGAGGGCCTGGAGGTGCTGAAACTGGTACGGGAGGAGTACTACGCCAAAGCTGAGATGGAGGCGATCACCCAGCAGATCAGCAACGAACGATTCATCAAAAAAGGCGGCTGGCGTGACCTGTCTCAAAAGGGTGCGCGGCGAATCTTTTTGATTGGCATCGGTATCGCTGTTACGTCGCAGCTGACCGGAGTCAATTCAATCATGTACTTCGGCACCCAGATCCTCACAGAAGCAGGCCTGGAGCAACGTAGCGCACTGATCGCCAATGTTGTAAACGGCGTTATCTCCATTGGCGCAACCTTCGTGGGCATTGCTTTGCTCGACCGCGTAGGCCGTCGTCCAATGATGTTGCTCGGTTTCACTGGCACCACATTGTCTTTGCTGTTGATTGGCCTGGTTTCAGTTTTTGTCGCCCCCTCCGTCACCCGCGCCATGCTCATCCTCGGCGCCATGGCGATGTTCCTGGCCTCCATGCAAGGGCTGATCGGGCCTGCTTTTTGGGTGCTTCTGGCGGAAATTTTCCCAATGCGCATCCGCGGCGGATGCATGGGTATGGCGATCGCAGCGTTCTGGTTGACCAACGTGATGATCGGCATGTTCTTTCCATCTTTGGTTGCGATGATCGGGATCGGCCAAACCTTCTTTGTGTTCGTGGGAGCAGGACTCCTGTCCCTGACCTTCGTCGCGGTATGGGTACCGGAGACACGCGGCAGCACGCTCGAAGAGATTGAGCAGCGGTTGTATGGTTAGGCTTCGCTTCAGGAGCGATAAAGCCCCTCTTTCACTCTCGTCGCAGGAGAGTATGGGGGGCAACGCCAAAGGCTTTGCGAAAAGCGTGGCTGAAATGAGAGAAGTCGGAGAAACCGAAATCCAGCGCCGCCTGAGAAATACTGCGGACTTGACCGCGCTCAATAGCGTCGCGGCTGGCAAGCAATCGTGCCTTCCAGATTTCTGCGACCGGCGATTTCTGATGACGGGCGAAAGCGCGCGTCACAGTGCGCGTTGAGACATGGTGGGCTTGAGCAATGCGTTCGAGCGACAGGTCCGCCTCGGTCAAATACCGGTGGATGTAATTCATGATCCGGCCATGCAGATCCAACTCGTCATGAGTCTGCTTTAAATCCTGGAGTTCCAGGCTGACCACCAGAAGGTCGAGCAACGTGCTGGAGTAACGACTGGATACTCCTTCGTTATGGAAGCCTGAAGGCATACTCGCGGCTTGCCGTAACATCTCGCGTAACGGAATCACTCCCGGGCGACGATCATCCAGAACCACAGCGGTGCAGTCCGCTATGGAGGGCAAGCGCTGACTGAGCAGTTTTCGCGGAATGCGGACAAGGTGGTTATCAGTACCACCGAAGCTGAATCTGAACGGCTGGGATGCGTCATAAAGAAACAGATCGTCCGCCGCCAGTTTCGTCCGTCGGTCAGCCTGCTCCAGTTCGCCATAACCGCTCCTGGTAAAGCCCAACCACAAGTCGTCATTGGGATCACTGCGCAGGTGTTGGGCGGAGCGCTCCCAATAATGCAAGGGGGCGGACAACGTGCAGATGTCCAACTCGCCCATGCCATGCACCTCCAGCGCCCCGTCAAAATCGCTCTGCGCCAGCAGTTTGCTGTCTGCGTCCAGGCAGTGGTGACAAACCACTTCCTTCCAGTAATCGAACCGGAGGGGGGCCGTAACGGCAAGCGTTGAATACTGACAGGTCTGGCTCATTGCATTCACCTCGCGGCGGCGATTCAACAAAAAAAGCGGGGTAACGTTTTGGCGAGCCAAGCAATTAGCAGGCCATCGCCATCGCCTCATTCCCGCTGTCAGACACCTTGGAAGATAGGTGCCTGCGCGTTACATGGGCCGATTCTTCCAATACTCCTGATGCCACTTCTCGGGGCACCTCGCCCCCTTGATTCACAAGCCCCGCACCATTGCTGCGCGCTGATATGCCGGCCTTTTTTGCCTGTCCTTTTCAACCAAACGGTTGTCCATTCGAGCCAAGCACGTTGCATCCCCCCTGGATAATTTCTACTCCACGCCGTGCCCCTACAAGCACGAATGATGAGGTGTCTCATGCATCCACGAGAACAGCAGCGACTGTCCGATTCATCCTGGTTTTTACAGCGATGGGACATGGCACCCGAAGAGTTTGCCACTTACCTGGTGCAGCTCGGGACCTTGATGCTGCAACGCCGATGGCGCGGTACTCACCGCAAAACAACAACATCCACTGGGATGTAGAACAGCGAACCGTCCGTTTGAGACGGAAATAAAGGAGCCCCCCATGGAATCTGCGATTGATAAACATCTCAAATGTCCCCGGACGTTGTCCCGTCGTGTTCACGACGATTACCAGCCACCCTTCCCGATGTATGTGGGGCGAGCCGACGAAAACGTGAAGCAAGTGGTGATGGCTTACCTCGGGGTGCAATTTCGCGACGAGCAACGCGCCGCCGCCCTGCAAGCCATGCGCTACATTGACGCCAGCTTTGCCCTCGCCGATGGCCCAGGGAATCACGACCTGACCTACCACCTGGATAATCAGGGGTATGGGAACTTCATCGCCGTGGGCTATTGGCGTGATCCCGCCGCCTACCACCGATGGCTACTTTCAGCGCCTGTGGCCGATTGGTGGGGCGACGATGCGCGCCTGAACGAGGGGTTGGGGTATTTCCGCGAAGTCATCGCACCGCGCGCCGAGCAGTTCGAGACGCTGTATGCATTCCAGGACGATTTGCCAGGTGTCGGTGCGATCATGGACGGCATCAGCGGCGAGATCGAGGAGCACGGCTACTGGGGCTCGGCGCGCGACCGCTTTGCTATTTCACAAACCGACTGGATGCAGCCGACCAGCGAACTGCAAGTCATTTCAGGCGACCCCGCCAAGGGCGGCAGGGTCGTGGTGCGCGGCCACGACAACCTGACGCTGATCCGCTCCGGACAAGACTGGGTCGAAGCCGGCGAGGAAGAGCGCGCGCTCTATTTCAACGAGATGCTGCCGCCCCTGCAAGACGGCATGAACTTCCTGCGTGACGAGGGGCAGGCGCTTGGCTGCTACAGCAACCGCTTCGTACGCAACGTCGACCTGGATGGCAATCTTCTCGACATCGCCTATGACATCGGTCACTGGCGATCCCTCGACAAACTGGAACGCTGGGCAGAATCCCACCCCACTCATTTACGTATTTTCACCACGTTCTTCCGAGTAATCGGAGGCCTTTCGAAGCTGCGGCTGTATCACGAGGTCTCGGTAGCGGACGGTAGCCAGCAACTGTTCGAGTACATCAACTGCCACCCGCAGACCGGGATGATGCGCGACGCGCAAGTGTCGCCTACCTGACTTCATCGCTGACTCCACTTTTAGCCCTGCGCATTGCCTGACTGGCGATTGCGGGGCTCTTTTTGCCCGAAAAAAAGGATCGTCGATCATGAAACAGTTCCGCTACCTGTCGCTTGCCGCCCTCCTCCCCAGCCTTTCTTCTCACGCGCTCGAGGTGGATCCTGGCGATTACGAGCCGCTCCCCGTCGGAGCGACCATCGGCGTGGTCTACTACCAGCACGCCACCACGGACAGTGCCTATGCCCAGGGTCACAAGACCAGCTCCGATTTCAACCTGACTTCCGATATCGGCATTCTGCGTCTGCTGCACGTCTACCAGTTGAGCGAGCGGCTGACCATCGAGCCCCAATTCCTGTTGCCCTTCGGTCATGTCTCGGGCGGTGGTGACGCTTCTGGTCTAGGCGACGCCAGCGGCATCGGCGACCTCATTCTCACCGCGCCACTCAAGTACCGTCTCAACGACGCCAACGACACCCTCGGTGCGACCGCCTACTTGTACGTGCCGACTGGCGACTATGACAAAGACGACGCGCTCAACATTGGCGAGAACCGTTGGAAGGTTGATCTCCAGGCCGCTTACGTCAAGCACTTCACGCAGAAGTGGGCCATCGACCTCGTCGGCGACGCCATCTGGTACGCAGACAACAACGACTTCGGCGCCAACTCCGCCCGCCGGGAGCAGGACGTTTCCTACGGTGCTCAGTTAATGGGGCGCTACATGCCCGACGAGACCACGGCGCTGGCTATCGGCTTCGGCCACAGTTGGGGCGGGGAAAACCAGATCGATGGTGTCAACCAGGACGACAGGATGGAAACCACCAACTTCCGTATCACGGCCAGGAAGTTTTTCACCGCCAAGGACCAACTCCAAGTGCAACTTGGACGCGACCTTGCGGTGGAGAACGGCCCCAAAGAAGACTTTCGCATGAACCTGCGTTACGTCAGGGTTTTTTAGACCCGCCCGTCTCTACCACCCGTTGTCCTTATCAACCAAGCGTGTGCCCAACGGCGCGACAGTTGGCTAATGAGATGCCTCTCACCCGAAACGGAGTAACCAGACAATGACCGACCAGCAATCCACCATGGAACAACAACCCTCCCTCTATACCCGTCTTGGCGGCTATGACGCGATCTATCAGTTCGCAGGCGCCGTGTTGAGAAAGACAATGGGACACCCCGCCATCGGGCACATCTGGGCCCATATGTCGGAATCGACGTTCCAGAAGGAACACATCAATTTTGTCGATTTCCTTTCCGAGCACTGGGGTGGAAGCGCCAAATACCGGGGTAGAGACATGGTCACCGCGCATCGCGGGATGGGCCTGACCGAGGTGCACTGGCAAGCGGTGCTCGATTGTCTCGAGGCGTGCTACGACGACTACGGCCTGGCCCCGGATCTGCGCAAAGAGGTCAACGACTTCCTCATCAAGTTCAAACCGGCGGTGATCGGGAGCCCCTCCTATCGGGACGTCGTGCTCGCGCACCCGGAAATGGACCCCGCCAAAGGCATGAGAAGCGTTGGGGTTGTCTGGCCAAAACCTGGGAAGGCATCTCAGAAACAGGCCACGCCGGAATCCAAAGACTAATGCGCTCGGCATCAGCCTACGGCAGCCAGGGCTCGCTCTGGCCGCCGACGGCTACCGTGGCGTGGCTATAAAAACAGGGGCAAGCGAGTCCCGCTCAACCAAGCGACTGTCCTCCTCAGCCAAGCGCTGCTCAATCTGTGGAGATAGCTTGATACCAGCCCCGAGCACGGCTCGCCAAGAGTGCGCAGCGTGCCCGGGCATCCCCGAGATGACGTTTGAACAGACATTGCCAGCCCCTACGGGTTGGCACAGGACACAGGACACCCCATGGCCATCATCCGCCCGACTCTCGAACACGTGCAGGATCTCGCCAGCCGCCTGCACATACAGCTGACACCCGAGCAAGCCAGCGAATACCTGGCGCTTATGCAATCCAGTTTCGATGCCTACGACCTGGTCGATGAGTTGCCAGATTTCATCCCTCCAGTGCGCTACGAGCGCAGTGCTGGTTACCGCCCTTCAAGCACGGATAATCCGCTGAACGCCTGGTACTACAGAACCGAGGTGATGGGCGCCAGTTCGGGCAAGCTTGCCGGCAAGACGGTCGCGCTCAAGGACAACATCTCTCTGGCCGGTGTCCCGATGATGAATGGTGCCGCGCCACTGGAGGGTTTCGTACCGTCGTTTGATGCCACCGTGGTGACGCGTCTGCTCGACGCAGGAGCAACCATCCTCGGCAAAGCCACCTGCGAACATTACTGCCTCTCCGGTGGTAGCCATACCTCGGACCCCGCGCCTGTGCACAACCCTTTTCGCCATGGTTACACGACGGGCGGTTCGTCTTCGGGCAGCGCGGCGCTTGTGGCGACGGGCGCGGTCGACCTGGCTATCGGTGGCGACCAAGGCGGTTCCATCCGCATTCCTGCCGCATGGTGCGGCATTTATGGAATGAAACCTACCTGGGGTCTAGTGCCTTACACCGGGGTCATGGCGATCGAGTCCACTTTCGATCATGTCGGCCCCATGACGAGCAACGTACGCGATAACGCGCTCATGCTCGAAGTGATGGCCGGCGCCGACGGGCTCGACCCTCGCCAAGCCGCCCCCAAGGTCGATGCCTATTGCGATTATCTGGAACGAGGCGTGACCGGACTTCGGATCGGGGTTCTCCAGGAAGGCTTCCAACTCGCTAACCAGGATCCACGTATCGCAGAAAAGGTACGCAGCGCTATCGCCCGGCTAGAGGCGTTGGGCGCGCGGGTCGAGGAGGTATCGGTTCCCGAACACAACCTGGCGGGGTCGTTATGGAGCCCTATCGGTTGTGAAGGCCTGACCATGCAAATGATGCACGGCAATGGCGCGGGTTTTAACTGGAAGGGGCTGTACGACGTGGGCCTGCTGGACAAACAGGCCGGTTGGCGCGACCAGGCGAACGCATTGTCGCCGTCACTCAAGCTTTGCATGTTCGTCGGCCAGTTCGGTCTGGAGCGCTACAACGGTCGCTACTACGCCAAGGCCCAGAACATTGCGCGCTTTGCCCGAGCGGCCTACGACAAGGCACTGGACACCTATGACCTGATCGTCATGCCGACAGTGCCAATCACCGCTCAGCCGCTCCCGGAACCGGGTTCTTCAATCACCGAGACCGTCACGCGTGCGTTGGAGATGCTTGGCAATACGGCCGCTCAAGACATTACGGGGCACCCCGCCCTGTCGATCCCTTGCGGCCTGGTGGACGGACTGCCCGTGGGGCTGATGCTTGTCGGAAGACATTATGCCGAAGGCACCCTCTATCAAGCGGCAGCGGCATTCGAGGCTTCTGTCGATTGGCGGACGTTGTAGACCTGCGCATCGCATTGGCGAACGAACACCGGCAAGTAGCACTGAAAGTGAGTATCGACTTCAGAGGAGCCAATACATGAGCCATACCCATGAACATCACCACGATCACGATCACGATCACACCGAGCCACCCGAGGCCATCGCCTTGCGTGTCAAGGCACTCGAATCCCTGTTGATCGAAAAGGGCTTGGTCGACCCAACCGCCATGGATGCGCTGGTGGACACTTACCAACACAAGGTCGGCCCGCGCAACGGCGCTCAGGTGGTCGCCAAGGCCTGGTTCGATCCCGATTACAAGCAGCGGCTGCTGGAAGATGCCACCGCGGCCATTGCTGAACTGGGTTTTTCCGGCGTGCAGGGCGAAGACATGGTGGTGGTGGAAAACACCGCGACCGTACACAACGTGACGGTCTGCACGCTGTGCTCCTGCTACCCCTGGCCGACCCTGGGTCTGCCACCCGTCTGGTACAAATCCGCGCCCTATCGGTCACGGATCGTCATCGATCCGCGCAGCGTGCTGGCCGAATTCGGCTTGATCATTCCCAATGACAAGGAAGTTCGCGTCTGGGACAGCAGTGCCGAGTTGCGCTACCTGGTATTGCCGGAACGTCCGGCGGGTACTGACGGCTGGAGTGAGGAACGACTGGTCGAGCTGGTGACGCGCGACGCCATGATCGGTACCGGACTGCCTAAGAATCCGGATCAAGTAGCCTGAACCTGAGAAGGAAAAAACCCATGAACGGTGTACACGACTTAGGCGGTATGCACGGTTTCGGCCCAGTGCTTACCGAGGAAAATGAACCGATCTTCCATCACGACTGGGAGCGCAGGGTCTTTCCGCTGTTCGCCTCGCTCTTCGCCGGCGGACACTTCAATGTCGACGAATTCCGACACGCCATTGAACGCATGGAACCGGCTGAATACTTGCAGTCCAGTTACTACGAGCATTGGCTGCATGCCTTCGAGAACCTGCTGCTGGAAAAAGGCGTGATCAGCAATGGCGAACTGCAGGGTACGGCCAAACCAACCCCACCGACACAGCCCGTCACGGTTTTAACACCGGACATCGTCGAGGCCGTAGTGCTCGGCGGCGCCTCTTCCCGGGCAAAGGAACCTGTCTCCGGCCGCTTCCAGGTCGGTGACCGGGTGCGGACGAAGAACCTCAATCCAACCACCCACACCCGACTGCCCCGCTACGCGCGCGGCAAGGTCGGGACCATCGAAATTGCACACGGTGCGTTTGCAACCCCAGACACGATGGCCCACGGTCTCGGCGAACAACCCCAACAGGTCTATGCCGTTCGCTTCACTGCCACAGAACTGTGGGGAGTGGCGCGACCGGACAGCGTTTGCATTGATCTGTGGGACAACTATCTGGAGGCCGTATGAGCGCCAGCCTGCATCACATCCCCCCAATAGCCGGCCTGTCTTCCGACGATGAGGGCCCGGTGTTCGACAAACCTTGGCAGGTCCAGGCGTTTTCCCTGCTGGTACACCTGCACCAAATCGGTCTATTCCCCTGGAAAGACTGGGTGCAGGTATTCAGCGACGAGATCAAGGCTAGCCCGGCGCAACCCGGAGAAAGCGTCAACGACACTTACTACCGGCAATGGATCACAGCGATGGAAAGAATGGTCACCACACTTGGTTTAACGGGTATGGAAGACATCACCCAGCGCACCGAGCAATGGCAGCAGGCTTACTTGAATACCCCCCATGGACAACCGGTGACGCTGCTCAATGCGAGTTGCCCACCGGCCCATGGAAACGGCCACGAGCACTTGCCACGGCATGAGCCGGTAGCGATCAGCCGGGCCATCAGCTGAGGCCGGAGTCGTCCTGTTTTTTACTTTCGAGGTCGCGAAGCGGCCAAGGAGCAATCGTCATGCATATCGAACCTAACCTGGTGGAAGCTGGAAAACTCTGGCTGAGCTATGTCACTGCCGCGGGTGCCGGCGCCTACACCCTCAAACTCGCGGCCCAAGCCATAGGCGAGCGTGGGGTCTTCTCGCTGCTGGCTCGCACTATCACTGCCACGGCCCTGGTATTCAGCTTCTTCGAGCTACTACCGCACCATCCAGTCGGCGTCTCCGAGGTGCATCTCATCCTGGGGTCAACGCTGTTTCTGCTGCTCGGCGCCGCACCTGCGACAGCGGGTCTAGCCCTGGGACTGCTGATCCAGAGTCTGTTCTTCGCTCCATTCGACCTGCCGCAATACGGCATGAACGTCACCACCCTTCTGGTACCGCTGTTCGCAGTCGCCGCCCTGGCGAAACGCATCATCGCGCCAAACACGCCGTATGTGGAACTGAGCTATAGACAAGCGCTGGGGCTGTCGACCGCCTTCCAGGCCGGCATCGTCGCCTGGGTTGCCTTCTGGGCCTTCTATGGACAAGGCTTCACCGCAGGAAACGCCCTGTCAATTCTGACCTTCGGCAGTGCCTACATGACCGTCGTCACCCTCGAACCGCTGTTGGACCTGGCCGTGCTGGCCGGTGCCAAGGCAACACATCGCCTGCGTGGCAGCGCGCTAATCGAGCGCCGCCTGTACCAGGCCGCCTGAGTCGACAGACTCCAGTCCAGGTCAGACAGTCCCCGAGCATTCGAAGACCGGAATGCTCGGGGCATCAAGAACCAGAACCGCCCCGAAACCTCGTGAGTAAAACTAGAGGTATTTGATGTTTTTCAGAAATAGCACCCGCAAGGAATTGAAGCTGCTCGGCGAACGACTGGAACAACCCGACGGCGAGGGAGTATCGATAGCGGCGAAGGATTCGTCACTGCGACGGGTACTGGCCGGCATCGAACGCCTGCTCGCCGATCGCACGGCGCTCCGGGCCAGCGTGATCGACCTGAATGCTGAACTGCAACGCCTCAAGCTTCAGTTGGATGAATACGAAACGCAATTGCACGACCAAGCGCAACTTTGGCAATTGGCGGCTTGCGGGTCGGGTGATTTGCTCTGGAAATTGCAGTTCAATGGCAGCCTACAGCCCGCCCGCGATGCAGTACTGCAATGGTTCGGCAACCTGCCCACTCAGGCGGACCTCCCCGTCTATCTAGGCTCCTGGAACGATTGCCTTCACCCTGACGACCGCCAGGCCAACCTGGATGCCCTGGCTCGCCACCTGGCCGATCGCAGCGGGCACGCGCCCTACCAGGTGGAGGTGCGCCTCGCGAGCCACTCGGGAGAATACCGCTGGGTCCAGATCGTCGGCGAAACGCTCCGTGACGAACGGGGGCTGCCACAGATCAGCGTCGGTATTGTGCGTGACATCCACAGACAACGCTTGCAAGACGAAGAGTTCGCGATGCTCTCAGCCCGCTTCGAGATTTCCCGCGAATGCATTCAGGATGCACTCTGGGATATCAATATCATCGCAGGCGATCCAGCCAATCCCCATAACGCCATCTGGTTCTCGTCACAGATGCGTCGCCTGCTCGGCTACGAAACCATCGAAGAGTTTCCCAATGTGTTCGAAAGCTGGTTGTCCCGCCTGCATCCCGAAGACAGCCAACGGGCCGTGCAAGCGTTTGTCGAACATGTCACCGACCGCTCCGGCCAAACACCCTTCGATGTGACCTACCGCCTCAGGCACCGCAACGACGAGTACCGTTGGTTCAGAGGCCGGGGTCAGACCCAGCGAAGCAACGACGGCACGCCCTTGCGTACAGTGGGGGCGATCACAGACGTGCACGCCCATCGCGAGGAAAGCCAGTTGCGTCAGACTCAGGAACGTCAGCATCAAGCGATGCAGGAAAACCTCGCCAAGCTGACGCAGATAGTCGCCGCCATCCAAAGCATCGCCAAACAGACCAATCTACTGGCCTTGAACGCGGCGATAGAAGCGGCCAGAGCCGGTGAGGCCGGAAGGGGTTTCGCAGTGGTCGCCGACGAGGTCCGCAAGCTGGCCACCCGCACCAGCCAGGCCACCCAGCAGGCGGCCGACATGATCGAGAGGTACTGAGTTCAAGCTGTGCATCCATTCTCATTAGATTGAAGGTGTGGCCTGCGCGTAAATGCCCGGGCCACCCCGCAATTCAAACCAATTCAGCTAAAGAGGCCGGATTGAAGCCCTTCAAATCCGCGTAATCGCCTCTTTCCACCTTGGCGACCCAATCCTTGTCACTCAGCAACACACGCCCTACTGCAATCAGATCGAACTCTCCGCGCTCCATACGCTCAATGAGCCGATCCAGACTCGCGGGGGTTGAGCCCTTTCCGGCGAAGGCGTTAGTGACATCATTCTCCAGCCCAACCGAACCGACGCTGATGGTGGTGGCGCCAGTGACTTTCTTCGCCCAGCCCGCGCAGTTCAACCCATTCTCACCGTCAATTTCGGGAAACTCAGGTTCCCAGAAGCGGCGCTGCGAGCAGTGCAGGACGTCGACACCGGCCTCGACCAGTGGCAACAACCAGTCCTCCATCACCGCCGGCGTTTCAGCAACGCGCACCCCGTAGTCCTGTTGCTTCCACTGGCTGACGCGCATGATGATCGGGAATTGCGGGCCAACAGCCTGACGAACGGCAGAGACGACCTCACTGGCAAAACGCGAGCGTTCCTTGATTGTCGGCCCGCCGTAGCGGTCGGTGCGCAGATTGCTACCAGACCAGAAAAACTGATCGATCAGATAACCATGGGCTCCGTGGATCTCAACGGTATCGAAGCCCAGTCGCTTGGCATCCGCTGCGGCCTTGGCGAAGGCGGCTACCGTGTCGGCAATGTCTTCTTCACTCATCGCCACGCCACGCAGGTCACCTGGCGAAACAAGGCCCGACGGGCTTTCAACGGGTGCATCTGGCTCCCAGTCGTTGATGTAACGCGTGGAGCCGGTGTGCCAGATCTGCGGTGCCATGCGCCCGCCAGCCGTGTGGACGGCATCGATCACGTTCTTCCATCCAGCCAGCGCCGCTTCGCCGTGAAAAAAAGGAATACCGGCATCATTACGCGATGCCGGGCGATCAATCACGGTGCCTTCCGACAAAATCAGCCCGACACCTCCCTCTGCCCGCCGCCAGTAATAGGCAGTGCTCGCGTCCCCCGGGATGCCCTCGGGTGAGAACAGACGCGTCATCGGCGCCATGACAATGCGGTTTTTCAGTTCGAGCGACCGGATGGAAAAAGGACGGAATAAGATGCTGGTATCGAGGGTCAACATCGGATGGACTCCATTTGTTTTCGGAGGCCATAAAGTATTTTGTAAACCTGATGTCAATTAGGCACTTAAAGCCGCCTAGGTATACGTGAGGAAACTTCAATGCTGGAATTAAAGCCGCAGTGTTTTTCGTCGGAGTGCCCAAGTCGGGCGTTGTTCGACCAGATCGCGGATAAGTGGTCAATGATGGTTCTGGCGGTGCTCGATGACGGACCGCATCGCTTTAACGCCATCAAACGTCGCCTGGAGGGCGTCACCCAGAAGGCACTTACCCAGTGCCTGCGGCGGCTGGAACGCAACGGTCTCGTCTCGCGCCAGATCATTTCGTTCTCGCCCGTGGCAGTGCAGTATGAGATCACACCGCTGGGTCGAACATTGCAGCAGCCATTTCGCGAGTTGCATAAATGGACGCTCGACAAATTGGCCGAGGTTGAAGCGGCCCGGTCGAAGTTTGACGAGGCCGCGGAGCTTAAGGTGATGGAGTGATTCGGTTAGTCGCGCAAACTACAGTTTATAGTTCAACGTCATCAGGGCATTACGCGGCGCTCCGTAACTGACAGTATCGAAATCGCCTTTCTGGGTTGCATATTTTTTATCGAACACATTGTTGACATTGATTGATAGGTCCATGTTCCTTGACAACTCATAACGTGCCATCAGTGACGTCAGCGCATAGGGGTCTTGTTCCGCTACCCTTGTGCTCGTACTGCTGCTCAAGAAGCGGCTTTGCCATCTGACGCCTCCGCCCAAAGTCAACTTTTCCAACATGCCAGGTAATTTGTACGTAGTGAACATCTGAGCGGTAGTGCGCGGTACCTGTGCGTTCAGCCTGGCGTCGTTGCCATCCTTGGCAGTGAAGGCGGCGACGCCAGCGTAGATGTTCCAATCGCGAGCGACTTCACCTTGCATGTCAAACTCAATCCCGCGGGATTTGGTGCCGTCAACACCTTTGTAAGCCTGCGCACCGGCTGGCGTAAGAAGACTGCCATCCGGTTGTGCAGCATTGTCCAGTTCAGTGTCGAACAATGCGACAGACGCATTCAATCGCCCCTCCAGGTATTCAGCCTTGACGCCAATCTCTTTCGTCTTGCCTTCCGTCGGCGTGAGGACATTGCCATTGCTGTCTCGGAACGATGTTTGCGGGTTAAATATGCCGGTATAACTGATATAGACGGAATACGTACTATCAATCTCGTATATCAGACCTGCGTAGGGCGTGAACTCGTTACTCTTTTTATAATTGAATGGCGTCCCACCTGCGGTCTCGTCGATCTCGTACCGACTGAACCGACCTCCGACAACCAGTTTCAATGGGTCGGCCAATGAGAATCTCGCTGTGCTATAGAAGCCGCGCTGTTTAACCTCGGTATCGGTCGGCACAGACGCCATTGAATCAAAGTCGGGCTTGGGGAAATGATTATTCCAATTGTAGATATTGCCGGGCGTGAACCCTACAAAAAAGGGACTGATATCGTCTTTGTTCGACGTATACCGAGAACTCATAGCGCCTACTACCAGATCATGTTGGCGCCCCATAAAATCGAAGGGACCGCTCGCCATCACATCAAAGGTGTTTTGACGGCTTTTCCCTTTGCCGGCCAACGCAACCGGATAAGCGCCATTAGGGAAAATACCTAATCCAGTCTCCTGGTCGGGTGTACCAAAGCCGCCCAATAACTGGGAGTCATACTTAGTGCGGTACTGGTTCACCATACTGTGAACTTTCCAACCGTTATCAAACCGGTGTTCAAGTTCGGCAAAGGCAGTCTGCCGGGTGCTGTCCCAGCGATTCCAGTCCGCGGCCAGGGATTTGGAGCGCGACCATTCTGCCTCTGAGCCGTTGCTGAACCAGAGAGGAACACCACCCCATGTCGGTCGCTCAGGGGAACTGTTCTGATAGTCGTACCCTATATCCAAGGTGGTGTCTTCGGTGAGATCTGCCTCAATGATCCCGTAGAAAGCTTGCTTTTGTGTTTGGTAACCATCGATGTAGGAGTGACCATCGTTATTGACCCCTACCATACGTGCTCGGATACGACCGTCGGTTGTCAACGGTACGGAAATATCCCCCATCTCTCGGAAATTGTCCCAAGACCCCGCACTGATAGAAGTGGAGGCCGAGAACTCTGGCGTTGGTCTTTTGCGCACCAAGTTGATCGCAGCTGACGGATTACCCGTGCCGGTGAGCAGCCCGTTAGCCCCGCGCACAATTTCGACACGGTCGTAAAATGCCGTTTCCAGATCGCTGATTCCGCTGCCGTTTATGACATCGCCGATGACGGCGGGTATGCCGTCATACTGGATGTTGTCGATCAGAAAGCCTCGGGAATAAAAACTCGTACGTTGGCTATCTGATTGGTAAGACGAGATGCCAGTCGTGTTCTCCAGCACCCCCTGGACTGTATCCAGCTTTTGATCGTCCATGCGCTGACGTGTTACCACGGAAATGGATTGCGGCGTCTCCCGCAACGTCAGCGGCAAGCGAGTCGCGGCCGTGGTTTGACCGATGGTGTAAAGTCCCGTCCCTTCCGTCGGGGTGGTATCAGGTGTCCTCGTCCCGCTTATCGTCACCGATGGGAGAATTATCACGCCTTGAGACTGAGTGCTCTCATCGGCTTCGACAGGGTCCTGCGCCATTACACAATTCGAACTGCCTAAAAGCACCAACAGCGCTGCAGTAACCGGATTTTTCAGCAAACGCTCAGGCACGCAAGGACGCCTCTCACCGCAGTAAGTCAACGAACTCCACATCAGCCATTCCTTATCAAGAAAAAAACAAACAGCGGCCGACCGTCAAGAGACGGGTTTGAGAAAGGGCCGACAACTCAACCGGCGCCAGGCCGGAAAACAGAAGTGACAAATCAGTCTCAAGTGAAACTGATTTGCATTCGTTGTCGCGCAATCTAGCAACAAGCCGCCGTTGCCAGATATCGAAGGATGGCCAGATTATTTTCCAGTTCAGCCAATGTCAGCGATTGGCCGTTTTCCTTCCGCCACGAGGATGGTCAGGTTCGGATAGATGGCCTACAAGCCATTACAGGTCGTCAGGAAACAGGATTGACGGCACCGGCAATGATTCACCTGAGATGAGAGCGCTGGCTGAGCGTGCGGAGAGATATTGCACAGGCGGTTTGCCTACGGTTTTGCGGAACATCGTGATGAAACCACTGGGTCCCTCATAACCGAGTTCCAACGCAACCGATTGGACGCTCTCGCCCCTGGTCATGCGTTGCAGTGACACAATCACATGCAATTGCCGACGCCAACGTCCAAAACTCATCCCTATTTCCTGCAGCAAAAGCCGACTCATGCTGCGCTCACTCATGCCAATGCGAGTAGCCCACTCGCGCACCGAAACCTTAACAGCAGGGTCGGCCAAGAGCATTTCAGCGAGCCTGCGCAGACGCGTGTCGCGAGGCATCGGCAAATGCAGGTCCTCCACGGGGGCTGCCGACAATTCGTCCAGCAACGTTGCGATCAGGCGGTCTTCGCGCGCGACATTGACAGCGTCTCCCGAGAACGCCGCCGCCTTCAGCAGCAACTCGCGCAACAGCGGTGATACGCCAATCGTGCAGCAGCTTCGCGGAAGATCCGGAGCGGCATCAGGTTCAACAAACAGGCAATAACATTCTGTTTCTCCTGAACCACGTGTCGCATGTGACAAACCACCGGGTATCCATACGGCACATTGGGGTGGAACGATCCAGACGCCATCTTCTATTTCACAATTAAGGATGCCGCGCACGGAATAAAGCAGTTGCGCCTTACGATGTTGATGGCTGGCCTGCTCCCAATCCTTGCTCACCATCGAAGCGCTGAGGGCAACGACAGGCCGGGAAATGCTGTCGACGTCCCAAACAGTCACCGTGTCTCTATTGGCCGTGTTCGCCATAACAGGTGTGCGCCCCACGCTAATCCCCTCAAAACGGCTGATTTGAACAATATTGTGGCCAGACTGTGCAATTAAGCCGACTCGCTTGCAGAGTATCCTGAAACCGCGGGACATCACAGAAGTTTGGCAACGTGTCGAAGGACTATAGAAATGCGTATAGACGCCACACAATTTCCGTTCGTTTGGATGCAAAAAGCCACACTGGGCCATAGCCAAGAAGAGTCTCTCGCCGAGTTCGAAGCCGTGCTTGCTCGCAATGAGCCCTTCGTATTGATCAGCAATGAAGGTCTGGACAAGGAGCAACCGGAACACTCGCCAGAGGAACTGAAACAAATGACCCTGTGGATGAAGCGCCACAAAAGCGAACTCAAGCGTTATGTCAAAGCCTCGATTCATATCGAATCAAGTCTCGCCAAACGGCTGGCAGGCAAAGCGTTCGCAATCATGTATGAAAAATTTTGGGGTTATCCCATGCTCATCGCAACCACTGAAGATGAAGCCTTGGCGCTGGCGCAGAAATTATTGAAAAAATAGCGGCGTACCTGCACGCCGCTACTCATCAAGTGGAACCGGAGATGTTTTATAGCAGCGAGATAGGGTAATTGATGAAAATCCGGTTTTCATCAAACTCATTGGTGCTGAAGTCCCGGCGAATCGACGCATTGCGCCATTTCACGTTGAGGTTTTTCAGCGCGCCGCTCTGCACGGTGTAGGCCAGTTCGGTTTCGCGACCCCATTCCTTGCCGTCGTCAACGGTGGCGGTGTGCACATTGTCACCACTGATGTAGCGGTTCATCAGGGTCAGGCCCGGCACGCCGACGGCAGCGAAGTTGAAGTCGTGGCGCAGTTGCCAGGATTTTTCCTTGGCGTTGTCGTAGCTGGAGTTGTAGCTGTCGTTGGCCAGGGTGCCGCCGCTGGTGCCGTTGACGCGCATCCAGGCATCATCGCCGCCGACTTTCTGCAGGCCGACATAAAAGGTGTTGCCACCGTACTTGGCCGAGAGCATGGCGAACGCGGTTTTGTTGTCCAGGTCGCCGGCCAGGGCACTGCCGTTTTCCTTGCCGGTGAAGTAGCCGAGGTTGGCGCCCAGGGTCCAGTCGCCGATGGGCTGGCTGTGGGTCAGGTTGAAATATTGTTGCTGGTAGATGTCGGACAGTTCCGCGTACCACACGCCGACCTGGGTGCGTTTTTCGTTGAAGGCGTATTCACCGCCACCGAAGTTGAAACGGTCGGAGGTGAACGCGCCGCGGCCGTTCATGGACATGTCCTCCATGCTCGCGTCGTTGCGCGGGCTGTTGGCGCGGAACTGGCCACCGTACAGCGTCAGGCCGCTGATTTCGGTGGAGGTCACCTGGCCGCCACGGAAGGTTTGCGGCAGGGAACGGCCATCGTCGGAGCGCAGGATCGGCAGCACAGGCATCCACTCGCCCACTTTCAGCTCGGTTTTCGACACCTTGGCCTTCAGGGCCACGCCCAAGCGACCGAAGTCATCGGCGGGGCGACCGTCGTCATGCACCGGCAGCAATTGCGTACCTGCCGTGCCACGGCCGCCGTCGAGCTTGACTGAGTACGTGCCGAGCACGTCCACGCCGAAACCGACCACGCCCTGGGTGAACCCGGACTTGGCGTCGAGGATGAAACTCTGGGTCCATTCCTCGGCCTTGTCCTGGGCGTTGTTCGGGTTGGTGAAGTTGCGGTTGATGTAAGCGTTGCGCAAATTGAGGGTGGCCGTAGCGCCATCGACAAAACCGCTATTTTGATCGGCTTGAACAACAGCTGACGAACCCGCGCATAACGCAAGAGTCAGACTGATGAGCGATGGATGTGCAGGCACGCCGCGGAGAGTAACCGGGTAGCGCATGATGTTTCCTCACAATGAATTATTATTGTTTTTTGTTGCGATTTTTAGCTCGTGGCAACGCATGCACAGACAGCCCGAAGAGCTAACTTCCGAGCGACCGAAGAAGTTATTTATCTAGCCCGTTATTGAGCAACTTGATAATTGTCTAATATCGCCGTAAGCAAAACCCGAGCGTGCGCAGACGCGAGCTAAACTCAATGCCTGTATTGGCACGCTCGTGAGGAATTGCATGAGAACAACGACTGAAAGTTAAAACGTACTCGAACGCTCGGCGATCAACCCGCACTCCCCGGCGTTTTGCAACGTGTGTATTCCAATTGATAAAGCGTGGTTTCCGGTCCCGTCGATTGCCCCTCCAACAGCCGTTGCAGCTCGGCCACAAAAGACTCGCCGGCGACGCGAACGTAGTCAGGCGCACAACCTTCGATCATGACGATCCAGGCCGGTATCTGGGTCCCTTCGGCGCGGGCCTTTTTCTCTGCGGTTTCAACCTTGCTCACGGCCTCATCAGCCACACACAAGTGCACGCCTGTAATACCCTGTTTATCCGCCAGGGGAGGCAGCACGCGCTGACGCAGTGCATCTGATACCGATTTATGTTGCCCTTCGACAACATCGAAACGGACCGTTAACAAATACGCGCCCTGCCCCACACCGCTGGAGTAAGTGACTTCGCAAATGGATCGCGCGACATTGCGATAGGATTTCACCGACTGCTGGGTCCACGCCGTCGGCGTGTTGAGACGCGATAAATAATCCTGCCCGCCCAACACCTGCACGGAATCAGCCTCATAGAGGTTGAAATAGGTCGGTCCGGCATCCAAGGCGATGTACCGGCGCCCGCGCAAAAAGCCCGGAATTCCAGCCCGCTCAGGCATGTGCTCACGGTTATGCCACTCATAGAACTCGTCCCGCGCTTCGGGCAAAAGATCATGCCAGATCGCGACTACACCTGTTCCTGCAAAGCTCATAGCGTTTTTCCTTTAGCGATAGTCAGTCAACATTGGGGTGGCGGCCCGCGACCCATGCAGCCCCCATTTCAGCAACGTAAGGAACCACGGTCTGAAATTGTTCACCCAATCCCTGGCCACCGACACGCATGGTGTCCCCTGCCTTGAGGAATACCGGTGGTTTCTGCCCGAGTCCCACACCTGGCGGCGTACCGGTAATGATGACGTCACCCGGCATTAGCGGCATGAAGCGACTGAGGTACGCGACAATATGGGCAACGCTGAAGATCATCGTGCGGGTATTGCCGGTCTGGAGACGTTTGCCATTCACGTCGAGCCAGAGGTCAAGTGCCTGCGGATCGGCAATTTCGTCACGAGTGACCAGCCAAGGTCCCAGAGGCGCGAAAGAAAAACCGCTTTTGCCCTTGGTCCACTGGCCTTCGTACTCAAGCTGATAAGCCCGCTCGGAAACATCATTGGCCAGGCAATAACCGGCAATATGATCCAATGCCCGCGACTCATCGATCTGCCAGGCAGGGGTACCGATGACAATGGCCAATTCGACTTCCCAATCCAGCTTTTGAGCGCCCGTTGGCAAGATGACCGGGTCATTGGGTCCGCTGATGGATGCGGTGTGTTTATTGAAGACCACCGGTTGGCTCGGGATCGGCGTATTCGTTTCAGCCGCGTGATCGGAGTAGTTCAGACCAATGCAAATCAGGTTCGGTACGCTGCCCACGCACGGACCAAGACGCGTGCCAGGCGCCACCACGGGCAGCTTTTCAACGTCGACCGCGCGCAGCTTTTCAAGCACTGACGGGCTCAGGGCCGACGCATCGATGTCATCGACAATGCCCGAGAGGTCCCGAACGATCCCTTGCGAATCCAAGATTCCCGGCTGTTCCTGCCCCGGTAAACCAAAACGAACTAAGCGCATTTGTTACTCCTCCAGCGTTGAGAAATTGACAGACAATGAGCCTGCTTCGCCGAACTGAACCTGCAGTGGCTGGTTAACGGGCACATCGAGAACACCTGCATAGGACCCTGTGATAATCACCTGCCCTGCTTGCAGCCCTATCCCTTGTGTAGACAGAAAATTGGCCAGCCAGACGATCGGCAACAACGGATCCCCGTCCGGATGGCGGCCCTTGATACTCACGAGCTTCGACGTTGCATCGCTCAGGGTGATAGCCAGTTCAGAGGGCATGCTGGCAGTGTTCGACAGCGTGATTGGCGCCCCCAGTACCAGGCCATGATTGAATAGACCATCCGCGAGCAATTGCTCGAACGGCAGTGTGTGTGGATCGGTATAACGGCAGTCGATCACTTCCAATGCCAAGCGCACGTCGCTGATCGCAGCAGCGATCTGTTCAGCGGTATAAGGCTCGACACGTGCCGGCAAATCATGGGCCAGGACGCACGCCAGTTCGGGCTCGATGCGCGCCTTATCGGCGTCAGCGGCCAGTCGATAACGTTCACCTTCTACGATGCTGTCGCTGTAGATCGGGGCGACGATCCACTTGCCAGCCGGCGGTAACGCGCACTTCCAGCCTCCCACGGTTTTTCCAGCCAACAGGCCCACGTGTTGCTGAATGGCAAAACCTTCTGCGAGGCTGCTTGGCAGGTTCGGGCCAGGCAAGGATGCCAGCCGAACCCCCTCCAGCCGTGCACGGGCCAAAGCGGCAGCGGCGACTTCCAGCCCTGCCCCCGACTCGGCCCCTAGAGGAGCGAGTTGGCTCATACGCTCTCCGAATGCACGTTGTTCTGGCGCGGCCAAACCGTACCCAGCTTGTTGGCGGCCTCTTCCAGCAGGGCATGCAATTCTTCATAGCGTTCGGGCTGCATGCGCAATACCGGGCCGGCGATACTCATCGTGCCGACCACAGTGCCGGACGGAACCAGCTTGACCGGTACCGCAATCGCCCAGACACCCGCCTCGGCTTCTTCAATGACCAAGCCATACCCGCGCTTTCGGGTCAGTGCCAGCTCGGCCAACAAGCCTTCGATGCTGTTGATCGCTTTCGGCCCCTGCCCAATCCCGGCATCAGCTTTCCCCAGCCCGCTGCGCAACGCATGCTCAATGGCCAGCTCATCAGACATCGTTGCCAGCCAGGCTTTGCCATTGGCGGTTGCATAGAGATTGATCGGTTTATCCATGGCCGGCGAATACATAAGCCCCGGCGCGGCGCCTTGGGCCGAAGACAACCAGGACAAGGTGCCCTCGTTGACCACCGTCAACCGCACCAACTCATGACATTGAACAGCCACTTGCTCGATGATCGGCTGGACCAATTCAGGCAAGCCGATGCCATGTAAATAGCGCTGCCCCAGCAGTGCCAGCTTCAGCGTCAAGCGGTACTGCGACGTGGCTTCATCCTGCTCCGCCCACCCTTGCTCGACTAACTGAGCAAGCACTCGATGGGCGGGGCCCTTCTCCAAGCCCAGCTCGGCTGCAATATCGGACATCCGCATCCAGCGAGCCTCACGGGCCAGCAGTTCAATCGCCTCCAGGCAACGGTCAACAGCACCTTTAACGACTCTCATATTTTTCTCGACTTATCTTTGACAATGAGGTGGATTCGAGCAACATTGTTCGTACTGGAACCGCGTTCCAATAGTATGCAGGCGCCCCCGGATAAGTCAAACCCGCTTGCATCGGGTTGGCCCTATCGAGACAGAGAGGGCCACGCAGCCGGGTTTCCGGGACGTGGGACGCTGGACTGAGATAAAAACCGAACCCTTCGGGTCCGGCTCCTTATCCATAGACAAGCGCCTGTGCATGTTCAATCTTTGCGGAAGAACGCCCAATGCCTCTCACCACCCTGCCTTACCTACAGCAATCCGCGGGCAGCAAGATTGTGCATCATGGCTCGCAAGCCGAAAGTCCAGGGCGCAGCTTCATGGCTGTAGGTGACGGTGTTGCGCAGTGTGCCCAGCAACGGACTGCCGATGCTGACCTCATCACCCTGCTTATGAGTGAAGCCGCTTCCTGGCTCCTCACGGTCCTGGGTAGGTGCAAACAATGTCCCGAGAAAAAGCATGAAGCCATCCGGGTACTGGTGATCACCGCCGACCGTCTGGGCCACGAGATCCAACGGGTCACGGCTGATCAGGGCCATGGAACTGCTGCCTTCAAGCGTAAAGCCGTCGTCGCCCTGGACGTGCAAATCCACGACGCAATTGCGCACGTCATCGAGCGTAAACGCTTCATCGAACAGACGAATAAACGGGCCGATCGCACAGGACGCATTGTTGTCCTTGGCCTTGCTCAACAGCAGTGCGCTGCGGCCTTCGAAATCACGCAAATTGACGTCGTTGCCCAGGGTAACGCCATGCACTTGGCCTCGACTGTTCACCGCCAGCACGATTTCCGGTTCCGGGTTGTTCCATTCAGACTTGCGATGAATGCCGATTTCGCTGCCGCTGCCCACTGCGGCCAGAACCGGTGCCTTTGTGAAAATTTCCGCATCCGGGCCGATACCGACTTCCAGGTATTGCGACCACATGCCTTGCTTGATCAGCACAGTTTTAAGGCGCATCGCTTCTGGCGAGCCCGGTTTGATTGCCCGCAAGTTGTCGCCTATTGCTTCGTGCACCAAGCGGCGAACACTTTCAGCTTTGGCTGCATCGCCTCGGGCCTGCTCCTCGATGACCCGCTCAATCATGCTGGACGCGAACGTCACCCCGGCCGCCTTGATGACTTGCAGATCTGCTGGAGGCAGCAGCGATGCCTTGCCGGGATCGGCATGGCTGCCGGTGTTCCCAAGCAACGCCTCGACAGTCCCGATGTACCTGCCTGGCGCCTGACGAACCGCCAACAACGGCGAGGTGTGTTCCAGCAGTTCGCTGATTGTCGAAAAGGTTTCAGAAAGATCAAACACACCTTCATCGCGCAGCACCACCGGCGAGGGGCCGGCAATCGCACCCGGGATCCAGGCACGGCCAATCAGCGTTCCGGCCAGGCCATCCACTGGCAGGGTGTTTTCGCGCGTCAGTTTCAAATTCGCCATGGAGCTTCCAGATCAGTTGGCCATCAGAGCCGTAAAACTAATGGACCTCCCCCGTAAATCCCAATGAAAGAAACTCACCCATCAATGCTGTTTCGTTATCGACAGACAAGGCCTTATCCGATGGAAAATGATCAAATTACTTTTGCCAGTGTCTCCCGATGGCTGAAGATCAAACATTTGGTACTGGTCAATAGCTTGGCCAAGACCCGCAACATGCACACAACCGCCGAGCATATGAATGTCACGCAACCGGCCATCAGTAAATTGCTGCGCGATCTGGAAGTTCTCCTCGGTTTTCCGCTGTTTGAGCGTCAAACGCGTAGTCTGGTTCTTACCGAACTAGGGGAGTTCGTAGCCCGCTATGCGCGTATTACCTTGGAGGACACAGAGTCGTTCGTCGACCAAGTCAACAAACTGCGTAAAGGCGGGCATGGTCATTTAAAAGTCGGCACCATTTTCGCCGCCACATCCGTGGTGCTGCCTGAAGCCATTGCCAGCATAAAACGGGAGCGCCCCCTCCTTTCTATCGAGGTGATCGAACAAACCAGTAACCATCTGCTGGAGATGCTCGAACAAAAGAAACTCGATTTGATCATCGCGCGCTTCACGGATGAGGATTGTCAGCCGTTCGAATTTACGTCGCTGGGACCCGAACCCTTTTGCCTTGTCGTGAACAGCACACACCCTCTGTGCGGGCTTGAGGAGGTCCCCACTGAAGCAATCAGTGAATGGCCATGGGTCATGTATCCCTTCAATACGCCGATCCGACAACGCATGGAGCGCGCGTTCAGGACGTTCAAGATCGCCCCGCCGACCAACACGGTGGAAACCATTTCGATGCAGACCTTCCTGCAGTTGCTTCAGTCCGGGCCAATGCTCGCCATGCTCCCCGAGTCCATGGTCCAGTCACAGCTACAAAACGGGCAGCTTCAAATCCTCAACACGCCCTTCAAAGTTGAATCCCAGGATTACGGAGTTATCACTCGCAAGGATGAGCCCCTGTCAGAGCCGACACGGACGTTTATTGCGACCTTGCTGGCGTTCGCCAAACAGCGGCAAACGGCTACAGAGAAGAGAGACCGCAGCCATTTCAAAAAAAGTCGATGAGGCAAAGTTATCGAGCAATCGAAAGCTCTCATTAGGCAGCCATTTCCATGAATCCTATAGTGCCGACACAAAAGTGCGGCGCTATTAGCGACCGCCCACCACCCAGCAGCCCGTGAGGATGCGATGGAACTGATCACGAAAACCGGCGCAGCAGCTGTGCTGCGCTTGAACCCGCTGGACGATGTGCTGATTGCACGCCGACCGCTACTCGCTGGCGAAGTCCTCGATCAAGAAGGCGTGACTGTCCGGCAAGCGATTGTCTCAGGCCATAAAGTTGCCTCCCGCCGTATCGAAGCCGGTCAACCGGTGAGGCGCTATGGGCAAATCATTGGTTTTGCTGTTGTCGACATAGAAGCAGGCGAGCATATCCATGTGCACAACCTGGCGATGGGGGAATTCACTCGAGATTATGCTTTCAGCGTCGATGCGAAGCCCAACGTCAAGCCGAGTGAAGCCCCGTCGTTCATGGGTATCGTACGCCCGGATGGACGCGTCGCGACACGCAACTACATCGGCATTCTTACATCAGTGAATTGCTCTGCCACAGTCGCCCGGGCCATCGCCGACCATTTTCGTCGGGACATCAATCCCGCCGCACTGCAAGCGTTTCCAAACGTCGACGGTGTTGTCGCTCTCACGCATTCCGCCGGCTGCGCCGTTGATCCCGCAGGCGACGGCTTGAGCATGTTGCGCCGGACATTGGCCGGCTATGCGACCCACGCCAACTTTGCGGCCGTGCTGGTGATCGGGTTGGGCTGCGAGACGAACCAAATCGACTCATTACTCACAACGCAAGGACTCACCCGTAGCAATACCCTACGCACGTTCAACATCCAGGACAGTGGCGGTACATCCAAGGCTATCGCCAGTGGCATTGACCACGTGAAGCAATTGCTTGGCGAGGCCAATCAAATTCAGCGTGAACCGGTCAGCGCTCGCCATTTGACCGTCGGGCTTCAGTGCGGCGGCTCGGATGGCTACTCCGGCATTACTGCCAACCCAGCGCTGGGCAACGCGGTGGATCGCCTGGTCGCCTGCGGCGGTACCGCGATTCTCTCCGAAACCCCGGAAATTTACGGTGCCGAACATTTGCTGACACGACGGGCTGTGAGCCGTGAAGTCGGCGAAAAACTTATCGCTCGCATTCATTGGTGGGAACAGTACTGCGAGCGTATGGGAGCCGAACTGAACAATAACCCCTCTGCCGGCAACAAGGCAGGTGGCTTGACCACCATCCTGGAAAAATCACTGGGCGCGGTGGCAAAGGCGGGTTCGAGCAACCTGATGGATGTTTACGAATACGCCCAGGCCGTTACGGCCAACGGGCTGGTTTTCATGGACACCCCTGGCTATGACCCGGTCTCGGCAACCGGTCAGGTCGCCGGTGGTGCGAACCTGATTGCGTTTACCACCGGTCGTGGATCGGCCTATGGCTGTGCTCCTGCCCCATCAATCAAGCTGGCGACCAATAGCGCCTTATGGACACGTCAGCGAGAAGACATGGACATCAACTGCGGCGAAATAGCCGAAGACACTTTGACCATCGAGGCATGCGGTGCAGCGATCTTTGAAACCATGCTGCGCATTGCCTCGGGCGAACGCAGCATGAGCGAACAACACGGATACGGACAAAACGAGTTCGTGCCTTGGCAGATCGGCGCCGTCACCTGATTTTCAGTCCTGGGGACGCCTTGCCCTTCTATCACATGCACATTCAACCTGGAGACAACCATGTCCCTCATCACCGGCCAGAACTTTATCGGCGGTCAGCGTAGCGCCGCCGGCACCATCATCGTCAAGAGCGTGGATGCCAGCACAGGGGAAACCTTACCCTATGCGTTCCACCAGGCGACTGCGCAAGAAGTCGAGAACGCGGCTCATGCAGCCCACCATGCTTTTTCCAGCTACCGCACCCTGAGCGCGAGCAAACGGGCTGAATTTCTCGATGCCATTGCGCAAGAGCTAGAGGCTTTGGACGATGAGTTCATTGCGTTGGTTTGCCGTGAAACAGCACTGCCTGTCGCCCGCATCCAGGGCGAACGCGCACGTACCAGCGGTCAAATGCGCTTGTTTGCAAACGTGTTGCGGCGTGGTGACTTCTATGGGGCCCGCATCGACCAGGCACTACCCCTTCGCAAGCCGTTGCCACGTCCTGACCTTCGCCAGTACCGCACCGCAATCGGTCCGGTCGCTGTGTTTGGGGCAAGTAATTTCCCGTTGGCTTTCTCCACAGCCGGCGGCGATACCGCCTCCGCGCTCGCGGCGGGTTGTCCGGTGGTATTCAAAGCCCACAGCGGCCATATGGCCACTGCAGAACAAGTCGCCAACGCGATCATCCGCGCGGCCGAACGCAGCGGCATGCCCGCCGGTGTCTTCAACATGATTTATGGCAGTGGCGTAGGCGAAGCCCTGGTAAAACACCCGCTCATCAAGGGCGTTGGCTTTACCGGCTCGCTCAAGGGTGGTCGAGCGTTGTGCGATATGGCCGCCGCTCGCCCCGAGCCCATTCCAGTCTTCGCTGAGATGTCGAGCATCAACCCGGTCGTGATCCTGCCTCAAGCGCTCGCGCTTCGAGGCGACAGTATCGCTCACGATCTTGTCGCCTCGGTGGTTCAAGGTTGTGGGCAGTTTTGCACCAATCCCGGACTGGTGGTGGGTATTCGCTCGGATGCTTTCACTGCTTTTCAGGACCGAGTGGCAGCGTTGATCAACGACCAACCGCCACAGACAATGCTCAATGCGGGCACCCTGCGCAGCTACGCGGCTGGCTTGCAGAACCTGCACGCGCACCCCGGCATCGCGCACCTGGCTGGCAGCAACCAGCAGGGTCACCAGGCCCAACCACAGCTGTTCAAGGCTGACGTTGCGTTGCTGCTTAACGGCGATAAGGTTCTTCAAGAAGAAATCTTCGGCCCCACGTCCATCTTCATCGAGGTCGCTGACCAGGTCCAACTCAACTCGGCAATCAATGCCCTTCACGGACAATTGACTGCAACCTTGATCGGCGAGCCAGAAGACCTTGCGCAGTTCATGGAGTTGACGGCTTTGCTGGAGATGAAGGTTGGCCGCATCCTCATCAATGGCTACCCAACAGGTGTCGAGGTCTGCGATTCAATGGTGCACGGTGGCCCTTATCCTGCCACTTCCGATAGCCGCGGCACCTCGGTCGGCACCTTGGCCATCGACCGCTTCCTGAGGCCCGTCTGCTTCCAGAACTACCCCGACGCGTTGCTTCCCGATGCGCTCAAGAACGCGAATCCGTTGAACATTTCGAGGCTCGTCGACGGCTGTCTTTCAAGAGATCGCTTGTAGTTTACCCTCCTAGCAACCATTCGTTCTATTGCATGGGCGGGCTCCAGCGTGCCCGCTCGGCGTGGCGACGCACCCCCGCAGATAACCAGCGCCATGCCTTGATCGACCAAAGGAACTCCCTTGACAAGGCGGCGATTCTGGTAACAGAATTACTGATGGAACGACGTTACAATAACAACAATCGAGAATCTGGAGACATGTCATGAGCCAAAGCATTCAAGGCGATCCACACTCCAAGCGTCAGTCTAAAAAGGCCGCAGCGAGCGGCTGGATAGGCTCAGCGCTGGAGTACTACGACTTTTTTATCTATGCCACTGCGGCAGCGCTACTTTTCCCACAGCTGTTCTTCCCGTCAGACAACCCGACGGTTGGGATCATCATTTCGCTGGCCAGCTTCGGCGTTGGTTATATCGCCCGGCCACTAGGCGCTGTAGTCCTGGGGCACATGGGCGACCGCCATGGACGCAAGACGGTGCTCGTCTACTGCATGTTCCTGATGGGCGCGTCGACGATGTGCATCGGTCTGCTTCCTACCTATGCACAGATTGGTATCTGGGCACCTGCCCTATTGATACTGTTGCGCCTGATTCAAGGTTTTGCGGTCGCGGGTGAAATGTCTTGCGCCAGTTCCATGATCCTGGAACATGCGCCTGATGGGCGTCGAGGTTACTTCGCAAGTTTTACCCTTCAAGGCGTCCAAGCCGGGCAACTGCTAGCCGCTGCGGTTTTCCTGCCTCTTGCCCAGTTCATGCCAGCCGATCAGTTTGCTTCTTGGGGCTGGCGGATTCCATTCCTGCTCAGCGCAGGGGTGCTCGTCATGGGGTGGATCATCCGGCGTCAGGTTCATGAGGCTCCGATCTTCACTGAGGCGCAGACACAGACCAAACCCCGCAAGCTACCTGTGATCGAAGTGCTCACGCAGAGTTGGGGCGATCTGCTACGTGTCATCTGCATGGCGCTCTCTGCGGTACTTGCAATCGTCGCCTCTGTATTCGGTGCGACCTATGCCGTGCAACCCGCCTATGGCATTGGATTTCCTTCCGGCTTATTCATGTGGATACCGGTGCTAGGCAATATATGCGCAGTTATCCTTATCCCCTTCGTCGGTAAGCTCTCCGATAGAATTGGCCGCAAGCCTCCGGTGATCGTTGGCGTTCTGTGCGGCGGTATATTGTCATTTGGCTACCTCTATGCGATCAGCATTCACAATATGTGGCTTTCGCTGGTTCTATCGCTGCTCATGTGGGGTGTGGCTTACCAAGGCTTTAATGGTGTGTTCCCAAGTTTGTTCCCGGAACTGTTCCGTACACGGGTACGAGTTACCGGCATGGCCATTGGACAGAACATAGGCGTGGCATGCACAGCGTTTCTGCCGGCCCTTTTTGTATCCGTAGCGCCTCCCGGTAGCGACAATATCCCTCTGAAAATTGGGGCACTGACTTTTGGTATCTGTGTAATCTCCGCTATCGCCGCTATTACTACCCGGGAAACCTTCCGGATTCGTCTGAAAGACCTCGGTGACCCCAATGCTGTCCCGATGTCAAAGGAGGAATACGAAGAGGTGCGGGAAAAATCCAATACCAAGTTGAACGCCAAAGCCTCCGATCAAGCGTTCAAAAAAGCAGAGCCAGTGATGCGCTCCTGACGGCCGCCCTTTCACCACCGCCATGCTGCTCAGTTTTTTGCACAGGATTTCGAGCAGCACGGCAGTGATACGCACGCCCGTCAGGGGTGGATTCCGATATCTACATACCGGCAACTGGCGTGCAATAGCCAATACAAGTAGGTTGTCATGCATCCACGCATCACAGGCACCACGCGAATATATGGATTGATAGGCGATCCACTCAAGAGCGCCAGGTCTCCAATGCTGTTGAATAAGCTGTTTGCCGAAGCACAGGCTGACGCCGTCTGCATTCCTTTGGAAATCGGTGCGGGGGGTCTGGCTGAGTTTGTCAAAGGCGTGCGAGCCGTGCGCAACCTCGCTGGACTTCTGGTCACCATGCCGCACAAGCAGAGCATGCTGGACATCGTGGATGAGCTCCACCCTACTGCGCGCCAGATCGGCGCAATCAACGTCGTTCGTTGTGACAATGACGGGCGCTGGGTGGGCGCTGTGTTCGACGGACTTGGCTGCGTAGCTGGCATGCAGCGCCACGGAGTTTCCCTGGAGGGAAAATCTGTTCTGCTTATAGGCGCTGGCGGCTCGGGACGGGCAATCGCGTTTGCCGTTGCCGCTGCTGGCGCACGATCACTGGTCATTGCAGACCTGGATCCGCACCGCGCCTCGGACCTTGCGCACCGCGTTGCCAAAGAGGGTCCGTGTGCTGTGTATGCAGGCCCGGCAGCCCCCGCAGGTCACGACATCGTTATCAATGCTACCCCGCTCGGCATGAACCCTGATGATCCAATGCCTATAGACGCAACGCGACTGGACCCAGCGACGGTGGTGGTCGATATCATCACCAGGTCAGAGCCGACTGCCTTGCTGCTCGAGGCGCAATCGCGCGGCTGTCAAACCCTCAATGGCGAGCCTATGCACGTAGGTCAAGCCCTGCTGGCATTGAGTTTTCTAGGTTTCGAAGATATCGAGCGTCGCTACTCGACCGGATTATAAGAGGTCCCGTACAACCTGCCCCGGCTCCCCTCTTCATAACCCGAACCGAAACGCTTAACAGCGTGGCTCGCGCGCTGTTATGTTCGGGCTTGATCGCACCCGAGGGCACCGGCAAGTTCGTCAAACATACTTATTTATAAGGAATGAGTGCTTGAAAGTCGTTCTTCTTGAAGTAAGCCACTGGCACACTCCGCTCTACCTTGATGCCCTTGAGCGCCTGCCTGATGTGAGCGTCACGGCGGTATCCGACGCCACCGGGTCCCGTGGTCCCGCCCTCGCCCAGCGCTTCGGAGCGCGACGCTACGATCACTGGAAAACCCTGCTCGATAACGAAGAGGCTGATTTCGCCTTCGCCTTTGGCCCGCACGACGAGTTGTATGCCATGGGCAAGGCACTGGTCGATCGCAACATTCCGTTCGCGATGGAGAAGCCCTGCGGACTTACCCAGCATGAAGTACTGGACCTGCACCAACGCGCCGAAGCTGCCGGCGTGTTCGCGGCGGTGCCGTTGGTTTGGAGGCACAGTGAATTACTGAACCGCGTCAAGCATGCGGCGTTGCAGCGTGGTGCCAGATGGAGAACCCTGTCGTTTCGATTCAACGCCGGCCCGCCCGGACGCTACTTGACGAACAGTTGCTCCTGGATGCTTGACCCGAAACGCTCGGGTGGTGGATGCACGATCAACCTTGCCCCTCATTTCGTCGATCTGGCGCAGCAAATGTCCGGAGAGCGCATATGCAGCGTGTCCGCCGTCATGCATCGCGACCCGCAGCTGACCGCCGTAGAGATCGCCTCAATGATGACCCTGGTGACCGAGAGCGGCTGCATCTGCACCATCGAAACTGGCTACAATTACCCGGCTAACACACCCGAGCAACGGGAGTACTCGTTTTCATTGTCAACCGATCAGTTCTACGTGCGCTCGACCCCGGATGGCTTGCGGCTGATCGACACGGTTGGAGAGGCAAGTGACCTGACCATGAGCCTGAACTCTGACGTGTATTACGATAACTTCGTAACCGATGTCCTCCCCCCCGACCGTGACACAGCCTATACCGGTGCCGGACTTGCAACCATGCACCACGTCATGCGCATCATCGAGGCGGCCTATGAGTCAGACCGCCTCGGCGGCACTCCCATCACCCTCTAGCCCCCCTGACACGACGTTGGATGGCCATTGCTGGGCCCGGTGGCCACCCTGAGCGTCGCCGGTCCCATCGCGACGCGATGAGTAATCCGATCCTATCGACTATGTAGAAGAGTTCCTCATCATTCTCCTCTGATTGATCTGGAACTCCCTCTGGATATTTCTTTCACGACCTTGGTTCTATTTGCTACGTCAGAGGCGATTCCAATGATCAGGCCCGGGGCGGACATGATCTCTACCTCCTATCTGATTCGATCAGTAATGGTGCCCGCGGGGGGCTGCGCTAGAACACAAAGCTATGCCCTAACTCCACTTCCATCCAACCCAAGAACCGCCTGACCCTGGGGAAACTGGAGTGAGCCTTGGGGAACACCAAATGGTGGGCGGCGACCGCAGAGCTCAAGGCTTCGGGGGCGACTTCAACCAGCGAACCGTTGGCGAGGTATTTTTGCGCCAGCAGCGTGCTTTCAAGGGCGAAGCCCAAGCCGTGGCTAGCGGCTTCCAGGCTCATGTAGGACCGGTCAAAACTCAAGGCGTAGGGCTTTTCGGGGCGCGCCAGACCATGCTGGGCGAACCACTCAGGCCACTTGAGCAAGGTTGCTTCGGAAAGGATCAGCTCTTGCGCCAGAAGATCTGCTGCGTTTTTTACCGCGCAGCGCGCGATCAGCTTGGGCGAGGCCAGCACAGCGAAACTTTCGTTACGCACGGTGCGCACTTCATAGCTGGGCCAATTAGGCCGGCCGTGACGAATATCGACATCGATCTTGTCCTGACTGAAGTGCAGCGATTCATAAGAACAGGACAAATTGATCTGGATGTCCGGATTGCTCAAGCGAAACGACTCCAACCGCGGCATCAACCAGAGTAAGCCAAAGCTGGGGGAGGAATGCAGCCGCAGGCAATCCATGCTGACGTCACTCGCTGCCCGCTCGGTGGCGACCTCAAGGCTCTGCAACAGACCGGAAATGTCCTTCAAGTACTGCTCACCCACTGGCGTCAGGGTCACCCCACGCGCTGCCCGCACAAACAACTGTCGACCAATCATCACCTCTAGCTTGGCCAATTGGTGGCTGATCGCTGACGGCGTGAGGTCGAGCACTTCGGCGGCTCTTGCCAGGTTGCCAAAACGGGCAGTCTGCTCGAAGGCTTGAATGGCTCTCAGCGGTGGCAGATGGGATGAAGGGAGATCGTCCTGGCGCATCGGTATTCAGCCTATTGTTTTTGGGTCGCGAGCGGATCGTGCCATTCAAGCATTTGCGGTCCGCATTGACGAGTGCTGAATTTTATTCATGTAGCAGTGACGTTTGCGTTATTGCTCGGCCTGTCGACGGGGACCACTCTGAGCCATCGATCGTTGAATCGAACCATAAAAACAATCAGAGGTATCCCTCATGCTTCTTCAAGGCAAAGTCGCGATTATTACTGGCGCCGCATCCGCACGCGGCATCGGCCGCGCAACCGCGCTCACCTTCGCCCAACACGGCGCCCGCGTTGTAATCCTGGATCTCGACGAATCCGCCGCCCGTGACGCCGCAGCCACCCTCGGCGAAGGCCACCTGGGCCTGGCTGCCAACGTCGCCGATGAGACACAAGTCCAGGCTGCGGTCGCCAAGGTGGTGGAGCACTACGGCCGTATCGACATACTCGTCAACAATGCCGGCATCACCCAGCCCATCAAGACCCTGGATATTCGCCCGAGCGATTACGACAAGGTCCTGGATGTCAGCCTGCGCGGCACGCTGTTGATGTCCCAGGCAGTGATTCCGGTGATGCGCGCTCAGGCTTCGGGCAGCATCGTCTGTATGTCATCCGTATCGGCCCAGCGCGGCGGTGGTATTTTCGGCGGCCCGCACTACAGCGCCGCCAAGGCCGGCGTGCTCGGACTGGGCAAGGCCATGGCACGCGAATTTGGCGCGGACAACATTCGCGTCAACTCCATTACGCCAGGCCTGATCCATACCGACATCACCGGAGGCCTGATGCAGGATGAACGCCGCCACGCAATCATCGAAAGCATCCCGCTGGGTCGGCTTGGCGCAGCGCAGGATGTTGCCAATGCGGCACTGTTTCTCGCCAGCGACTTGTCCTCTTACCTCACCGGCATCACGTTGGATGTAAACGGCGGCATGTTGATCCACTGACCACAGGTGTCAGCCCCCGCAGTTCATTAAGTTCAGGATCGAGGATACGCCGGGCTTCAAGCGCGGCGTTCTATAAAAACAAGAGATCAGACCCTCATGATGACCACCATGACGCTCGACACTGTATCCACAGTGCGCGCAAGCGCGTATCACAAAACTGCCTGGCGACTGATGCCTTTCCTGATGTTGTGCTACCTGTGCGCCTATCTGGACCGGGTAAATGTCGGGTTTGCAAAGCTGCAGATGATGAACGACCTGTCCCTGAGCGAAACCGTCTACGGGCTCGGCGCGGGCGTGTTCTTTCTTGGCTATTTCCTCTGCGAAGTGCCGAGCAACCTCATTCTCCACAAGGTCGGTGCCCGTCGCTGGATCGCGCGCATCATGATTTCGTGGGGCATTATCTCCGCCCTCTTCGCCTTCGTGGAAACGGCTTGGCAGTTCTATGCGCTGCGCTTCCTGCTCGGCATCGCCGAAGCCGGTCTCGCACCGGGCCTGCTGCTCTACCTCACCTACTGGTTCCCCTCCTACCGCCGCGCCAAAATGACCGTGCTGTGGTTCATCGCCATCCCGCTCTCCGGCATGATCGGCGGGCCGCTCTCAGGCTATATCATGACCCAGTTCGCCGGCGTGCATGGCTGGGCGGGCTGGCAGTGGATGTTCGTGATCGAAGCCATTCCGACCGTCATCGTTGGCCTGATGGTGCTGGCCTACCTCAAGGACGGCGTGCACCAGGCGACCTGGCTCACCGATGAAGAAAAAGCGCTGGTCAGCAAAGAACTGGCCGAGGACAACAGCCGCAAAGTCACCCATGCATCGGTCGGCGCATTCCTGCGCGACCGCCGCCTGTGGATTCTCGCCTGCATCTACTTTTGCGTGGTCATGGGCCAATACGCGATCACCTTCTGGCTGCCGACACTTATCCGTAATGCCGGTGTTGCCGATCCGATGCTCATCGGCTTGCTCACCAGCCTCCCCTACCTGTGCGCCATCGTCGCGATGGTGCTGATGGGGCGCAGCGGCGACAAGCACCAGGAGCGCCGCTGGCATCTGGTGGCGCCGATGATTGCCGGTGCGCTGGGCCTCACGTTGGCGGCGGTGTTCGGAGCCAACCTGACGTTGTCGGTGTTGTGCCTCTGCCTTGCAGCAGCAGGGGTGCTGTCGGCGTCGTCACTGTTCTGGATGCTGCCGACCACCTTGCTCGGTGGCGTCTCCGCCGCTGCCGGGATCGCTGGAATCAACAGCTTTGCCAATCTGGCGGGTTTCTGCTCGCCCTACCTGATTGGTTGGATCACTACCACGACCGGTTCGAGCGCCATCGGCATGTACCTGATTACCGGTGTGCTGTGCATCGGTGCCTGTTTGGTGCTGCGTATTCCTGCCGCTTCGGTCAATCGTTGAGTTAACGGAGAATTTCCATGACTGCCACCTTATCGCGCGTGTCCTCCATCACACTGGTGCAGCGCGCCCATAACATTCGCCGCCATGCCTTGCGCATGGGCCAAGTCCAGGGTCAGGGCTATGTGGGCCAGGCGCTGGGCGCGGCAGACTTGCTGGCCGTGTCGTACTTCCACGCCTTGAACTACAAGCCCGAAGACCCTGAGTGGGAACAGCGTGATCGCTTCTACCTCTCCATCGGTCACTACGCGATTGCGCTGTATGCCGCGCTGATCGAGGCGCAAATCATTCCACTGGATGAGCTTGAAACCTACGGTTCGGATGACAGCCGCCTGCCCATGTCCGGCATGGCCGCCTATACCCCCGGCATGGAGATCACCGGCGGTTCGCTAGGCCAGGGACTGGGTATCGCAGTGGGTGCCTGCCTGGGTTTGAAGCGCAAACAGTCCACCTCATTCGTCTACAACCTGCTGTCGGACGGCGAGCTGAATGAGGGATCCACCTGGGAAGCGGTCATGTCCGCTTCGCACTGGAAACTCGACAACCTGATCGCCATCGTCGACGTGAATAACCAGCAAGCCGACGGACATTCCAGTGAAGTGCTGGCATTTGAACCCATCGTTGACCGATGGCAAGCCTTCGGCTGGTTCACCCAGCGGGTAGACGGCAATGACCTGGACGCCTTGGTCAAGGCGTTCGACGCTGCCCGCAGCCATCCTGGCGCACAACCGCGCGTCATCATCTGCGATACCAGGATGGGCAAAGGCGTGCCGTTCCTGGAAAACCGCGAAAAGACTCACTTCATCCGCGTCGACGAGCATGAATGGGATGTGGCCCTGAACAACCTGGAAGAAGGCAAAACAGTATGAGCAACGCAACCAACATGACGGCTCAGGCGCCTGTAGCGCCGAAGAAAAAGCTGACCACCTCGGCGATGATTGCCTCGATTGCCGCTGAAGGCCAGGCCACAAAACCAGCGCCATTCGGTCACGCACTGGCCGCACTCGCGGACCAGCGCCAGGACATCGTGGGTTTATCGGCTGACTTGTCCAAATACACCGACCTGCACATTTTTGCGAAGGCGCACCCAGAGCGCTTCTACCAGATGGGCATGGCTGAGCAGCTGTTGATGAGCGCAGCAGCCGGTATGGCTCGGGAGGGGTTCGTGCCCTTCGCCACCACTTACGCGGTGTTTGCGTCGCGCCGGGCCTATGACTTCATCTGCATGGCGATTGCCGAGGAAAACCTCAACGTTAAAATCGTCTGCGGTCTGCCGGGCCTGACCACCGGATACGGCCCCAGCCACCAGGCAACGGATGATCTGGCGATCTTCCGCGCCATGCCCAACCTGATGATCGTCGACCCTTGCGATGCCCTGGAAATCGAACAAGTCGTGCCCGCCATAGCCGCGCACCAAGGGCCAGTCTACATGCGGTTACTGCGCGGCAACGTACCGCTGGTGCTCGACGAATATGGCTATGAATTCGAGATCGGCAAAGCCAAGACCCTGCGCACGGGCAATGAGGTTTTAATCATTTCCACCGGTTTGATGACCATGCGCGCCCTGGAAGCCGCCAAGGAACTTCAGGTTGACGGCGTGGATGTCGCGGTGCTTCACGTTCCCACCATCAAACCTTTGGATGAGCAGACTATTCTGACGGAAGCCAGAAAGCCGGGACGACTGGTAGTGACTGCCGAGAATCACTCCATCATCGGCGGATTGGGCGAAGCGGTGGCAACCGTGCTGTTGCGCAATGGCGTTACGCCGACGTTCCGGCAAATAGCGTTGCCGGACGCGTTTCTCGATGCTGGTGCGCTTCCGACGTTGCACGATCGCTATGGTATTTCCACCCAGGCTGTGTGCGCACAGATCAAGGGTTGGTTATAGGGTTTAAACCTGCAAGGGACTGAGTGAGTCCCTTGGTAGGAGGGCCTCCTCCGTTCACTGAAAATATTCCCTGAGAGTCTCTAAGCGTCTTCTGGCAGGCTGTTCATCTGATCATCCTGCCTTTCCTTAGCCCATATTGATGTGATAGCTCCGACCGGACTCTCTGCGAGTCGCTAGACAGATATGAGACTTTCAGCGCAACGGTGAACATGCAGCCGATGAGCGTCTGCTCCTCCGATCTTCAACGGCAACCGCCGACCGCATGACCACGGTGTAACCGAGCTACGTTCTGATCGATGCGGTCTTGGATCGTGCGCAAGGTGTCTCGAGTAATAACCTGTGGGTATAGATTCTCGGCAATGCTTGCAAACTGGCTCGCCACATCACAAATGCCGTCAATCATTCTGCCTGCGACGTCCGGGGGCACCTCGGCTTCCTCGGCAAGCCGAAGCATTTGCGTGCGGGAAATCGACAGGGCTTCCCCCATCACATCCATCTGGTGATATCCACTTGGCCCCTCGCAGAAGGTCACGTCGTAAGCCGGCGACAGTCTCCACTGACCGTCTTGCAACATGATGTAGGCAAAGTTCTTGGGATGATCGTCTCTGTTGTTGAACGCAACATTGAAGACTGCACGTTCGAAGGCCACCGCCATCTCTCGCACGTCGTTGGTACACATCTGCGTTGCCCGCAAAAAATTGACGTAGTCCAACACCCCCGGAGATTGGTAATTTTCCCCCGTAAAGGCCGCGAGGCTTTGCATGGGTACGCGCAGACCATCCCGGCGGTCAAATCGCTTACTGGCAAACGCTGCCAACCCGTCAGGCAGACTGAAATACTGCGTGTCAGGGGTTTCGATACCGCACATGCGCAGGCACTCGGCGTAGACCATTTCGATTGCGCAAACCTCGGCCTGTTCTCCTTTGGCCGGGAACTTGATCAACCAGGCTTCAAAACCCGGCGTGACGGCAGTGGTAAACCGGCCAGTTTCGGGATCGCGATAGACGAGGGCCTTAGGCCTTGCACCTTGAGGCGAGCCGCCCACCAACAGCAACGTCTGCAGGAACTCGCCACCGTCTCCATGGAGCACTTCCCGCACTTCGGCGGCAAGCTGCTCCAGCGGGATGTGGACATCAGATTCCTGCCCTTCGGGTGCCACGGGCTCAAACGTCATGGCCCCCATTGCATTGCTACCGATGTAGGCCAGCCGTTCCAGTGAGCCGATGCGCGCCGTGGTGAGCCCGCGGTGCCTGAACATACGGTCCATCAGCAACATGCCCCACCCATCCGGCAAGGAGTCGTAAACAGGCCCTGGCAGGTACAGTTGGTGGTCCGGAAAATCTCGGCGCAAGTGAGCCCCCTCCAACGGCAGCGTGTAGGAGGACAGTTCCAAGCCCCTTTGCCTGGCTTCATTGCTGTACTCGAACACGATCAGCGGGCGACCGGTCAGGGCAGTCGTGGAGACCAGCGTGCCCCATTGCCATCGCTCACCCCATCCCTCGTAGAAGACGTTGACCTGCTCAAGCATTGCCGGACTTCCTCTTTGTACGCAGACGATTGGCGCTGTTTTCGTAGCGCCGAATATCCTCGATGCTGTCCAGCTTTGGCAGGAACAGGCCTTCCAGTTCCTTGGTTCGGCCAAGAGCCATCGCCACCCGAACGACGTTCTCGAATCCGACATTGCGCCCGGCTTCAAGGTTGGACACTGTATTTGTGCCGATGCCGGCACGCCCGGCCAAGTCGGCTTGTGTCATATCCCGCGCCAAGCGCTCTGTGCGCAAGCGATCGCAGAGGCGCTTGACGACCTCGCTCGGCTTGCTGAAGCTTAAATCCAACATAACGTGTACCAAGCCCATTCTGTGCCAGTTAGTGCACAAAATTATAGAATTAACGCTCAGCCCCATCAAGCGACTTAATTCCCTAAAACTGTGTCTTATTGCTTAATTTCTGGTCTTAGGCACAATTTAATGGATTTATCTCATTGAAAGGTGTCAGTTACCCGGATCGTTATTCTTCTTGGGCCCCATCTTCTCCGTCAGCTTCTCGATCAGGTAGGCGTTGACTTTATCCTTGCTCTCAGCTGCTGCCTCAAGAGCTTTGGCGGTTGGCATCTTGTCAGGGCCCTCCGTGACCGTGAGTACAACGTCCTGAAATCGCTTAGTCTTCTCATCCTCGAACTGGGCGTAATTCCTGGAAAGCTGGAGAGCGCCGTACACCGCGCCACTCTTCAAGTGGTCCAATGTAATCGCAGGTTCGTGTTCACTCCTTCCTGCCACCACTCAAAGCTTCCCGCTGCCAGGCCTGGCGCATGAGCTCAATGACTTCTGCGTCCGACGTCTGGGCAAAATCCAAATACCAATAACCGATCGACATCATCCACTCGGGAATGAGTGGGCAAATCACTTCATTCACTTCGCTGCGCAAAGCCTCGACCGTTTCCAGCGGACCAACCGGCACCGCGACAACAATGCGCGCCGGGGACTGCACGCGCACCGCATGGACCGCGGCCATCATGGAGGAACCGGTTGCCAAGCCGTCGTCGACCAGGATCACGATCTGGTCCTTGAGCTGCAATGGCGGACGGTTTCCCCGATACACCTGTTCGCGCCGCGACAACTCCTGCGTTTCCCGCGCGACTACGGCCTCGAAACTGGCACGGTCGATCGGGTGTACCCGCAGTGCGTCGTCATTGAGGATTTGTATGCCGCCGCTGGCAATAGCGCCCATGGCAAACTCCGGATGCGAAGGGACGCCAAGCTTGCGCACCAGCATCAGGTCCAGGCGAACGTCCAGGGCCGTAGCGACTTCGTAAGCCACCGGGACACCACCACGAGGCAAGGCAAGGATGATGACGTCAGCTCTGTTGGTGTATTTGAGCAAGGGCTCGACCAATCGCCGACCGGCCTCGGTGCGGTTCGGCAACGTGGTTTGCAATGAGGGGCTCTGAATCATGGGGAACCTCCTGAGGCATTGATGTGATGGACGATCCTGGTCGCGCCAGATGGCTAGTACGCTGCGGCGGGTCGCCGTCGTTGCGTTACAACGGGCACCTCCGTTGCAGATTCACCATCCTCTGTCAGAGCAACCTTGGCGTTGATATATATCAAGTCCCTTCGTCAGCCAGACATCCGGCAACTCATGCACGCTGGAAAGGGCGGGTGGTGCACCATGGCGTCGCCCGGCGTTTGATCAGGTAGACATCGCCTGAAGCTTGCGATCCAGGTCAATGAAACCATCGGCATGCCAATCCCAATCCTGGGCTTGGGCTGCATCGGGGGCGGGCGCTCCGCCATACTCCATGGGCCGGTCGATATAGGCCGTCATCAGGCCGCAATCCCTGGCTGCCGCAAGATCGCTGTGGTGGCAGGCCACCAGGCAGAGTTCAGCGGGTTTGATGGCCAATGCCCTGGCCGTGGACAGGTACGCCGCAGGATCCGGTTTGTAGGTTTGCGCGAACTCCGCTCCCAGTAGCGCGTCCCATTGCAAACCGTTGTAGCGGTTCATAGCGATCATCAAAGCCACATTGGCATTGGACAAAGTCACCACCGTAAAGCGCCGACGCAGCAGGGCCAGGCCCTCGGCTACGTCAGGCCAAGGGTCCAGGCGACGCCAGGCATGGGCAAGCGTGTGCAATACCCCGGGGTCAACCTGGTCGACTTCCAGGCCGTAAGCCGTCAACAATTGGACCAGCGTCTCGTAGTGCAATGTGTCCAGGACAACAAAGCCTCCATGCCCCTTGATGCACTCGCGCAACGCTGGCGCATACAACCGGCGCCATTGCATGGCAAATTCCGCGGGGCTGACAGCGGGCAGGTAGGTCGACACGAATGGACTCGCCTCACGTGCGATGCCTGAATGCCAGTCAACCACCGTACCGAACACATCGAATGCCAACGCTCGTGCAAGTGCCATCGCAAGACTCCTCTGCTATTTAGGTCCAGCCTGGCACACCGGCCGCCGAGGCTCTGGAACGCGGGGATCCAATGAGCTTAGCCTTATCCTTTTCATGCGTCATCGATACTGCGCCGCTCCTATAGCTTGTGACTACCCGCCTTGCGCAGTCGCGCCGCGAGGAACACGCCAACCAGCAGCGCTGCGGGGATGAGACCTGAGTCAGGTGCGAGCCGACAACGTGTCGGACAGGCCCTAGATAAACGTCGTGGGATCCTGCTGGGCCTGGAACGTGGAGACGATCTGGTCAGCCACGACACCGATCACCATCGACCAGACCGATAACGCATAGAAACCCGGACCTACGCGTGCTGTCGCAGGCCAATGAGTTCATCTAGCTGTGCGGCGAATTCGGCGCCTTTGTCGACGGCTGGTTCGTCCAACAGGACATCGACTGGAGCGACGCCGACCGCACTGTGCTGACCCGATACCTGCGCGAGCGTGACATCCACGTGGTGGTCCACAAGTGGTTGCTCATGCATTCACGTCCACGACAGTGCGCCCGCGCACCTTGCCTTCCAGTACCCGAGCGGCAACGGCCGGCACCTCTGCCAAGCCAACCATCTGGGTGGTGCGGGTCAGCTTGCTCAAATCAAGGTCCTGGGCGAGTCGCGACCATGCCTGCAGGCGCACCGCTTGCGGAGCGTTGACCGAATCGATACCGGCCAGGGTCACGTTGCGCAGGATGAAGGGCAGCACCGAGCCAGGCAGATCCGCGCCCTGAGCCAGGCCGAAGGCAGCGACAACACCGCGATATTGGGTCTGTGCCAAAGCATTGGCCAGGGTGTGACTGCCCACCGAATCAATGACGCCAGCCCAGCGTTCCTTGGCGATCGGTGCGCCCGGCTGCGACAAGGTGTTGCGGTCGATAACCTGCGTCGCACCAAGGTCGCGCAGGTAGTCACCCTCCTCTAGTCGTCCGGTCGAGGCGATCACTCGATAACCCAGGCCCGACAGCAGTGCGATAGCCACCGAGCCGGCGCCACCGCTGGCGCCGGTGACCAGGATATCGCCTCGATCAGGGGTCAGCCCGCCATGCTCCAATGCCAGGACGCTGAGCATCGCCGTATAGCCCGCGGTGCCGATGGCCATGGCCGCCTGGGTCGAGAATACTTCCGGGATCTTTACCAGCCAGTCACCGCTCACCCGCGTCTTCTGCGCAAAGCCCCCGTGGTGGGTCTGGCTCAGCCCCCAGCCGTTGACCAGCACACGGTCGCCGGCCTCGAACCCCGGGTGGCTGGACGTCTCGACGATGCCGGCGAAGTCGATGCCCGGAATCAGCGGAAACTGGCGAATGACGGGGGAGCGTCCGCTGAGGGCCATGGCGTCCTTGTAGTTCACGGTCGAGAACTCGATCGCGACAGTGACGTCACCGGGCATCAGGTCCTCGTCCTTGAAGTCAACCAGCTGGGTCGAGATCGCTTCGCCGGTTTTGGTCGTGAGCAGCGCTTTGAATGTCATGGTTTTTGTCCTGTTCGTTCAAACGGATCGTCATCGCTGCCCTGCAGATGCAACAGACACGGCAACGGGTATGGCCAGGCCGAGTCAGTGTGCCTGAGAAGGCCACTTGGTTTCGAGCGGCAGCGCCCTGCGGATGCCCATGTCCAGCAAGCGCGCCGGAGCAAAGCTGCGCATGAACTGCAACTGGCCGGCCGCTTTGCCAGCGGTATAGCGCAACTTCGGATGCTCGGCACGCGCGACCTGGAGTACCACTTCAGCCACCACGTCGGGGCCGTCGGCGGTCGCCATGGCCTGGTTCACCACTTTCGTCACTTTTATCCGAATGTCTTCGTACACGTCGAGCTTGGCATCGGGTTGGAGGTTGTTGCTCTCGAATTGAGTCTTGGTATAGCCGGGCTCGACGACGGTGACCCTGATGCCGTGGGTACGCAATTCGTGATCCAGCGCTTGCGAATAACCTTCCACCGCATGCTTGCTGGCTGAATAGAGGGCCGCGTAAGGAACAGGCACGACGCCGAGGATTGAGCCGATGTTGATGATGCGGCCAGCACCCTGGCGGCGCATGTGCGGCACCACCGCGCGCGTCGTGCGTACGATGCCGAGGAAGTTGGTATCGAAAAGAGTCTTGGCCTGCTCGACGGAACTCTCCTGCGCTGCTGCGTGATCATAACGTAACGATCAATGTTTTTGATGCTGATCAACATCAATAATACCGACGGCAGCGCCGCTCCAGCACTTGAATGAGTCAGTGCGCATGAAATCAAGGAATTAATAAGGCCGTCGACGAACTCGTGGCGAGGACACTTGTTCGCACTTGAACGGAAACGGTTCCGGGCCCTGAATTCTTTCCCTCAGGGCCCGAAACCGTTATATCAAGCGATCAGGTCATTAGCAGCGAGGGTATTGACACCCACCAGCTGGATTTCAAAATCCGCGCCCAGGTCGCCGTTGACGTTGCCGTACAGCACCTGATCGACGAAGCGCAGTTGTCCTGCAGCCGTGAAGTCATTCGAATCGATGAAGCTGAACGAGTCGGCAAACGCAGTCAGGAGATTTGCGTCCAGCTTCGACAGGTCCAACTTGTCGCCCTGCAGGCTGCTGAAGTCGGAAATGGAGTCACGGTTAAAACCTGTGCCCAGCTCACCCAGCGTATTGAAAACAAAACGGTCGCTTCCGGTTCCGCCGGTGAGGTTGTCACTGCCCAGGCCGCCGATCAGTGTGTCATTGCCTGCCCCGCCATCCAACACGTTACGCCCGGCGTTGCCGATCAGCACGTTGCCCAGGTCGTTACCGATCCCCATGAAGGCAGTGCCCGTCAGCGTGAGATTCTCCAGATTGGCCCCCAGGATCCAGCCAACCGAGGAACGCACGGTATCGATTTCACTGCCCAGGACGGTGGCTTCGCTGATGACATCACTGAGGTTGTCGACCACGTAGGTGTCGTTGCCGGTACCGCCAATGAGGGTATCGATACCGCTACTGCCGTCCAGTGTGTCGTTGCCTGCCCCACCACTCAATACGTTGTTGCCGGTGTTGCCGATCAGTACGTTGTTCAGGGCGTTGCCGTTGCCATTGAGGTTGGCGCTGCCGGTCAGCGTAAGGTTCTCCAGATTGGCTCCCAGGGTCCAATTCAGGGACGAGCGCACGGTATCGATTTCGCCAGCCAGGGTACTGGTTTCGCTGACGATATCCTT
>NZ_FNNL01000010.1:41515-71794 GCF_900106735.1 Pseudomonas sp. NFACC08-1 | reverse complement strand
TTCACGGAGGCGTTGCCCAGCAGGCTGTTATTCAGCTCGTTGCCAACCACCGTGAACGCCCCGATGCCGTTCAGGACAACGTTTTCGACGTTGCGCAGATTGCTCAGGTTCAGGTTGACGACGCTGCTCGACGAACTGGCGGCGTAAGTGACGATCAGGCCATCACTGCCCTGATTGACACTCTCTTGTACCAGGACCAATTCATCGGCCCGATCGAGCACATAGGTGTCATTCCCCGCGCCACCGATCAAGGTGTCCCGCCCGGCGCCACCATTCAGCACGTTGTTGCCGGCGTTGCCGGTCAGCACATTGTTCAGCGCGTTGCCGGTGCCATTGAGATGAGCGGAACCGGTCAGGGTGAGGTTTTCCAGGTTGGCGCCCAGGGCCCAGTTCACCGAGGAACGCACGGTGTCGATTTCGCTGGCAAGGGTACTGGTTTCGGTGACGACATCCTGGAGGTTGTCGACCACGTAAGTGTCGTTACCGGCACCGCCAGCCAAGGTATCGATACCGCCGCCGCCATCCAGGGTATTGGCGCCGGCGTTGCCATTGATGCGGTTGTTCAACGTGTTGCCCGTGCCATTGAGATTGGCAGTTGAGCTCAGCGTCAGGATCTCGATGTTGGCACCCAGGGTGTAATTGACGGACGAGGTGACAGTGTCAATTTCGCTGGCCAAGGTGCTGCTTTCCTGCACCTTGTCACCGATATTATCGACAATGTAAGTGTCGTTGCCCGCTCCACCGATCATCGTATCCTTGCCGGCACGACCGTTCAGAAAGTTGGCCAATGCATTGCCGATCAATGTGTCGTCATTGGCCGAGCCGACCGCGTTTTCAATTTTGGCCCCGTAGGCGATCGCCAATCCTTCATTGAAGGCCGTCTGGGTGTCGAGTTTCAGAAAGGTTTGGCCGATCTTGCTGAACTGGCCTTCATTCAGGTTGATGCGCACCGCTGCCAGCTGATTGCTGGCGTCGATCGTGTCATTGCCGCCCGCGTCCCAGATCGTCTCGAAAACCGATTGGCCGACGGCCCAACTGTAGGTGTTGTTACCTGTCTGCCACTGGGTGTTTGCGCCATAGAGACTCTGGATGGCAGCAATATCCAACAACATGGGCGTGGTTGGCTCATAGGAATAAGCGGTGTTGTAACTCATGATCGTGTAACGGACGTCGTCGAACGGTGCAGATAGCACCGTGGAGTTCGACGAGCTCGGGGAAAACGGATGTTTCAGGCCCAGGGCGTGACCGATCTCATGCATGAACACCAAGTAATCGTAGGTGCCCTTGGCAGGCGCTGGGTCGTTCGTGACAGGCCCCAACCAGACATCACCGGCGCTGGGGGTATTACCAGGAAAGTAGCCCCAGGCAGCGGTGTCGTCATCCATGTACAGGTAACCGCCAAATCGCAAGTCACCGACGTTGCTGGCCGTCTCGCTCACCTGTTGGAATTTGATGTTGGCAACCGAACTCCATGTGCCTAGCGCACTGACGATGCCATTCTTCTGTGCCGACGAGAGGACGTAACCGGCTTCATATTCATTTTCGCTGCTGTAGTTGCTGGCGAAATACGAACCCATGGTCATGAAGCTGTACGTCAAGGACGTGGTGAACACTCCCGTGCTCGTATTTCCAGCCCAATAAGTGCCGTAAAGCAAACTGTTGACCTGTGTGTTGCCGGTCAGTTTTGCGTACGAAATGGATGAGTAACCTAATGGACTGGGCATCTGTGCTTCCTGTGGGCTAGCTGCGGACCTTCCTGGGATGCGGCCGCTACATAGTGGGTATTTTGCATGAGAAACAAGGGGATTGATATCACTTAGCCACTGCTTTTTGAGCCGGAATCCGATGACGATGGTGCAACCAACCACTCATTGGCCCGGCGAATATCCCCTTCTCCCAATCTTCCGCTCCAGCGATGCAGCACCAGCAAGCTGGTCACGAACTTGTATTGGGACTGATAGAAATCACGCCGCGCACGAAACTCGTCCTTGATACTGTCCAGCACATCGACTGCATTCTTGACGCCATAGCCGAAGGCTTTTTCCGTGGCGACCCGAGACTTTTCAGCCGACTCCAGCGCCCGCCGTGTAGCCTTGATCCGGCTGAGCTCGGCCGTCATGCCGAGATAAGCAGTGCGGGTTTCCTTGATGACCTGGCGACGCAAGGCTTCCAGCTCCTGCTGGGCGGCTTCCTTGTCACTTTCGGAACTCGATACCCGTGCACGGGTGGAACCGCCGCTGTAGAGCGGCATCTGTAAATCCAGGGAGGCAACGAGGTTGTCCGAGCGAGGCGTCACGGCGCCTTCATAGCCAATGTCACTGCGTTGCGCCGTCAAATTCAGGCCCAGCCGGGGAAGATGCCCTGCCTTGTTTTCAGCGATGGCCGCCTCGGCGGCGAGGACACTGTGCTCCCGGGCGTGCAGCGCCGGGTTGCTGTCGAGCGCCGTCTGCACCCAGTAGTCCTGCGCTTGCGCTGGCAGGATGAAGGCTGGATTGTCGCCGATGCGCTTGAACCGCTCGCTGACATCGCGCCCCACCAGTTCGGAAATCGCTTCACGACTGACCAGGACTTTGTTGCTGGCTTCGATCTCGTCAGCCTTGAGCGCATCCACTCGCGCCTCAAGGTCGAGTGTGTCGGTCACCATCGCCATCTGCCGCGCGTACAAGGCCTTGACTCGCTTGAGGTTACGCTCGGTCGCCTCCAGCTCGCTGCGCACCAGCGACAACTCGTCCTCCGCAGCAAGAACGGCGAAATAACGCTCGGACAAATCAATGCTGGCCTGCACCCGCGTATCGACCGACTCGTAGCCACTCTGCCGGGCCAACTCAAGGTACTTCTGGTAACTGCGCCAGACCTGGGGATCGTAGATCACCTGATTGAGCATCACGGCCATGCGTTTGCCGTTGTACTGGATACGGTCCAGGTCGTCGTCGCGCCGGCTGCGGTTGACACTGCCGCTGGCGTTGAGCTGTGGCAATAGTTGACCAAAGGCCGCGCGTTCCTTGCCCTCGCCGCTTCGAACCAGGGCTTGTGCCCGCAGGACACGCGGATCAGCCCCCTGCGCTTCCTGGTGCAGTTGCCACAGGTCGACATAAGTATCATCAGCGAGCGCTCCCAGCGGCAGGAGGGCCAGGCACATCGTGATCAGGAACTTCATCTCAGTCCTCGATCAACGAACGGGCGAACACATTGCTCGCCGGCTGTATCAAGTATTGCAACAGCGTCCGCGCGCCCGTATTGACCAGCACTTCGACCGGCATTCCCGGCACCAGGGTAAGGTTGCCCAATGTCTGGCGCCCTTTGTCCGTCAAGGCCACGCGTGCCAGGTAATAAGCCGTGCCTGTGTCCTTGTTGATCAGACGGTCGGCGGAAATCTGCACCAGCTGCCCCTCGATGACAGGCGTGGTGCTGCTCTTGAACGCGCTGAAGCGAATGTCCGCCAGCTTGCCCAACGCGATGCGGTCGATGTCCATCGGCGACACCTGCGCCTCGATGATCAGCTCTTCGTTGGCCGGGACGATGTCCAGTAGCGCAGTGCCTGGGCTGACCACCGCGCCGAGGGTATGGACCGTCATGCCCATGACCATTCCGGACTCGGGCGCGAGGATATCGGTACGTTGATCGCGGTCCCGCAGGGTGGCCAGTCGCTCGCGCAGTTCGTACACTTTGGTCCGTGCATCGCCCAACAGGCCGGCGACTTCACTGGCGAAGGTCTTTTTCAACTGCAGTATCTTCAATCTCGCCTCGTCGATATGGACATGCGCTTGCGCAATCTCGGACTGGCTTTCAGCTATTTCGGTTTGCAGGCGAGAGAGGCTGCGCTCCTGCTCGCGCAGTCGCTGTTTGTCCACGAAGCCTTCGGCAAGCAGTGCCCGCAAATCGACTATTTCTTCTTGATAGGAAGCCGCCAGCGCTTGCTTGCTGGCGATGATGGCCTTGAATCCGCGAATCTGTTCTTCGATTTGTCCGATGGTCTTCTCTTGCAAGCCGATTTCGCCCAGCAACGAGGTCCGTCGGGTCTGGAAGATCCGGGCTTCACTGTCGCGGGCTTCTTGCACCCGTGGGTCCGCGGGATCCAGGGCAGGCACCGCCAGAGGCTCGGGCAATGCGTCACGCTCAGCCTCCAACCGGGCCTGCAATTGAAGCGCGGCAATCAACTGGCTGCGCGTCGTTTCCATTTCCGAACGGGCCTGGGTGTTGTCGAGCACCAGCAACACATCGCCGGTTTTGACCAGGTCACCATCATGCACGCGCAGTTCGCGCACGATGCCGCCCTCAAGGTGCTGCACCGTCTTGCGGTAGCTTTTGACCGTGACCACGCCCGGCGCGAGTGCCGAGCTGTCGAGCGGGGCCAACGCAGCCCAGCCACCGAACAGGCCAAAGGTGACCAGCAGCATGAGGTAGCCGACGCGCCTTACCGGCGTGTCATCGACAAGCAACGCGGTGGACGAGTGTTTGCTGTTTTGCATGAAATCGCTCATCCGCTTCCTACGGTTGAATCGCGGCAGCCTGGCGGGCCGCGGGCGTCGCATCGCGCAAGCGGGCCAGGACCTGGTCCCGCGGCCCGAACAGACTCAGTTCGCCATGATTGAGCACCAACAATTTATCCACCTGCGCCAATACCCCAGGTCGATGGGTAATGACAAACACCGTGGCCCTGCTCTGCCTGAGTTTTTGCAGCGCCTCGGCGAGCATTTTTTCGCCGGCCTCATCCAGGTTGGAGTTGGGTTCATCGAGCACCACCAGGCGCGGCTCACCGTACAAGGCGCGCGCCAGGCCGATACGTTGCCGCTGACCGCCGGACAATCCACCGCCATTGGCACCGATCACCGTGTCGTAGCCATCGGGCAATTGCAGCACCAGCTCATGCACACCCGCCATGCGCGCGGCAGCGACCACGGCAGGTGCGTTCACCGGGCCGAAGCGGGAAATGTTCTGGCTGATGGTGCCCTCGAACAACTCGATGTCCTGCGGCAGATAGCCGATGTACGGGCCCAACTCCTCCCTACGCCATTGGCTGATGTCCGCGCCATCCAGGCGTACGGTGCCGGCCAGGCTTGGCCAGACGCCGAGCAGTGCCCTGGCCAGGGTCGACTTCCCAGCGCCACTGGGACCAATGATGCCCACTGCTTCACCCGCGGCGACCTGAAAGCCCACGCCGCGAATAATCGGCTTGCGAGCATCGGGGGATCCGGCCGAAAGGCCCTCGACGCGAATCGCCCCCTCAGGTGCCGGTAGCGACATGCGTTCAGGCTCGGCGGCAATCTTGAGCAGCAATTCGTGCAGCCGGGCATATTGCGAGCGGGCCCCCAGAAAGCCTTTCCATACGCCGATCAACTGATCGATGGGCGCCAGCGCGCGCCCTAGCAAAATCGAGCCGGCAATCATCAGCCCGGACGAAATCTCGTGATTGATCGTCAGATAGGCGCCCAGGCCCAGCACCAGCGACTGGACGATCTGCCGGAATGTCCTGGACACCGATGTCATGGTTGCGGCGCGGTCGCTGGCCAGGCTTTGCAGCGCAAGGACCTTGTGGGCTCGCCCGCTCCAGTGCTGGCGCAGGCTGGCAAGCATGCCCATGGATTGCACCACTTCAGCGTTGCGCAAGCTCTTGTTGGTGAAGGCGGTGGCCGCCACCTGTTCGCGGTTGGCGGCCTGCAGCGGTGAGTGGGTAAGCTTTTCGTTGGCAAAGGCCAGCGCGCCCAACAACGCTGCACTCACGACCCCCATCCAGCCGTACCAGGGATGAAACATGAACATGACAGCCAGGTAGATCGGGATCCACGGCGCGTCAAAAAATGCAAACAGGCCGTTGCCTGTCAGGAACTGGCGCAAACCATTCAAGTCGCTCAAAGGCTGGGCCGTGGCATTCATGCCACTGGTATTGAGCGCCTGCTTGAAACTGGCGTCGAACAGACGCTGGCTCAGCAGCGTGTCCAGGCGAGTGCTGATCCGCACCATGATTCGCGAACGGACCCACTCCAAACCACCCAGGGTGATCATCAACAGCAACATGATCAGCGTCAGCATCAACAGGGTCGACAGACTGGCGCTGCCTACCGCGCGGTCATACACCTGCAGCATGTAGAACGAAGGAACCAGCATCAGCAAGTTGACGAAAAAACTGAAAAAACCAACGGCAAGAAAACTACCTTTGCAGACGGCAAGGGCGCCTTCCAGTTCGGTCCTGGCGTGGGCTGACATGGTTCATCACCTGAGGTCCGATTCTGGTCAAACCTGAAAAATCACAAGGGCACAGGCGCACGAACGCCTGGAATATCGTTCGGCGGGACACCACTGGAGCGCCCGCACAATCGGATCTACCGCGCTGTATCGGCACGGTTTTGCAGTTCTTAAGGAAAAATCGAAATTGGCGTGACGGGTGATACGCCGCGCGGGATGGCCCTTCGCGGCGGGCGACACCAGATCAAATGCTCAAGCCTCAGCCTCCCAACGACGAAACAACACACTGGCATTGACGCCACCGAACCCGAACCCATTGGAAAGCGCGTGGGTAATCGGCATCTTCCTGGCCTTCAGGCCAACCAGATCAAGCCCAGCGGCGGCTTCGTCAGGATTAACCAGGTTCAGGGTCGGCGGCACGATCTGGTCACGCAGCGCCAATACCGTGAAAACCGCTTCAATGCCCCCGGCCGCGCCCAGCAGGTGGCCGGTAGCCGATTTAGTCGAGGTAATCGCCACCCCGGAGTCCGTGCCGAACACCGAACGAATCGCCGCCAGCTCCCCGCTGTCGCCGACCTGGGTAGAGGTCGCGTGGGCATTGATATGCTGCACGTCGGCCGGGCTGACAGCGGCCTGGCGCAGCGCCTGTTCCATTGCGCGGCGGGCGCCGTTGCCGTCTTCCGGGCCAGCCGTCAGGTGGTAGGCATCGGCGCTGGTGCCATAGCCGACCAGTTCCGCCAGGGGCTTGGCCCCACGCGCCAACGCGTGTTCCAGCGACTCGATCACCAACAACCCCGCGCCTTCGGCCATGACAAAGCCGTCGCGATCACGGTCGAAGGGGCGCGACGCTTCCTGCGGGCGTTCGGCAAAACCGGTGGAGAGCGCCCTGGCCGCCGCGAAACAACCCAGGGTCACGCGATCGATCGCCGCCTCGGTACCGCCACAAATGGCAATGTCCGCCTCCCCGCTCCGGATCAGCCGGGCCGCATCGCCGATGGCCTGGACGCCGGCGGCACAGGCGGTTACCGGTGCGCCGAGCGGGCCTTTGAGGCCATGCCGGATGGACACGTGGCCGGCCGCCATGTTGGCGAGAAACGCCGGTGCAGAGAACGGTGACAGCCGACGCGGCCCCCGCGAGTCGGTGGTGCGTACGGCATCGGCAATGGCGCCAAACCCACCCACGCCCGATGAAATGATCGTCGCGCTCCGCTCCTGGTCGACGGCTTCAGTCGGATGCCAGCCCGCCTGCTCCAGGGCCTCATGGGCGGCCACCAGCGCAAACTCGATGAAGCGATCCATTTTCTTGCGATCCTTGACCGGGATGACGCGTTCGGGGTCGTAACCCGCGCTGGCGTCTTCCTCCAACGACGGCACCTGACCGCCCACGGCCACACCGGTACCCTCGGTGATATCGCCAGGCAGGATACGAATGCCGGAGCGGCCGGCCAGCAACCGCTGCCATACCTCTTCTACACCGCAGCCCAGGGGGCCGACAATGCCGACACCCGTGACGACGATTCGCTTTTGACCTTCGGGAGTACTCATAAGAACCTCTTCATTTTTCGGTGGACGCTCACTGGCAGCCACGCGCGAACACTCGCTTATACCAGCCGTACTGTTTCCATTGGAGCAGGCTGGACTGGACGGATCTTGAACCAGATGGAATACATTGCCGGCAGGAACACCAGGGTCATGAGGGTGCCGACGAACGTACCGCCGATCAGCGTGTAGGCCAACGTACCCCAGAACACCGAGTGCGTCAGGGGAATGAACGCCAGGATCGCCGCCAGCGCCGTCAACAGCACGGGGCGGGCCCGCTGTACGGTGGCTTCGATGACAGCATTGAACGGATCCAGCCCTTCTTGGGCGTTGTGATGGATCTGCCCGATCAGGATCAGCGTGTTGCGCATCAGGATGCCCGACAGTGCGATCAGGCCGACCAGGGCATTGATGCCGAACGGCTGTTGGAATATCAGCAGCATAGGCACCACGCCAATCAGTCCCAAGGGCGCGGTTAAGAACACCATGAGCATCGCCGAGATCGAACGCACCTGGACAATGATGATCAGCAGCGTCAGCGCCACCATGATCGGCAGCAGGGGCAGGATTGCTTGGTTGGCCTTGCCCGATTCCTCGATAGCCCCTGCCTGCTCGATCCGGTAGCCGTCAGGAAGCGTGTCGAGGATCGGCTGCAATAGCACGAGCATCGCGCTCGATACGTCTGGTGGCTGCAAACCTTCGGCGATGTCGCCGCGCACGGTGATGGTCGGCGTACGATCGCGCCGCCGAAGGATCGGATCCTCCATGCGTACATCCACCTCGCCGACCTGGGACAGCGGGATACGCTGCCCGGCGGCCCCTACCAGCGTAAAGCCTTCGATCCGGGCAGGGTCAAGACGGATGTCACCGGCGGCTCGACCAACGACCTGCACCGAACGGATGTCCTCACGAACCGCCGTGATCGGCACCCCGGCCAGCAGGAATTGCAGTTGCTCGGCGACGGCACTGGATGTCAGTCCGACCGCCTGCAGGCGATCCTGATCCAAGTTGAAATGCAGCGTCGGCACCAGCGGCCCCCAATCGGTGTTGACCGTCCTCATCATCGGGCCGGCTTGCATGACGTCCTGTACGCGTGCGGCAATCTCCCGCAGTTTCGTCGGATCAGGCCCCATCACCCGGTAGGCCACCGGAAACGGTGAATACGGACCGAACACAATCTGGGTCGCCCTGACACGGGCCTCTGGGGCAAGCCCTGCGGCAACCGCTTCGCGAAGACGGAACTTGAGGGTTTCCCGTGCCTCCTGGCTGTCCGTCAGCACGACGATCTTGGCGAACGACGGATCTGGGAGTTCTGGCGCCATTGCCAGGAAGAAACGCGGCGCGCCCTGTCCGATATAGGCGGTGACGATTTTCGCTTCCGCCTGTTTTTGCAGCCAGGCTTCGACCTTGGCCGTGGCGGCGCTGGTCTGCTCGATGGAAGTTCCATAGGGCATTTGCACCTCGACCATGACCTCGGGACGGTCAGAAGTCGGAAAGAACTGCTTTTTCACCAGGCCCATGCCCAGGACGGCCACGACAAACAGCGTGATCACCGTACCGGCCACCAGCCATTTGTGGCCGATGACCCGCGTCAGGACCTGGCGGAAGCGATTGTAGTGGCGGGTGTTGTAAATGGCGGCATGTCCGCCCTCGACCGGTTTGATGTCCGGCAACATTTTCACCCCCAGGTAAGGGGTAAAAGCCACCGCGACCACCCAGGAGGCGATCAGGGCGATGCCGACGATCCAGAACATGTTGCTGGTGTATTCGCCAGCGGTCGATTGGGCAAAACCGTTGGGCATGAAGCCAATCGCCGTCACCAGCGTACCGGACAGCATCGGTGCAGCCGTGTGACTCCAGGCATAGGCCGAGGCTTTGATCCGGTCGTAGCCCTCCTCCATTTTCACCACCATCATTTCGATCGCGATGATCGCGTCGTCCACCAGCAGCCCGAGCGCCAGGATCAGCGAACCCAAGGTGATCCGGTCAAAGTTCTTTCCGGTAGCCGCCATCACCACAAACACGATGGCCAGTGTCAACGGTACGGCCGCTGCGACCACAACGCCTACACGCCAGCCCATGCTGAGAAAGCACACGAGCATCACAACCAGCAGCGCGACAAAAAATTTGACCATGAACTCGCCGACGGCCGAATCGATGTTCACGGCTTGATCGGTCACCTTGGTCAGCGTCATGCCCAGCGGCATGTCTTCATTGATCTTGCTCGTCTCGGCATCGAGCGCCTTGCCCAGATCGAGGCCGTTCCAACCCTCGCGCATGATCACGCCCAGCAACAACGCCTCTTCGCCATTGTTGCGCACCAGGAAGGTGGCCGGATCTTCGTAGCCACGTTCAACCGTCGCCACGTCCGAGAGCTTCAACGTGCGCCCCTGGATTGTCAGCGGCGTGTCGCGGATTTTCTCCAAGGTATCGAAGGCCCCCTCCACCCGCAGGAAAACCTGTGGCCCTTTGGTTTCGATGGAGCCGGCGGGCGTCAGTACGTTCTGGCTGTTCAGTGCGGCGAAGATGTCCTGGGGGGAGACCCCCAAGGTCGCCAGCCGGTCATGGGAAAAGGAAATGAAAATGCGCTCGGCCTGTTCGCCGATGATGTTGACCTTCTTCACCCCCGCCACATGCAACAGGCGCTGGCGCAACACCTCGGCATCGCGCACCAGCAGGCGCTGCGGCTCACCCTTGGCCTTGAGGGCAAACAGCGCAAACGTCACGTCCGAGTACTCGTCGTTGACCAGTGGCCCGATCACCCCCGCCGGCAACTTGGTGGCTTCGTCGTCGAGCTTCTTGCGCGCCTGGTAGAACTCTTCCTGCACCTGTGAAGGCGGCGTGCGGTCCAGTAGCGAAACCATGGTGAAAGCCAGGCCGGGACGAGTGTAGGTTTCCGAGCGGTCGTACCATTTCAACTCCTGCAGGCGTTTTTCCAGGGGCTCGGCGACCTGGTCCTGCATCTCCCGCGCCGTCGCCCCCGGCCATGCAGTAATGACGGTCAGTTGCTTGACCGTGAACGGCGGATCCTCCGCGCGGCCAAGCTTGAAGAACGCCAAGGTCCCGGCGACGGCGATCAGGAAAATCAGAAATACCGTGATGGCGCGCTCGCGCACGGCGAGCGCCGAAAGATTGAAGCTCATTGGCGGGTCCCCGCGACGTTCACATCGCCCGGTGCAAGCAGCCGGACGGGCTCGCCTTCACGCAACAGATGTGCACCCAGGCCGACAATCCGCTCACCAACGTTGAGACGGCCTGCAACGCGCGCCGCGTCGTCGCTCAAGCCCAAGACCTGGACGGGACGCCAAGTCACTTTTGCCGGCTCGCCGTCGATGACCCACACGCCAGTGCCATTGCCGGGGTCGTACAGCGCCGCAATCGGCACTTGCAGCACCGGCCCCTGGGCCACGCCCTCGGCGATACGCAGTGTGACGGTCGAGCCCAGCGGTGCATTAGCCAGGGCGCCCTCCAGGACATAGCGCGCTTCAAAGGTACGGGTCACCCGGTCAGCCGAATCGGAAAGCAGCCTGAGCCTGGCGGTGACCGCCCCGCTGGTGCTGCCATACAGCGTCGCCTGGGCGCTGGACCCGACGGCTGGTCGCAGGGTCTCGGGCAGTTGCACGACGGCTTCGCGCTGCCCGGCTCGCGCCAGTCGGACCACCGGTTGACCCGGACTGACGACTTGCCCCGGCTCGGCGAGCGTTTCCATCACCACACCATCGGCGTCGGCGAGGAGCACTGCATAGCCGGACGCATTGCGGGCCACGTCGGCTTGCGCCTCGGCGGCGCTGAGCTGCGCCTTCGCGGTATCGGCGGCGGCTTTGATCTGGTCATAGCCCGACGCCGAAATCGCCCCGGCGGCCACCAGTTCGCGATATCGAGCTTCATCGTCCGCGGTCTGCTTGGCCCGGGCGCGCGCGGCCGTGACAGCCTCTTGCTGGGCTCGCGCCTGCAAGCCCAGGTCGATGGGGTCCAGACGCATCAGCGGCTGGCCTTTCTTGACCGCCTGACCGGCATCCACCAACCGCTCCAGGACCTTGCCTGACACACGAAAACCCAGGTCGCTCTGGACGCGGGCCGCCACGACGCCAGTGAAAGAGCGAGCGCCGACGGAGGAACCCTGCACCTGCGCAACCCTCACCAGAGGAGCAAGCGTGCGCGGATCGGTGGCAGTGGATGAGTCGCCGCACGCCGTGAGGACAAGAGGCAACAAGCAAGCGGCAAGGGTGACAGGTCGGAGCCGGAGCATAGGTTCCCTTTACTGGACAGAGGATGGGGAACCCATTCTTGCGCTCGTGACCAATACTGTCAATGGTCACCAATTGAAGTTTTGTTTTTGGCCCTGTTGGCTCACGGATAATCCCCGGCAAACAAAGGGCCTTGGATCCACGAAGCGGACTTCATAACCAATTGACAGACTGTGACCATTCTATAATATGGTCACAAATGTCGATCCCGAGGAAACCGCAATGCCTCCCCTCCGCCCCCTTGCTTTATTAGTAAGCGTCAGCTTGATGGCCGGCTGCGCGGTCGGTCCGGACTATCAGCGTCCCAACGCTGTCCTGTCGGATCGTTTCCTGGGCCAGCCTTCTGTCGAGCAAAGGAGCGGTACAACACAGGCCAGCCTCACCACCTGGTGGGAGGGGTTTGGCGACCCGGTGCTGAGCGACTTTATCGCCAAAGCCCTGGAGCAGAACCTTGACCTCGCCCAGGCGTCGGCGCGCGTTGCTCAGGCGCGGGCCGGCCTTGGTGCAGCCAACGCCGCCTTGTTGCCCTCGGGAAATATCAGTGGCCAGGCCGCACGCGCCTATCAATCCGTCGAGACGCCGCAGGGCCAATTGCTCAACTCGAACCCTGGTTTTGATCGGTACGGGAACAGCTACGAGCTGGACCTCGGCGCGAGCTGGGAGCTGGATGTCTTTGGCGGCCTGCGACGCGGACGCGAAGCTGCATTGGCCGAATACCAGGCCTCCGAGGCCGGAGCCGCGGCGACAAGGCTGGCCGTGGCCGCGCAGACCGCTGACATCTACATCACCCTGCGCGGCTTGCAAGCGCGGCTGGATATTGCGAACCACCAGGTCAAGACCCAGCAGGACCTGCTGGAAAAAGTCCAGTTGCTCTACAGCAAAGGGCTCGCCGCCAGCTATCAGGTCCGCCAGACCGAAGGCGCGCTTGCCCAGGTCCAGGCAACGGTACCGGTCCTGCAAACCGGGCTGGACGCCGCCATGAATGCGCTGGATGTCATGCTCGGCACGCCGCCAGGCACTCACCGCCCGCAACTGACCGAGGCGGGTAGCATCCCCCTGCCCCCACAAATCAGCGAGATGGGTACGCCGGCTGATCTACTGCGCCGCCGGCCAGACCTCATCGTCGCCGAGCGCCGTCTCGCCGCCTCCAATGCCCGTATCGGCGAAGCCGTCGCCGAGTACTATCCGAAATTTTCCCTCAGCGCGTTGCTCGGCAGCGCCACTGCGGTCTCTGCCGGGCACCTTTTCTCCGGCGGCGCCAGCCAGGCGTCGGGCGCGCTGGGACTGCGCTGGAGGCTGTTCGATTTTGGCCGGATCAACGCCCAGATCGACCAGGCCAAGGGACAGGAAGCCGAAGCGCTAGCTGCTTATCGCCAGTCCGCGTTGCGCGCCACCGAGGATGTCGAGAATGCCTTCTCCGCCTTGGTCAACCGAGAAGCCCAGGCCACGACACTCACCGCAGGCGAAGCGTCATTGAGCGAGGCGCGTCGATCATCCTTTATTGCCTATCAGAAAGGCACGGCCAGCCTGATCGATGTCCTCAACGCCGACCAGACACTGCTCCAGGCATCCGATGCCCGGGCACAAGCACGGACGGAATCGGCACGGGCGGCGGTCGCAGCATTCAGAGCCCTCGGTGGCGGCTGGCAAGCGCCACAGCCACCGCAGCCGGTAGCGAGCCGATGATCAGGCAATCACCACTATTTTCAATCTTTACAACCGGAGTCCAGCCACATGAAAACCAACGAGAATTCCTGGGTGCTCATCACGGGTGCTTCAAGCGGCTTTGGCGAGGAGTTCGCCCGGCAATACGCAGCACAGGGAAAATCCCTCGTTCTGGTAGCCCGCAGGCTGGACAAACTGGAAGCGCTGTCAAAAGAACTGCGCGAGCGTTTCGGCACCGAGGTGATCACCGAACAAGTCGACCTGTCGTCGATTCCGGCAGTCATCGACCTGCACAAGCGACTGGTTCAACAGGGTATTGCAGTCGATGTGCTCATCAACAACGCCGGCCATGGATTGCAGGGCCCGTTCCTGGACCACGCCATTGACCAATCCCTGGCAATGATCGATCTGGACATCGCCAGCCTGACCACCATGACTCGCCTCTTTGCCCAGGACATGCGCATCCGCCGCCGCGGCCACATCTTGCAGGTCGCCAGCTTGCTTTCCTATCAAGGCGTGAAAAATTTCGCGGTCTATTCAGCGGCCAAGGCCTACGTGCTTCGCTTCTCCGAGGCGCTGCACCAGGAACTCAAGGGCGACGGTGTCGTCGTGACCGCGCTGTGCCCAGGCATGTCGGATACCGGGTTTGCGCAGAGTGCCAACCAGACCCTCACCCCAGCGCTGAAGATGGTGATGATGCAACCCCAACCAGTGGTTCGCGCAGGCATCCGCGCGCTGCAAGCCGGGCGCATGAGTGTGGTGCCCGGCTTCGGCAACAAGGCGCTCACGGTGTTGACCTGGGCCACACCACGCCGATTTCACCAGCGTCTCATGGCGAATGTCATGGGGGTATGAATGCGATGCGGCGAAGGACCGGGAGCTGCAAGGGCTCCCGGCACACGCCCTATTGCGCTAGAAGCGATAGCTGACTGAAGTACCAAAACCGCTGGCACTGTTCCGGTATTTGGAACTGTATGCGCCACGGGTCGACGAGGTTTCGTTGATGCGCACGCTCTCTTCCTGCAAGTAGGAGTAAGCCACGTCGATCGTCACCTCTTCCACAGGCGTCCAGCCGGCACCGAAGCTGAGCACCGTGCGGTCGCCGGTTGGTATCCGAGGCCCACGGTTAGTGTTGTTGGCGGGCGACTGGTCGACCGACAAGCCCGCGCGCAAGACCCATTGATCGTTGAGTTTATACGCGGCACCGATGGCATGGGCCCAAGTGTCATGCCAGTCCTGTTCTTCGCTGACGGTGCCCAGCGCGCCGCTCAGCAGCGCAGGCAAGCCGGAGTTCTCGATGGTCAGCTCCTTGAAGCGGCTCCAGCGCGTCCAGGTACTTCCCAGGTACATCGTCCAGTCGTCATTGAGCTGATGAGTGAGCGAGATGTCCACTGACTCCGGAGTATCCACGTCCAACGACGCGTCATAGCTGCGGCCACTTACCCCCAACACACTGAAAATGCCACCCGTGAGCTTGGACTTGGCATCCAGGTGGTAACTGACCTTGGAGTGGTAAGTCAGCCCCAGGCGAGTCTGGTCCGTCGCCTGCACCAGGATGCCGGCGTTGAAGCCGAGCGCCGTATCGTCGCCGTTGCTTTTCAGCTTCCCATCGTTGCTGCCGGGACTGAGGGGATTGGGCACCATCCCGGAGATCTCACCGCTGATCCGGTTGATGGTCGGACCAAACCCGATCGACACCTTGTCGTTGAAGGCATAGCTGACGGTAGGCTGGAAAGTCAGCGTCGTCACTTCGCTTTTATTGCCGTAATAACGCCCGGCAAAGTCGCTGCCATAATCGGTGATCAAACCAAATGGCACATAAAAGCCAACGCCGACAGCCCAATGCTCATCCACCGGCTTGACGTAGTAACCCATCGGCACCGTGGTGGTCGGCACCATGTCACCGTCCTCTCGGCCACCGAAAGTGCTGCGGGTCTGGCTGATATCGCTCTGGGTAAACAGTGTCGCAGCGCCCAGGCTGACCTGCTCTTTCTTCAAGCGAGACATGCCCGCCGGGTTGCCGAAGACAGTACTGGCATCTTCAGCGGAAGAGGACCGCCCGGCAAAACCCGCGCCCATCCCACTGATACTTTGTTCGTTCAGCGCGAAGCCGCTGGCAAACACTTGGGACGTTGCAAGCGCAACGGCGAGACTCATGGGGGTCTTGAGCAAGATTCTTTTCATTATTAGGACTCTAGGAACAATTGCTGGGGGATGGAACGGTTTGTTTTTCTATTAGGTAAAAATCGCCACGGTCTGGCGCGCCCAAAGCACTCGCCGACCGCTTTCGTCCCAGATTTCCATATCTTGCAAGGAGTAGCCCTCCGAAGCCTGCTGGCTGAAGGCGCTGATGAGAAACCATTCGCCGGCCACGGCGGGCTGCGGCAGATCGATTGTCCAAGAAGCCGAGCTGATGGCTGCCGGCTCTGTGAAGCAGGTCATCGCGGCGGGCGGCAGACTGTCAGCGAGGGCGATCAAAGCCACCGCCGGGTCTACCCCCTGGGCATCCAGGTGACGAACCCACATCAGCAACTCGGGATCTGTAGCCCCGGACACCGGCAATGACCCACCCGCAGGGCGCATTTCGAAGTTGAAGGCGCAGGCAGGCGCAATGGTGTTGTCCAGCGCCAGCGTGGCGTACCGCGACGCCTGCTCCACCAACGGGCATCCCCATGCCTCATGGGTAATCCTGCTGGCGCGTGGCTGAGCGAACAGCAAGGTCGTGCGCAACGCCAGCTCATCGCCCGACTTGCAGTCGACAGACACCGAAGTCACGGATCGCCCTTCGCGCAACACGCTTGTATCGAACGTCTGGGCTTGCGTGACCGGACCTATGAATGAAACCTGCGCAGACTTGAACGGAGGAAAGCCCTGTGGGCGCTCGCGCAGAACCGTTTCCAACGACAACGCCGCCGAAAGACCACCGAAGATCGTCCGGCCCTGCTGCCAATTGGCTGGAGCAACGAACGGCACGCTCGGATCAAACTGCGCCAGCACCTGAGCAAAACTGGTCATTTAGACGTCCTCCGACGGCCTGAACGTGAACCCGCAGAAGCATCGCAAGAAGGATCACTTGAAAGTCGACGCCATACTCATTCACGTGACCATTATTGTCAACAGTCACTAAATAGGCAAAAAGAGACCGTTCGGTCAGGTACAACCCGAAGGCAAGGAAGTCGTTTCTGAATCGGGGCGGCCGCTCGTCGCAGCCGTCCCTCAGGGCATCAGGCTACGCAGGATGAGGTTGGCGGTCAGCGTCGGCGCCACCTCGACATGATCGAGGCTGTACTGCAGCAATAGAGGATTGACGAAAGGTCGAAGGGTCAGGTGTATCGCTTCGACGGTTTCATCCAAGGGCGTCTTGCGTTCGAACTCACCGCTTTCGCGCCCTTCCCGTACGACCTGCACCACGAATTGCTTGATCCGTGCGTCATACACCTGGGAGCTGGGCCAGCGCTCCGACGCGGAGAATGCGGCAATGTCGTAGAGCTTGCGATCATTGAAGAACAGGTCGATCCCCGTGGTAATCAGGGTCTTGACCAGGCGGCGAAAGCGCTCGGTCGAAGAGAGCCCTTCCTCGCCGATGGCCTCCTCCACGGCCGCAACGATCTTCGCAAGACAGCCGGAGCAAATGGCTTCGCCAATCGCCTGCTTGGAATCGAAGAATTTGTAGATGTACGCCTTGGAAAAGCCGATGGCCTTGGCCAGGTCAGACACGGTGGTCTTGGCGTAGCCGTATTGACTGAAATGCTCGTTGGCCGCCGCGACAATCTGGTCGCGAATGTCATGATCGGCTGGGCCGCGAGTGCTGGGCGAAGGTGATGTTGGCTGATTCATGGGAGCAGCTTACGCATCCCTGCGAGGGATGACAACTTGTGACCAGCTATGAATACAGTCACAAAACAGCCGTCCGTCCGTTACACGCACCTTGCTCCCTCGTCACAAGGGCTCCGATTTGTCCGTGTCATTTGGCAAAAAGCTGACTCATATCCTTGAACGCCTTGAATTCAAGGGCATTGCCACAAGGATCGAACAGGAACATCGTGGCTTGCTCGCCAACCTGCCCTTTGAAGCGGACGTAGGGTTCAATCACAAACTCCGTGCCGAAAGATCTCAATCGTTCAGCCAGTGCCTCCCACGCCTCCCAAGCCAAAACAACACCAAAGTGCGGGACCGGCACATCATGCCCGTCCACCGGATTGCTCTGGGCGCTTTCCTGGAAAGCGGTCTTGGGTTGCTCATGAATCACCAGTTGGTGACCGTAGAAATTGAAGTCGACCCACTGACTGCTGGAACGGCCTTCTTCCAGGCCAAACACTTCACGGTAGAACGTACGGGCGGCGGCAAGATCGTAGACCGGAATCGCCAGGTGGAATGGAGAAAGGCTCATCGAGAATCCTCTTAACGTGTGAGGTTGGGCCATCGTAGCGCCGCGCTTGCGGCAAGAAAACCCTACAGACCGTGTCCAAGCGACACCGGGAGCGACGGGTTTTTCGCGGCAGGATCATGCACCGCAGGCCCGTCGTGCAGGTACACATCCAAATTAGCCGCTTTAGCCGAGCAAATGAACTATACCTTCAGAAGCACACAGTCAGACCAAGGCGGCACTGACATGATGGGATGGAACGGTTCTGGCGAATCCTGCCGGATCGCTGCATCATGCGCCGCATCATAAAAAAAGCTGGCCTGTAGACGTTGTTTCCGGCGCCTCGTACGCCGGAATTGGCGCCCCCCTTTCAATGCCTGAAGTATCGTCCATGAGCCCGACTACACGCGTTTTGAACGCATCAACCAAAGCGCTTTACCGGCTTTGTCTGTTACTGCCGCTGCTGGCTAGCCATGGAGCGAGCGCCGAATCTCCGGTCATTGAACTGCACTTTCCCGACGCACCGCCGCTGACGTTCGTCAACGACCCCAGGGGTCACGGAATCGTGGGCGATGTCGCCGTGGCGGCGATGACCAGGGCCGGGTACACCGTAAAGGTCCATGTACTTCCCTGGGCCCGGGCACAAAAGCATGTCAGTGAAGAACATGACCACTTGATCACCCCCCTGTCGCGCATCCCAACTCGTGAAGATCGCTTCACCTGGATTGCCTCGATCATGCCCATGGAACGTGCCTTTTTCAGCCTCGAACGACGGGTGAGCAGCTTCGCCCAAGCGAAGGAAACCTACCGCAAGATCGGCGTCGGCCTGGGCAGTGCACAGGAAGATATCCTGCGCAGCGAAGGCTTCAGTGATGAACAGATCTATCCGTTGGCCATCGGCGACAATCCCGCCCAGATGCTGTTGATGGGGCGTATCGATGCGTGGTTCAACGGTGTACCGGAGAGTCGATACATCTGGCCGAAGGTGTCTAAACGCAAACTGCTCATGAGCTCGGTCGGCAGCAGCGCCGATCTATACCTGGCCTGCTCGAAGCAATGCTCACCAAAAATGGTCGAGGATTTGCGCGAGGCGGTTGAAGCGCTTCGCGCGGATGGGACGGTCAAGCATATCCATGACCTCTATTTGCCGCAGTAGGCTGTGGCGAGGGGATTTATCCCCGCTGGGCTGTGCAGCAGCCCCAAAGGCAGGGTGCAACCAACCTGAGATGACGCGGTGGCTGGATTCAGGGTTGCATCGCAACCCAGCGGGGATAAATCCCCTCGCCACATGCAGTTCAACATCGAATGAATAGCATCGCTGAACTAGAGCCCTCATCGATGGCTTATATCATTCCGAATGATAGTTACCTTTGCTTCATTCGATTCGTTCCTCTGCCTTGCGCCACGCATCATCCGCCCATTCTCAATACATTGGCGGATGCTATCCATGGAACATTCACTTTCAAAACTGCGTTTTCCCCTCGCGCTGCTGGCGATGCTGGTGATGAGCGCCTGCGGCAAGACTCCCGACACGGCAGCGTCCATGCCGCCGGCCAAAGTCAGTGTGGCCAAGGTATTGGAGCAACCTGTCAACGAATGGGATGAGTTCACCGGCCGCCTCGAGGCGCCGGAAACCGTCGAGATCCGCCCACGGGTTTCCGGGCAGATCGACGAAGTGGCCTTCACCGAAGGCGCGCTGGTCAAGAAAGGCGACCTGTTGTTCCAGATCGACCCGCGCCCTTTCCAGGCTGAAGTACGTCGTCTCGAAGCCCAACTGGCCCAGGCCCGCGCCACTGCCACCCGCAGCGAAAACGAAGCCCAGCGTGGCGAACGCCTGCGCTTGAGCAACGCCATTTCCGCCGAACTGGCAGACTCGCGCACCAGCGCCGCCCAGGAAGCCCGCGCCGCCGCCGCGGCCATCCAGGCGCAACTGGACCTGGCCAAGCTGAACCTGAGCTTCACCCGGGTGACCTCGCCCATCAGCGGTCGCGTCAGCCGGGCGGCCATCACCGCCGGCAACCTGGTGACCGCCGACGTCACCCCGCTCACCAGCGTGGTCTCCACGGACAAGGTCTACGCCTACTTCGACGCCGACGAACGTGTCTTCCTCAAGTACACCCAACTCGCCCGCCAGGGCCAGCGCGGCCAGGCCACGCCGGTCTACATGGGCCTGTCCAACGAAGACGGCAACCCGCACCAGGGCCAGATGAACTTCGTCGACAACCAGGTCAATCCGCAGACCGGCACCATCCGTGGTCGTGCCGTGTTCGACAACAAGGACGGCGCCTACACCCCAGGCCTCTATGCCCGTCTGAAGCTGGTGGGCAGCGGTACTTACGCCGCCGTGCTGATCAACGACGAAGCCGTCGGCACCGACCTGGGCAAGAAATTCGTGCTGGTGATGGACGCCGAGAACAAGCCGGCCTACCGCGCCGTTGAGCTGGGTCCGAAAATCGAAGGCCTGCGTATCGTGCGCAGCGGCCTGAGCAAGAACGACACCATCATCGTCAAGGGGCTGCAACGGGCTCGTCCGGGGGCACCGGTCACGCCTGAAACCGTGCCGATGGCCAGCGATGAAACCATTGCCGCCCTGGCACAACAACGTAAAGCGCTCGAAGCCAGCAACCTGCCCCAAGTCGCGCCATCCAAGGACGCGTCAGGGGCGGCTGGCAAATTGGCCGCTGCGACCCCACGCGGTTAAGGGACTGAATCCAAGATGAAATTTTCCCAGTTCTTCATTTCGCGGCCGATCTTCGCAGCAGTGCTTTCGCTACTGATCCTGATCGCTGGCGCCATCTCGCTGTTCCAATTGCCGATCAGCGAATACCCGGAAGTCGTGCCGCCGACCGTGGTCGTGCGCGCCAACTTCCCGGGCGCCAACCCCAAGGTCATCGGCGAAACCGTGGCCGCCCCCCTGGAGCAGGCCATCACCGGTGTCGAGAACATGCTGTACATGTCCTCGCAATCCACCGCTGACGGCAAGATCACCCTGACCATCACCTTCGCCCTGGGCACCGACCTGGACAACGCCCAGGTGCAGGTGCAGAACCGCGTCACCCGAACCGAGCCCAAGCTGCCGGAAGAAGTGACCCGGATCGGCATCACGGTGGACAAGGCGTCGCCCGACCTGACCATGGTCGTGCACTTGACCTCGCCGGACAAACGCTACGACATGCTCTACCTGTCCAACTACGCCCTGCTCAACATCAAGGATGAGCTGGCGCGCCTGGGCGGCGTGGGTGATGTGCAACTGTTCGGCATGGGTGACTACTCCCTGCGGGTCTGGCTGGATCCGAACAAGACCGCTTCACGCAACCTGACCGCCACCGACGTGGTCACCGCGATCCGTGAACAGAACCGCCAGGTGGCTGCCGGCGCCCTGGGCGCACCGCCAGCGCCCAATGCCCAGGCTTTCCAGCTGTCGATCAACACCCAGGGGCGCCTGGTAAATGAGGAAGAGTTCGAGAACATCATCATTCGTTCCGGTGCCAACGGTGAGATCACTCGTCTGAAGGACATCGCCCGGGTCGAACTGGGTTCCAGCCAATACGCCCTGCGTTCGCTGCTGGACAACCAGCCGGCAGTGGCGATCCCGATCTTCCAGCGCCCGGGTTCCAACGCTATCCAGATCTCCAACGACGTTCGCGCCAAGATGGAAGAACTGAAGAAAGGCTTCCCGGCGGGAATGGACTACAGCATCGTCTATGACCCGACGATCTTCGTCCGCGGTTCCATCGAGGCGGTGGTACATACCCTGTTCGAAGCACTGATTCTCGTGGTGCTGGTGGTGATCCTGTTCCTGCAGACCTGGCGCGCCTCGATCATTCCATTGGTGGCGGTGCCGGTATCGCTGATCGGTACGTTCGCCGTGATGCATCTATTCGGCTTCTCGTTGAACGCCCTCTCGCTGTTCGGCCTGGTACTGGCGATCGGTATCGTGGTGGACGACGCGATCGTGGTGGTGGAGAACGTCGAGCGAAACATCGAACTGGGGCTTACCCCGGTGGAAGCGACCAAGCGCGCCATGGGCGAAGTGACCGGCCCGATCATCGCCACCGCCCTGGTGCTGTGCGCGGTGTTCGTTCCGGCGGCATTCATCAGCGGCCTGACCGGGCAGTTCTATAAACAGTTCGCCCTGACCATTGCCATCTCCACGGTGATTTCGGCGATCAACTCCCTGACCCTGTCGCCAGCCTTGGCCGCGGTGTTGCTCAAGGGCCATGACGCGCCCAAGGACCGTTTCTCCAAGTTCCTGGACAAGGTCTTCGGTGGCTGGCTGTTCCGTCCGTTCAACCGTTTCTTCGAGCGCGCCAGTCATGGTTATGTGGGCACCGTCGCTCGAGTGATTCGCAGCAGCGGCATCGCCCTGGTGCTCTATGCAGGCCTGATGGTGTTGACCTTCTTCGGTTTCTCCACCACCCCGACCGGTTTCGTGCCCGGCCAGGACAAACAGTACCTGGTGGCCTTCGCCCAACTGCCGGACGCCGCGAGCCTGGACCGTACCGAAGACGTGATCAAGCGCATGTCCGACCTGGCCCTCAAGCAACCGGGCGTGGAAAGCGCCGTGGCCTTCCCGGGCCTGTCGATCAACGGTTTCACCAACAGCCCGAACGCCGGCATCGTGTTCGTGACCCTCAAGCCTTTCGATGAGCGCAAGGACCCGAGCATGTCGGCCGGTGCCATCGCCGGCGCCTTGAACGGCCAGTACGCCGGGATCCAGGAAGCCTACATGGCGATCTTCCCGCCACCGCCGGTACAGGGCCTGGGCACGATCGGTGGTTTCCGCCTGCAAATCGAAGACCGGGGCAACCTGGGCTACGACGAGCTGTACAAAGAAACCATGAACATCATCACCAAGAGCCGCAGCGTGCCGGAACTGGCCGGGTTGTTCACCAGCTACACCGTGAACGTGCCCCAGGTCGATGCCGCCATCGACCGTGAAAAAGCCAAGACCCACGGCGTGGCCGTCAGCGACATCTTCGACACCCTGCAGATCTACCTGGGTTCGCTGTATGCCAACGACTTCAACCGCTTCGGTCGCACCTACCAGGTCAACGTCCAGGCCGAGCAGCAATTCCGTCTCGAGTCGGACCAGATCGGCCAGCTCAAGGTGCGCAACAACCGTGGCGAAATGATCCCGCTGGCGACCTTCATCAAGGTCAGCGACACCTCGGGGCCAGATCGCGTGATGCACTACAACGGCTTCATCACCGCTGAAATCAACGGTGCCGCCGCCCCGGGCTACAGCTCCGGCCAGGCTGAAAAAGCCATCGAGAAGCTGCTCAAGGACGAATTGCCCAACGGCATGACGTACGAGTGGACCGACCTGACGTACCAGCAGATCCTCTCGGGCAACACCGCGCTGTTCGTGTTCCCGCTCTGCGTACTGCTGGCGTTCCTGGTGCTCGCGGCACAGTACGAAAGCTGGAGCCTGCCATTGGCGGTGATCCTGATCGTACCGATGACCCTGCTGTCGGCCATTACCGGGGTGATTCTCTCCGGCGGCGACAACAACATCTTTACCCAGATCGGCTTGATCGTACTGGTGGGGCTTGCCTGCAAGAACGCGATCCTGATCGTCGAGTTCGCCAAGGATAAACAGCTCGAAGGCATGAACCCGCTGGCGGCGGTCCTCGAAGCGTGCCGCCTGCGTCTGCGGCCGATCCTGATGACCTCCTTCGCCTTCATCATGGGCGTGGTGCCCCTGGTGTTCTCCAGCGGCGCAGGTGCGGAAATGCGCCATGCCATGGGTGTGGCGGTGTTCTCCGGGATGCTCGGAGTGACCTTCTTCGGCCTGCTGCTCACCCCTGTGTTCTATGTACTGATCCGCAACTTCGTCGAGCGCAGCGAGGCCCGCAAGGCGGCCCGGGCTTTGAAACTGGAGGCGCAACAATGAGTTTGAAAGCGTTCGTGCCGAGCTTGCTGGTATTGGCCTTGAGTGCCTGCGCCGTGGGCCCGGACTACAAGGCCCCGCAAACGGAGGCGGCGAATATCACCACCGCCACCGACGGCGCCGCCGGCCAGAAGAATTTCGACCGTGCCCGGTTCGAAGGCATCTGGTGGCAGCAGTTCGACGACCCGACCCTTAACGCGTTGGTGACCCGCTCCCTGGAAGGCAACCGCGAGTTGCGCGTGGCCTTCGCCCGTTTGCGGGCCGCCCGGGCGATTCGCGATGACGCCAGCAATGACGCCATGCCGACCATCACCAGCCGTGCCAGCAGCAACCTGGGCAAAGGCCAGATCCCGACGGGGCAGACAGACGAACGAGTCAACACCGAGCGTTACGACCTCGGCCTGGACATGGCCTGGGAGCTGGACTTGTTCGGGCGCATCCAGCGCAACCTGGAAGCCAGCGACGCCGATCAGCAGGCGGCCGAAGCGGATCTCTATCAGTTGCAGGTGACGATGATCGCCGAGCTGGTGGATGCCTACGGTCAACTGCGCGGCGCCCAACTACGGGAAAAAATCGCCCTGGCGAACCTGAAGAACCAGCAGGATTCGCGCAAGATCACCGAAAGCCTGCGCGATGCCGGCGTCGGTGATCAGCTCGACGTGGTTCGCGCCGATGCGCGCCTGGCCTCGGTGGAAGCCAGCGTGCCGCAGTTGCAGGCCGAACAGGTGCGCCAACGCAATCGCATCGCCACGTTGCTGGGCGAGCGCCCAGACAAACTCAGCGTGGACCTGAGCCCGAAACAGTTGCCAGCCATCGCCAAGGCCCTGCCCATCGGCGACCCGGGTGAACTGCTGCAACGACGCCCGGACATTCTCAGTGCCGAACGCCAACTGGCCGCTGCCACGGCGCGCATCGGCGTGGCCAAGGCCGACCTGTTCCCACGGGTCAGCCTGAGCGGTTTCCTCGGTTTCACGGCTGGACGCGGTTCGCAGATCGGCTCCTCGGCGGCCAACGCCTGGGCGCTGGGCCCGAGCATTACCTGGGCCGCTTTCGACCTGGGCAGCGTGCGGGCTCGCTTGCGCGGTGCCGACGCCGAGGCGGACGGCGCCTTGGCGACCTACGAACAGCAAGTACTGCTGGCCCTGGAAGAATCGGAGAACGCCTTCAGTGACTACGGCAAGCGTCAACAACGGCTGATCTCGCTGATCCGCCAGAGTGAATCGAGCCGTGCCGCCGCCGACCTGGCCGAGATTCGCTACCGCGAAGGCACTGTGGACTTCCTCGTGCTGCTCGACGCCCAGCGCGAACGCCTGGCCGCCGAAGACACCCAGGCCCAGGCCGAAGTGGACCTGTACCGCGGTATCGTCGCGATCTACAAGGCCCTGGGCGGCGGCTGGAAACCGGAAACCGTTGCCAGCAACTGACCCGCCCTGCTCAACCGAGCTCCTTTGGTTGGCCGCAACCAACCAATTCTTTGCCCCGCGTTCATTTGGACGCGGGGCTTTTTTTGCCTATCGCCCACGACCCAGCGTGAAAGAGCCCATTGTGGGGAATGAGCTTGCTCGCGATGGCGGTGGGTCAGTCGATATCGATATCGCTGAACCGACGCCATCACCAGCAAGCTCGACCCCACAGCTCCGCTACCGCTGTGACAAGGTTTGACTCAAGCCGCCACCTGACCGAAGCTTGCGGCATTTCACGCTTCTGGTAATGGATTCCCTGCATGCCCTCGCCTCGCCGCCGCTATCTGCTCCTCAGCCTCTGTGTCCTGTTGTTGATCGGTCTTGTCGCGCTATGGCTACGCAGCACCACGCCGCAAATCCCCGAAGCGATCAAGCGTGGTTACAGTGAAGCCCTGGAAAGCGCCCGCAACGGACAGCCGGGAGCGGCGCGCATGCTTTACCAGCAACTGGGACGCCCAGACCTCTCGCCCAAGCGCCGCGTGTTGCTGCACGCGGAACTGCCCAACTACCCCAGCCCCCAAGCCCTGAAGCTGGCGGACGCGGACCTGCACAACGAATCGCCGGACGTGCGTCGAGCCGCCATCGGCAGCGTCGTCGGGCTGGTACCGACAGGCCAGCGCAGCCTGTTGCTCGGCCCGCTCCTGGATGATGATGACCAGAACGTCCGGTTCGCCGCCGTGAACGCGCTGCTGGGCTTGTCGCCGGATGATCTCGGCCTGTATTTCGGGGCGATGCAGTTAGCCATCGACACCTGGGAACAGGTGCTTGAGGACGGTCCGAAAACCGCTGAGACCCACTGCCAGCTCGCCCGACTGCACCTGCACAACGCCGAACTGAAGAAAGCCCAACGGGCCCTTGAACAGGCCCTGCGCCTGCAACCGGACAACCTGCCAGCACTGGTCATGCAGATCGAGGTACTGGACAAACAGGGCCAAAGCGAAGCTGCGCGATTATTGCTCGCCCGACAGTTGCAAACCCAGCCAGCGTCGGCTTATCTGCAACATGCGCTGGGCATGTGGCTGCTGCAACACGGCCAGAACGAGTATGCAGTGCTCGGCTTGGCAAAAGCGGTGGAGCTGGAGCCCGAGAACCGCCATTACCGTTATGACCTGGCGACCACCCTGCATGCCGAGCAGGAAGTGGAAGCCGCGCAGAAACAGCTGCAGGAAATCGTCCAGCGCTATCCCGCCGACCGCAAGGCACGGGTGCTGCTGATCAACTATTGGAAGGAGACCGGCCAATTGCAGAATGTTCAAATCCTGCTGGCGCAACTTGAACAGTTGAACCCCGATGACCCGGCGCTGCAGCAAGGCCTGTAGGCCTAATGCCTAACTTTTGTCAGCTGGAACCTTGGGCAAACACACAAACCGTGGCGAGGGAGCTTGCTCCCGCTGGGCTGCGCAGCAGCTCCAAAACAGGGCCGCTTCGCGACCCAGCGGGAGCAAGCTCCCTCGCCACGGGGTTACTGCTCGGCTTCATTTCGCTTAGCTGACTGGCATTGGTCTGTAGGCCCTCATTGCACGCCGAAAGTTGTGCAATACACCGCGTTTTATCGATGTAAGCGGAACCGCCATCACCGCCAAAGGTCAAGTGTTCAGGCAGTTGAATTCAGGCGTTACCCCGCCTGCTGCCCACTTCCCTAGTCATGAGAGGGCTATTTTTGTCTACATCTAACGAGTTGATCAGTGCAAAAGCCGCCACCGGCATCGAAGGACTGGACGATGTCCTTTCCGGTGGATTGTCCCGCGGCCATGTGTTCCTGCTCGAGGGGGAACCAGGGACTGGTAAGACCACGGTCGCGCTGCATTTTCTGTTGGCCGGCGCCAAGGCTGGCGAGCGCTCGTTGTACATCACGCTATCGGAAACCGAGCGTGAACTGCGTCAGGGCGCAACCTCCCACGGGTGGACGCTGGACGACAACATTCATATTTTCGAACTGACCCCGCCCGAAAGCCTGCTCAATGCCGAGCACCAGCAGAGCCTGCTGTACTCCTCGGACTTGGAGCTGGGCGAAGCGACGCGGCAGATCTTCGAAGTGGTCGAACGGGTCAAGCCGACCCGGGTGGTGCTCGACAGCCTGTCGGAGATCCGCCTGCTGGCGCAAAGCTCCTTGCGCTATCGTCGCCAGATCCTCGCGATCAAGCACTACTTCGTGCGCTACGACGCCACGGTCCTGCTGCTCGACGACCTGACCACCGAGTCCCTCGACAAGACCGTCCACAGTGTCGCCCACGGGGTGATTCGCCTGGAAGAACTGACGCCCAACTATGGCGCCGAACGGCGGCGGATCCGGGTGGTCAAGTATCGCGGGCAGAAATACCGCGGCGGTTACCATGACTTCACCATCATGGGCGACGGGGTACATGTCTTCCCACGCCTGGTGGCCGCCGAGCACCGAGGCCAATACCTGCGCCAGCAACTCTCCAGCGGCATCGGCGAAATGGACGCCCTGCTGGGTGGCGGTATCGAGACCGGCTCCAGCACGTTGATTCTCGGCCCGGCGGGGACCGGCAAGTCGCTGATAGCGCTGATTTTTGCCGCCGCCGCCGTACATCGCGGCGAGAAAGCCGCGCTGTTCATCTTCGATGAAGAACTGGGCTTGTTGTTCGAACGCATGAAAAACATCGGCATCGACCTGCAAGCCCTGCAAGAGACCGGCAACCTGCTGATCGAACAAGTGGACGCCGCCGAGCTGTCTCCGGGTGAGTTCTCCCACCGCGTGCGCCGTTGTGTCGATGAGGGAGACATCAAGACCGTGGTCATCGACAGCATCAATGGCTATCAGGCGGCCATGCCGGAGGAGAACGCCCTGGTCCTGCACATGCATGAATTGTTGCTCTACCTCAACCGCAAGGGCGCGGCGACCTTCATGACTGTTGCACAGCACGGTCTGGTCGGCGACATGCAGGCGCCCGTCGACATTACTTACCTGGCTGACACGGTGATTCTTTTGCGTTATTTCGAAGCACTGGGCAAGGTGCGCCGGGCGATCTCCATCATCAAGAAACGCACGGGCAGCCATGAGTCGACCATCCGCGAATACCGCATCAGCGGCTTGGGCATGACCATCGGCGAGCCGCTCGAGGCGTTCCAAGGTGTCTTGCGAGGGGTTCCCTCTTATGTGGGCGAGAGCAACCCGCTGCTCAGGGATGAACACCGGTGACGCTGGCCGAGCCCCTGTCCGAGCGGGCGCTGATCCTCGCGCCGCTGGGACGGGACAGCCAGATCGCCTTGATGATCCTCAATGAAGCCGGTTTTGCCGGCCTCATCTGCCGTCATCTGGGCCATTTGTGCGAAGAATTGGAAAAAGGTGCCGGCCTGTTGGTGATTTCCTCGGAAGCGCTGGTGGGGCCTGATCTGGAAGCGCTGTTCCTGTACATCGAGCAGCAGCCGGCCTGGTCTGACCTGCCCATTGTCTTGCTGACCCATCACGGCGGCCCGGAACAGAACCCGGCGGCGCGTATCGGTACGCAACTGGGCAACGTGACCTTCCTTGAGCGCCCTTTCCACCCAGTGACCCTGATCAGCCTGGTGACCACCGCCCTGCGAGGTCGTCGAAGGCAGTACGAAGCCCGCGACCGCCTGATCGACCTGAGCAACAGCGAACTGCGCCTGCAAACCACCCTTGAAACCCTTGAACAGCAAGTGGAAGAACGCACCGCCCAGTTGCGCCATAACGAAGAGGCATTGCGCCAGTCACAGAAAATGGAAGCAGTCGGCCAACTCACCGGCGGTATCGCCCACGACTTCAACAACATGCTCACCGGGATCATCGGCAGCCTCGAACTGCTGCGCCGGCGCCTGGCCCGGGGCCGCACCGAGGACCTGGACAGCCTGATCGACCTGGGCGTGACCTCGGCCAACCGCGCCGCCGGCCTGACCCATCGCCTGCTGGCGTTTTCCCGTCGGCAATCACTGGACTCCAAGGCCGTCCAGATGAATACGCTGGTACTGTCCATGGGCGAGTTGCTGCAACGCAGCCTCAACGAAAGCATCCACCTGGACATGCAGCTGGACGAGCAGCTCTGGGTCGCCGAAGCCGACCCCAACCAACTGGAAAGCGCCCTGCTCAACCTGGTCCTCAACGCCCGGGATGCCATGCCCAATGGCGGGAACCTGGTGGTAAAGACCTGCAACCAGCACCTTGACGCCGACTTTACCGACGCCTACACCAACCTGGAACCCGGCGACTATGTGGTGCTGAGCGTGCAGGACAGCGGTTGCGGCATGCCCGAAGCGATCATCGGTCGTGCGTTCGATCCGTTCTTCACCACCAAGCCAATCGGCCAGGGCACCGGGCTGGGCCTGTCGATGATCTATGGGTTCAGCAAGCAATCGCGCGGGCATGTGACCATCGACAGCGAAGTCGACAAAGGCACCACGGTGAACCTTTACCTGCCGCGCTTTCGCGGCGAGGAAATACACGAACCACAGGCCACCACCCCACATGCACCGCATGCGCAGGACGGTGAGACCGTGCTGATCGTCGAGGACGATCCAGCGGTGCGAGTGCTCGTGAGCGCGGTGTTGAGCGAGTTGGGCTATGCCTTTGTGGAAGCGGCCGATGCCAACGGCGCAGTACCAATCCTCCAGTCAGGCCAACGCATCGACCTGCTGATCAGCGACGTGGGCCTGCCCGGCATGAATGGCCGGCAACTGGCAGAAATCGGCCGGCAGATCCGCCCGGACCTGCGGGTACTGTTCATCACCGGTTACGCGGAACATGCAGCGGTACGCGGCGGTTTCCTTGACCCAGGGATGCAGATGATCACCAAGCCATTCACGTTTGATTTGTTGACAGCCAAGGTGCGGGAGATGATCACGGTTTGAGTCGATTGAATGTCTCTTGTGGCGAGGGAGCTTGCTCCCGCTGGGGCGCGAAGCGGCCCTAAAACCTCAATCCCGGTTATGCCAGATTCAATG
>NZ_FNNL01000010.1:0-41090 GCF_900106735.1 Pseudomonas sp. NFACC08-1 | reverse complement strand
GGCCCTAAAACCTCAATCCCGGTTATGCCAGATTCAATGATGTCGCCTGCCTTGGGCCTGCTGCGCAGTCCAACGGGAGCAAGCTCCCTCGCCACAAAAAGCCGCCCTGGCGCCTCATTTATCTGCATGAAGCAACCCGGATACAAACACTTGGTAGCAGGCTGGGAAAAATCAGTTGCAGCGCCACAGCCATGTCCCCAGCCCAGACAAAACCTACGACAACATCGACTGCATGATGCGCTGCAGCTCATCCAGGTCGAACGGCTTGTCCAGGACCGGCGCCTTGCGGGTAATGGGGCTGTCAGTGTCGCGCACTTCCTGCGCGTAGCCACTGATGAAAATGACCTTCAGCTCAGGACGCAACTTTACCGCAGGCTCGGCGATCTGCACGCCGGAAATACCACCCGGCAGGCGGAAATCGGTAATCATCATGTCCAGATGAGGCTTGCTCGCCAGGATCTCGAACGCCTGGGCACCGTTTTCGGCCTGTAGCACCCGGTATCCCTCGCCCGACAGGTAGGCCGACAACACCATCAGGATCGACGGGTCATCCTCGACGATCAATACAACATCTTGCGCATCTTCACTCATGAGAAGCCTTTGTTCGATCAATAGCTGCTGATACGACCTTGGGGTCTCGCAGAGGTTGCGTCTGTTCGGCGGTTTTGTCCAAGACAGTTTTCTGCAAAGGCAGGCAAACACGAAACAAGGCCCCTTCATGGAGGCGACTGTTGACCGTGATTGTCCCGCCATGGGCCGTGACAATCTGCTCGGAAATGAACAGCCCCAGCCCAAGGCCGGCAGCAGCCGCCTTGGACGATACGCGTTCGAACTGCTGAAAAATACGTTTCTGGTTTTCCTCGCTGATACCGATGCCATGGTCCTGGACCTCGATACAGGCGTGGTCGGGCGTCTTGTAGACGCGCACCTCGATCGGGCCCTTGCCGCCGTAGCGCAACGCATTGGTCAACAAGTTCGAGATCACCTGCTCGATACGAAACTCATCCCAAAGCCCCTCCACCGACGGTTCAGCCAGGCAGGTCAACGAGCATTCGGCAACGGCGATCTGCGGCTGAAAATTGCGCAGCAGGTTTTCCACCAATGCTGTCAAGTTGAAGCGGGTCGGACGAATCGACAGCTTGCCAGTGCGAATCCGCGAGACATCCAGCATGTCCTCGATCAGCCGGATCAGGCTCTTGATCTGCCGCTCATCGCGTTCAACCATCGCCCGCACCTTGTCCAGGCTGAAGGCCGCGGCGTTGTCCCGGGCCAGGTGCATCTTGCGCAGTTGTGTCTCGAGGATGAGGCCATTGAGGGGCGTGCGCACCTCGTGGGCGACGATGGACATGAAGTCGTCACGCATGCGCACCGCTTGCTCCAGCTCGCCCCGGGTAGCCTCCAGTTGCTGCAACAGAACCTCCTGCTCGCGGCGACTTTGCTCAAGGGCTACGACCTGCTCCTTCATGGCCTTTCGCTGACGGTACAACTCGACGAACACATTGACCTTGCTTTTGACCGCCTGGGTGTCCAACGGCTTGTGCAGGAAGTCCACCGCTCCGTTTTCATAACCGGTAAAGGCATAGTTGCGTTCACGACCAGCGGCACTGACGAAAATGATAGGGATGCTGCGGGTCTTCTCCGTGCCGCGCATCAGCTCGGCCAGTTGGAAACCGTTCATGTCCGGCATCTGCACATCGATGATGGCCAGGGCAAAGTCGTGTTGCAGCAGCAGGGACAGTGCTTCGTCCGCCGACAGGGCCTTGAAGACCTCGCGGTCGCCCCCCTTGATCAACGCTTCCAGGGCCAACAGATTCTCAGGCAGATCATCGACGATCAGCAGTTTGGCTTGAATATCTCTTGGCATGTGGTTCATTCCAGCCCGGCCAGCAATTGGCCGATGCCTTGCAAAGTAAGGATATGGTCGGGTTCGTGCAGGGCCAGCGCCGCTTCGGGCATGGTCGAGACCTGGGCTTCATTGGGGTCCTGGACCACCGTGATCCCGCCCAGCGCCCTGACCTTCGCCAAGCCACAGGCGCCATCGTTGTTGGCGCCGGTCAGCACCACGGCCAGCAATTTCTGGCCGTAGACATCGGCGGCCGATTCAAACAACACATCGATGGACGGCCGCGAATGATGCAGCGGCTCCTCCAGGCTCAACGACAGGCTACGGTCAGCCTCGACCGACAAGTGATAGCCGGGCGTGGCGACATACAAGGTTCCCGGCACGATGTCTTGCTTGTCCCGGGCTTCCTCCACCGGCACCGCCAGACGATGTCCGAAGACACGGGCCAGTTGGCTTTCGCGCTCGTCCGGCAAATGCAATACCACCAAAATGGGCACGCCAAAGCCTTTGCGCAGGTGTCCGAAGACCTTGAGCAGCGCGTCGACGCCACCGGCCGATGCACCGACGACAACGGCCTCGATGGGCGGGTTGGATCTGTCCTTCGTCTGGTTCATAACTTGCGATAGATCCGTTCCTGTTTGACCAACGGCTCGAATCGATGGCCGTAAGCCGAGAAATCCAACGTCTCCTTACTGCCCAATACCAGGAAACCACGGTGACAAAGGGACTCATGAAACAATCCGAACGCCCGATCCTGTAGTTTTTTATTGAAATATATCAATACATTGCGACATGAAATCAACTGAGTTTCTGAAAAGACACTGTCGGTCGCCAGGCTGTGATCGGCAAAGGTCACGTTCTCGCACAGGGTCTTGTCGAACATCGCATAATCGTAGGCCGCGGTATAGTAATCGGCAAACGAGCGCCGGCCTCCGGCCGCCTGGTAGTTCTGGGTGTAGGTACGCACGTTCTCCAGGGAGAAAATCCCCTGCTTGGCTTTTTCCAACGAGCGCGGGTTGATATCGGTGGCATAGATGAGCGTGCGGTCCAGCAGGCCTTCTTCGCGCAGCAGGATCGCCATGGAGTAGACCTCCTCCCCCGTGCTGCAACCAGCGATCCAGATCTTGAGCGAAGGATACGTCCTGAGCAGCGGCACGATTTCCTCGCGAATGGCCAGGAAATGCGTGGGGTCGCGAAACATCTCGCTGACCGGGATCGTCAGCAGTTGCAGCAGTTGCATGAACGCCCCCGGGTCATGCAGCACGCGCTCCTGCAAGGCCGAAATGGTCTTGCACTCGAACTGGCTCAGCGCATGGTGGACCCGGCGCTTGATGGACGCACCGGAATAGTCGCGAAAATCGTAGCTGTACTTGAGGTAGATCGCTTCGATCAACAAACGAAGTTCAATGTCAGTGTCACGTTCCACTAAATTCTTTCCATATTCGGCAACCACACGCGAATCAGCGAGAACAGACGATCCAGATCGATCGGTTTGGCCAGGTAGTCGTTGGAACCCGCCGCCAGGCAGCGCTCCTGATCATCCTTCATGGCCTTGGCCGTCACGGCAATAATGGGCAGCTTGCGCCAGCGCGGGTCCTTGCGGATCAGCGCGGTGGCTTCGAAACCGTCCATCTCCGGCATCATTACATCCATCAGCACCAGGTCGATGTCGTCGAATTCGTTCAGGCGATCGATCGCCTCCAGGCCGTTACGGCCAATGACAACAATCGCCCCCTTCGCCTCCAAGGCGCTGGTCAGGGCAAAGATGTTGCGCACATCGTCGTCCACCAGCAGCACCTTGCGACCTTCAAACACCTTGTCGCGGCTGCGGGCGGTCTTGAGCATCCGCTGCCGTTCATGGGACAACCGGGATTCGACTTTGTGCAGAAAGAGTGTCACCTCGTCCAGCAAGCGCTCTGGCGAACGGGCACCCTTGATGATGATCGAGCGCGAATACTTGCGCAGTTCGGCCTCTTCGTCGCGGGTCAGGTTCCGCCCGGTGTAGACGATCACCGGCGGGAAGGAACAGATGTCTTCGCTGGACATGCGCTTGAGCAGGTCATTGCCGAGCATGTCCGGCAACTTGAGGTCGATGATCATGCAGTCGTAGACGTTGGTCCGCAGCAGGTCCAGGGCTTGCTGGGCCAGGCCAACAGCGGTGATCTCGATATCATCGTCGCCGATCAGGCGGGTAATACTCTCGCGTTGCAGGTCATCGTCCTCCACCAGCAGCACCCGCTTGACCTTCTGGGTCAGCTTGGCTTCCAGGCGGGCGAAGACATCCTTGAGTTCTTCGCGGGTGGTCGGCTTGACGGCATAACCGATGGCGCCCATGTGCATGGCGGCTTCGACGCGGTCTTCGACGGAAATCACGTGCACCGGAATGTGCCGGGTTTCGGCCCGCTCCTTGAGCCGCTGCAACACCGTCAGCCCGGAATGATCCGGCAGGCGCATGTCCAAAAGGATCGCGTCGGGAGCCAGTTGCAAGGCCAGGTCGAAGCCTTCATCGGCACCGTGGGCCACGAGGCACTGGTAACCGAGCTCATGGGCCAGGTCGAACAGGATGCGGGCGAACTTGGGCTCGTCCTCGATCACCAGAATGCATCGGGTATCGAACGGCGCCTTGTCGCGGTCGTCGGCAAATCGGGCAATCGGCGTATCCACTTCAGCGATCAGCGGTGCCGGTGCGGTTTTTGGTGCAGCCGGCGCTGGCGCGGTGGCCGTCGGGGTGAATGTCAACGGTTCTATCGGCGACTCCCCGGGCTCGACATAACGTTCAGGCATTACCAGCGTAAACACGCTGCCCTGCCCCGGCTCGCTGGAAACGCTGATCGAGCCGCCCAACAACGTGGCCAGGTCCCGGGAAATCGACAACCCCAGGCCGGTGCCACCGTAACGACGATTAGTCGTGCCATCGGCCTGGCGGAACGCTTCGAAAATGCTTTGCTGCTGATCGGCGGCGATGCCGATCCCGGAGTCGCGCACGATGAACGCGATGCCCGAGCCCGGCTGCCCGGCCACCGACAGGCTGACGGTGCCTTGCTCGGTAAATTTCACGGCATTGGACAGCAGGTTCTTGATCACCTGTTCCAGGCGCTGGCGGTCGGTGTAGAGCATCGCTGGCGCATCGGGCAATACCTGGACCTCGAACTCCAGGCCCTTGTCGACTGCCAACGGCTCGAACATGTCCCGCAGGCCCTCCACCAGACGCTGCACGCTGGTGTTCTCCGGGCGCACTTCCAGCTTTCCAGCCTCGACCTTGGAGATGTCGAGAATATCGTTGATCAGGTTCAACAGGTCGTTGCCGGCGGAGTAGATCGACTCGGCAAACTTGACCTGTTCCTCGCTGAGGTTCTGCTGCGGGTTTTCCGACAGCAGTTTGGACAGGATCAACGAACTGTTGAGCGGCGTGCGCAGCTCGTGGGACATGTTGGCCAGGAACTCGGATTTGTACTTGCTCGAACGCTGCAACTCTTCGGCGCGCTCCTGCAACTGGATCTGGGCCAGGTTCAGCTCGCTGTTCTTCTGGTCCATGGCGTCGCGCTGTTCGGCCAATTGCTCGTTGGTCTGCTCCAGTTCCTGCTGCTGGGCTTCCAGGTGGGCCTGGGACTCCTTGAGAATGCGCGACTGCTCTTCCAGTTCCTCGTTGGCAGTCTTGAGCTCTTCCTGCTGCACTTGCAGTTCTTCGTTCAACTGCTGGGTTTCGGCCAGCACTTCCTGCAAGCGCTGGCGATAACGAGCGGCCTCGATGGAGGTGCCGATATTGCCGGAAATCAGCTCCAGCATCTCAATGTCGCGCTCGGTCAATGGCCGCAGGAAGCCCAATTCGATGACACCGTTGATCCGGTCATCGTCACTGGTGGGCGCCACCAACACGCTGTTGGGCAGCCCTTGCCCCAATCCGGAGCTGACTTTCAGGTAATCGTCCGGTACGTCATCCAACCGAATGAGACGCCCCTGTCGGACGGCTTGGCCAGCAATACCTTCACCGTCGACGATCACCTGCTGCTGCGCGTCATCCTCCCGGGACAAGCCATAGCTGGCGACGCGCTTGAGCAGGCCATTTTCTTCCCGTACATAGAGCGCAGCGACCGCCACCCCCAGGTACTTCGCACAGAACTGCAAGATATTGCGGCCCAACAGGTCCAGGGACAACTGTCCCAGGACCTGCTCGGCCAGCTGCGTCTGGCCATTGCGCAACCAAGCCTGCTTCTCCAGGTGCAGGGCGCTGCGTTGCTGGACTTTCAGGCTGGCGCTGTAGCTCTCGGACAAGCTCAACAGATCCCGGCGACCGACGTAGGCCAGCAATCCACTGACTGCGGCGACGAACAGCAGATACAGGGCGATACTCCAGACCGTGGTGGCGCGCACCTCCGCATTGCGCGCCGCACGCAGTTGCTGCTCGGTCTCGACAATTTCTTCGAAGGACTGGCGAATCTCGTCGGTCAGGCGCTTGCCGCGCCCGGCCTTCACCGCCCCCCGGTAATCGCCACTGGTACGTTGCAGGTCGATCATGCTCTGGGCGTAATTGGCCCACTCGGTCTGGAGCGCTTGTATCTTGTGCAGGCGGTCGGTCTGGACAGGGTTGTCGGCTGTCAATTCCAGCAGAGTGTCCAGCGCAACGGTGATCCGGGGCTTGGCGATTTCATAGGGGTCGAGGAAATGCTCGTCACCGCTCAAGAGATAGCCACGCATGCCAGTTTCCAGGTCCACGCTCAGCTTGAACGCCTCGTTGGCGTTATTGATCACCCGGTCGGTGTGGCCGACCCATTGGATCACTGAGAGCAGGTACGTGATAAGGATGATGAAAAACACCGCGCTGAGGGCGCCCATGCCCAGCGGCAGGCTGATATTGCGGCTCAGGAGCTTGCGAAAACTTTGCTCGTCGACCGAAGACGAAGGAGTCATGGAAAGGGCCTTGGTGGACAGTTGAAAACCGTGGAGTTTGCCCGAAAAACGGCGCTTGGATCCACATTATCTGACGAGTCAAAGGCGCAAGTCCCGCGACGATCTACCTTGTAGCAAGGAAGCGACTATCCTTGTCAGCTCTTGTACTATAGATCCTTTCTTGTACAACCTTGGGAACTTGTGCCGCCTCGGAGCTTACTCATAAAAGAGGCTTATGAAAGAGACCGATTTCTTCGAGCCCCTTCCCGACCCCAACCTTCGAGAATGTCAACTATGTCCACCCCCCCTCCTGCCACCCCGCCCACCATCCTGGTCGTCGAAGACGACGACATTGTGCGGATGCTGATCGTCGACGTGCTGGAGGAATTGGAATACCAGGTGCTGGAGGCGGATGGTTGTGAGCAGGCGCTGGCATTTTTAAAAAACGACGCGCAACCCATCGCACTGATGATGACCGACGTCGGCCTGCCGGTCATGGACGGGCGCGAATTGGCGAAACAGGCCCGAGCCGTGCGGCCACAACTGCCTGTGCTGTTTGCCAGCGGTTATGCCGAAAGCATCGATGTGCCAGAAGGCATGTCGGTGATCGGCAAGCCTTTCTCCATCGATCAGTTGCGAGACAAGGTCAAACGCATTCTTTCTTGAGCCGGATCGTATTCTTGGTCACTATCGGCGCCCCGCGCGCCGACAGCGCCTGATCCGCTTCGAGGAACCCCCTGCTCATGCATCACCCCACCGCCACCAAGGTCCTGGTTATCGGCTATGTCTGGCCCGAGCCGCGCTCATCGGCTGCCAGCGGGCATGTCATGCAGATCCTCGACACCTTCCTCGGGCAAGGCTGGGACATCACCTTCAGCAGCCCGGCGGGCCCCGGCGAACAGCGCGCCGACCTGGTCGCGCTGGGTATCCGCGAAGTACCGATCGAACTCAATAGCAGCAGCTTCGACGCCTTCATCAGTGAGCTGGCGCCGGACATCGTGCTGTTCGACCAATTCATGATGGAAGAACAGTTCGGCTGGCGGGTCGAGAAGCACTGCCCCGGTGCCCTGCGGGTGCTGGAGACGTCAGACTTGCAGAGCCTGCGCCACGCTCGGCACCAGCGCTTGAAAGGCCGCCTGAAGCAGGATGAGGCTGGCGAGGATTTCAGCGACCTCTTCGCCCCAGCCCTGGACGAGGAGTTCCAGCGGATGGCCGACACCGACCTGGCCAAACGGGAAATCGCCGCATTGTACCGCTGCGACCTCAACCTGATGGTGTCCGAGGTTGAAATCGAACTGTTGGTGGAGCACTTCGGGTTGCCCCGCAACCTGCTGCACTGGTGCCCGTTGATGCTGGACCTGCCCGGCGAGCCGTCGGCGCCGTTCGAGGACCGGGCGCATTTCCTGAGCATCGGCAACTTTCGCCACGCACCGAACTGGGACGCCGTGCTCTGGATGAAAAACGCCATCTGGCCACTGATCCGCCAACAATTACCCGGCGCGCAGCTGCACCTGTACGGCGCCTACACCCCGCCCAAGGCCGCCGCGCTGCATAACCCGGCCCAGGGCTTTCACATCATGAACTGGGCGGAGGACGCCTTGCAGGTGATGTCGGCGGCACGCATCTGCCTGGCGCCGCTGCGTTTCGGCGCCGGCATCAAGGGCAAGCTGATCGATGCCATGCTCTGCGGCACCCCCAACGTCACCACGCCCGTGGGGGCCGAAGCCATGCACGGCGATATGCCCTGGCCCGGCGCAATTGCCCAGAGCGCCGAAGGCATCGCCAATGCGGCGGTGCAGTTGTATCGCGATCAGGCGCGCTGGACCCAGGCCCAGGATGCTGGCCTCGCCCTGCTGGAAAATCGCTACCGGCAACAGGTGCACGGCCCGGCACTGATCGACAGCATCAACGCTTGCCGGGCGGACCTGGCACAACGACGTCGGGACAATTTCACCGGCAGCATGCTGCGTCACCACCAGCACAAAAGCACCCAATACATGTCCCAGTGGATCGAAGAAAAAAACCGCAACGGTTAGACGTCAGAGTGGCAGCCGCCTGGCGAAGGGGGCATTATCCAATGGCGATAACAATAAAAGCGCCAGGCCCATGACCCGTACAGCCAGAATCACCGACCCCTCCTACGAGTTGATGGACGACCATAATGGGTTGTCCATCATCTACCGTCAGCACGGTTTTCCCTGCCCGCTGGTGCGCTGGCATTTCCACAAGGAATACGAGCTGCACTTGATCGTCGCCAGTTCCGGCAAAGTGTTCATTGGCGATTACATCGGCAACTTCTATCCCCAGTCGCTGTTCCTCACCGGCCCCAACCTGCCCCATAACTGGATCAGCCAGGTGGCCGAAGACGAAGTGGTGCACAAGCGCGACATGCTGGTGAACTTCACTGACGAGTTGTTCGAAAGTGGCCACCAGGTGTTCGCTGAACTCAAGACTGTCGCACCGCTGCTCGAACGTGCCCAGTACGGCATCGAGTTCCGCTGCAAGCGCACCATCCGCCAGGCCATGACCCTGATGCAGCGCATCGCCGATTCCCAAGGCATGAGCCGCCTGGGGCATTTTTTCATCCTGATGGAGCTGCTGGCCGCCACGGATGACTACCAACTGCTGTCCGGCGCGACCTCTGCGCAAACGGCGGACGAACACAGCATCGACCGCACCAACCGCGCGGTGGACTACATCTTTGCCCATTACGCCCGGGAACTGTCCCTGGAAGAAGTGGCCGAGCACCTGGGCATGAAACCCACCTATTTCAGCCGGGTGTTCAAACAGGCCACCGGTCGCTGCTTCATCGAATTCGTCAATCGCCTGCGCATCAGCAAATCCTGCGAGTTGCTGGCCGACGGTGATAAACCGGTGACGGACGTGTGCTTTGAATCGGGTTTCAACAACATTTCCAATTTCAACCGGCGTTTCCAGCAGCTCAAGGGCATGACCCCATCCCACTACCGGCGGCTGGCGGTGCAGCGGTTGACCGAGCAGAACCAGGGCTGACATTTTTCTCACCCAATCCCCTGTGGCGAGGGCGCTTGCTCCCGCTGGGCTGCGAAGCAGCCCTCTATATCAGCCTTTCGCACCGAGTTGTCAGGAGAATTGTTGAGGGCCGCTGCGCGCCCCAGCGGGAGCAAGCTCCCTCGCCACAGGTTCTTTGTCCGGCCTGAAGTGGCAAGCATCAATCCCTCCAGTGCAAAAAAGTATCAGTGAAAGTGCGACGGATGATTTGTCACGCCGTCCATTGAGGGCTGTAATCAGCGCACATTCTTCCCTTCATCCGGAAGACACAAAAACAATAACTGTCCTTCTGCCGCCTTCGGGCGCGGAAAAGGAGTGCGCGATGAAACCTTCGGTAAAAGCTCTGCTTGTCTCCACCTGCATGACCCTCAGCAGCGTCAGTTTCGGCGCACAGACCCTCACCATTGCCACCGTCAACAACAGCGACATGATCCGCATGCAAAAGCTCTCGAAAACCTTCGAGGCCGAGCACCCGGACATCAAGCTCAACTGGGTGGTGCTCGAAGAAAACGTGCTTCGCCAGCGCCTGACCACCGACATCGCCACCCAGGGCGGACAGTTCGACGTGCTGACCATTGGCATGTACGAAGCTGCACTCTGGGGCGCCAAGGGCTGGCTGGAGCCGATGAAGGACCTGCCGGCCTCCTATGACCTGGACGACGTTTTCCCTTCCGTGCGCGATGGCTTGTCGGTCAAAGGCTCGCTGTACGCCCTGCCGTTCTATGCCGAAAGCTCGATCACCTATTACCGCACGGACCTGTTCAAGAACGCCGGGCTGACCATGCCCGAACACCCGACCTGGAGCCAGATCGGTGAGTTCGCGGAGAAACTCACCGACAAATCCAAGGAACAATATGGCCTGTGCCTGCGGGGCAAGGCCGGTTGGGGCGAGAACATGGCGCTGATCACCACCCTGGCCAACGGTTATGGCGCACGCTGGTTCGATGAGAAGTGGCAGCCACAATTCAATGGGCCCGAGTGGAAGGAAGCACTGAATTTCTACGTCGACAACATGAAGAAATCCGGCCCGCCGGGTGCGTCCAGTAACGGCTTCAACGAAAACCTGGCGCTGTTCAACAGCGGCAAATGCGCGATCTGGGTCGATGCCAGCGTCGCCGGTTCGTTCGTCACCGACAAGACCCAGAGCAAGGTGGCCGATCACGTTGGATTCACCTTCGCCCCCCACGAAAAAACCGACAAGGGCACCTCGTGGATGTACTCCTGGTCGCTGGCCATCCCGACCAGCTCCAAAGCCAAGGACGCGGCCACGGTCTTTACCACTTGGGCGACGTCCAAGGAATACAGCCAATTGGTCGCCAAGACCGACGGCATTGCCAACGTACCTCCAGGCACCCGCACCTCGACCTACAGCGACGAGTACATGAAGGCCGCGCCGTTTGCCAAGGTGACCCTCGAATCGTTGAAAGTCGCCGACCCGAAAGCGCCAACCCTCAAGCCTGTGCCTTACATCGGCATCCAGTTGGTGACCATTCCCGAGTTCCAGGCCATTGGCACCCAAGTGGGCAAGTTCTTTTCCGGTGCGCTGACCGGCCAGCAGACCGTGGATCAGGCGTTGACCGCCGCGCAGTCCACCACCGAACGCGAGATGAAACGCGCCGGGTATCCAAAATAAGGTCTGCATTTCTCCAATTGTGGCGAGGGAGCTTGCTCCCGCTGCGGGCGAAGCCCGCCCTGGCAATCCACGGATTGCCAGTCGAAATAGGCCCGCTGCGCGGTCCAGCGGGAGCAAGCTCCCTCGCCACAGGGAATGCGTCGCAGAAGAGTAAACGTTCATGAATAGCTCAACGACAACTGCCAAAGCCCCCATCGAGATTGCCCCGCCGCCGGCACGCAAGATCCGCCTGGCGAACCCCGGTTGGTTCCTGGTCAGCCCTTCGGTGGCCTTGTTGCTGCTGTGGATGATCGTGCCGCTGGGCATGACCGTCTACTTCTCGATGATCCGCTACAACCTGCTCTACCCCGGCGAAAACGAATTCGTCGGGCTGGAGAACTTCACCTACTTCCTGACCGACTCGGGTTTCATGCCCGGTGCCACCAACACCTTGTTGCTGGTGGGCAGCGTGCTGCTGATCAGTATCGTGCTGGGGGTGTTGATCAGCGCGCTGCTGGAGGCCAGTGAGTTTTTTGGTCGCGGCATCGTCCGTGTGCTGCTGATCTCGCCGTTCTTCATCATGCCCACCGTCGGCGCGCTGATCTGGAAGAACCTGATCTTCCACCCGGTCTCGGGCATCCTCGCCTCGGTGTGGAAACTGTTCGGCGCCCAGCCAGTGGACTGGCTAGCCCATTACCCGCTGCTGTCGATCATCATCATCGTGAGCTGGCAATGGCTGCCCTTCGCGATCCTGATCCTGATGACCGCCATGCAGTCGCTGGACCAGGAACAGAAAGAAGCCGCGCGCCTGGACGGTGCCGGCCCGATCGCGATTTTCTGGCACCTGACCCTGCCGCACCTGGCTCGCCCGATTGCCGTGGTACTGATGATCGAGACGATTTTCCTGCTGTCGGTGTTCGCCGAGATCTTTACCACCACCAACGGTGGCCCCGGCTACGCCTCCACCAACCTGGCCTACCTGATCTACAACCAGGCGCTGGTGCAGTTCGACGTCGGCATGGCTTCGGCCGGTGGCCTGATTGCCGTGGTCATTGCCAACATCGCCGCCATCATCCTGGTCCGGATGATCGGCAAAAACCTCACCGACAAGCACTGAGGCCGTCGCCATGACTCTTCAACAATCCCGTCGCCTGCAAAGCCTGCTGCTGGGCACGCTGGCCTGGGCCATCGCGATCCTGATCTTCTTCCCGATCTTCTGGATGGTGCTGACCAGCTTCAAGACCGAAATCGACGCGTTCGCCACGCCACCGCAGTTCATCTTCACGCCGACGCTGGAGAATTACCTGCACATCAATGAGCGCAGCAACTACTTCAGCTTCGCCTGGAACTCGGTGGTGATTTCCTTCAGCGCCACCGCCCTGTGTCTGCTGATTGCAGTGCCGGCGGCCTACTCCATGGCGTTCTATGAAACCCAGCGCACCAAAGGGACGTTGCTGTGGATGCTCTCCACCAAGATGCTGCCGCCAGTGGGCGTGCTGATGCCGATTTACCTGCTGGCCAAGCAATTTGGCCTGCTGGACACGCGTCTCGCGTTGATCGTTATCTACACGTTGATCAACCTGCCCATCGTGGTCTGGATGATTTACACCTACTTCAAGGACATTCCCCGCGACATCCTCGAGGCCGCCCGCCTGGATGGTGCCACCCTATGGCAGGAGATGGTCCGTGTGCTGCTGCCGATTGCCAAGGGCGGCCTGGCCTCCACCGTGCTGCTGTCGCTGATCCTGTGCTGGAACGAAGCCTTCTGGTCATTGAACCTGACCTCGTCCAAAGCCGCGCCCTTGACGGCACTGATCGCGTCCTACTCCAGCCCCGAAGGCTTGTTTTGGGCCAAGTTGTCCGCCGTTTCGACCCTGGCCTGCGCGCCGATCCTGATTTTCGGCTGGATCAGCCAGAAACAGCTGGTGCGCGGTTTGTCCTTCGGCGCGGTGAAATAACGCGCCCTACACAATAATCAGAAGTGGAGGCCCATCATCATGGCCAACCTGAAAATCAAGAATCTGCAAAAGGGTTTCGAAGGTTTCTCCATCATCAAGGGCATCGACCTTGAGGTGAACGACCGCGAGTTCGTGGTCTTCGTCGGCCCGTCGGGCTGTGGCAAATCCACGCTGCTGCGGCTGATCGCCGGCCTTGAAGAGGTCAGCGACGGCACCATCGAACTGGATGGCCGGGACATCACCGAAGTCAGCCCGGCCAAGCGCGACCTGGCGATGGTGTTCCAGACCTACGCCTTGTACCCGCACATGAGCGTGCGCAAGAACATGTCCTTCGCCCTGGACCTGGCCGGCGTGCCCAAGGCCGAGGTCGAGAAGAAGGTCAACGAAGCGGCGCGCATCCTCGAACTGGGGCCGATGCTCGAGCGCAAGCCCAAGCAACTGTCCGGCGGCCAGCGCCAGCGTGTAGCGATTGGCCGGGCCATCGTGCGTAACCCGAAAATCTTCCTGTTCGACGAACCGCTGTCCAACCTCGACGCCGCCCTGCGGGTTCAGATGCGCCTGGAACTGGCACGCCTGCACAAAGAGTTGCAGGCGACCATGATCTACGTGACTCACGACCAGGTCGAAGCCATGACCCTGGCCGACAAGGTGGTGGTGCTCAATGGCGGGCGTATCGAACAGGTCGGCTCGCCGCTGGAGCTGTATCACCAGCCGGCCAACCTGTTTGTCGCCGGGTTCCTCGGCACGCCGAAAATGGGCTTCCTCAAAGGCAAGGTCACCGGCCTGGACAGCCAGGGCTGTGAAGTGCTGCTGGACGCCGGTACGCGTATCAGCCTGCCGTTGAGCGGTGCCAACCTGAGCGTCGGCGGCGCGGTGACCCTGGGGATTCGCCCGGAACACCTGAACCTGGCGCAACCGGGCGACTGCACGTTGCAAGTCACCGCTGATGTGAGCGAGCGGCTGGGCAGCGACACCTTCTGTCACGTCGTCACGGCCTCCGGCGAAGCCTTGACCATGCGCGTTCGCGGCGACCTGGCGAGCCGTTTCGGCGAGCAACTGAGCCTGCACCTGGACGCTGAACACTGCCACTTATTCGACGCCGAGGGCGTTGCGGTGACCCGTGCGCTGCGCGCCGCCGCCTGATTACCGAGACCTGCGATGAAACTCAACCGACAAAACCTGCACAACCTCAACCCTGGCGTCGCCCTGCCCGCCTACCCTGTGGGCGATGTCCGCCAGGGCATCGCCCACATCGGTGTCGGCGGTTTCCACCGGGCGCACCAGGCCTACTACACCGATGCGCTGATGAATACCGGCACCGACCTGGACTGGGCCATCTGCGGCGTGGGCCTGCGGGCCGAGGATCGCCGTGCCCGGGATGACCTGGCCAGCCAGGACTACCTGTTCACCCTGTACGAACTGGGCGACACCGATGACACCGAAGTCCGGGTGATTGGCGCGATCAATGACATGTTGCTGGCTGAAGATGGCGCCCAGGCGCTGATCGACAAACTGGCCGATCCGCAGATCCGCATCGTCTCGCTGACCATCACCGAAGGCGGCTATTGCATCGACGACAGCAACGGCGAGTTCATGGCCCACTTGCCGCAGATCCAGCACGACCTGGCCCATCCTGACGCTCCGAAAACCGTCTTCGGTTTCCTCTGCGCCGCCCTGGCCAAGCGTCGCGCGGCGGGCATCCCGGCGTTCACGTTGATGTCTTGCGATAACCTGCCCCACAACGGCGCCGTGACCCGCAAGGCGTTGCTGGCCTTCGCCGCGCTGCGCGACGCGGAGCTGGGGCAGTGGATCGACCGCAATGTCAGTTTCCCCAATGCCATGGTCGATCGCATCACGCCCATGACCAGCGTGGCCCATCGCCTGCAACTGCATGACGAACATGGCATCGACGACGCTTGGCCGGTGGTCTGCGAACCGTTCGTGCAATGGGTCCTGGAAGACAAGTTCGTCAACGGTCGCCCGGCCTGGGAAAAGGTCGGCGTGCAGTTCACCGATGACGTCACACCCTATGAAGAGATGAAGATCAAGCTGCTCAACGGCAGCCACCTGGCGTTGACCTACCTGGGTTTTCTCAAGGGTTATCGCTTCGTCCACGAGACCATGAACGACCCGCTGTTCGTGCGTTACATGCGCGCCTACATGGACCTGGACGTGACGCCGCAACTGGCGCCAGTGCCAGGCATCGACCTGACCGACTACAAGAACACCCTGGTGGAGCGCTTTTCCAATCAGGCGATTGCCGACCAGTTGGAACGGGTCTGTTCGGACGGCTCGTCGAAGTTTCCAAAATTCACTGTGCCGACCATCAACCGCTTGATCGCCGACGGTGGCCAAACTCGCCGCGCGGCGCTGGTGGTGGCCGCCTGGGCCGTGTACCTGAAGGGCGTGGACGAGAATGGCGTGACGTATTCGATCCCGGACCCACGGGCAGCGTTTTGCCAGGCACTGGTGGCTGACGATGCGCTGGTGACCCAGCGGATGCTGGAGGTGGAAGAAATCTTTGGCACCGCCATTCCCCGCTCGCCGGAGTTCGTGGCAGCATTCGAATGGTGCTGCAACAGCTTGCGCGAGCATGGCGTCACGCGAACGCTTGAGCGCGTGCTGGCTGACGCGGACTAACGGTCCGCTTTTGTGGCGAGGGAGCTTGCTCCCGCTGGGCTGCGCAGCGGCCCCAAGACAGCCGACACGGAGAACCTGACAGACCGAGTGGCAGGTTTTAGGGCTGCTTCGCAGCCCAGCGGGAGCAAGCTCCCTCGCCACAGGTAGGTGTTGGCTGACCGAGCGGCTATTTCCTGCGGGTATTGATCTGACGACCAAGGATTTCCATGGCAAACCAACAACTGTTCCTGGGCATCGACTGCGGCACCCAAGGCACCAAGGCGCTGATCCTGGATGCGATCAGCGGCCAGGTACTCGGCCAGGGCGCCGCTGCCCACAGCATGATCAGCGGGGCCAACGGTCGTCGTGAACAAGACACCCAGCAATGGCTCGATGCATTCACCCAGGCAACTCATCAGGCCTTGGCCGCCGCCGGCGTCGATGGCCAGGCGGTCCTCGGCATCGGCGTCTCCGGCCAGCAACACGGCCTGGTGCTGCTTGACGAGCAGGGCCAGGTCTTGCGCCCGGCCAAGCTGTGGTGCGACACCGAGACAACGCCGGAAAATGATCGGCTCCTGGCGCACCTGGGCGGTGAAGACGGCAGCCTCGAACGCCTCGGCGTGGTGATCGCGCCGGGCTACACAGTTTCCAAACTGCTCTGGACGCGGGAGCAGCATCCCCAGGTATTCGAACGCATCGCCAGCGTCCTGCTGCCCCACGACTTCCTCAACTACTGGCTCACCGGCCGCCATTGCAGCGAATACGGCGATGCTTCGGGGACCGGCTATTTCAACGTACGCACCCGCCAATGGGACGTGCAACTGTTACAACACATCGACCCCAGCGCACGCTTGCAAGCGGCGCTGCCGGAACTGATCGAGGCCCATCAGCCCGTCGGACGCATCCTGCCGGCCATTGCCGCGCACCTGGGCATCAACCCCGAGGCGGTGGTGGCCAGTGGTGGCGGCGACAACATGATGGGCGCCATCGGCACCGGGAACATCCAGCCCGGTGTGATCACCATGAGCCTCGGGTCCTCCGGTACGGTCTACGCCTATGCCGCCGAACCCGCGGTCAGTCCACAGCCGTCCGTGGCGACGTTCTGTTCCTCCAGCGGTGGCTGGCTGCCGCTGATCTGCACCATGAACCTGACCAACGCCACTGGCGCGATACGCGAACTGCTGGACCTGGACATCGACGCCTTCAACGCCCTGGTGGCCAAGGCCCCGATTGGCGCCGAGGGGGTCTGCATGCTGCCGTTCCTCAATGGCGAGCGGGTGCCTGCCCTGCCCCATGCCACCGGCAGCCTGCTGGGCCTGACCACCACCAACCTGACCCGGGCCAACCTGTGTCGCGCCGTGGTCGAAGGCACGACCTTCGGTTTGCGCTATGGCTTGGACCTGCTGCGAGCCAACGGACTCCAGGCCCAGAGCATTCGCCTGATCGGCGGAGGTTCGAAGAGCGCGCAGTGGCGGCAGATCGTCGCCGACACCATGGACACCACGGTCATTTGCACCGAACAGAGCGAAGCCGCTGCATTGGGGGCGGCGATCCAGGCGGCATGGTGCCACTCCGGTTCACAGACGGGCTTGGCCGAGCTGTGCGAGCGCTGCGTCAAGCTCGACCCGAGCAGCGAAACCCGGCCAATCGCCGCGCATGTCGCGGCGTCGCAACAGGCATATGAACGTTATCGACAACACGTCGCAACCCTTTGAGAGCGGGAAACTATGTATTTGGTGTGTGGTGAAGCGCTGTTTGATTTTTTCAGTGAGACCGAGGCGGATGGCCCGACCTCGCAAGTGAACTACAAGGCCATTGCCGGTGGTTCACCGTTCAACGTGGCCGTGGGGCTGCGTCGCCTGGGTATTGAATCGGCGCTGTTTACCGGGCTGTCCACCGACTACCTGGGTCGACGCTTGCAGCAGGTGCTGCTCAATGAAGGTGTCAGCGCCCAATACCTGGTGGACTTCGACGCACCGACCACCCTGGCAATGGTTGCCGTAGGCGCCAATGGTTCGCCCCACTACAGTTTTCGCGGCGAAGGCTGTGCGGACCGACAATTGAGCCTGGCGCATCTACCGGACCTGGGCCCCGAGGTGCGCGGCTTGCATTTCGGCTCGTTCTCGCTGGTGGTCCAGCCCATCGCCGATACGCTCCTGGCCCTGATGCAACGCGAAAGCGGCCGCCGCCTGATCAGCCTCGACCCGAATGTGCGACTCAACCCGCAGCCGGATATCGAGCTGTGGCGCTCACGGATTGCAACGCTGGTGCAATATGCCGACCTGATCAAGGTCAGTGACGAAGACCTGGACCTGCTCTACCCCGGCAAGAAGCCCGAGGCGATCATCGAAGGTTGGCTGGGGAACCGCTGCCAATTGGTCTTCCTGACCCGTGGCGGCCAGGGCGCTACGGTCTTCAGTCGCCAATATGGCTCATGGTCGCTGCCGTCCTGTCCGGTGAAGATCGCCGACACCGTGGGTGCAGGCGACACCTTCCAGGCCGCGCTGATTGCGTGGTTGACTGAACAACAATTGGATTCGATTGAGGGGTTGCATACCCTGACCCGGGAACAGATCAGCGCAATGCTTGAATTCGCCATTCGCGCCGCCGCCCTGACTTGCGGCAAAACCGGGCCAGACCTGCCCTACAGGCACCAATTGAACTGAATGGCGCATCGCAGCTAAAAAAACAGCTGAAAAAAACTGGACGCCGGGTTCGGACATGACCGGACCCGAGCGTCAGGCTTACAAGGACAAGGCCGTTATCAGCGGCCAGTCATCCGCTGGTGTTGCTGATGAAAGTGATTGCCAGCGGCAGGGTTGTGGTCGAGCTCGGTACGCAGTTCCGCGATCAAGTCGTTGATGGCCCGACAACCGGTGAGTTTATTGGCATCGATGTCGGTTTTGAGCAATGCCACGCGATCGGTTGCATGATCGTCGTAAATCTTGACCGTCATCTTGAGCTCAGGTGACAAGGTGCATTGCGAGCGCTTGGGCAGCAAGCTGCTTTCAATGATGTTTCGCATTTCGAGGGCAGATAGAAACATGGCGACTCTCTCCTGTTGAGGCGGCCAACTTATGTTCACGCCGGCGGTATTTTCGTCCGTTTTCTTCCCTGCGGACTGGGACTACGAATACCGTGCCGTTCGTTCGTTCTTTTTAGCGTTTTCAGTCAACGAGTTCGCCAGGCGAACTCTTGAATCATCCCGCAAGAAGCATGCCTGTATCGAAGACCTTGCGGATTGATCTGAATCAAGCGCTTAGCTTCGTCCCGCGCCGGAGAGCTCGTGCAAAATGCAAGGAAACGCTACTTTTTCCATGCAAACTGCAATCGCTTTTATCCTGTTCGCAACTTAGAGTAGCCCCTAATACGAAGACGCAAGTGGGCATCCGTCGCCTGCTTCAAAAAAAGTGTGACGTAGCGTAAAAAACTCAAAATGCGCCCACCGCCGCCCGCTCGGCCACGTGGCGCAAGCTGTCGAAATTGATATTGGCACCGGAATCGATCGCCACCAGCGTCTGGCCTCGCGCCCCCGTGTCGGCTACGTACTGCTTGATGCCTGCCACCGCCAGTGCGCCCGACGGTTCAGTGATGGAGCGGGTATCGTCATAGATGTCCTTGATCGCGGCGCACAGTTGATCGTTGCTCACGGTCATCACCTCATCGACACAGAAACGGCAGATATCGAGGCCATGGGCGCCGATCTGCGCCACGGCCACGCCATCGGCGAAGGTTCCCACCTCGGGCAAGGTCACTCGCTCACCGGCTGCCAGCGCCGCCTGGAGACAGGCCGAGTGCTGCGACTCGACGCCGATGATGCGTACTTCCGGGCGCAGGTACTTGACGTAGGCTGCGATCCCGGCGATCAGCCCACCGCCACCGACCGGGACAAAAATCGCATCCAACTGGCCGGGGTGCTGGCGCAGGATTTCCATGGCGACGGTGCCCTGCCCGGCGATCACGTCCGGGTCATCGAAAGGCGAGACGAACTCCCGTCCGCTCTGCTCGGCCAGGTCCAGCGCGTGCGCCAGGGCAAACGGAAAGCTTTCCCCGTGCAGAATCGCTTCGGCGCCTCGGTTGCGCACGCCCAGCACCTTCAATTGTGGAGTGGTCACAGGCATGACGATGCTGGCCGAAATACCCAACTCCCGAGCCGCCAGCGCGACACCCTGGGCATGATTGCCGGCGGACGCGGTGATGACGCCACGGGCGCGCTGCTCCGGGGTCAGTTGCACGAGTTTGTTGTAGGCGCCGCGGATCTTGAAGGAAAAGGTCGGTTGCAGGTCTTCGCGCTTGAGCAGGATCCGGTTACCCAAGGCCTCGGACAATGCGGGAGCCGCTTGCAGCGGCGTGCGCACCGCCAGCTCATAGACCGGCGCGGCGAGAATCTTCTTAACATAGTGCTCGAGCAGGGTTTGCTCGGTGCGGGTAACGGTCATGGCGATCTCCTGGTTCAGGCGGAGCCCAGGAGACAGAAAGAAAAAACCCGCCTCCAGGGCGGGTTGGGTGCAGCCGACAGCTAACCCGCCAAATAAGGAATGGCGGTAATAATGCTTGGCTGGCTGCGCAGTACGAGTGAGTTCATGCCTGGAAATTAGCGGTGCGTTGGCGGCAAGTCAATGGGCAATATCAAGTGCCAGCCGATATTCGCTGCATTGACCTCAAGTGAACAACATTCCCTGCGGGAGCGAGCTTGCTCGCGATTGCGGAGTATCAGTCGGCATCAATGCCAGCTGACCCATAGCAATCGCGAGCGAGCTCGTTCCCACGGTTTTCTCCAACTATTTGAGGCCGACTTTGTACAACGCCCCGTCGTCCTCATCCGTCAACACATAGAGATACCCATCCGGGCCCTGGCGAACATCACGGATTCGCGCCTTGAGCTCACCCAACAGGCGCTCTTCATGGACGATCTTGTCGTCTTGCAATTGCAGGCGGATCAGTTCCCCCGGCACCAAGGCGCCGATGAACACATTGTGTTGCCAGGCCTTGAAGCGCCCATGGTCGTAGAACGCCATGCCACTGAGCCCCGGCGACACCTGCCAGACGTGGTGAGGGCCAAGGCCACCCTCGACGGTCTTGCCCTGGGCTTCGGGGATCGGAGCGCCGGAGTAGTTGATGCCATGGGTCGCCAATGGCCAGCCGTAGTTCTTGCCGCGCTCGATGATGTTCATCTCATCACCGCCCTTGGGCCCGTGTTCGTTCTCCCACAACGTACCATTCCAAGGGTTCAGGGCCGCCCCCTGGGGGTTGCGCATGCCGTAGGACCATATCTCGGGACGGACGTTTTTCTGGCCGACGAAGGGGTTGTCGTCGGGCACCTTACCGTCGGGGTAGATGCGCACGATCTTGCCTTGCAGCTTGTCCAGATCCTGGGCGGTGGGCCGCTCGTTGTTTTCCCCCAAGGTAATGAACAGATAACCGTCGCGGTCGAAGACCAGGCGCGAGCCAAAGTGGTTGCCCGTGGACAACTTGGGCTGCTGACGGAAGATCACGTCGAAATTCTTCAGGCTCTTGAGATCTTCGGACAGTTGCCCGCGCCCCACGGCGGTGCCGGCCTTGCCATCTGCGCCCGCCTCGGCATAAGACAGGTAGACGGTACGATCCTGCTTGAAATCGGGCGACAGCACCACGTCCAGCAGACCGCCCTGGCCCTTGGCCCACACTTCAGGCACGCCACTCAAGGGGGCGGACAATTGGCCATCGGCGCTGACCACGCGCAGGTTACCCGGTCGCTCCGTCACCAGCATGCCCTGCTGGCCAGGCAAGAATGCGACAGACCAAGGGTGCTCCAGCCCCTTGACCACGGTGGTCACTTCCAGCGTGCCCTCCTCGCTCTTGAATGACTGGGTTGGCGCGGCATTGGCCGGGGTGGCAAGGGCCAGGACAGCGCTGGCGCAGAATGCGGCCAGGAGTGTTTTACGCAACATGCACATTTCCTTCTGCGGTGTTGAAAGAGAACAACGGGCGCCAGCGCCTAGCGGTTGCCATTCTGGCTGTTGCGCGGTGGCGCAGGAGACTCGATGGTCGGTCGCGGCGAACCCGACGGCGGGCCGGAACGCGGGTAGCCATTGCCGATGCCGCCGTTTTCCAGGGTCGGTGGCCGTGGTACCGGCACTGTCGGGTTGTTATGTATCGTCGGCACGTTGGGCCGGGTGCCCTGCATGCTGTTGGGATTGGCCCGGCGCGTCGGGCTGTTATAGGGATTGTTGTTGCCCGGCAGGTTTTGGGCCAGGACCGTTGCGCCTGCGCTGGGCGTGGCGGCCTGAGCAGCGGCAGTCAGTAATAGCGTCATGATGACGAGCATCAGCCTGTTCATTGGGACACCTCTGGGGTTCAGGCATATCGAAAGCACGCTACGCCGCAGGTTCGCCCTTGTTAAGCGAAATATCCCGGTGAAGATGTAACGAAGCGTCTCCGAAGACAGATGGGAGCAAGCTTGCTCGCCCCACAATGGAAACTTTTCCCAAAGCGCGAAGGTCACCAGAAAGACATCCACCGGCAAGGACAACACCACCATGGCACGGGCAATCTGGAAAGGCGCAATCAGCTTCGGACTGGTCCACATTCCTGTCGCGCTGGTGTCGGCCACCTCGTCCCAGGGGGTGGATTTTGACTGGCTGGACAAACGCAGCATGGACCCGGTGGGCTACAAGCGGGTCAACAAGACCACGGGCAAGGAAGTGACCAAGGATGACATCGTCAAAGGCGTCCAGTACCAGAAAGGCCAGTACGTGCTGCTCAGCGAGGAGGAAATCCGTTCCGCTCACCCCAAGTCCACCCAGACCATCGATATCTTTGCCTTTGTCGACAGCGAGAAGATCCCGTTGCAAAACATCGACACACCCTACTTTCTCGCCCCCGACAAACGCGGTGGCAAAGTCTATGCCCTGCTGCGCGAAACCCTGGTCAAGACCCACAAGGTCGCCCTGGCCCATGTCGTGCTGCATACCCGCCAGCACCTGGCGGCGCTCATGCCCCTTGAATCGGCGCTGGTACTGGTGATGCTGCGCTGGCCTGCGGAGGTACGCGACCTCGATGTCCTCGAGTTGGGCGACGAAGTGACGAACCCAACCCTGGCCAAGGGCGAGCTGGAAATGGCCAAACGTCTCGTGGAAGACATGAGCGCCGACTGGGAACCGCAAGAATACCGGGACAGTTTCGAAGACAAAATCATGGAACTGGTGGAGAAAAAGGCCAACGAAGGCCGCCTCGAAGCGGTGGAAACCGACCCGGGCGAAGAACAACGCAAGACCGCCGATGTCATCGACCTTACCGAGTTGCTCAAGCGCAGCCTGGGCAGCAAGGGCAAGGCCACCGAAAAATCCGCCGGGAAGGCCCCTGCAAAACCTGCGAAAGCCCGCAAATCCGCTCCTGCCAAAAAAGCCACCAAGGCCTCCCGGGGGTAAACCCTGGCGTGCGCAATACAAGGGAATCTGTCATGGCCAACGCCGAGAGTGAATCTGCTCGTTTGTCCAACGCCAAGCCGGAGGTTACGACAGCCCGAAAGGCGCCTCAAAACCGCCTGCCCGAGCGCCTGTCGCCGCAATTGGCCACGCCCGTGGAAGAACCGCCCATCGGCGAATGGCGCTATGAAGTCCAATTCCACGGTTATCGACTGCTGACGCGCATCGAACAGGGCGAAGTCCGCTTGTTCAATCGCAATCACCAGGACTGGACCGAGCGGCTAAAGCTGCATGCCGACGCCCTGGCCGGGTTGAACCTGGGGGACAGTTGGCTCGACGGCGAACTGGTTCTGCTCGATGAGACCGGTCGCTCCGATTTCGCGGCCCTGCGCCAGGCCTTCGACATCAGCCGCACCGTCGACACGCTGTATTTCCTGTTCGATGCGCCGTTCCTCAATGGCGTCGACCTGCGCCAGGCTCCGGTGGAGGAACGCCGTGCGGCCCTGAAAAAAGCCCTTGGCAACAACACCAGCAAGCGCCTGCGCTTTTCCGAGTCGTTTTCGGCCAGCCCGCACGACATGTTCGAAAGCGCTATCGCGCTCGCATTGGACAGCGTGGTCGGCAAGCGCGTGGGCAGCCCATATAGGTCCCAGCGAAGCGCCGATTGGGTAAAACTCAAGTGCCGGTTGCGCCAAGCCTTCGTCATCGTCGGGTTCACTCGCCCCCAAGGCAGGCGCAGCGGTTTCGGCGCGCTGTTGCTGGCGGTCAACGGGCCGTCGGGGCTGGTGTACGCCGGTCGGGTCGGCACGGGATTCAGCCAGACGCAAATCCAACAATTACATGCGCAACTGTGCGCGCAGCAACGCGAGACTTCGCCACTGGCGTTGCCACTCAACGGTGTGCAGGGACGCGGCGTGCAATGGGTCGAGCCTGGCTTGACCTGCGAGGTAGAGTTCATTGAATGGACTGGCGACAACCAAGTGCGGCAGGCCATTTTCCTGGGTTTTTCGACCGAGACACCGGCCAACAAGGTTGTTCGTGAGCAGCCGCTGCCGATAAAATCCACGACAGCAAAAACCCAGCGTCGCAGCAAAACCCGCGCGGCCAAAGTCGACGGTGTGACGATCACCCACCCCGATCGGGTCATCGACAGTGTCAGCGGTGTGCAAAAGGCCGAGCTGGCGCAGTATTACCTGGACATCGCCCCGTGGATCCTGCCGCACCTCAAGCAGCGGCCGGTCGCGCTGTTGCGGGCACCGGACGGTATCGGCGAAGAGCAGTTCTTCCAAAAACACGCCGATCGCCTGGACATTCCCCATATCAAACAGCTGGATCCGCGACTGGACCCAGGCCATGCAGCGCTGATGGAAATCGATGACATCCACGCCCTGGTCAGCGCGGCGCAGATGGGCACGGTGGAATTGCACACCTGGACCGCGACCCACGATCGGATCGAGACACCCGACCTGTTTGTCCTGGACCTGGATCCGGACCCTTCGCTGCCCTGGAGCGCCATGATCGAGGCGACCCACATGACCTTGGCGGTGCTCGACGAGTTGGGTTTGCAAGCTTTTCTCAAGACCAGCGGTGGCAAAGGCATGCACGTGATCGTGCCCTTGGCGAGAAGTGAAGGCTGGGACACAACCAAGGCGTTCGCCAAGGCTATCTCGCAGTTCCTGACCCGGCAAATGCCAGAGCGCATCACGGCCACCATGGGACCGAAGAACCGCGTCGGAAAAATATTCGTCGACTACCTGCGCAACGCCCGCGGCGCCAGCACGGTGGCCGCCTACTCAGTGCGCGCCAGGCCAGGCCTGCCGGTCTCGGTGCCAATCGCCCGGGCCGAACTGCCGACCCTGCGCAACGCACAGCAATGGGACATCTATACCGCTCTGGAACGGGCCAAGGGCTTGGGCGCCGATCCTTGGGAAGGCTACCACCATCGTCAGCGGATCACCGCCAGGATGTGGGAACAGCTGGATGCGCAAAAGCCCGAGGCATGAAGGTAAATCCAGCGTTCAAATCCAGATAAAGATCACCAGCAGGCCGCCAAAGAACGCCCACTTCTGCAGGTAATACAGCGTGCGGTTACGTTTTTTCAGAGCCTTGCCCTGTAACCGTATCTTGTAGAGCCTGGAAAACGACCGGTTCAAGGCGCCCGTCCTGTCGCCCGCGTCGTTGGGCGCACCGGCTGCTGCCATCACGGTGCGGCTGAACCAGCGGTTGAACGCGCTAGCCCAGCGAAACTTCATGGGCCGCTCCACGTCGCAGAACAAGATGATGCGATTATGGTCGGTGGTGTTCTGGGCGTAATGAATGAACGTTTCGTCGAAGATCACCGCCTCGCCATCGCGCCAATGATAGGGCTCGCCATCGACATTGATGTAGCAGCCAGCATCGTTGGGCGTTTCCAGGCCCAGGTGATACCGATAGGAGCCGGCATAGGGGTCGCGGTGCCGGACCAGCTTCGAGCCCGGAGGCAACTCGGCGAACATTGCCGCCTTGATCGAACCGATGCTCTGTACCAGCTCGGTAGTACGGGGGCATAGCTTCATGGCCGAAGGATGGCTGTCGCCGTACCACTTCAGGTAGAAACGCTTCCAACCGGTCTTGAAGAACGAGTTGAAGCCCACATCGTCGTATTGATCGGAACGCTTGATCTCCCCCGCGTGCAGCAGGCCCAGGCCTTCGGCCCGGATCTCTTGCCAATGGGCCTGCAACGGGCTCAGGTCCGGGAACTGCGCCGGACTCAGGAACGGCCTGTTGGGCAGTTTCGAGCACAAGTAAAGCAGGCAATTGATCGGCGCGAGAAACGACGAATGATCGCTCAGTTGGCGTCCGAACTTATGCCGCACCCGACCGCGCAGATGAACGTAGCCAATGGAGAAGATGTAGAGTGCGACAATGATGAGCTTCACGAAAAACCGTCACAATGCTGGAGTGAACAGATCGTTTCCCCGGGGCCAGCCAAACGGCAAGGCAGTGGCACAGGGTGAAATGGCATTCTAGCCACAGTTTGTAAGCAAAAGTTATCCTTCAATTGTGAAAAACTGTCTTGCCCGGGCAATACCCTATCGTTTATGCGGCCAGACCAGTACAATCGCCGCCAACTATTACGCGCCCCCTTTGGTCGATACCGCAAACGCGGCTTCGACGCACGTCTACCGGGCCAGGCGCTCCGTATTGCTGCTGTCCTCTTATGCCGGATGGACCCTTGCGCTTGCGACCGCGACGCCTTTGCGCGGTCGGGACGTGCGCAAACAGGTACTGAACAGGTACTGCCGCACCCTTAGCTACTCTGAATGTTCCGCAGGATAAACCTTTGATCTCTACAGCTAACATCACGATGCAGTTCGGCGCCAAGCCACTGTTCGAAAACGTCTCTGTCAAATTCGGCGCGGGTAACCGCTACGGTCTGATTGGCGCCAACGGTTGCGGCAAGTCGACCTTCATGAAAATCCTCGGCGGCGACCTCGAGCCGTCCGGCGGCCAGGTCATGCTCGAGCCGAATGTGCGCCTGGGTAAACTGCGCCAGGACCAGTTCGCCTACGAAGAATTCACCGTGATCGACACCGTGATCATGGGTCACGAAGAGCTGTGGAAGGTCAAGGCCGAACGCGATCGCATTTATTCGCTGCCGGAAATGACCGAAGAAGACGGCATGGCCGTGGCCGAACTGGAAACCGAATTTGCCGAGATGGACGGCTACACCGCCGAATCCCGTGCCGGTGAACTGCTGTTGGGCCTGGGGATTGGCATCGAACAGCATTTCGGCCCGATGAGCGAAGTGTCGCCAGGCTGGAAGCTGCGTGTGTTGCTGGCCCAGGCGCTGTTCTCCGACCCGGAAGTGCTGCTGCTCGACGAACCGACCAACCACCTGGACATCAACACCATCCGCTGGCTGGAAAACGTGCTGACCCAGCGTTCGAGCCTGATGATCATCATCTCCCACGACCGTCACTTCCTGAACAGTGTCTGCACCCACATGGCGGACCTGGACTACGGCGAGCTGCGCCTGTTCCCGGGCAACTACGACGAGTACATGACCGTGGCGACCCAGTCCCGCGAGCAACTGTTATCGGACAACGCCAAGAAGAAAGCACAGATCTCCGAGCTGCAGTCGTTCGTCAGCCGTTTCTCGGCCAACGCCTCGAAAGCCAAGCAGGCCACCTCTCGCGCCAAGCAGATCGACAAGATCCAACTGGCCGAGGTCAAGCCATCGAGCCGCGTCAGCCCGTTCATTCGCTTCGAACAGACCAAGAAACTGCACCGTCAGGCGGTCATTGTCGAGCGCATGGCCAAAGGGTTTGACGGCAAGCCGCTGTTCAAGGACTTCAGTTTCACCGTCGAAGCCGGTGAACGCGTGGCGATCATTGGCCCGAACGGTATCGGCAAGACCACCTTGCTGCGCACCCTGGTCAATGAACTGGAACCCGACGCCGGTACCGTGAAATGGACCGACGCCGCGGAACTGGGCTACTACGCCCAGGACCATGCTCACGACTTCGAGGACGACGTCAACCTGTTCGACTGGATGGGCCAGTGGACCCAGGGCGGCGAACAACTGGTGCGTGGCACCCTGGGCCGCATGCTGTTTTCCAACGACGAGATCCTCAAGTCGGTCAAGGTCATTTCCGGTGGTGAGCAAGGCCGCATGCTGTTCGGCAAGCTGATCCTGCAAAAGCCCAACGTGCTGGTGATGGACGAACCGACCAACCACTTGGACATGGAATCCATCGAGGCACTGAACCTGGCGCTGGAAAACTACCCGGGCACGCTGATCTTCGTCAGCCATGACCGGGAGTTCGTATCGTCCCTGGCCACCCGCATCATCGAGCTGAGCGCCGATGGCGTGGTCGACTTCAGCGGCACCTATGACGACTACCTGCGTAGCCAGGGTGTGGTGTTCTAAGGGCAGCTGCGAGTTGCAAGCATCAAGCGGCAAGTAAAAAGCCCTGTCCACTGTGACAGGGCTTTTTGTATTTCAAGGCGCATATCCCGTGATGCCGTTCATGCAAGAAAAATGAGGAAATCCGACAAACACGTGCGCCATGAACACGCTGGGCTTTAACAGCACAGTGAAGGAATGGCGTTGCGCGGGTTAGGCTTATGGAGCTGTGCTTCTAATACCATTCATTCTTATTGTCGCCCCTCTCAGTAGCTCGTCAAAATCCAGCTCAGTATACTTAGGTAGCATGCCTGATTTTGCTGTCGCGGCAGAATAACTCGGCGGATTAGAAGGAAGGGGAGCAGTAGCAGCGTATGGATCGCCAACCCTTCCCGACGCTGAGGATGCAGAAAGCCGGGGAGCAGTAGGAGCGTATGGATCGCCAGCCGATGCAGAAAGCGGGGGAGCAGTAGCACCAGCGAATGGATCGTTAGTCGGTCTCGGCACATTGCCTGTAGGGCGAGAAGCAGTTCCAGTGCGAGACCGTGGATGCGCAACGGGCATTCTATTCGGCGCTGGGGTCATCCTAAATGCCGCCACGCCTAAACCAATCGACGCCACCCCCGCTACCGAAGCAATGGCGATAAACACAATGCGAGCCGTGTTGTCGTCGGTGAGAGCCGCACCAACACTTGTGGAGGCAGCTATAACGCCTAAAAGCAAGGCGCCCAACGCCGCGTTAACAACGAAGTGCCCCGTAGGGTCTACCTCATCGAGCGGCCTCTGGCTGTATGCATACCCATTGAGCCCCCCCTTGCCGAATGGACTCCAGCTGTCCGGGCTATTGAATCGCATGAGCACCGGGTTATACACCCGGTAACCCTTTCCCAGCATATATCCTCCGGTCTGAGCCTCCCTCAGTTCACCATTGAAACCCAGTTCGGTACTGATAGGTTGTTCGGCGCTACGATGGCCATAAGGGCTGTAAGCAAGAGAATGGGTTGAGTCGGAGCTGACTTCATTCATTACACTGTTGGTGAAATTACCGGCCAGTAACAGCGTGTTGTCGCCCTGACGCTCTGCCAATAAATGGTCATCGCCGCGCATGAAGGTACTGCTCCGCTCCCCGTCCACAAGGTTGGTGATGTGATCGCCCTTGTAAAAATGTTGCTGGGAACCGCCACCGTCATCGTTATTGGATAACCGGTCCAGTGGATCATACTGGAAGTTACCCGTTTTACCCGATCCGGACTCACTCACACTGAGCAGCCGATTAAGCGCGTCATATTCCAGGACTCGGCCTTGCTCGTCTTGAATCAGGTTACCGTTGGCATCATAGGAAAGCACCAGCTCGTCTGGATGCCCCGCATCCCCTGAGTTGGTGACTCGACTCAGTTGGGCAGGGTCTTGCGGATTTTCATAATGATATTCGGCCATGTTGTTTTTTCCATCGACCGTCTCTGTGATAACGATGATCAGATTATCCATCGCATCGAAGATAAAGGTTTGCCCCGAGAGCCTGTTGCCATACGGATCAATTGGCGGTTGGCTGCCCGCACAGGTATACGTCTCCAGGCGTCCACGAAGATCATAGGCATAGGTTTCGTCACGCAGCGTCTGGGGGCCTTCGGTCAAGGTGCGTCGCACGAGACAGTCAAACTCGTCGTATACCTGATCCAATACCTGGATAACACCATCAAGGTCGAACGTACGCTTTGTTTCACGATGAAACTCATCGTATTCAAGGCTGATACCAAGGGTTCTCGCCGGTGCGCCGTCGACGATGTCCTGCGTGGTGATGGTAGCGACACGCCCCAAGGCGTCGTAAGTGAAGGCCGACGAAGTCGTCCCCAAGGATGTACGCTCCAATCGACCTTTAGGGTCATATTCATACTGCTGTATTTGATCGAGCACATCGGTATAGCTGAGCAAACGACTGCGAAAACTATACTCGTAGGCCATCGCGAAAGTTTGCCCATCCGCTTCAACGGTTTCGCTCTTGGGCTCGCCAAAACTGAAATAAGTACGTGCCAGTGTCCGCCCGCCCACGCTGGCCTTCATCAATCGCGCGTTGGCCGGGTCATACTCGTAGTTACAGATGTCCCCACCTGAAAGTTGGCGACGCAGAGGTTCGTCACTCAACTGTGGCATGTACTGGTATTCGACCGTTTGACCACTGGCGGGGGTCACGGTCTTAGGTCGGGTCTGCTGCGGATCGTATTCATAGCGTTGCAAACGCCCTCCGGTGACCGACTCGGTCATGCGGCCCAGCCCGTCGAACGTTTGCGTTCCCAGTTCCTGTCCATCCACGCTGATGCGTGTAGGCCAATCTTCAGCGCTGTGCTCGGCATATTCGCGCACAATCCTGGCACCTTGAGGCAAGATGGTTTGCGTCATACGGTCGAAAGCATCATAGCTGTACTCGGTAACGCGCAACGGAGTCCTGAGGCCCAACTCTTCCTTCACCGACCGTCCCAACCCGTCATAACTATACTTTTGCCGACTGATTACGCTTTCATCCAAGGCCAGACGCTCTGTCTGGACAGGCTTTTCAAACAGGTTGAGACGCGTTTCAGTGATCCCGCTGAAGTGGACCTTCGTCAAATCCTGCTCCCAGCTTCGTTCAATCGGGCCTGACCAGTTTCGATCGCCAATCGGGTTGACTTGCTTATAGCGCTCCACGCCGTCCGGGCCGATCTCGCAGAAGGGCTGATTCCAGTCGTCGAACAGAAACCGTGTCTTGAAGGCTTTCTCCTGCGCTCCCCACCAATCGTATTCGGTCTGCTCGATCAGGTTCCCGAAAACATCGTACTGGGCGGCATAGGTCTGGCGCATTGCCGGTTGGCTGCTGTCGGCATCGTTGCGCTCTTCGTAAACCGCCCTGTTAAGCCCATCGAATGCCGTCACGGTCTTCACGCCCTTGACGTCGAACAACCATTGCTCGGCCCGTTGCCCAATGCTGGCGGAGAGATAATATTCATAATTGCGCGTTGCCTTGTAGCGTGGGTCGTTCGGTGCCACGGTTTCACTGGTGACCCGATTCAGCACATCGTAAGTGCGGCGTATCTCTACGTCATTGTCGTCGCGCTCAAGCAGCGACTCGCCGTTGAGTAGCGAGCTTTCCAATGTAATGATTTTGTGCACCTGATCGAAGTCTGTCGTCAGCGTTTCCACTGTTTGCAGAACCGTCTCGTCGGCCAGGGTGCCCATCGTCACCCCGTACGTGTAGGCGGTTTTCGTTGCTTTTTCATTCAAGGCAACCGACTGGTGCTTCAGGCGTCCATGCACCACATGCGCCTGCGCGTCGTCCTTGTCGTGGTAGTACTCATAGGCCGTGCTACGTAATTCCATGACGGCGCCGGGAGCCGTTCGCGTGAGCGTTTCACGTTCGAGCGCCAGCCACGACGAACGTCCGCTGCCGTCCAGCGATGGATACAGCTCGTAGCGATAATCGGTCCGCAGGGTCGGCGCACCGGCCACATAGCCAGGAGCGGGCGTCTGGGTTTGACTTTTGAGATTGCGCACGAAGCCATCGGGGTCTTTCGGGCAGCCATCTTCTCCGTCCTTATCGTAGTAAAAACTGGTTTCGACAACACCTGTGGGATGGGTCTGGACCAACAGATTGCCGTAGCTGTCATAGGTGCTGCTGGACTTTTCGCTACGTAATTGGCTACCCAACCGCCAGCGGTTGGTGACTTCGTGAGGGAGTTGAAACCAGTCTGGTTGGCCATCGAACCCACCGGGGATCTGACCATACACAGTCTCGACCTCCTGCTGTGCCGTGTTGCGCGTCGTGGTCTCCAGGGTGAGCAAGTGAAACTGGTTGAAGGTACGTTTGATACGCTGGACCTCCACCCCGCCATCCATCAGATGCTCGGTGCAACCGTAGGCGTAATGGCTGCCAGTGAACTGATAGAGGTTATCCAACCCGTCATCGTTCCAACTCAGCACCAGATTGCGACCCAGGAAATTATTGGTCTCCAGGTAGGTCGAACCGTCGGTGAAACTGTAATGCGTTTCTACCATGGGCTGTCCGCTGCCAGGGAACACCCGGTGTTCTTTCACCCGGGGTATGGGCTGACGACCACTGCCGGTGGGAAACTCATGGCCCTGCGCGTCATAGACCACTTCTTCCCGCCCGCCCAGTGGCGTTTCCACCGACACGATGCAGGTGTATTCGCCCACTGGCCTGTAATTCAGACGCCAGGCAACGTTGCGACCCGCTTCGCTCGGCAAAGTAATGACTTTGACGTACTTCTCGGTGCCGGAATCCAGCGTCATCGAATAGCGCGCCAACGGCGTGCCATTGGCGCCGGCAGTGGGGTGCAGGTCCAGGATGACGCTGCCCTCCTGACGGTCTACCTTCAGCAAATCGCCGCGCTCATCACTGATGCTCGCAAGCCGGAAATCATGGGCACCGAAGGGCAAGTGCCCCAGCGTCACCGCATGACCTTCCGGCGCGATCATCCGGACAGGCAAGGCAACCGCATCGTCTCCCCGGCCATGGACCCTGAGTTCTTCGACCAGACCGGACTTATGCACCAGTCGGTAGAGTTGATCGTCGTCTTTATCACGGTAAAAACGGAAGGTGTTGAGCTTTTTCTCTTTCATCAGAAGCTCGACCAGAAGCCCTTCCTCCCGTTGCGCCGTAACCTTGTAACGCTCGCCGCTGTTCAAGGTCAGGATTTGCCGCTGAACCCGATATTGCGATTGCTGCACGTTCCAGCCGGTGCCGTAACCGCTGTCATGACGGTTCATGGGATTGAAGCCCATGGCCAGGGACAGCAGCGGACCGTTCAAGAAGTTGGGTTTGAATTCGGGGAAGTTGATGGAAAAAGTGTATTGATTGGTTCGAGGATCAACCCCGCCCGCTATGTAACTCATGAAATTGAAAGCGTTGGAATGTACCGCCGTGGAGTCGGTCATGATTGCCACCTCTGGAAAGAAACAAACTCAGAAAACCACGCGCCAATATTGAGTAACCTTGAGCTTCCCAACCGCTTGCTTTTAGATTTCACCGCCAAAAGTGAGCGCTAGGCAGGCATGATTAACTTGCAGGCGTACCTGGCCATATATAAAGACAGGACAGCTTCCCTTCGACATTCTCATTATTTTTGTTTTTTCCCTCTACAAACATCACTCCCGGCTTGAGAAGTTGCCCTGGTATCGCCGATGCCACTACACCCGGAAGTGAAATCAAGGATGTATTAGTGGGATCAATATAGGTCTTCACCATATAGTACCAGTCCCCCGTATAGCCCGGCCCCGTAACTCGGCAGTTCCTTTCCGAACCGAAGGCAATCCTCACGGCAGACTCCACATTGTCGAGGGTAAAAAAGCTGTACACATCATTATCGCAACCATGATATGCCATATCATAGTCCTTATATGCAGCGGGAATAGCAATAACGCATGTTTTACCAGGATCCTCTATACTCCCTTTTTGATATAGCTTAATACTTCCCTGAGCCAGAACGACAGTCATCGCCTGAACGGCAACAATCAGCAAGCCGGCGCCTATTTTCGTAAAAACGTTCATTGTCAGTCACCTGCAAAGGTTCGACCAATCATGGACGAAGGGGAAAGATCATAAAGCCGTATTATCCAGATAATTACGATGATAATAGGTTCCCTTGGGCTTGAATGAAATTCTCTGTTTGTGAAGATTGCCGTTCTTGTCTCGCAAGGCAACCTTCAAATCTTGATCCAACCGCGGACGCGGATAGGCGCGAGGCAAAATGTACGGAATGTTATCGTTTCGACACAGTAAAACAGCAAAGGTGAAGGGGTCATACCGAGTGGATTTGGCAACATCCAGAAGCTGGGGATCTTTTACAACATCAGGCATGAAATCATCGAAAGCCACCTTGTTTTTTAAATCATTATTTCCAGTAACATCTTCAAAGTAATAGCCCAGCCAACTAAACATAGTCTCCTCCAGCTTTTCGCTTTCCCAGCGAATGGAAGACACATTAATAAATTCCGGAACACCCGGTTCTAATTGATCAGGAAGTAGCCATTCGAGCATGATAAAGTCCTGCCCCCTGCACTTGAACGTCCACCAATCCTGGCTGTTAAGAATCATATCGAAGTCAGCGTTATCATTGCCAGGTTCGCCTCCGCTGCCACCGGCTATGCGCACCCGAGTGAGATCATATACAAACTCTGCAGGCTTCACGGACCTGACGGTGATTCTTTTACCGACGCCCTCTTCCCCCTCTTTCGCTGTATCGATCCACTGACCACCGCCATCGGCGCTGTCTTTCTGAAATCTGGCATGCAGCGTTGCGGTGGTATTGACGGGCGCAACGGAATGAAGATAGAAATCCTGCTCGACCAGAGAATCATTTGCTCGCAGAGCGTCGGCATTCGGTACTTGGCCGGGGTTAGATGGAATGGCCAGGTCGAAGTAAGGACTCAGGATTTTATGCACTTGTAAACTTTGTGACGCCCCCGGATCGACTCCCAGATCCTCCACCGGTATAAAAGGCAGCTCATTGTAATTTTTGTAGAGCAGGCGCATGCTTGCCAACTCCGTCAAACTCAGTTTGTAGTACTTGAGCTCTTCGTCTATTGGATCCCACACACCATTGGTCTGGGTGCTGACTTGAACATGAAGTTGCTGGTAACCGTTGGCCAGCACATTACCTTGCGTATCCAGCTCCGGCCCACCCACCACTTTGATCGTGAACAGGGCCAGGGGGACTTCCCAAGTCGGATCCGGGTCCTGCTGTTTTTCGCCAATCACGCTGTAACCCCGGAAAAACACCACGCCGTTACGTACGACTTCGCACAACACCACGCTTGTCTGCTCCACCCCTTGCGGTGGGGCGGTGTAAAGCCCTTCGTCCACGCTGCCGACACCACTGACCACTCGCCACCGCCGCGGCACCTGCGGCATCAGAGAAATATCGTGGTTCAATTGCACCGTATTGGCGGCGTTGAGACGCTCCACCACAGCCGGCTCGACGCTTAAAAACGACTGGGCATTGTCCAGCACCAGGGTAGATTGCGTTGTTTTGACGTCAGCACCGAGCGTCTCGCACAGCACCTTCTGAATCGAGAAGCTCTTGAGTTCAGCCTCGGCGCTGGCCACGAACCGCCACTGCGTGCCGGCAATCCTGGTCAGGCTGCCTTGTAGCGGCGCAAGCAGGCTGCATCGGGCTTCCTGCCCCATCGCGGTCGCGTTCAGTGTAACTTCGCCAGGTTCCTTCTTGAGCAAGTGGGTCACCAGTTTCGGCGCGATTTCCACCTTGCTGTAGTCCACCCTGAGCAAAGTCGAGGCGGTGTAGGTTTTGCCGTTGTTTTCATAGGTAGCCGTCACCAGCACACGCAACGAGTGGTAGCCAATACGTTGCGACGACACCGCCCTATACAAGCCATTGTCTATGGTGCCGTGCCCGTCCTCGGAGTGACTTTGCAGGCTGACGGCTTTCCACGTTTTGGCCGTCAGCGTCCTGCCTTCCCAATCGAGTAGCTGGAATTGCTGTCGCCCCCCGGCCTCGATGACTGGGAACGCGGGCTCCAGGCGTATGCTGGTCTGTGCGGGGCTGATGCGACCAAACGACACCACGTCATGAGGTGTGTGTTGCGAGACTTCTTCGTAGAAATTCAGTCCGGGGAAAGATAGATGCGCCGGTAACTCCACGTTGTTATTGCTGGCATACCTCAGCATGTCCCGGGATAACACCCACAAGGCGGTGTATTTGCGATCAGCACCAGGATTGGTGTCATCGGGCATCAAGTAAGGGAAGTCGGCACCGAGTTCTTGCCCCGGGCCACTGCCGGCCAGCAGTTCGATCAATGCGAGCACCACACCATCGCCTTCATTTGCCGCACCTCTGACCTTCGCTCCGGGTGCAGCCTGGGTCCGCAGGCGGAAACGCCTTGGGGCAAGCCCGTGGTAGCCCTTGAGGCCGATTCGTCCCAGCTGAAACACCGTCTGGTCCGACGACAATTTGTCAAACTGCTCTTTAAAATAGGCACCGAGGCGCTCTGCGTGCTCCCCGCCCAAGAGATCGCAGGTAAAGGTACTGGCCCCCTTCAAATCCATCGTGATACGGCCTTGCCGGTCGACTTCAGCCACCACCAAGAACAAGTTGACCTTCATCGTCAGGGTGAAACCCTGTTGTTCGGTGATGTAACCCGTGGACAATAGAGAGTCCGAAGCGCCCACTCGAGATTGCCACGTCTTGATTTCCCCGCCCACAATATTCATCGTCACCGTAGCGCTGGAGTCCGCTAAGGTCGCACTCTCGAAAGACACCTTCGGCGCACCGAGAACGATTGATTTAACCTCGACAGACTGACTCTCAGACGCGTTAATGACAGTGCGACCATTCAAATAGGGTAAGAAAGTGAACTCTTCATAACGCGTTACATATTGCTGTTCCAGAAGATAGTTAATGCGAAGGCGGTCGCATATAAATAATGCATCCCAACCCCGGGTAGTCAGTCTACCCTGCATAAGCGCAAGAACTTCATTCAACGTAGCCATGATAAATCCTCTTCCAATAAAAGGATGGATTACAAACTCAACGCTCGAATGACCGCACCTGAATCGGCTAACGGTAATGGCACGATGGTGTAACCTTCAAATAGACCAAGCACGGGTTCAACCCATTTTGCGCCAATGACGACGCAAGGTTGTGCACTGGGTCCGCCTTCACGATACAACCCCGTATCGCTATCGATTTCCCCGGGACCGTCAAAGGGGAGGAACCACTCTGCCTCGATGGGAAAGTGGTTAATCGTGGCGCGTAACTGAAGTTCACCTTCGGCGGAAGATTCAAGATCGGGCTTTATAACCATTATCGTGTTTTTATGTTGTGCCACCACATAACTTGACCATGTATTGCCGCTGTCTTCATCGGTCACGTTGATTTCATCGAAAACAAAGGCGGCCTCACCCGTGATCTCGTCAGCGGCAATATAGTCGTATCCACCGGTGGCAGGATTGGGGACCAAATCTCCACTTTCGCCCGGTACCCGATTCTTTATTTCCCACGTCAATGGTCCGCCACCGATGGAGCCCGCCAAAAACGAAATGCGATCCTGCGGGTTGCACACTTGAATAACGGGATTGACCACAAGACTTTCCCTGATCACCGTTACTACGACCACACTTCGCTCGTCACTGGCCTCATCATGGGCAATGACCAGTACCTGAAGAGGGGCTGCGCCCAGTGTATGGGCCGGCGGTGCCCGGTACTCCCCTTCAGGCGTCATCCTTCCAGGATCCAAAGCGCCCGGCGCCTCTATCGTGAAACTGACTCCGGGGGCGGCCGGCTCCACCTCGAACAAAACAATTTCCCCAGGCAATAACAGCGTTTTCGGCGCACGGATCGTGAACGAGGCGCTGGAGGAAAGAACCCGGCCAAAGTCGACATAATCCTGTGGGAGCGCCACGACTTCCGATTGCAACCGGTGGGCACCCGCCAGGTCTACATCCGCCAAAAACACTTGGGTACCGGTGGCCGTCAGGCATTCGGCGTACTGCTCGATCAACGCGGTTTTAACCGCATGCCCGATAAACGCCACGATCCGACCGCGCAGGAGTTGCGGTGTGTTATCCGGCAGGCCGCTGATGTACGTCACGTCCGGCGTCTGCGTGCGTGGCACAAATAACTCGGCACCCACTTCGTACGGAGCGAACTCATCGACCATCATCCGAAACACCTGCTCAAGGCTGAAGGTGAACGTCACCGTAAAAGAGGTCCATCCCCCCGTGCTGCCCTGGAGCCGATAACGCAGTGGCACATCGGCCCTGGTTTGCCAGTGCTGAACGGCCCGAGTCAGTTCAAATTCGGCCGTCAGTGGCTGAGCTCCTTGCACCAGCGAGATACCAAAAGAGTCACAGCCAAAGTCGTAAAGATTGTCCTTATAATCGCGAGCCGTAATGGTCAACTCGCCCGAGGTGGCTTTCATGCCTATCACATGTCCATCGTCTTCCATCAGTTCGAAGTGATTGCTGCCAAACATGCTCAACAGTGCCCCGCCGAACGCGGCCCGATTGATCAGCCTGGACGAGAACAGCGCGGTGCTGGCGTAGTCCTTATCGGCGTCATTGGCGATCAGGTATCGGTATTCGCTCGGTTTGTAGCCGGGCCTGCCCATCGCCATGGTTTGATAAAACAGCAACGCCCCTTCGCCCGCGACCTCCCCGCTCGATTGAGTGCCCACATCAATGGACTTGATACACAGGAAAGGATTTTCCTGATCCGGGAACCTGGCCAACGGAAATACGGAACGTTCATTGGCCAAGGCTTCAAATTGCGCCTTGAAGAACTTGCCGCCAGCGACCTGTTCCTCCGGCACCGGCGAACTCGTCAGCCTGAGTTCTTCTGCCAGCGTCAGGTCCAGCACGACCTGCGCATCGCGCCCGGCTGCTGGCTCTTGGAAAGTAACCGGTTGCTCGTCTGTGACCAACTTATAAGCATTAAGTGGGCTAAAGAGAAAAACCGACTGGATAAGCTGTTGATCAATTTTTTTTTGCGTGATCACTTCTTGACCGCCGCTCACTTGCAGGGATGAACCCACGGCATTCGATACATACGACGTTGATGGAAAGGAAATCTCGGGATAACTCAATGAGCACCCGATCAAGTGATGGGTAAGCGGAGTATCCGGCACCTCGTAACTTCCGGTGATGCCATTCAGGCTTATGCCCTGGCTCAATCGGAGTGCATGGTCCTTTTGTAGCGCCTGGTTCACCGAATGACCCGACAAGGCAAACAATGCATCCCACTCGCGCATCTGGCTGGTGCCCTGCATCCAGCCTAACAGTTCGGTTACCGAATAACTGGCCATCGCTACTTTCCTCACTTAATAAATGGGTTGCAAGCAAGTCGTTATACAGATCAATAAACCAGGCCTGTCCCGCCCTCAATCGCGGCAACACTCAGCGGCACATCGGGAATATCGAGCAAGGGCAGCGCGAGCAGTAAATGACCTTCAAGAACACCTATAACCACCGAGTCCCAGGACGCTCTGATGAACACGAAAGCCTGCGGGGCCATTTCGTCAACCTTATAGACGCCTGGGGTTTCGCTGTGCCATGAGCCGGGGCCGTTGAATTCAATACTCCACTCAACGTGTTCGGTAATATCCCTGTTATTGGCTATGGCTCTTAAAGCGACTTCTGTCAAACCTTTCAAGCTGCCAGGGGCTTGAATGGTTATCCCGGGATTTGTCTGTGTAACCACCATGTAAACCGACGCCGTATACCCTTTGTAAGTCGCCACGAGTTCATCCATCACATAGGTTTTCTCTTCGACGACTTCTTTATTTGAGACATAGGTGTAAACGCCATTATTGGATTCGATAGAACCGCTCTCCCCCGGAACCGGATTGTTGATGACCACCGTAGGCGCAGGGCTGTCCTCATCGTCCTTCAGATAGCCAAGCTTTAACGGTACACGCTCGTCTTTATCGCAAATCTGAATCAGTGGATTGATCGTCAAGCGCGAGCGGACTACCGTCACCAAGGCAGAACTGCTGAACTGGGTAACAGGGTCGGTTGCGGTGACCCGTACACGGGTGAAACGCCCCTGGACCTGGTGCACTGCCGGAGGTGTATAGACCCCTGTGTCTTCATCGATCGTACCTACGCCGACAGCGAGACGCCGCAAGTGCTCAACAGCCCATTTCAGGCCGGGTCTTTCAGGAAAAACCTCAAAAGCATAGTGCGGCGCGCCGGCGGCAATACGGGGTTCCGGCGTGGTGATGGCGAACGTTGTTTGAGCGGGATTGATGCGACCGAACAGGCCGACATCATAAGGAGACTGTAAATTGAGCATCTGAATGGTTTCGCCGTAGTTAAGCTCGAGATTTTCCGCAATAAATCCCATCACAGCGTGGCCCGTAGGGAACTGCTCTTTGATTGCACCCTCAATCATCCCCGACGCATCCATCGTCAACAACCGAAGTAAAACTTCAGCAGCCTGCACCATCGCCAGCCCTAGCAAAAAATACAGTATAAGCGATATACTCGTTGTTTGACCTTCCAGAATCAACTTACGCTTAACGGCATTTTCAAATCCGGAAAAATCATCGCCTGGCTCAGGGACTACATCGCTTTCAACATCAAATTTTATTCTTTTTAACGCGCCGCCGGCGGCATCATCAACCAATTGATAGGTCGCCGTGACGGTTAAGCCGTAACGCAAAGTATTGCCCGGATACAAATCTATGAGCGATTGAAGTGGATGATAATTAGTTTCTAAGACATTAATTTTAGCGTTAATAGTCCCGCTACACGGCCACTCGACGCTAATCTCTTGCCCCCGCAGCGCAACCTTCAGACTTCCACTGGCCGCCAGAAGAAATTCAGGATGAACAACCTCAAGATCCGCCCATATTGGCCCCCCCACCACGGGATTCATATCCAAACGATGATTAAATGTCCCACGAGGAACCGTAATACCCCCGCCTTTAGCTGTCGCAGTAACGTCTCCGCTATCATTATCAAAAACAAAATCAAAATCATCGCTATCAATCATTTCCCCCAGCGATCGTACCAACTCAGCAATAACTACTCGGCCTCGCCCTACCAATACAGTGGCAGAGTAATCTCTTCCGGCGTCATTCGGGATCAAGTAACGAAAACCACTGTTCGCACCAGGAAAGGCTCCCTCATGTCTACCCTCCATGCGCACAAAGGCAAGCATCGCTCCCTCGCCCTCCTGGGCACCCCGCTGCGTGCGCAAGCCGAAAGAACGCGGTTGCATCATGGGGTTGCTGCCCCGCTTAATCGTGCCCAAGGTCCAGACACGCTGTTTCTCATCCAGTCGATTAAACAAGGCCTTGAAAACTCTGCCGGCCAGCTCTTGTTCGGTCTGGGTTTCGG
>NZ_FNNL01000007.1:57483-352590 GCF_900106735.1 Pseudomonas sp. NFACC08-1 | reverse complement strand
GAAGCCCAGTGCCGTACGCAGCGCGCCGCCCGCCCAGCCCCTTGCCACTCCCAGTAGAAACTCGCCCCGCCGGCCAGTTGCCGCTGGAGGATGACGTGCTGGTCGTCGTAGTCGTAGCGTTCGCTTTCACCGGCGGCATTGGTCGCTTCGATCAGTCGGAAACGTCCGTCGTAGCGGTAGGACATCAGCGTCTGTTCGGTCCGCCAGGCTTCGTCGAGGGTGATGGCGGGATGGAAGCTCTGGTAGTCGACGGCGATCAGGTGGCGCTGCTCGTAACGCAGGCGCAGGGCGCGCCCGGCGCCGTTGTCCAGGCGGCTGATGTCGCCATGGATGTTGCGCTGTAGGGTCAGGCGGTTGTCGTAGCGGTCGCTGAGGGCGGTCAGGTGACCGTCGCGAAAGTGCAGGAACGGGGCGTTTTCCCCGGGCTGGGCGACGATCAGTTCGTCCGGCTCGGCCCCCAGGTAGATCGCCGCGCGGGCCAGGCTGTTGTGGATGGCCGGACGCTGGGCGTTGGGCAGGGGAAACGTCGTGCGGCGGTTTTCCTGGTCGACCCAGGTGACCTGCTCGCCCTCAAGCTCCAAGCGATGGGCCAGGGCATGGCTCCAGCCGCGCCCGAGGCCGACGTCCAGGTCCACCGCGCTGGTGCGGTACAAACGGGTGAAGACGAATGGCAAGCGGCCATCGAGGGTGCCATCGTCGAGGGTCAGCAGTTCTTCGCCGGTGACCATCGACACCGGGCAGCCGCTGGTCTGGGTCTGGGCCGCGGTGTCGGCGCTGTCGCCGTTGGGGTTTTTCGACTGGGCGGGGGCGTCGTCGTGATGTTCGTGTTTTTTCAGCATGGTGTTGCGCTGTGCATCCCAGCGCAGTTGCATCCGGCCCTTTTTCACGCCGGCCGCGATACCGCGTGCCGCCACGGTTTTGTAGCGGTCCACGTAGGTCATGAAGCCGTTGACCACTGCAAAGATCGCACCGATGAAACGCTGCAAGGCGCCCAGCAGGCGCGCGCCCACATTCCCCAGGCGCATCGACAGATAAGCGATACCGGCACCCGCCCCGGTGAAGGTCAGGACAACACCAATCAACAGGTCGATCAACAACTGGACCGTCGCCCTCGACAAGGCTTCGGCCGTTTCGCCGGCAACCTCACTGGGCGGCAACATATCCAACCAGAGGCTGGCGGTGCGCACCAACAGGCACAGCGCCGCTTCGTCGCTGGCCAACAGTTGCAGCTTGGCCATCACCCGCGGTGTTTTTTTCGCCAGGTCCTCCAACTGCCTGGCGCTTTCGCCCAACCGCTCAACAAACTGACCGGGATCCTTGAGGATGTCCGAGAGCAAACTGATGCTGTCCCACACACTTTCAATCGCCGCCCAACTGCCGGCGAACAACCCGTTGCCCACCGCCGCCGCCGAAGTCGACAACGATTGTTGTGCCCATCGCGGCTTGAAGCCCTGCCACTCACCGCGCAACCAGTCCGTCAGATTGGTGGTCAAGCCATCGTAGGAAGAAAACAGATTCGCGATTTGCTTGGCGGACACCTCTCCCTGAACGTGAACACGATAGGATTTGCCCGCCTCCCCCATGAAGGTTCCCAGGCCGTGGGCATCCAGGGTGACCGGCGTGACCTCGCCGCTGGCCACATCCACCACGTCCACCACAATGTCGCCCAGTGGGATGTCGTATACCGATTCGAACTTGCTTTCGATCGTCATCGGCCCGCCCTTGGGACACTGGACGACCGTGGAGAGGAAGTCATCATCGCCGGTGCTGACAGCGGTGGTGCTGTCGCCAAAGCGGATCAACCGCTCCATGCCCATAAGCGAGGGCAAGTCAGCCATGTGACTGGCTCGATCCGCCGCTCGGCTGTACCAGCGCTCGAGTTGCTCGCGATAGACCGAAAGGGTGTCTTTGAAGCTGTCGAGTTCCTGCTCGATTCGGCTCACCTGATCCATCAGGACAGGGCTCGCTCAAAGGCCGGCAGGAAAAAACGATCGAACATGGGCAGACGTCTCGCAGCACTCAGGGAGCGCGAGACTTTGCCGGGGATGACTGGGGAATTAAGTCAGGGGGAGGAGACAGAGCCCGTAGGGCGATTCGCTAAATTCGTCTGACCTGCACAACGAATCGCCAGTGGATAACCCTAGAGATCGCGAGCTTCAAGTGATTTGAGCTTGATTTCGGCCAGCGGATGCCCGGCTTTCGCCGCCAAGGTCCACCAACGCGCCGCTTCAACCGGGTCCGGCGCCTTGCTGGCTGTGCCGGCCAGGCTGATCACGCCAACCTGGTAGGCGGCCTTGCCATCACCGGCCAATGCCGCCAGCCGCAACAGGCGAATCCCTTCTTCCCGGGCGCCCAGCCCTTGGCCGCGAAACGTGAGGATATGCCCATAGAAGCTTTGCGCACCGACGTCGCCCAAGTTCGCCATGCGAGAGAACTGCCCCTCGAGCCAGGCCCAGCCACGCGGCTGACGGACGAACCAGGACCAGTGAAACAACCGACGCGCCAGCCAGTAACCGGCCCGCGCCTTGAGTCGCCAGAGCACTCAGGCCTCCGCCGACTCGGGGTACTCGTATTCAAATACCCGGACCACTTCCGAAGCGTGCCAGGAAGCAGCGGCCACGCCATCGGAAGGTCCGGAAAAGCGACCCAGGCGTTCTACACATTCGAAAAACCCCGTGCGTGGCAACCGACTGGCACCCTGGCTGATCACCAATGAACTGCGCAGCGGCTGTTCCGCCCGGGCGTCCAGCGCCGCCAGGTGTTCAAGGGCCGCGGTCAAGGTCTGCATGGCCGGGCTGGGCAGCTGCAGACGCTCCAGCAACGCGCGGTAGGTCAATAAATGCCGCTGGCGGCGCGCCTGGTCCAACTCACCCAACAACCCATCCCAATGCTGCCGACTGATGCGTACGCTCACGATTCTTCCCTCCAACCCGGCACCGTCAACTCCCAGGCCAGACTGCGCCGAATCGCGGCATCGGGCTGACGCTCGCCGCTCTCGATCAAGGCCAGATAAGACGGGCTGATACCTACCGTGCGGGCCAGCGCCTCGATGGCGATGCCCTTCCCTTCGCGTAAACTGCGTAATTGATCCAGGCCAGGGAGAACCTGGCCCGGTGCCGCCGCGTGACGGACTGTCGCTTCGCGCGGCGGAGCTTGATCGATGCCTGCTGCCTTCAACAACGACTGGTACTGATCCCACGGCAAAACCGCGTATTCGGGCTCTCCGTCACGTGTGATTATTTGAATATCCATGTCTACCCCGTAGGACAACAACACTTAGCGAGACAGCCTTTTTTCTTAGAAGTGTAATCCTAATACCGGCTAAGGTCGCGGGGCGATGAATTCTCTGGGGCAAGTGCTACCGAATCAGGTTTTTTTCTGACCTTGGAGTTGAAGTTGTTCCGGGGTATCGGGAAGCCTTTCGACCTGGGCAAGCTTTTCGGGCGACTGCCGATAACGCCAGGCGCGGAAAGCCTCGAGTTCAGCGTCGAGGGTTTTCATGACCCAGGCCAGCACGGCGATATCGTCGAACATGCCAAACATCGGCAAGATATCTGGAATCGCATCCAAGGGGCTGAGGAAATACATGAGCCCTGCCACCACCGACAGCATCGACTTGGCACTGACCGCGCGGTATTCGCCCCGCCAGTAAGCCAGGCACAAGGCCTGCAACAGGCGCAGATCCTCCTTGAGCTTGCCCAGCCGTCCGCCCTCCCGGGCACCTTTGCTGGCAACGGCAAAGAGCAACGTCGGTAATCGACCGCGGGCCAGCAGGCGGCCTGCCAAGGGCAGAAATCGCGCAAAATTCCACGGGGCCTTCATTTCTTCTCCCACTGAAATGTTATCCACACAAATTGTGGATAACCTTGTGAACAGAGCTGCATTTCACCGCTGAAGCCCCCGTTTCATAAGGGCCCGGCTTAGATCGGGCGTTTTTTACTCACATAAAAAAACCCAATATTTCATTGACTTGACCGGCTGACTGCGTCTAGCACAGCGCCTGTATTGCCTATGACTGTAGCCTGTCACGTGCGTTCGGTTTTTTTGCCATTTGCCGTAGCCCAGATGCGACAACGCCCCGCATGAGCGAGGCGTTGGCGTTATAGCAGACGCGATTACTTGGCTGCGTCTTCTTTCGCCGGATCCTTGATCGCCAGCAGTTCCAGGTCGAACACCAGGACCGAGTTGGCCGGGATGGCCGGGCTCGGGCTCTGGGCGCCATAGGCCAGGTCGCTCGGGATGTACAGCTTGTACTTCTCGCCGACGTGCATCAGTTGCAGGCCTTCGACCCAACCCGGGATCACGCCGCTGACTGGCAGGTCGATCGGGCTGCCACGTTCAACGGAGCTGTCGAACACAGTGCCGTTGGTCAGCTTGCCGGTGTAGTGAACAGTCACTACGTCGGTCGGCTTAGGCTGTGGACCGTCGGCTTTCTTGACCACTTCGTACTGCAGGCCGGAAGCGGTGGTGGTAACACCGGCTTTCTTGCCGTTTTCTTCGAGGAATTTCTTGCCGGCGGCTGCCGACTCTTCGCTCATCTTGGCCATGCGCTCTTCGGCACGCTTTTGCAGCGCGGCAAAGGCTTCGACCAGTTCTTCGTCTTTCAGCTTCTGTTCTTTCTTGCCGACGGCATCTTCGATGCCCTGGGCGACCGCTTTGGAGTCCAGGTCATCCATGCCTTCCTGAGCCAGGCTCTTGCCCATGTTCAGGCCAATACCGTAGGAAGCTTTCTGCGCCGGGGTCTTCAGCTCTACGCTGGTCTGCGAGTCGCAACCCGCGAGTACCAGGCCAACCAGGGCCACCGCCGCCGCCAACCGATGCTGTTTCATGCTATTTCCTTGTTCATGCGCCTAAAGGGCAATCGAATAAAGCCGCGAGCTTATCAGGCGGCCACGACCAATGGCTACCGGCATGTGAGCCACAAAGTCATGATAAGTTCAGGTCCGCAAACGCTTTTTAAGCCTGGACGAATGAAGCATCTGTCATCTGTTACGTACAGGGACAAATTGCCGCTCCCCTACAGGCCAGAGGTAATGGCCACTTGCCCGCCACGCAGCACTGAGGCATAAGGGCTTATCAAAAAAACAAGGACGTTACCGTGCGCCTTCTCTCTCGCATCCTCTTGCTGCTCCTCGCGCTGCTGATCATTGTCGTGGCCGTGGTGCTTTATTACGTCGCCAATCCTCGCTTGCCGTTCTACACGCCCGTCGAACAGGTGAATTACCTGGACCAATGGAGTGCCGCCGAGCGCCAGACGTATTACTTCACGCCCCAGGGCACCCAGGTCAAAGGCCTGCGCTACGACTGGTTCACCGCCCTCGAATTACCGTTTTCGCAACAACGCTTCGCATCGCCCGAGTACCTGGCGCGCTTTGGGTTCCTGGTCGATCCGGCGCAGAAAGCCTCGTCGGCCAATCCTGGCAACTTGCCGGTAGGGTTTGCGCGGCACCAGAACCCGGGCAGCACCGAGCAGTTCCTGGATATCACTTGCGCGGCGTGCCATACCGGCGAATTGCGCTTCAAGGGCCAGGCGATACGGATCGACGGCGGCACGGCTCAGCACGTGCTGCCCTCCAGTGTTCCTACATTACGCGGTGGCAGTTTCGGACAAGCATTGGTCGCCAGTCTGGCGTCTACCTACTACAACCCTTGGAAATTCGAGCGCTTCGCCCGCAAAGTGCTGGGCAAGGACTACGAAGCCCGCCACGAGGAATTGCGCAAGGCCTTCAAGGCCTCCCTGGACACGTTCCTGCGGGTGGCCTGGAACGACACCCATCGTGGCCTCTACCCCACCGAAGAAGGGCCTGGCCGTACCGACGCCTTCGGTCGTATCGCCAATGCCAGCTTCGGCGACGCCATTTCGCCGCAAAACTACCGGGTGGCCAACGCCCCCGTGGATTACCCGCAGTTGTGGGACATATGGACATTCGACTGGGTGCAGTGGAACGGATCGGCCCAGCAACCGATGGCCCGCAACGTCGGTGAGGCGTTGGGGGTCGGTGCCACGCTGAATTTCTTCGACGCCCAAGGCAAACCGCTGCAGGGCGATGCGCGATACCCCTCCAGCGTGCGTGTGCGCGACTTGAACAAGATCGAAGAGACCCTGCAACTGCTCAAACCGCCTGTATGGCCGCAAGCGCTACTGGGCCCAATCGACAAACCGCTGGCCGCCAAGGGCCGGGCCCTGTTTACCGAAAACTGCGCCGGCTGCCATGTACCCAAGGTGGTCCAAGGGCCCGACAGGCCGGTCCAGCAATTGCACATGCTGCCCGTGCAGGTGATCGGCACCGACCCGGGCACTGCCAATAACATCGCCGATCACCGCTTCGACCTGACCAGCCTGCAGTGGGATCCGGCCGAGCTGGCGAAGCTGGAAGTGCAACTGCACCCGACCCCAACAGAACCGCTGGACCTGAGTCAACTCTCGGTCGCCAAAGGCCTGGCCTACGTGACGGCATTCGTCGAAAACCGCGCTTACCGCGACGCCGGCGTCACCCCCGCCGAGCGCCCGGCGCTGGACGGTTTCGGCTTGCCCATCGGCGTACGTGAATTGCGCGCCTACAAAGCCCGGCCACTGGCGGGTGTCTGGGCCACGCCACCGTTCCTGCACAACGGCTCGGTGCCGACGATCTATCAACTGCTGTCCCCCCAGGATGAGCGCGCGACCACGTTCTATAAAGGCAACTTCGAATACGACCCGCGCCACCTGGGCTATCGCACCGAAGCCTTTACCAACGGTTTTCTCTTCGATACCCGCATTACCGGCAACCACAACAGCGGCCATGAATTCCGCGCGGGCGAGCGAGGCAATGGCGTCATTGGCCGCTTGCTGCAACCACAGGAACGCTGGGCCTTGCTGGAGTATTTAAAGGTGCTGGGCGGGCCATTGGAGTCGCAACTGTAATGATGAACCCCACAGGTAAAAGGAAGTTTCAATGTTGATCACGCTCTGGCTGCGCCTCGGTGCCTTTTTGGGCAAGACGCTCCTGTGGCTGCTGGGCATCGGGCTGCTCGGCTGGGCACTGTCCACGGCCTGGTTTGCCTGGCAACACAAGGGACCGGTCCCGGACAAGGAACAGGTGGCGCCCGGCGAAGCGGCCATGACCCAGGACATCATCCAGACTGCTATTCGCATCGTCGATCAGCATCGCGAAAGCACGCGTTATCTGCGCGATGCCCACGCCAAGGCCCACGGCTGTGTCATGGCCGAAGTCCAGGTGCCGAGCGACCTGCCGGCACCGTTGCGCCAAGGGGTATTCGCCGAGCCGGGGAAGGTCTGGCAGGCGACGATTCGCCTGTCCAACGGCAATGCCTATCCGCAGTTCGACAGCCTGCGCGATGCACGGGGGATGGCGATCAAGCTGACGAACGTACCGGGCAAGCAACTGCTCGCTGATCGGCAATCACAAGGTGAGCAGGATTTCGTGATGTTCAACCATCCGAACTTCTTTGTCAGTGATGTCGCCGAATATCGTCAGAATGTGGCGGCTCAGGCTGACGGGAAAAAGGCGATGGCCTTTTTTCCGAGCCTCGACCCGCGCAGTTGGCAGATTCGGCATTTATTCATCGCCCTGGCGACCCTCTCACCGCCACCGGCCAGTCCGACCCAGACCACTTATTTCTCGGTATCGCCCTATAAGTTCGGTGAGGCCAACGCCAAGTTTCGCGTCGCACCGGATCCGGACAGTTGCCCAAGCTACACCTTGCCGGCCCAGAACCAGGACCTGCCGAACTTCTTGCGTAGCGCATTGAACCAGCAGTTATCCACAGACCGGGTGCCGGCGTGTTTTGTCTTGCAGATCCAGCGCCAGGATCCGAGCAAGTACATGCCGATCGAAGACACCAGTATTGAATGGCAGGAAAGTGATGCGCCGTTCGAGACCGTGGCACGGATCAAGGTTCCGGCTCAGGATTTTGATACGCCCAAGCTGAACCTGGCTTGTGATAATCAGTCGTTCAATCCTTGGTTCGGCATTGAGGCGCATCGGCCTATTGGTGGGATCAATCGCTTGCGTAAAGCGGTGTATGAGGCGGTCAGCGATTACCGTCACAGCCGTAACGCCGAGCAATAGAGGCAGGCAAATGCCAGACAGCAAAAAGCCCGCTCAATGAGCGGGCTTTTTGTTGGTACCTGGCGTTCAGCATTCCAGATAACCGAATATGGCGCAGCGGACGGGACTCGAACCCGCGACCCCCGGCGTGACAGGCCGGTATTCTAACCGACTGAACTACCGCTGCGCGTAACACTGAAAGTTTGGTGGGTGATGACGGGATCGAACCGCCGACATTCTGCTTGTAAGGCAGACGCTCTCCCAGCTGAGCTAATCACCCTTCACTTTCGATGCGGGGCGCATTCTCTCACAGTTTTTCTTAACGTGCTGATTTAATTAGCAAATTCAGCAAAAAAACATGAGCAACGCACACCACAGGAACTGCAAACAGCAAAAAGCCCGCGTGAGCGGGCTTTCCGGGGTGACCTGGCGTTCAGTGTTCCAGGTAACCGAATATGGCGCAGCGGACGGGACTCGAACCCGCGACCCCCGGCGTGACAGGCCGGTATTCTAACCGACTGAACTACCGCTGCGCGTAACACGTTGAACGAATGGTGGGTGATGACGGGATCGAACCGCCGACATTCTGCTTGTAAGGCAGACGCTCTCCCAGCTGAGCTAATCACCCTTCGCTTTCGGTGTGGCGCGCATTCTACGGAGCACTCTTTAAGCTGGCAAGCACTTTTTAAATTAATTTTTTCAGGCCTTCCAAAGGCTTAGCGAAGGGTTGGCCTATGGCGCCGCGAAGAGAATAATGCCCCCCTTTGTATAAAGGAGAGACTCACCCCATGTGGTTCAAAAACCTGCTTATCTATCGCCTGACCCAAGATCTGCCTTTTGATGCCGAGGCGTTGGAAACTGCACTGGCCACCAAACTGGCGCGTCCATGTGCAAGCCAGGAGTTGACCACTTACGGTTTCGTCGCGCCGTTTGGCAAAGGCGAAGACGCGCCATTGGTGCATGTCAGCCAGGATTTCCTGCTGATCGCCGCGCGCAAGGAAGAACGCATCCTGCCGGGCAGCGTCGTGCGTGATGCCCTGAAGGAAAAGGTCGAAGAGATCGAAGCCGAGCAAATGCGCAAGGTCTATAAAAAGGAACGGGACCAGCTCAAGGATGAAATCATCCAGGCGTTCCTGCCGCGCGCGTTCATCCGTCGCTCGTCCACCTTCGCCGCCATCGCGCCGAAACAGGGCCTGATCCTGGTGAACTCCGCCAGCCCGAAACGCGCCGAAGACCTGCTGTCTACCCTGCGCGAAGTGATCGGCTCGCTGCCGGTACGTCCACTGACGGTAAAAATGGCCCCGACCGCCACCATGACCGACTGGGTCAAGACCCAGAAAGCCGCGGACGATTTCTTCGTGCTCGATGAATGCGAACTGCGCGACACCCACGAAGACGGCGGCATCGTGCGCTGCAAGCGCCAGGACCTGACCAGCGACGAAATCCAGCTGCACCTGAACACCGGCAAGGTCGTCACGCAACTGTCCCTGGCGTGGCAGGACAAGCTGTCCTTCGTGCTCGACGACAAGATGGTGGTCAAGCGCCTGAAGTTCGAAGACCTGCTGCAGGACCAGGCGGAACAGGACGGAGGCGACGAAGCCCTCGGCCAACTGGACGCCAGTTTCACGCTGATGATGTTGACGTTCGGCGAGTTCCTGCCGGCGCTGGTTGAAGCCTTGGGTGGGGAAGAGATTCCGCAGGGGATCTAAAGGCTGTTGATCTCTAGTGTGGGAGCGGCCTTGCTCGCGAAGACTGACTGACATTCAACGATGATGTTGACTGACACTCCGCTTTCGCGAGCAAGCCCGCTCCCACATCGGGTTTTGTGGTGTTCTTAATAATAAGGATCAGGTCATGCGCGCATTGGCTGCATTGAGTCGCTTTGTCGGCAATACCTTCGCTTACTGGGTGCTGTTTTTCGCGGTACTGGCATTCCTGCAACCGCAGTGGTTTGTCGGCCTGAAAATCGCCATCGTGCCGCTACTGGGCCTGGTGATGTTCGGCATGGGGTTGGCGCTCAAGCTGGAAGACTTCGCTGAAGTGGCCCGCCATCCTGGCCGCGTAGCCTTGGGGGTGGTTGCCCAATTCGTGATCATGCCCGGCACGGCATGGCTGCTTTGCCAAGTCTTCAACCTGCCGCCGGAGATCGCCGTCGGTGTGATCCTGGTGGGTTGCTGCCCGAGCGGCACGTCGTCCAATGTCATGACCTGGCTGGCGCGCGGTGACCTGGCCCTGGCCGTGGCGATTTCCGCCATCACCACCCTGCTTGCCCCTCTGCTGACCCCAGCGCTGATCTGGCTGCTGGCCTCGGCCTGGCTGCCGGTGTCGTTCTCGGCGCTGTTCTGGTCGATCCTGCAAATCGTACTGGTACCGATCGCGCTGGGCATCATTGCCCAACGCCTGCTGGGTGCCCGGGTTCGTCATGCCATAGACGTGCTGCCGCTGATATCGGTGGTAAGCATCGTGATCATTGTGGCGGCGGTGGTAGCGGCCAGTCAGGCGAAGATCGCCGAATCCGGCCTGCTGATCATGGCCATTGTGATACTGCACAACAGCTTCGGTTATCTGCTGGGGTATTTCACCGGGCGTTTGTTCAGCCTGCCGTTGGCTCAGCGCAAGACCTTGTCGTTGGAAGTCGGCATGCAGAACTCCGGCCTGGGCGCGGCGTTGGCCAGCGCGCACTTTTCGCCACTGGCGGCGGTACCCAGCGCGCTGTTCAGCGTCTGGCACAACATTTCCGGGGCCCTGCTCTCGACGTACTTCCGGCGCATGAGCGAAAAACAGGACCGTGAACTACAGGCTCGTCAAGCGGCGGACTGAAGGAGAATCTTGACCGACTCGTCAGCATTGGGCACTCTTGCGCCCAATGCGGGGACGACCCCGCAACGCTAGAGCGTTCGTTATCCGGGGACGACCCCATCCATCGATGAGGTGTGTGATGTCCTGGATCATTCTGTTTTTTGCCGGCCTGTTCGAAGTCGGCTGGGCTGTCGGCCTGAAATACACCGACGGTTTCAGCCGCCCTCTCCCCACTGCACTGACAATCGCCGCCATGGCGATCAGCCTCGGCCTGCTCGGCCTTGCAATGAAGGAACTGCCGCTGGGCACGGCCTATGCGATCTGGACCGGGGTCGGTGCCGTGGGCACGGTGATCGCCGGGATCATTCTGTTCGGTGAGTCGATGGCGCTGGTTCGGTTGGCCAGTGTCGCCTTGATCATCGTCGGGCTGGTAGGGCTCAAGATCAGCGCCTGAATTGACCTGCGGGAGCGAGCTTGCTCGCGATTGCAATTTGCCTTCTGATATTGCTGTCACTGGCAGACCGCTATCGCGAGCAAGCTCGTTCCCACAGGTTTCAACCTATCGGACAGTCCCACGCAACTCCCCCACCAACGCCTGCAACTTCGCCGGCTCAGCCACTTCCACCGCAACCGCCGAACCCGCCACCAGCGTCACCCGCGACCAGAACCGACGAAACAGTCCTTTGGCCGGGTCGCGACTGAAGAAGCTGCCCCACAACCCCTGCAGCGCCAAGGGAATCACCGGCACCGGGGTCTCTTGGAGGATGCGTGTCAGTCCACTCTTGAACTCATTGATCTCACCGTCGCCCGTCAGTTTTCCTTCAGGGAAGATGCAGACCAGCTCGCCGTCCTTCAGGTATTGGGCGATTCGCTTGAAGGCTTTTTCGTAGATGTGAATGTCTTCCTGGCGCCCGGCAATCGGGATCGTCCCGGCGGTGCGGAAGATGAAATTCAGCACTGGCAGGTTGTAGATCTTGTAGTACATCACGAAGCGAATCGGCCGACGTACCGCGCCGCCAATCAGCAAGGCATCGACGAAGGAGACGTGGTTGCACACCAACAGCGCAGCCCCTTCATCCGGTATCGCCTCCAGGTTGCGGTGCTCCACGCGGTACATGGAATGGCTCAGCAGCCAGATCATGAAACGCATGCTGAACTCGGGGACGATCTTGAAGATGTAGGCGTTGACGCCGATGTTCAGCAACGACACCACCAGGAACAACTGCGGGATCGACAACTTGGCCAGGCTCAGCAAGACGATGGAGACAATCGCCGAAACCACCATGAACAAGGCGTTGAGAATGTTGTTGGCAGCGATCACTCGCGCCCGTTCGTTTTCGACGGTGCGCGACTGGATCAAGGCGTACAGCGGCACGATGTAGAAACCACCGAAGACCCCTAGGCCAAGGATGTCGATCAATACCAGCCAGGCGTGACCGAAACCGAGTACTTCAAGCCAACCATGGCCATCGACACTGTCGGGGATTCCACCGGAATGCCACCACAACAGCAGGCCGAACACCGTCAGCCCGAACGAGCCGAACGGCACCAGGCCGATCTCGACTTTGCGCCCGGAAAGCTTTTCGCAGAGCATCGAACCCAAGGCGATCCCCACCGAGAACACCGTCAGGATCAAGGTCACCACGGTTTCGTCACCGTGCATCCACTCCTTGGCATAGGCGGGGATCTGCGTCAGGTAGATCGCACCGACGAACCAGAACCAGGAGTTGCCGACAATCGAACGGGACACTGCCGGGGTTTGCCCCAACCCCAGTTTCAGGGTGGCCCAGGATTGGCTGAAGATGTTCCAGTTCAGGCGCATCTGTGGCGAGGCCGCGGCCGCGCGCGGAATGCCGCGGCTGGCCAAGTAACCGAGCACGGCAACGCCGATGATCGCGGTGGACACCACGGGTGCGTAATGCGCCGAGGACATCATGATCCCGGCGCCTATGGTGCCGGCCAGGATCGCCAGGAAGGTGCCCATTTCCACCAGGCCATTGCCGCCGACCAACTCTTCCTCACGCAAGGCCTGGGGCAGGATCGAGTACTTCACCGGGCCGAACAACGCCGAATGCGTGCCCATGGCGAATAACGCCACCAGCATCAGCGATAAGTGATCGAACAGAAACCCTACTGCACCCACCGCCATGATGACGATTTCGCCGAGCTTGATCAGACGAATCAACGCGTCCTTGGCGAATTTTTCCCCGAACTGCCCCGCCAGCGCCGAGAACAGAAAGAACGGCAGGATAAACAGCAGCGCGCAGAGGTTGACCCAAATCGAGCGGTCCCCCTCGATGGTCAATTTGTAGAGGATGGCGAGGATCAGCGACTGCTTGAAAATGTTGTCGTTGAACGCGCCCAAGGACTGCGTGATGAAGAACGGCAGGAAACGCCGCGTGCGAAGCAAGGTGAACTGCGAAGGGTGACTCATCTTCCATGTTCCTACAGTGGCGTGGACGCTTATTGGAATGAACGTTTTTCGATCCAGGCCACACATTACCTGTCTTTAGCGATTATTTCGCCAGCCCTGCAATGCAGGGCGACACAAACAACTCACCGTGCCAGGCGCCCTGCACCGTACGCCGTCCGACGATCAGCCACATCACCACCAGCATCACCACCAGCACAGCCCCGAACACGCTGAAAAAACCCAGGCTCAGCAGCTCCGAAAGCTTCAACGTGGTCAACGCGTACACGCCCAGGGGAAAGGTAAAACCCCACCAGCCGAGGTTGAAGGGAATGCCTGCGCGCAGGTAGCGCGCGGTGATCAGCAGCGCCATCAACATCCACCACAACCCCAGCCCCCACAGCGCGATACCGGCTATCAGGCCCAACCCGGCGGCGATTTCGCCCACACCGGACAGGCCATTGGCGGCAAAAATCAGTGGGGCATCGTTGCCCAACAGCAACATGCCCAGGGCGCCAGTGCCGATCGGGCCGAGGGCCAGCCAGCTCGAGGCGGCCATGTTTTCGTGAGGCAGTTTGTGCAGCGCCATGCGCAACAGCAAAATCGTCAGGATGCTGAACGCCACCGGCAGGGAAAAGGCCCAGAGCACGTAGCTGGTCACCAGCATGACCAGTTGCCCATGAGCGTCGGCCAGATGCGGCGCCATCAGCCCGCCACTGGCCGCCGCGACTTCGGCGGCCACCACCGGCAAGAGCCACACGGCGGTCATCTGGTCGATGCGGTGTTCCTGGCGGGTGAACATCAAGAATGGGATCAGCACACCACAGGCCAGCGACATGGCCACGTCGATCCACCATAACGCTTCGGCCAACGGCACCACACCGTTGCCCCAGCGCGGCAGCCCGAATACCAAAAAGCCGTTGATGATGGTCGCCAGCCCCATGGGAATGGTGCCGAAGAACATCGAAACCGTTGAGTGGCCGAAGATCCGCCGCGCCTCGTCGAAGAACAACAGCCAACGGGCCGTGTACAAGCCGGCGAACACCACGAACAAGAGGATGTTGAACAACCACAACCCTTCACCGAGTAAGCGCAGGCCCGGTACGTTTCCGGGCCATTGCGCCAAAGCCAACGCCAGCACACCGGTGCCCATCACCACGGCAAACCAGTTAGGCGTGAATTGGCGAACAGCCTCCAGCGGCCTGGGCAAATGGCTCAATGGACGCAAGCGGTTTTTTGCAGCGCAGCATGTCATGGCGAACTCCTGTCCTCGGATGAGGGTGGAGCCATGCTAGAGCCGGATCGAATATCTATATAACGGGTAATTTCTCTATATGTTATCGATTTAACAGATAACTATCAGACACTGCCCTCGGTCTCGATCACCAGGATTCTCGCTTCGCCCAACGGCCTGGCCACATGTTCAGTGCCCACCGAGGCGTAGAAAATGTCCCCGGCCTCCAGCAAGGTCTCCTTTTCGACACCCTCTTCCCGATAGCACATCCGCACTTGCCCATCGAGCACCACAAAGACTTCCTCGCCGTCATTGACGTGCCATTTATACGGTTGATCGGTCCAGTGCAGGCGCGTGGTGATGCCATTCATGTTGGCGATATCCAGCGCCGCCCAGGCGCGGTCCCCGGTGAAGGATTTGCTGCGGATAATTTTCAAAAGCAATCGACCAAAAGAAATGCAGAGGCGTCCAGGCTAGCGCAAAACCGCCAAGGCGGCGCTTGCATTCAACACTTTCAAGGTCGAACCCCGTCGCCCAATGGTTTTACAGATTGACGCAGCAGCCCCAGCAAGGCGCCCGCCGACAACACGATCAGCACCGCGCCATAGCCATCGGTGGTCGGAATCAACCCGAATACCCGTGTCAGGTTCCCGGCCAACAGCGATGGAAGACTGAAGGCCAGGTAACTGAGGACATAGAACGCCGACATCAAGCCGGCCCGCTCGTGGGGCAAGGCCAGCGGCATGATGCTGCGCAGTGCCCCCAGGAACCCGGCGCCGAAACCACTGCCAGTGACCAATGTGCCGACAAAGAACAACGGCAAGCTGGCGCCGTGCACCGCGAGCAACACCAGCGCCAGGCCAATCACCAGCAGGCTGGCGGCCAGACGCAGCATCTTGTCTGCCCCCTGGTTGCGCAGCGTATAAATGGACAGCGCGCCGGTAAGCGTCAACACCGCCACCAGCGCGCCGCCAATCAGGTTGGACGTCGATCCCGTCGCGGCCCGCACCAGCGAAGGTGCCAGGGACAGATAAAAGCCGCCCACCGCCCAGGCCGCCAGGTTCAGCGGCAGGATCAACCACAAGGCGCGCCGCGCCTGGATTGGCACATGCAAGGTCGGACGCAGTGACTGCCAGGCGCCAGGCTGCGGACTGACGCTCTCCGCCAGGCGCCAGATATAAACAGCCTGGAGCAGGAACAACCCGAGCAGGATCCAGTACGTCAGTTGCAAAGGCCGCGGCGCGAATTCCGCCAGAAGGCCGCAACCGAGCGCCCCGCACGCCATGCCCAACAGCGGTGCGACACTGGTGATCAATGGGCCTTGGCGACGGTCGAAATCCAGCAAGGCAGCCCCCAGCACGCTGGTGGCCATGCCGGTGGCAAATCCCTGGATCAATCGGGCACTGATCAACCAGGCAACGTTGTCGGCGCTGATGAACAGCAGCATCGCCAGCATATTGAGCAACAGCGCCACGAAAATCACCGGTTTGCGGCCCAAGTAATCCGACAACGAACCCACCGTCAGCAAAGCCGCCAGCAGACTGAAGGCGTACACACCGAAAATCAGCGTCAGGACGGCCGGGGAAAATTGCAATTGTTCCTGGTAGAGGTGGTACAACGGCGTCGGCGCACTGGACGCGGCGAGAAAACCGAGCAAGGTAAGCGCCAGGAATATCAGGCTGGCGCGGGTCGAAGCTGGACGGGACATGGGCACGCTCCACAGGAGTATTCGCAAAAGCTAATTTTTTGCTTTTGCGGAGTGTGCTACCCGCATGCGCTTAAAGCAAATTCTTTGTGTTAAGGTCTGACGCATGGCGATTAAAGAAGGTTTACGCCCAGGCGGTAGAAGCGCCCGGGTCCAAGAGTCGATTCATTCGGCGGTCCGCGACCTGCTGCAAGAGCAGGACCGCGCGACCCTGACCGTGCCGCAAATCGCTGCGCGCGCTGGCGTGACGCCGTCCACCATCTACCGGCGCTGGGGTGATCTGCCGGCGCTGCTGGCCGACGTCGCCATCGCTCGTTTGCGCCCCGACAGCGACCCCGCCAACACCGGCAGCCTGCGCGGCGACCTGCTCGCCTGGGCCGAACAGTACCTGGACGAAATGAGTTCCGAGCCCGGTCGCAACATGATGCGCGACATCCAGGCCTGCGCCACTGCGGGGTATTGCGTGGGGATCATCAGCCGTCAGTTGCAGATCATTCTGGATCGCTATCCCGATGAGCCCAATCCAGGCGTCGAACGGCTGATCAATGTGATCGTGGCGCCGACGGTGTTTCGCATCCTCTTTGCTAGCGCGCCGCTGGGGGTCGAGGAGTTGCATCGGTTGGTGGATATTGCGTTGGGTGAGTAAGGCCGCCTTCGCGAGCAGGCTCGCTCATTTGATCTGGGTGAACCATGGATTTGTATTCACCCCAGGTCCCTTGTGGGAGCGAGCCTGCCCGCGATGAGGCCCGTCCAAACACCTCATCGCCCCGTGTTTACCGCAACCCGCGACACCCCGCCACGCCTCGACCTTGGTCGACACTGACGAACCCGAGCGGGCATGCGAGACTGTCCTGCCGGGCTCAAGTCCCGGTGTCTTTGTTGGGGAGTTTCCATGTCGTTGTCCAGCGGGCTGATCGCCGTTGTCGCCCTGGCCTATATGGCCATCATGTTCGCCATCGCCTTCTACGGCGACCGGCGCAGCACGCCGCTGCCGCCACGGGTGCGCGCCTGGGTCTACAGCCTGTCGCTGGCGGTGTACTGCACCAGTTGGACGTTCTTTGGCGCCGTGGGCCAGGCTGCTGAGCAGCTTTGGTCGTTCCTGCCGATCTACCTCGGGCCGATCCTGCTGCTGGTGCTGGCGCCGTGGGTTCTGCAGAAAATGGTGATGATCAGCAAACAGGAGAACATCACCTCCATCGCCGACTTCATCGCCGCTCGCTACGGCAAGTCCCAATCCCTGGCAGTGGTGGTCGCACTGATCTGCCTGGTGGGCGTGTTGCCGTACATCGCCTTGCAGCTCAAGGGCATCGTGCTCGGGGTGAACCTGTTGATCGGTGCCGGTGCCGATGCCATGGGCACCCGCGCCCAGGACACCGCGCTGATCGTCTCGCTGATCCTGGCGCTGTTTACCATCGTATTCGGTACGCGCAACCTGGACGCTACCGAACACCACCGTGGCATGGTGCTGGCGATTGCCTTCGAATCCCTGGTCAAGCTGTTCGCCTTCCTGGCGGTAGGCGCGTTCGTGACATACGGCCTGTACGACGGCTTCGACGACCTGTTCAACCAGGCCATGCTCGCCCCACGGCTGGAGCAATACTGGAAAGAAACCATCAACTGGCCGTCCATGGTGGTGCAGACCGGGGTGGCGATGATGGCGATCATCTGTTTGCCGCGGCAGTTTCACGTGACCGTGGTGGAGAACATCGAGCCCCAGGATTTGCGCCTGGCCAAGTGGGTATTCCCCGCCTACCTGGCCCTGGCCGCGCTGTTCGTGGTGCCCATCGCCCTCGCCGGGCAAATGATGCTGCCCAGTTCGGTACTGCCGGATTCGTTCGTCATCAGCCTGCCACTGGCCCAGGCCCACCCGGCTCTGGCGGTGCTGGCCTTCATTGGCGGCGCCTCGGCGGCTACCGGCATGGTGATCGTGGCCAGCGTGGCGTTGTCCACCATGGTTTCCAACGACATGTTGTTACCGTGGCTGCTGCGCCGCAACAACGCCGAGCGGCCCTTCGAAGTGTTCCGCCAGTGGATGCTCTCGGTGCGGCGGGTGAGCATCGTCGTGATCCTGCTGCTGGCCTACGTCAGCTACCGGCTGCTGGGTTCGACGGCGAGCCTGGCGACTATCGGCCAGATCGCCTTCGCCGCCGTGACCCAACTGGCCCCGGCCATGCTCGGCGCGCTGTACTGGAAACAGGCGAACCGCCGCGGTGTGTTCGCCGGCCTCGCCATGGGGATTTTCCTGTGGTTCTACACCCTGGTGTTGCCGATCGCCGCTCACAGCCTTGGTTGGTCGCTCACTAGCTTCCCCGGCCTGGCCTGGTTGCACGGCAATCCATTGAACCTGCCGATTACCCCTCTGACTCAAGGGGTGGTCCTGTCCCTGGCCGGTAACTTCACGCTGTTTGCCTGGGTGTCCGTGCTGTCGCGCACACGCGTGTCGGAACACTGGCAGGCCGGACGTTTCATCGGCCAGGAAATCAGCGCCCGCCCCAACCCCCGCTCAATGCTGGCGGTGCACATCGAAGACCTATTGCAGCTGGCCGCGCGCTTCGTCGGCGAGGAACGGGCGCGGCAGAGTTTCATTCGCTTTGCCTACCGCCAGGGCAAAGGCTTCAACCCGACCCAGAATGCCGACAGCGAATGGATCGCCCACACCGAACGCCTGCTGGCCGGTGTACTCGGGGCCTCTTCGACAAGGGCTGTGGTAAAGGCCGCCATTGAAGGTCGGGAGATGCAGCTCGAAGACGTCGTCCGGATCGCAGACGAAGCCTCGGAAGTGCTGCAGTTCAACCGCGCGCTGTTGCAAGGCGCCATCGAGAACATCAGCCAGGGCATCAGCGTGGTCGACCAGTCCCTCAGGCTGGTGGCCTGGAATCGTCGCTACCTGGAACTGTTCAAGTATCCGGACGGCTTGATCAGCGTTGGCCGGCCCATTGCCGATATCATCCGCTACAACGCCGAACGTGGCCTCTGTGGCCCAGGCGAAGCCGAAGTGCACGTTGCCCGACGCCTGCACTGGATGCGCCAGGGCCGCGCCCATACCTCTGAACGACTGTTTCCCAACGGTCGGGTGATCGAGCTGATCGGCAACCCGATGCCCGGTGGCGGTTTCGTCATGAGTTTCACCGACATCACCGCCTTCCGTGAGGCCGCACAAGCGCTGACCGAAGCCAACGAGGGGTTGGAGCAACGGGTGGCCGAACGCACCCGAGAATTGTCACAGCTGAACCTGGCCCTGACCGAAGCCAAGAGCACCGCCGAAGCGGCCTATCAATCCAAGACCCGGTTCCTGGCGGCGGTCAGCCACGACCTGATGCAACCGCTCAACGCCGCGCGACTGTTCTCTGCCGCGCTGTCCCATCAGCACGAAGGCTTGCCGGAGGAAGCCCGACAACTGGTGCATCACCTGGACAGCTCACTGCGCTCGGCCGAAGACCTGATCACCGACCTGCTGGACATCTCCCGCCTGGAAAACGGCAAGATCAACCCCGAGCGCAAGCCATTCGTCCTCAACGAACTGTTCGATACCCTTGGCGCCGAGTTCACCGCGCTGGCCCAGGAACAAGGCCTGAAATTCAGGGTGCGCGGTTCGCGGTTACGGGTCGACAGTGACATCAAGTTGCTGCGCCGGGTTTTGCAGAACTTCCTGACCAATGCCTTCCGCTACGCCAAGGGGCCGGTGCTGCTGGGCGTGCGACGGCGCAATGGGGAGTTGTGCCTGGAAGTCTGGGACCGTGGACCAGGCATCGCCGAAGACAAACAGCAGGTCATCTTCGAAGAATTCAAACGCCTGGACAGCCACCAGACCCGCGCCGAAAAAGGCCTTGGCCTGGGCCTGGCGATCGCCGACGGCTTGTGCCGCGTGCTCGGCCATACCTTGCGCGTGCGTTCCTGGCCGGGGCGCGGCAGTGTGTTCAGCGTCAGCGTACCGCTGGCCAGCACCCAGGCCGTCGCCCCCAGCCCGGTGGCCGAACTCAACGGTCACTTACCCAGCGGCGCGCAAGTGCTGTGTGTCGATAACGAAGACAGCATCCTGATCGGCATGGACAGCCTGCTGACCCGTTGGGGTTGCCAGGTCTGGACCGCGCGTAACCGGGAAGAATGCGAGCGCTGGCTTGCCCAGGGCGGACGACCGCAACTGGCCTTGGTGGACTTTCACCTGGACGATGGCGAGACCGGCACCGAGCTGATGGCCTGGCTGCGCACGCGCATGGGCGAACCGATCCCGGGCGTGGTGATCAGCGCCGACGGCCGGCCCGAAATGATTGCCCAGGTGCATGCGGCGGGCCTGGATTACCTGGCCAAACCGGTGAAGCCGGCGGCACTGCGGGCGTTGTTGAGTCGGCATTTGCCGTTGTAGGGAACTCGGGGGATATAGGTGGCCCCTGTGGCGAGGGAGCTTGCTCCCGCTGGGCTGCGCAGCAGCCCCTTTTTGTGAGTGCTGCGCACTCAAGCGGGAGCAAGCTCCCTCGCCACAGGGGTTTGCATCAAGCTTAAGGGTTTCATTAATCCTGGGTTTTTGCCGTTTCTTCAGGCAACTCAGGCAGCCCATCCGCATCGGTCATCGCCCGTTCGAGCAAATCGGCGGGCAAACTCTTGCTCGCCCGGGCACCGAGGAGCTTGAGCTGTTCACTGCGACTGATCAGGTTGCCGCGCCCTTCGGTCAGCTTGTTGCGCGCTGCGCTGTAGGCCTTGTCCAGTTGCTGCAGGCGACTGCCGATCTCGTCCAGGTCCTGGATGAACAGCACGAACTTGTCATACAGCCACCCCGCTCGCTCGGCGATTTCCCGAGCGTTCTGGCTCTGGCGTTCCTGCTTCCACAAGCTGTCGATCACCCGCAATGTCGCCAGCAGCGTGGTCGGGCTGACAATCACGATATTGCGATCGAAGGCTTCCTGGAACAGGTTCGGCTCGGCTTGCAGGGCGGCGGAAAACGCCGCTTCGATCGGCACGAACAGCAACACGAAATCCAGGCTGTGCAGACCGTCCAGGCGTTTGTAATCCTTGCCGGCCAAGCCTTTGACGTGGGCGCGCAACGACGCCACATGTTGCTTGAGGGCGTGTTGGCCAATGGCGTCGTCCTCGGCGGCCACGTACTGCTGATAGGCCGTGAGGCTGACCTTGGAATCGACCACCACTTGCTTGTCGCCGGGCAGGTAAATCAACACGTCTGGTTGGAAACGCTCGCCGTCCGGGCCCTTGAGGCTGACTTGGGTCTGATATTCACGGCCCTTCTCCAGGCCGGCATGTTCGAGTACCCGCTCCAGGATCAACTCGCCCCAGTTACCCTGGGTTTTCTGGCCTTTGAGGGCACGGGTGAGGTTGGTGGCTTCATCGCTCAGGCGCAGGTTCAACTGCTGCAGCCGCTCCAGCTCCTTGCCCAGGGAGAAACGTTCCCGGGCCTCGGCCTGATAACTTTCTTCGACACGTTTTTCGAAGGACTGGATGCGCTCCTTCAGCGGATCGAGCAACTGGCCCAGGCGCTGTTGGCTGGTTTCGGCGAAACGCTGCTCACGCTCATCGAAGATTTTTCCGGCGAGCTCGGCGAACTGTGCCCGCAACTCGTCGCGCGAACCTTGCAGATCATCCAGACGTTGCTGATGGCTTTCCTGCTGCTCGCGCAGTTCGGCATGCAACGACGCCGCCTGGGCATCGAGCCGCCGCAGTTCCGCTTCCTTGCTGGCGCGCTCGAGGTTCCAGGCGTGGGCCGCATCCCGGGCGTTGTCGCGCTCGATCTGCAACAACTCCACTTCACGACAGGCTGCGGCAAGCTCGGCTTGCTTGGCGGCGTTCGCCTGGCTCAGGTCGCTGATCTCATCGCGGCAGGCATCAAGCTGGGCATTGAGGCCATCGTGGGCCATGTGGGCCGTGGCCAGGCGCTCTTCCAGCAGGGCCAGTTCGGTCTGCGCCGCGGCGGCCTGGCGTTGCAGGTGCCAGGCCAGTGCCAGCAACGGCACCGCAGCGCCCGCCAGGCCAAACAACAGGCTGGTCAAATCCATAGCCATGACAATTCCTGCCGATCAAATAAAGCCCGAAGGTTAACCAAGCGGCCGGGGGTTGCCCAGCTCGGTCTTCGTTTTCAGCCTTCGATTTCACCGAGGGCCCGGCGGGCTCGATCATCGCCGGCACGCGCAGCTTGGCGCAGCAGGTCCTGGCCGATACGGCGATCCCGGGCGTTGCCGCATTCACGGCACATCAATTGTCCGAGGCGACTTTGCGCGGCCACCACGCCTTCACGGGCCGGTTGCTTGAGTAACCGGCCGGCCAAGTGCTTGACGCTGGGGCTATCTCCCAGTCGTGGGCTATCGAGCAGCCACTCAGCCACCCGCATCGAAATACGCTTGGGTGGGGTAACACCAGGGGGTGTGGAGGTAACAGGATTTGATACGGAGCGAAACTTCATAAAACACTGTGGGATAGATCGGAAGGCGCGCCACTCTACTCCTTTTTTCGTACGGGTAAAGCCGAAAAAAACCGGCACGCCCGTGCTAGAGCAAGCGCTTGGGACAATCCACAGAAGCTGTGGATAACTCAGTGGACAACCCCCCCTGAACTCGCGCAAAGCCCTGTGGAACGGGGCCTGCGCTCAAACTGACGATTTTTTCACCAGTAAAAAAAAGCGATGTTTTTCATTGACTTAAATTTTGGATGCAGGCACCCACCCCGGATTGTTTCGACATGACAGTACAGTGACAAGTGGTGCAGCGAGTGTGCACAAGTAACAGCCGAATGGGTTATAACGCTGCGCTTTTTTTGTATGTTTGGCAGCAGAACCTGGGGATAACCTTGATGCCCTGCCCAGCGCAACAGTGGCTTGGATGCACCGCAGTCCTCGGGATCCTGTGCTATGTCGGTGGCGAGGGAGCTTGCTCCCGCTGGGGCGCGAAGCGGCCCTGCTTTTGGGGCTGCTGCGCAACCCAGCGGGAGCAAGCTCCCTCGCCACGGGGGCCGTGTCCATCCTGTCCCCGGTACAGACAGCATGGTTTGGCCTTTCTCTTATGGCCCATTTGAATATTTTTTAGCCAACGCCCTTCCCTTCACGAGTTCGATCCGTTAGTATCCGCGGCGTTAGTACCAAGCTGAAAGTCAATTCCGGGTCGAACACATCTCCAAGGTCAGCCATCCTTCAAAGGACGCCTCACCGAAAAAAGGAGACCGGCCCCCTCGATGGTTTCCAGGTAAACCTTGCGTCAACACAGCCTTTGATCGAATGCAAAGGGTGTTGCCAGGCTCCTTACTCTGACCGAACCAACCTGCAAAATTGATCAGGATCTTCACCCCGGGCCCAGAACCTTTGCCCTCGATGTGTTGCCTGCCCTCCTAAGTACCTACCTGCCAGCCCAAGCGCGCACTTCATATAGCGCTCAAACTGGCTGCTTTGTTCCAGTCGGGTTCTTCGTTCGACCAATGGTGGTCGACGTTACTGGAACGTTTTAACGTTGCACGGTTCTTAACCGTGTCATTTGCAGGAACACCCATAACATGTCCACTCAAATCCACGCACAGGATGCTATCCGCACCCTAACCAACGCTTTTGCCCCGATGAACTGCCTGATCATGGCCGCTCGCAAAGGCTGCTTCAGCTTCACCCTGGTCAACGAACACGGCATCGCCCGTCACAGCGAACGCCTGTACCCCGATCAGTACTCCAGCGCCGAGCCGCTGCAGGCCGTGATCGAGCGTACTCGTCAGGCACTGGTTGCCTGAGACGCCAGAAAGGCTGAAACCCCAAAGGCCCCGCCCCAAAAGCGGGGTTTTTTATTGCCCGGAATTCCTCGATTAAGCGAAACGGCGTAAGTACCAAGGGATATAACAGTTATAACCGTTCGTTGAAGATGTTTTAAAAACAGTCCTTTACAACGCAAATATGACACTAAACTTCAAGTCAAGCGGCATGATCCGCTTCCGGCGGGGCCTGGACCGATCCACCGCTGCCAAGCCCACACTCTTCAGGCTCCGCCCATTTCACACTTCGAGGGTTTTATGGGTATCGCTGCCAGCGAACTGTGTCGATATGTGATCCGCCCGACGCTCCTCTACCTTGAGCGTCACAGTGCAACGGCGGAATCCTTGTTGCTGGGTATTGCCGCCAGCCAGTCCGCCCTGGGTTCAGCCCTGCATGATCGCCGCGGGCATGGCCTGTATCGCATTACCGAGCCCCGACACCAGGCACTCTGGGACCATTACCTGGCGCTGGACCCAGAACGTGCCAGCCTGGTACGCGGCCTGGCCAGCCAGCACGCCTTTCTCAGCGGTCCGCACCTGGAATTGACCGTCAACCTGCGCTATGCCACTGCCATTGCCTGGCTGCTGGTGGAGGAACAGAACACTCCGCTTCCCGAAGCCGATGACCTGCTTGGCATGGCCCGCATCTGGCGACAAACCTTCCACCCCCAAGGGCGCATGCGAGATTTCACCTGCGCCTGGCGAAGCTGTGTTTCATCACTGAATCAGGTCGCTTGCTGATGGGAAATTTGGAAACTTCCTGCAACGGTCGCGAATCTGGTCGGATTGTCCTACAAAACCCCTCTAAATCAAGCGATACGGGCTATAGCGCTTGCACGAAAATGTTGGTAATTTTCGCCCCGGTGATCATCAGGAGTTCTAACAATGAAAAAAATCATGCTCAAAACCACCCTCGGCCTTGCCGTCACCTTGGCATCCACCCAACTTTTCGCCAGTGGCTTTGCCTTGAACGAACAAAGCATCAGTGGCATGGGCACTGGTTTCGCAGGTCGTTCTTCCATTGCCGATGACGCCAGCACCGTTTTTGGCAACCCTGCCGGCATGTCGCGCCTCAAGCGCCAGCAAGTCACCGGTGGCTTCGCCGCCATTGATGCCTCCACCGATATCAACGATGCCAGCGGCACCCAGTCCGGCACCAACAAGGGTGACATGGTCCCGCTGACCGGCGTTCCGATGGGCTATTACGTCAAGCCTATCGATGATCAGTGGGCTTTCGGCCTGGGTGTCTACGCACCGTTTGGCTTGATCACCGATTATGAAAACGGCTTCCAGGGTCGGAGTTTCGGCAGCAAGAGCGAAGTGAAAGTCGTCACTTTCCAGCCAACCGTCAGCTATGCCTTCAACGACAAGGTATCGATCGGTTTCGGCCCGACCATCAACCGTATTTCCGGCTCCCTGGAATCGCAGTTGGGCGTACCGGGCCTGCCCGAGGCCGGCGTAGAGATCAAGGGTGACGACATTGGCTACGGCTATAATGTCGGCGTGCTGGTCCAGGCAACCGACACCACTCGTGTCGGCTTGACCTACCATTCCAAGGTCAAGTACAAGCTTGAAGGCCACACTGAAGTGAACCCGGGCGCCGGGATGCCTGCCTTCCTGCTTACCGACGGTCGCTACGACGCTTCGCTGGACATCACCACGCCTGAGTCGGTGGACTTTTCGGTCACTCAACAAATCAATGATGCCTGGACCGTCTATGCCGGTAGCACTTGGACTCGTTGGAGCCGCCTGAAAGAAATCACGGTGGAAAACGAAGGCACCAGCAGCGGCGGTGGTTTACTGAACCCGTCTCTCGGCACCATCACCGAAGAACAAAACTGGCACGACACCTGGGCCTACGCCATCGGGACTTCCTACCAGTTGAACAAACAGTGGGTACTGCGTACCGGCCTGTCTTTCGACCAGGCGCCCACCAACAACGCCGACCGCTCGCCACGCATCCCTACTGGCGACCGGACCATCTTCAGCCTCGGTGCCGGCTGGAGCCCAACCGACGATCTGACCATTGACGTGGCGTATTCCTACCTCAAGGAAGAAAAAGTCAAAGTCAGTGGCAGCAATGCTCTCAACCAATCCTACAACGCTGAATACGAAAACAGCGCCAACGGTTTTGGTGTCGGTGCAACCTACCGCTTCTGATGGTGCACGGCGAAGCTGAACGCCTCGCCGCTGAAACGAAAAAAGCCCCGCACTCTGCAAAGAGCCGGGGCTTTTTCGCGGCTGGCGGTCAGGGTTTCGAAGCGATGGCAGCTTCTACAGCCTTGATCAACTCAGGATCATCGGGCTTGGTCCGGCTGGAAAAACTGGCGATGACCTTGCCCTGTCGGTCCACGACGTATTTGTAGAAATTCCACTTCGGCGCACCGGACTGTTCGGCCAAGTGCCTGAACAACGGGATGGCATCCGCGCCGCGCACCGGTTGTGGTTCGGTCATGGTGAAGGTCACGCCGTAATTGACGTAGCAGACCTTGGCGGTTTCAGCGCCGTCCTTGGACTCCTGCTTGAAGTCATTGGACGGCACACCCAGCACTTGCAGCCCTTGGTCCTTGTAGCGCTGGTTGAGCGCCTCAAGACCTTTGAATTGCGGGGCGAACCCACAGAAGCTGGCAGTGTTGACCACCACCAGCGGCTTGCCGGCGAAGCGCTGGCACAGATCGATGGTTTCCTTGGCCCGTAGCTTGGGCAACGAACCCTCCAGCAACGGTGGGCAACCAGCGGCCCAGACTTGCCCGGTCACAGCCAGCAACAGGGTGGGAACAGCAAACCAGCGCATCAACATGTCGATTTTCCTTAAAAGCACGTCAGACCAAGACGTTACTCGCAGCGTCCGACGCCGTCCATTGTCAGCAGTTGCCCATGCCCAACTGCATCAAGGCCAATCCGCCCTGATGCCAGCCCCACCAGGCGAACGCCAGCAGCAGGCCGGCACCGGCAGCGATCAACCACGGACCGATGCGACTCATGCTGCGCCTGCCTGGACTTGCAGGCGCGCCACCGGACGTTCACGTACTGGCCAGTTCAACGCCGCCGCCAACAGGCTGAGCAGGATCGACACCTGCCAGATCAAGTCGTAGCTGCCGGTGCGGTCGTACACCACCCCGCCCAACCAACCACCGAGGAACGAACCCAATTGGTGGAACAGGAACACGATCCCACCCAACATCGAGAGATTTCGTACACCAAACAAGGTCGCTACCGTGCCGTTGGTCAACGGTACCGTCGACAGCCACAGCAAGCCCATCGCCATGCCGAACAGGTACGCCGTGGTGGTGGTCACGGGCAGCCACAGGAACAAGCCGATCACCACCGCCCGCACCAGGTACAACCCGGTCAGCAGGCGTGGCTTGGACATGCGCCCGCCCAGCCAGCCGGCCGTGTAGGTGCCGAAGATATTGAACAACCCGACCAGGGCCAGCACGGTGGTGCCGACGCTGGCTGGCAGATGTTGGTCCACCAGATACGCCGGCAAATGCACGCCGATGAACACCACCTGGAAACCGCAAACGAAAAAACCAATCGCCAGCAGCCAGAACCCCGAATGGCTGCACGCCTCACGCAAGGCTTCGCCCAGGGTTTGCTCATGGCCGGCGACCGGCAACGGCGCGTCCTTGAGCATGCTCACCAGCGGCACGATCAACGCCACCAGCAACCCCAGCGCCAACAACGCCGCCGACCAACCGAGCCAGCCGATCAGCCCCAGCGTACCGGGCAGCATGGCGAACTGGCCGAAGGAACCGGCGGCACTGGCGATACCCATGCCCATGCTGCGTTTTTCCGGCGGCACGGCCCGCCCGACCACACCCAGAATCACCGAGAACGACGTGCCCGACAGGCCGATACCAATCAAAAGACCCGCGCTCAACGACAAGGACCATGGCGAATCAGCCATGCCCATGAACACCAGGCCCAGCGCGTACAGCACACCGCCGATCAGCACCACTTTCGCCGCACCGAAGCGGTCGGCCAGCGCCCCGGTGAACGGCTGCGCCAAGCCCCAGATCAGGTTCTGCAAGGCAATGGCAAAGGCGAACACCTCACGGCCCCAGCCGAACTCGGCACTCATGGGCGCCAGGAACAGGCCGAAGCCATGCCGTACGCCCAGGGACAACGCCAGGATCAGCGCGCTGCCCACCAGGACCCAACCACAGGTACGCCACATCGATGTCATTCTTGTTCTCCGGTCGCGGGTATATACCCACTTATCATCGAACGAACCGGCTTCACGCCAGTTCATCCAGCAAGGCCAGCAAGGTCGCACGCTTTTCGGCGCCCAGCTTATCAATCAGTTTCTGCTGCGCCGCTTCCCAGGCCGGCAACGCCGCCGCCAACCGGGCCTGCCCCGTCTCAGTGAGCACGACGATGCGGTTACGCAGGTCTTCCCCCTCGGCCAGCGCCACCAGCCCTTCGCCTTCCAGCACACGCAGATTACGACCCAGAGTGCTGCGGTCCAGGCCCATGGCTTCGGCCAGGGAAGAAATACTCGGCTGGTCCAGGCGCGCCAGGTTACTCAACAAAGAATACTGGGCAACGTTGATCCCGAAGCCGTCGAGGGCGCCGTCGTAATACCTGCTGACGCCACGCGCGGCGCGACGCAGGTTGATGCACAAGCATTGGGAAGGAAGCATGGTGCGTGTATATACCCGGGGTTGATTGAATGCAAATTTAAATGGCGATTTTCACTTATGCCATGTTCCCTAGCCTCGCTTTCTCCTGGTTTTTTGCTTGGTCAGGACAAACGGAATCGTCAACCAGACGGAAATAAATCCCACAAAATCAGGCGCTTTGGCTGACAGCCTTTTCAACCATTACTCATTAGAGTCCCCCACCTGTAATGTCTGACAGGTTTCAGGTGCTTTGAATCAAGCTATAAACGAAACCGTGCTTTCAGCCCTGCCTGCAGGCTTGAAGACGGGTTGTGCGAACCATGCCATCAAGAAGTGGGAAGATTCCGCCACCCCCACGCCATCAAATAATGATGATGAATGGGAGTTTCAGTCATGTACCACAGCACCGCGATTTCTGGACGTTCGGCGCCATACCAGGACCATTACCACTCCACGGAAAAAAAACCTGCTCAAGCGATCCGACTCACCAATCGGGAGAAGGAATTCCTGCAGTGGAGCGAGGCTGGCAAATCTTCTTGGGAGATTGCCGTCATCGTTGATTGCAGCGAGGCCAACGTCAATTATCACTTCAACAACATTCGCCGAAAATTCGGCGTCAGTTCGCGTCATCTCGCGGGAAAAATCGCGCGCGAACGAGGCTTGATCTGAGCGCTCCGACGGCTTGTCAGCAGCGGTCGGGATGTACTTGACCCCTGTAGAGGCAGCAATGAATCTGAACCACACGCCCGAATGCCGCGACATTTTCGGCCTCAGCACCTGTGACGATACGCGAGTGTCGCACAGGCCTTCTTCGGACAACCCTATACGCATCATCCTTGCCGATGATCACCCCGTCGTGCTGACGGGTATCGAAATGGTCCTGGCGGGGGCTGGGTTTTCAGTGGTTGCCAAGGCTCGCAACGCCGATGAACTGCTCCAGCACTTGGAGCGCACCCCCTGCGACCTGGTCATCTGCGACTATTCGATGCCCGATGGGCAGTTCCCGGACGGCCTGGCCCTGATGGGCTATTTGAAACGCCACTACCGCGCCTGCCCCCTGATCGTGATCACCATGCTACGCAATCCGTCCGTGTTGCAGGCCTTGCTCAATACCGGCGTGAACGGCTTGTTCGATAAACGCAGTCCTTTGATGGAACTGAAACAGGCCATCCTCGGTGTCACTCAGGGGCGGCAGTATGCATGCCCGGCTTTTCTTGAGCTTCTGCGAGGGCAAACCTTGGCCGCCACGCGCTCGGACGCCAACCGGGTGAGCCTTTCCGAACGGGAGCTGGAGGTGGTGAGGCTGTTCGTGCACGGGATGTCGGGCAGACAGATTGCAGCCCAGCTCAATCGCAGTGAAAAAACTATCAGCCGACAAAAACGCACCGCCATGGACAAGTTGGGGCTTGGGCATGACGGTGGATTGATGGAGTTTGCTCGGGTGAGTGGGTTAAAGGGTTGACCCCTCAAATCCCGAAACGGCCCACCATCGCGTTTCCCGTCAACTCAGACCCACCCCAACCCCACCAACACCGCTATTTCAAGCAACTCCAGCAACGCCCCGGCTGTATCCCCGGTGCAGCCCCCGAGCCTGCGCAGCATCATCCGCCGCAAGCCAACGAACACCGCGAAAGCAACGGCCAATGCCCAAACGCCGGGCCACCCCGCCACCAGCACACAGCCCAACGCACACACCAACAACACCCATCCACCCGCGCGCCGGGGCAGATGATCGGCAAGCGCTTGGCCCAACCCGCCGGCGCGCACGTAAGGTGTGCTGAGAAACAGGCCAAGCAACGCCGCACGCCCCAGCACCGGCACGATGATCAAGGCCAACGCTTGCCCCTGCTCGATCAACGCCAGCAGCGCGGCGAACTTGAGCAGCAGCACCAACACCAAGGTGATCACCGCAATGGGTCCGCTGCGCGGATCCTTCATGATCAGCAGCGTGCGTTCACGGTCACCAAAACCGCCCAGCCAGGCGTCGGCGCTGTCGGCCAGGCCGTCGAGGTGCAGGCCTGCGCTGAGCAACACCCAGGCCGTCAGCAACAGCGCGGCGTGGAGTAGCGACGGTGCACCCAGCAGCAGTGCATTGAGCAGCCACAGCAAAGCACCGAACACCAGCCCCACCAATGGATAGAACAGCAGCGAACGCCCCAGTTGTTCGGGCTCGGGCATGCCAGGCAGGCGCACCGGCAGGCTGCTGAGAAATTGCAGGGCGATCCAGAAAGGCAACATGGTCAATCCGCCTCTTCGAGCACTGGACCTGCCGACACGGTCAGGGAGAACAGTGCGCCATGGGCGACTTCGACGTTGAGCAATTGCTCCCTTGGCAAGCCGCGGGCCTGGGCCAGCAGCAGGCGCATCACGCCGCCGTGGCTGACCAGCAAGACCCGCTGACCGGCATAAGCCGCGTGCAAGCGTTTGACCGCTGCCAGGACGCGGCTGGAAAACGCCAGCACCGGCTCGCCTTCGGGGGGCGTAAAGGCATAGGGATCGGCCCAGAACTGGCCCAGTGCTTCGGCGTCGGCGTCCATCAACGCCGCTGCGCTACGACCTTCCCAAGCGCCGAAATGCAGCTCTTGCAGGTCCTTGTCCAAGTGCACCGGCACGCCGAGTCGGGCGCCGAGTTGTTCGGCGAAACGGGCGCAACGCTGCAACGGCGAACTGACCAGCCGATCCCAGGGCCCGCCGTCTATGACTGCCGCGTACATTTGTTCCCAGCCCTTGGCAGTCAAGGCATCATCGAGGCTGCCGCGCAAGCCGCCACCCAATTCGGTTTCGCCGTGGCGCAGCAGGTCCAGGCGCAAGGTCATGCCGGGCGATCCGCCACGGCCGCTTCGGCAAACGTCGCCATCTGCCCGTGCAAGTCACAGGCCAGGCGCAACAGTGGCACCGCCAACGCCGCGCCACTGCCCTCGCCCAGGCGCAGGCCAAGGTCCAGCAGCGGTTCGGCGCCGAGGGTTTCCAGCACGTGGCGATGGCCCGGCTCGGCGCCGCGATGGCCGAACAGCAACCATGGCCGGCATCCGGGATTGACGCGTACCGCCACCAGAGCCGCGACACTGCAGATGAACCCGTCCACCAGCACGGCGACGCCTTGCTGGGCACAGGCGAGGTACGCGCCGGCCAACGCGGCGATTTCAAAACCGCCGAGATTGAACAGGGTCTGCAACGGGTCGTCGCGCAGGGCTGCGTGCAGCGCCAGGGCCCGTTCGATCACTTGGGCCTTGTGGCTGACACCCGCCGCGTCCAGCCCGGTGCCCGGGCCGACCAGATGCGCCACCGGGCAATCGAGCAAGGCACAGGCCAGGGCGCTGGCCGCCGTGGTGTTGCCGATGCCCATCTCGCCGCCGATGAACAAGTGCGTCCCGGCCGCAACGGCACGCTGCACACTGTCGCGGCCGGCTTGCAGGGCTTGCTCACCCTGGGCCACGGTCATCGCCGGGCCGTGGACGAAATTCGCCGTGCCAGGGCCGACGCGCAGATGCCGCACGCCGGGCAGGTCCAGCGCAGGCGTCACGGTGCCCAGGTCCACCACTTCCAGCGAAGCGCCCAGTTGCCGCGCCAGGACGCTGATGGCCGCGCCGCCGCTGACGAAGTTGAGCAGCATCTGCCCGGTCACTTCCTGGGGAAAGGCTGAGACGCCCTCCGCCACCACGCCATGATCGCCGGCAAAAATCGCGATCCAGACGTGATCCAGGCTCGGCTTGACCTGCCCTTGCAGCCCCGCCAGTTGCACCGCCACCGACTCCAGCCGCCCGAGGGAGCCAGCCGGTTTGGTCAGTTGTTGCTGACGGGCCGTGGCCTGTTCCAGGGCCTGGGTATCGAGGGGCTTGCACGGGTCCAGCCACCAGCGGTGATTCATAACGCAGTACCTTTGAGAGTCAGGGGCAGGCCGGCGACGGTCAGCACGACGCGCCGACACCGTTCGGCCAAGGCTTGATGCAGCCAACCGGCTTCATCGACATAACGGCGAGTCAACTCGCCCAGGGGCACGACACCCATGCCAGTCTCGTTGCTGACAAAAATGATCTCCCCGGGCAGCGCGGCGAGGCAGTCCAGCAGCGCTTCCCGCTCGGTGTTCAACCGCTCGGGGTCCTCGAGCATCAGCAGGTTGGTCAGCCACAGGGTCAGGCAATCCACCAGCAGGCATTGTCCGGGGGCGGCGTTTTCTTGCAGCACCCGGGCCAGGGCCAAGGGTTCTTCCACCAGCGCCCATTCGGCCGGGCGACGGGCTCGGTGTTGGGCGACCCGTGCGTTCATCTCGCCGTCCAGGGGTTGGCTGGTGGCGATGTAGGTCACTGGCCAGCCTGTTTCGACCGCGAGTTTTTCCGCCAGGCGGCTTTTGCCGGAGCGGGCGCCGCCGAGGATGAGTTGGAGCATGATGCTTTTTACCTTTCAGATGGCGGTGTTGCTGCCGGCCTCAAATCCCACAGAGTTCACGCAACAACCCAGTGTCCAAATGCCGCTCCACCAGATCCGCCAGCCGCTCGATGTCCCGTTCGCGCAAGCCGTGGTAATCCACCGTCTGCACATCCTGCAACCCGGCCCAACGCAACAACGCGCTGCAGGCCTGGGGAGACTCGAACAGCCCATGCAGGTAGGTGCCGAAAATCTGCCCATCGAGACTTTGCGCGCCGTCGCAACGACCGTCTTCCAAGTACACCGCTGCGTGTTCCAGTGCCGGGCCGGTGGTTACCCCGGCGTGAATCTCATAGCCGCTGACTTCAGCCTCTTCCAAGGCCAATCGCCCGCGGACATTGCGCAGTTGTTTCTCGTGTTCCAGCGTCGTTTCAAAGGCCAGCAGGCCCAGGCCGGCACTGGAGCCCGCCGCGCCTTCCAGCCCCAGCGGGTCGTGGACCTGCTGGCCGAGCATCTGCAAGCCGCCGCAAATGCCCAGCAGCTTGCCGCCGTAGCGCAGGTGCCGTTGGAGGGCGCTTTCCCAGCCGTTGGCGCGCAGGTAGGCCAGGTCGCTGCGCACGCTTTTCGAACCGGGCAGGATGATCAGGTCGGCCGGCGGGATAGGTTGGCCGGGGCCGATGAATTGCAGGTCGACCTGTGGGTGCAACCGCAACGGATCGAAATCGGTGTGGTTGCTGATGCGCGGCAGCACCGGCACCAGCACCTTGAGCAGCTGTTCGGCCTTGTCGGCCTGGCGCTGGTCGAGGCCGTCCTCGGCTTCCAGGTGCAGGTCCATCACGTAGGGCAGCACGCCCACCACCGGTTTACCAGTGCGCGCCTCCAGCCAATCCAGACCCGGTTGCAACAAGGCGATGTCGCCGCGAAAACGGTTGATGACGAAACCCTTGACCCGCGCCTGTTCACTGGGGGAAAGCAATTCCAGGGTGCCGACGAGATGGGCGAACACCCCGCCGCGATTGATGTCGGCGATCAGCAGCACCGGGCAGTCCACCGCCTCGGCAAAGCCCATGTTGGCAATGTCGCCAGCACGCAGGTTGATCTCCGCTGGCGAGCCGGCGCCCTCCACCATCACTACCGGATAGGTCGCGCTCAAGCGCGCGTGGGAGGCCAGCACCGCTTGCATCGCGATGGCTTTGTAATCGTGATAGGCCACGGCATTCATGGTGGTCACGGCGCGACCGTGGATGATCACCTGGGCGCCCGTGTCGCTGTTGGGCTTGAGCAGCACCGGGTTCATGTCAGTATGCGGTTCGAGGCCGGCGGCCTGGGCCTGCACCGCCTGGGCGCGGCCGATTTCACCGCCGTCAGCCGTCACGGCGCTGTTGAGCGCCATGTTCTGCGGCTTGAACGGCACCACGCTGACACCCTGGCGGCGGACCCAGCGGCATAAAGCCGTGACCAAGGTACTTTTGCCGGCATCGGACGTGGTGCCCTGCACCATCACTGTGGTCATCGGGTGTCCTTGGCATAGGCCTCGAAGGCCTGTTCGAGGCGCAGGAATTCGCTGTCGTCGGCTGGCAGTCCGAAGCGCAGGCTGCTGGTGTTGGTAAACAAGCGCAGGAGAATGCCGCGATGGGCCATGAAATCATGAAGCCCCAGGGCGTGTTCGGTGACCAGCCATTGGAACAACCCGCAGCCGCCCTGCGGCTTGAAGCCGTGGCGTTCGAGCATCAGCGCCAGGCGTTGGCTGGTGGCTTCGCAACGTTGGCGCTGGTAGGCGTGGGCATCAGTGTCCAGCAAGCACGCCTGCCCCAGCACCCGGGTCGGCCCGCTGACCACCCACGGCCCGACCTGTTCGGCGAGCAACTTGAGCAAGCGGCGCTCGGCCAGTACAAACCCCAGGCGAACCCCGGCCAGGCCAAAGAACTTGCCAAACGAGCGCAGCACGATCAACCCGACCAGATGGGTGTGCGCCGCCAGACTCAGCGCCGGCGTGACGTCCATGAAGGCTTCATCCACCACCAGCCAGCCACCGCGCTGGGCCAGGCGCCCATGCCAGTCCAGCAAGCGCTCGGGTGCAAGGCTCAGGCCCGTGGGATTGTTCGGATTGACCACCACCAGCACGTCGAGGCTGTCGAGAAAGAAATCCACCTCCGACTCCAGCACTTCGCGCACGATGTAGCCGCTGCGGCGCCAGGCTTCGGCGTGCTCGGCGTAACACGGCGACAAGACACCGACCTTGCCGGCCCGGCGCAGGCGCGGCAACAGCTGGATGGCCATTTGCGAACCGGCCACCGGCAACACATCCAACGCACCGTAGTAGTCGCAGGCGGCCTGTTCCAGCCCGTCATCGGTTTCCGGCAGGCGCGCCCAGGCCCGCAGGGGAATCGCCGGAACCTCGAACGGCCAAGGCGCCAGGCCGCTGGACAAATCCAGCCAGTCAGCCTCGGCGATGCCGTATTGCCGGGCTGCGTTACGCAGGCGTCCACCGTGCTCAAGCATAAAACTCAGCTCCCAGGCAGAGAATCAGCAGCCATAACCATACGCCGCGCTGGACCAATTGCCAGCCGCGATCGATGGAATCCGCGCTCGCCGGCACGCCTTCGCCGAGCGGCGGACGTTGGTGCAGTTCACCGTGATAAATCGCCGCCCCGCCCAACTCCACACCCAGCGCACCGGCACCGGCGGCCATGACCGGCCCGGCATTGGGGCTGTCCCAGGTCGGGCCCTGGCTGCGCCAGCACTTGAGCGCCAGGCGGGTCTTGCCGAGCAGCGCGTAGGTCAACGCCACCAGGCGCGCCGGAATGTAGTTGAGCACATCGTCAATCTTTGCCGCCGCCCAGCCGAAGCGCTCGAAACGCTCGTTGCGATAGCCCCACATGGCATCGAGGGTATTGCTCAGGCGGTACAACACCACACCGGGCGCGCCGGCCACGGCGAACCAGAACAGCGCGGCGAACACCGCGTCGCTGCCGTTCTCCAGCACCGACTCGGTGGCGGCACGGGCCACGGCGGTTTCGTCCAGCTCGCGGGTTTCGCGGCTGACCAGGTAGCCGACACGCAGGCGCGCTTCGTCCAGATCGCCACTGCGCAGCGCCTGGGCCACCGGTTCGACATGTTCGCCGAGGCTGCGCAGGCCGAGGGCGCAGTACAGCGCGAGGATCTCCACCAGCCAGCCAACCATGGGCGCCCAAGACAGGGCCGTGGCGAGCAAGGTCAACGGCACCACGGCGATGATCCACGCCGTCACCCCATGGCTGCGCCAGCCGCGCCCACCGGAGTTGAAACGTTGTTCGATCCGCGAGGCAAAACCGCCGAACGCCACCAGCGGATGCCCGCGCCGGGGCTCGCCCAGCAGCGCGTCCAGCGCCACCGCGGCGACCGTGAGCAAGGCCACACTCATGGGCGCACGCCCCACTGGTTTTCATAGAGCAGTTCATTCAGCGAACGCGGTTGCGCCCAGCCTTCCAGGGCGAGCATCGGCGCCGGGTAAAAAGCCTCGACCGGACCCAGGCAGAGTATCGCCAACGGCTTGGCGCCCGCTGGCAGGCCCAGCAGATCGGCCAGGGCCTGGGGATCGAACAACGACACCCAGCCCATCCCCAAGCCTTCGGCGCGGGCCGCCAGCCACAGGTTCTGGATCGCGCAGGACAGTGAGGCCAGGTCCATTTCCGGCAAGGTCCGGCGACCGAAGATGTGCCGCTCGCGATCCTCCATCAACGCCGCCACCAGCACCTCGGCGCAGTCGTTGATGCCTTCGACCTTGAGCTTCATGAATTCATCGCTGCGCTCGCCGAGGGCCTCGGCGGTGCGGATGCGTTCTTCTTCCACCAACTGCTGGATGTTCCCGCGCAAGGCGCGGTCACTGATGCGGATAAACCGCCAAGGTTGCATCAGGCCGACGCTGGGCGCCTGGTGCGCGGCTTCCAGCAGCCGGCGCAGCAAGGCCGGTTCAACCGTGCCGCCGCTGAAGTGGCGCATGTCACGGCGCTCGGCGATGGCGCGGTAGATTGCGTCGCGTTCAGCCTGGGAGAAAGCGTTGTCGGTCATGGCCTTTTCGCGGCCTCAAGGTCAGGCGCAAACAGCGCGGCAATCGCCCTCGGATTCGACGGAAAATAAAAATGAACATAGGAAGCCGTCATCCGCCCCTGCCGAAACACCGCTTCTGCTCCACGCCCGCCGTTGGGGCTATGGCCACGGGCAATCGGTTCAAGTTCGGTGCTGGTCAGCGAATGATGATAGGTATGCCCACGCAAGATGCCTTCCGGCAAGTCCACCGATTGCAGCGCCAGGGCCGCCAGACGCTTTTGCATCTGCGCCTCACCCGCGAGCAAGCCCAGCAGCTCGGCACGCACGCCTTCGACATCGGTTAATGAATCAAGCAGATACAACATACCGCCACATTCGGCGAGCAACGGTTTGCCGGCTGCATGGTGGGCACGGATCGCCGCCAGCATCGGCGTGTTCCGGGCCAACGCAACGTGGTGCAGCTCTGGATAACCGCCGGGCAGATACAGGCTGTCCGCCTCGGGCAGTTCGGTGTCATGGATCGGCGAAAAGAAGCTCAACTGCGCGCCCATGGCCCGCAGCAAATCGAGGCTCGCGCCATAGGTGAAGGCAAACGCTTCGTCCCGGGCCACGGCGATGCGCACACCGTCGAGCCATGGCTGCGGGTCGATCACCTCAGGCGCGGCGAACTCGACCGCCGGCGGCAGCGCCACTTCGCAACTGCCGGCCAAGGCCTCTGCTGCCGCGTCGAGGCGCAGGTCGAGGTCATTCAACTCGCTGGCCTGGACCAGCCCGAGGTGGCGGCTGGGCAACTCGATGCCGGTTTCCCGGGACAGCGCGCCGTACCAGCGCAGGCCTTCGGTCAGGCTGCCTTCGAGCAACTGCGCGTGGCGCAAGGTGCCAACGCGGTTGGCCAAGACCCCGGCGAACGGCAAGTCCGGCTGATACCGGGCCAGGCCCAGGGCCAGGGCGCCGAAGGTCTGGGCCATGGCCGTGCCATCGATCACCGCCAGCACCGGTACACCAAAATGTCGCGCCAGGTCGGCGCTGGACGGGGTGCCGTCGAACAACCCCATCACCCCTTCGATCAGGATCAGGTCTGCTTCGGCGGCGGCTTCCCACAACAACCGACGACTTTCCTGCTCGCCGACCATCCACATGTCCAACTGATAGACCGGCGCGCCGCTGGCCCGCTCGAGAATCATCGGATCGAGAAAGTCCGGGCCACACTTGAAGACGCGCACCTTGCGCCCCTGGTTGCGATGCAAACGGGCCAGGGCGGCGGTGACGGTGGTCTTGCCTTGCCCCGAAGCCGGAGCGGCGATCAGCACCGCCGGGCAATGGCGACTCGTCATGGACGTGTCACTCACAGCTCGACGCCTTTCTGCGCCTTGATGCCGGCCTGGAACGCGTGCTTGACCATGCCCATCTCGGTGACGGTGTCGGCCAGTTCGATCATTTCCGGCTTGGCGCCACGACCGGTCACCACCACGTGTTGCATTGGCGGGCGGGCCTGGAGATCGCTGAGGACCTGATCGAGGTCGAGGTAACCGTGCTTGAGGGCGATATTGAGTTCATCGAGCACCACCAGGCCAACGGAAGGATCGTCGAGCAACTGGCGCGATACCGCCCAGGCCGCTTCGGCGGCGGCGATGTCGCGCTGGCGGTCCTGGGTTTCCCAGGTGAAGCCTTCGCCCATGACATGAAAACGCACCTGCTCCGGGAAGCGGCGGAAAAACAATTCTTCGCCCGTGCTGTTGCGCCCCTTGATGAACTGCACCACACCACACTGCATGCCGTGGCCCATGGCCCGGGCGAGCATGCCGAACGCCGAACTGCTCTTGCCCTTGCCGTTGCCGGTCAGCACCAGCAGCAGGCCACACTCGTTCGGCGAGTTGGCGATGCGCTCGTCGATCACGGCTTTCTTGCGCAGCATGCGCGCCAGGTGGCGTTCGTCGCGATCCGGGGTGTCGGTCATGGGGGAGCTCTCCGTTGGGCTTGGATAACGGCGGGCGGGCACAAAAAAAGACGGCAACAAGCCTGGCATCGCCCACCGTGATGCCGTTGGATGAATCAGGCCGGTCTCCGGGCTCATGAGCGGCGTGATGCCGGGCTGCGCGCCTTCCCATGTCCATGGACACAGTGGCCTGTAGGCAACCTTGACTCATTTACCGTTGCGGGGGCAGCGCCGGGTTCGTGTGCACTCACCGGCTTCCCTGTTTCACTCTGTCGGCCACGGCCACAGAGCACCTGAAACAAGCGGCGAAGGTTAGAGGGTTGGGGGTGGAGCGTCAATTAAAGCCGCCACGGGTCCAACGCTGTTTATTGGCCGGGATCAATGGAATGACGTCAATCTTGTGTCACGCTGAGGGAAGTGATATCAAAGCGGCATCACGACCCGATATCACAAGAACAAGAGGGCAATGTATGCAAGGCATGATCATCAGCAATCCAAAACTGGAATTCCTGCGTCCGGTGCTGGAACGTTGGTTTGACTGTATCGACCGCTACAACGCCGTGCGCGGCGATAACGACACGCCTTACTGGTTCGATGAACGGGCCAACCTGGGCCTGCTGTCGGCCGCGGCCTGGATGGCCGAGATGGTCACGCTGCAGGATGCCCCGACCCGCAAACAGAATGAAGAAGGCGAACGCAATGTCAGCGCCGATCTGTTTATCGCCAGTACCGAGGAGCGCACCTTCATCCAGGCCACCCAACGCTGGCCCAAGGTCAGCAACCTGAACCTGACCCAGCCGCTGCAGGAAGCCGCCAGCGATGCCAAGCGCATCAGCTATGCCAGCGACCTGAAGCTGGGTTGCCTGTTCGTCTCGCCGCAAAAAGCCCAGCAGAGCGCCACGCCCGAAGAACTGCAGGACATGATCGACGACCTGCAAAAGGAAAACACCTGCGCCGTGGCCTGGTATTTCCCTTACGCCTACCGCAAGTTGCGCAATGAAGCCGGCTTCTATCACCCCGGCATCGCCGTGCTGTTCAAACAGGCCCACGGCTGACTCATTCAAGAACTGTGGGAGCTTGCTCGCGATAGCGGTACGCCTGGCAACATCTATCTTGACTGTCACGCCGTCATCGCGAGCAAGCTCGCTCCCACAGGGTTTCGCGTGCAGTTTGAACCATCCGTGCGTCTACGCTTCTCTATGAATAACTCCATGCATTCATAGGGAAGCCAGCATGCTCAAGCCACCCCATCTCCTGATCGTCGCCCTTGCCGCCGGGCTTGTCGCTTGTGGCGAGTCGTCCACCCTGCAAGTGTCCGACGGCACCGGTCCCGCGCCGAAGCTGCCTGAACCGAACAAGACCCTGGTGCCTACCGTCAACATCGCCGAAGCCGTCGGCTGGGCCAGCGGCGCCAAACCCACCCCGGCCCCAGGCCTGCAAGTGGTCGCCTTCGCCGAAGGGCTGGACCATCCGCGCTGGCTCTATGTGTTGCCCAATGGCGATGTGCTGGTGGCCGAAACCAACGCCCCACCCAAACCGGACGATTCCAAGGGCATCCGCGGCTGGGTGATGAAAAAGGTCATGGGCCGCGCCGGTGCCGGCGTGCCCAGCCCCAATCGCATCACGCTGCTGCGCGACGCCAATCATGACGGCGTCGCCGAAACCCGCACGGTGTTCCTGGAAAATCTCAACTCGCCGTTCGGCATGACCCTGGTGGGCAATGACCTGTACGTGGCCGACACCGACCGGCTGATCCGCTTCCCCTATAAGGACGGTGACACGCAGATCAAGGCGCAACCGACCAAGGTCGTCGATTTGCCGGGCGGCACGCTCAATCATCACTGGACCAAAAACGTCATCGCCAGCCGGGACGGCAGCAAGCTGTACGTCACCACCGGTTCGAACAGCAACGTCGCGGAAAACGGCATGGAGGCCGAAGAAGGTCGCGCCGCCATCTGGGAAGTGGACCGAGCCAGTGGCAATCACCGCATATTTGCCTCGGGCCTGCGCAACCCCAACGGCCTGGCCTGGGAACCCCGCAGCGGTGCCCTGTGGACGGCCGTGAACGAGCGGGATGAAATCGGCAGCGACCTGGTGCCGGACTACATCACTTCGGTCAAGGACGGCGCGTTCTATGGCTGGCCCTACAGCTACTATGGGCAGCACGTCGATGTGCGGGTCGAACCGCAGAATCCGGCCCTGGTGGCCAAGGCCATCGCCCCGGATTACGCCGTCGGCCCTCACACCGCATCGCTAGGCCTGACCTTCGCCGAAGGCAGCCGCTTGCCGGCACCGTTCACCGAAGGGGCGTTCATCGGGCAGCACGGGTCCTGGAACCGTAAGCCCCACAGTGGTTATAAAGTGATTTTTGTACCGTTCACTGGCGGCAAGCCCGTGGGACAACCCGTGGATGTGCTCACCGGTTTCCTGAACGCCGACGAAAAGGCCCAGGGCCGGCCGGTGGGCGTGGTGATCGATCAACAGGGCGGGTTGCTGGTGGCTGATGATGTGGGGAACAAGGTTTGGCGGGTGTCGGGTAAATAACCCACCACCCAAGACTTGTGAAAGAACCCTGTTTGGTCCGAGGACATGGTGAACACCCGTGGCGAGGGAGCTTGCTCCCGCTGGGCTGCGAAGCAGCCCCTGCTTCTGGCGGTTGCTGCGCAACCGAGCGGGAGCAAGCTCCCTCGCCACAAAAGCTTTCTAGCACTGCAAACGTTGAAGGGTCAGGGATTGCGCGCCAAATGCTCCGGCTGCAGCACCCGCTTGGCGCCCAGGTAAGCCTTCTGCCAATAGGCCTTGGACAAGCTGTCGAGCTTGACCGTGCCACCGGTGGCCGGTGCATGGACGAAACGGCCCTCCCCCACATAGATCCCGGCATGGCTGACCTGGGAGCCGCCGTTGGTGGCGAAGAAAATCAAATCACCTGTCTGCAACGCCTCCTTGCCCACATCCGGGGCGCGCATGCCGATCATTTCCCGCGTGGAACGTGGCAGGGAAATACCCGCCGCATCGCGGTAGACGTAACCAATCAAGCCGCTGCAATCGAAACCCGAATCCGGCGTATTACCGCCCCAGCGATACGGCGTCCCCACCAAACCCAATGCCCGGAACAGCACATCTTCGGCGGCAGGGGAAAAGGTTTGTGAGGGGGCAAAGACCACCGGAGCCCGCACGGGAGCTGGCGGTGGAGTGCGGCTGGCGCAAGCGCTGAGCAGCGCGGCGAGGAACATGAGAGCGAGGCGGGCCGACGTCGACATATGCAGAACAATCCTGATCTGGATGCGGCTTTTCTGCCGTGGGCATGAAAACAAATCCGCCTGCGGAGTACGCAGGCGGATTGCCATCAAACAATGATCAGGATTCTAGCGGCTATACGACAAACTTCAAGTAAGACTTTAAGTTTGCCTTACAAACTGTGTGCTTACTTGCGAGCAGTGACCACAGTCGGCGCCATGGCGAGGGCGCGCTTGGCTTCGATGAAGGTCTTGCTCCAGTAGCTGTCGCCCAGGCTGTCGATCCGCACGCCACCGCTGCGGCGGCTGCTGGAATGGATGAACTGGTTGTCGCCCAGGTAGATACCGGCATGGCTGACGCGACCGCGACGACCGTTGGTGCTGAAGAACAGCAGGTCACCGGGCTCCAGTTGGTTGCGAGCCACCAGTGGGGCGTTCACGTTGATCATTTCGCGGGTGGAGCGCGGCAGGTTCATGCCGGCCTCTTCGCGGAACAGATAACCGATGAAACCGCTGCAATCGAAGCCAGCTTCAGAGGTGCCGCCAAAACGGTAGCGGGTACCGATCAACGACATCCCACGTTCCAAGATGCTGTCAGCCAATACTGGAAGCTGGTAAGGCTTGCTGCCGGCGAAGGCTGCGAGCTCTTTGTCGGAGGCCATTTCTTCCTGGAACGCAACGGAGGAAGACTGGGCGGTAACGGAGTTCTTGACCTGTGGTTGTTGCTCTTGCTGGGACACTGGGGAGTGGGCAGCGCAACCAAACAACAGGGTAACGAGTGCGAGAGGCACGAGGGGTGCGAAGCGATTTAGCATGGGCACGACCGTGGCTGAAGTAGTAAAGATGGCGAGACTATGCCTTCTATCAACCTCATTTGCAAATTCAATCGATGCAAATGTGACTTCTCGGTTTTACGCTTACATCTAAGCGCTTAAGCCCGACCTGAGCGGGTTACAGCCCTACAGCCCAGTAAAACCGCGGGCTTCACCGGGCCCAGAAGAGGCTTTAAGCCATCATCGGGCGACAGCTTTACCAGCCCAAAGTTTCTTTCAAAAAAGGAATGGTCAGCTTGCGCTGGGCCTGAAGGGAGGCCTGGTCGAGGCGTTCGAGCAGTTCGAACAACGCGCTCATGCTGCGGGTGCCACGGGTGAGGATGAAATGCCCGACTTCGTCGGTCAGGTGCAGGCCACGCCGGGACGCGCGCAGCTGCAAGGCACGAAGTTTGTCTTCGTCGGAAAGCGGACGCATCTGGAAAATCAGCGCCAGGGTGAGACGGGACTTGAGGTCCGCCAGCTTCACCGGCAGCTCCCGTGGCGATGTCGACGCGGCGATCAACAAGCGCCGACCGCTGTCGCGCAACCGATTGAACAGATGAAACAGCGCCTCCTCCCAATCAGCCTTGCCGGCCACGGCCTGGAGATCGTCCAGGCAGACCAGTTCGTACTGCTCAAGGTTGTCGAGGATCTCAACACCGCGGTCAAGCAATTCGGCCAACGGCAGGTACACCGCAGGTTCGCCCAATTGTTCGAACCGCAGGCACGCGGCCTGCAACAGATGCGTGCGCCCTACCCCGTCCTTGCCCCACAGGTAGATCAGGCTTTCGGTCCAGCCGGCGTCGGCTTCGCAAAGCCGCTCGACATAGCCGAGTGCAGCGGCATTGGCGCCTGGGTAGTAATTGATAAAGGTGGCGTCATCACGCAGACGCACACCTAGGGGCAGCTGAATCGGTTTCATGCTGACTGAACAGTTCCAAAGGAACCGTTAGTGGCCTCTGTGTAAAGTTCGCAAAGTTTATACCCGTGACACGGACCGCACAATGCGCCGGACCACGAGCAAAATCAAAGGTTTGCAGCGGCAAGAGGACAGAGCGTCGGTTTCCCTGACGCTCCGCCAACGATTTGCCCTACAGGTCGGGGTCTTCAGCGCCGCTATAAATGTCCGAATCCTTGTACAAATCATGCATATGGCGCACCAGCACCATGATCACCGCCGCCACCGGCAGCGCCAACAGAATCCCGGTGAAGCCGAACAACTCTCCCCCAGCCAGGATCGCGAAGATCACCGCTACCGGATGCAGGCCAATACGATCGCCCACCAGCAGCGGCGTCAGCACCATGCCCTCCAGCGCCTGACCGACCATGAACACCGCGACGATGCCCACCATCGGGTACAGGTCGCCGCCGAACTGGAACAATCCGGCGATCAATGCCGCGCCAATACCAATCACAAAACCCATGTACGGCACGATGGCGGCCAGGCCGGCGATCAGGCCGATCAACAGGCCCAGTTCCAGCCCTACCAGCATCAGCCCTGCGGCATAGATGAAACCCAGGGCCACCATCACCAGCAGTTGCCCGCGCACGAACGCCCCCAGCACTTCGTGGCATTCGAAGGTCAAGGTCATGATGCGTTCTTCACGGTGACGCGGCAGCAGGCTGCGGATCTTGGCCATCATCAAGTCCCAATCCCGCAACAGATAAAAGGCCACCACCGGAATCAGCACCAGGTTCGCCAGCCAGCCGATCAACGCCAGGCCCGAGGCCGTGGCCTGGCTCAACACCACGCCAACGATGTCGGTGGTCTGGCCCATGTGCTCGCTGATGGCCGCCTTGACCTTGTCGAACTTCCAGAAACCGTCCGCCAACCCCAGCTTCGATTGCACCCACGGCATCGCGCTGTGCTGCAACCAATCGAGCATCTGCGGCGCCAACTCGTACAGGCGCAACAGTTGCTTGGCGAGCATCGGTATCAGCACCAGCAACAACGCGCTCACAATCAAGGTGAACAGTGCAAATACCGCCACCACGCCCCATGTGCGCGACAGGCCGAGTTTTTCCAGGCGATCCACCACCGGATCGAACAGATAGGCCAGCAGCAGCGCAACCAGGAACGGCGTCAGGATCGGATGCAGCAAATAGATAAGGGCGAACAGCAGGGCAACCCCACCCAACCAGAACCAACGCCGCGTATCGCCCATGAACCACTCCTAGCTATATAAAGAAAGAAAACCTACCAGCGGAACCGCAGATTGGCTGCCGGCGCCGGCACAGGTGGTGCAACCGGGGCCGAGCCATCGGCGGCGGGAGGCGCCACTGGCACTGGCGCGACGGCCTCGCCGGGCGGAACTTCCTGAAGTTTCGCCAGGGCCAGTTGCGCCTTCAACTGCTCGGCGCTGCCGTTGACTCGATAGACGATCCGATCACCCTCGACCTGCTGCAACTGCCCACCAAATGGTTCGAGCAAACGCCCAAGCGCCGCATACCGCTCAAGGTTCATGCCCTGCACCTCCAGCAACTGTTCAGTCGCCACGCCCGGCTTGGCGACGAAGCGCGGCGCCAGGCGCTGGTTCACCGCCAACATCACCGCGTCAGCCAATGCGGCCGGATCGGCGCCCTGGGCCGTACCCTGCTCACGCTGATCGCCCAGCCACAGGCGCCAGGCCCCATTCCACTGCCCGCCCTCCTCCTTGGCGTGGACCGCCAGCAAGGCGTCTGTCGCGTAGCGCTCCGAGGCATCGCGCAAAGGCGCCGGATCGCTGCCTTCCAGGTTTGGTGCGGTGGCAACGATCTGCTCGCTCAAGTCCGCCAGCGGCAGGTGCAACGCCAGCCCCCGATGCTGGGCGGCACGCCGCAATGGCGTGGCGCTGGCCTGGCCATCGCCCACCAGGCTGGAGCCCTCGGCTGAGTCGTTCAGCCACCAACCCAGGATCGATGGCCGGTTCGCACTCCACAGTGACAAGCCTGCCGAGCGCAACGCCCGGTCGGTACTCGCCGGGTCGAAGTCCACCTTGAGGCTTTCCGGCGGGCCGGCGTCGTAGCCATATTGAAGAATGATCTGTTGCGGGTCCTTGCGGATCGCCGCCAGGCCAGGATTCTGGGAGGCCTTGGCGTCGCCGGTCAGGCGCAGCACCAACGTGTCCAGCGCACGCAGAGTCGCCTGGTTACGCTCTTCCGGGGTCTGGCTGCTGACCGGCTCGAGCACTTGATACAGGCCATTGACGGTTTCGGCATGACTCGCCAGGCTGATCAGCGCCAGGCAGCCCATAGACAAGAATTTGAACAAACGCATGGAAGATTCCCGGACATAACGGCTGGAACAGGCCGTGTGAAGAAGATTGAGCATGGCTGTGACCACAACACCCGGCAAAACATTCACACGCCCGATGGAAGTTTCGCACGGTCATCACCATAGCCGGTTACCGCTACACCTTATACAGACGCGCTACGCAGTACCAATATAAGAAATATCGGTTTTTTTCCGTGGATATGTCCCTGCCCGTCGGCGCGAGGATGGCCGCTGCCCCTCAAGCCTGATAAAATCGCGCGCCTTCGCAGACCGGCAATGGCTGGGCTCCCGGAATAATTCGTACAACGGTTATTCAATGGCCCCGCGTCGGTCGTTACCCAGAAATCCCCCCTAAAGGCCTGGATCATGAGCAAGCAACCCTCCCTGAGCTACAAGGACGCCGGTGTAGACATCGACGCCGGTGAAGCATTGGTCGAACGCATCAAGAGCGTCGCCAAGCGCACTGCGCGTCCGGAAGTCATGGGCGGCCTGGGCGGTTTCGGCGCCCTCTGCGAGATCCCGGCCGGCTATAAGCAACCGGTCCTGGTCTCGGGCACCGACGGCGTCGGCACCAAGCTGCGCCTGGCCCTGAACCTGAACAAGCACGACAGCATCGGCATCGACCTGGTGGCCATGTGCGTGAACGACCTGGTGGTCTGCGGCGCCGAGCCGCTGTTCTTCCTCGACTACTACGCCACCGGCAAACTGAACGTCGACACCGCCGCCCAGGTGGTGACCGGCATCGGCGCCGGCTGTGAATTGGCCGGCTGCTCCCTGGTCGGTGGCGAAACCGCTGAAATGCCTGGCATGTACGAAGGCGAAGACTACGATCTGGCCGGCTTCTGCGTCGGCGTCGTGGAAAAGGCCGAGATCATCGACGGCTCGAAAGTCGCCGCTGGCGATGCCCTGCTCGCCCTGCCGTCCTCCGGCCCGCACTCCAACGGCTACTCGCTGATCCGCAAGATCATCGAAGTCTCGGGTGCCGACATCGAAAACACCCAGCTCGCCGGCAAGCCACTGGCCGACCTGCTGATGGCCCCGACCCGCATCTACGTCAAGCCGCTGCTCAAGCTGATCAAGGACACCGGCGCCGTCAAGGCCATGGCCCACATCACCGGTGGTGGCCTGCTGGACAACATCCCGCGCGTGCTGCCAAAAGGCGCCCAGGCCGTGGTCGACGTGGCGAGCTGGACCCGCCCGGCGGTGTTCGACTGGCTGCAAGAGAAAGGCAATGTCGATGAAACCGAAATGCACCGCGTGCTGAACTGCGGCGTGGGCATGGTCATCTGCGTGGCCCAGGAGCACGTCGAGACAGCCCTGAACGTATTGCGTGAAGCTGGTGAGCAGCCTTGGGTCATCGGCCAGATCGCTACCGCCGCCGAAGGCGCTGCACAGGTCGAGCTGAAAAACCTTAAGGCGCACTGATGTCCGCAACCTGTGACGTGGTGGTGCTGCTGTCCGGCACCGGCAGTAATTTGCAGGCCCTGATCGACAGCACCCGGACCGGCGACAGCCCGGTCCGTATCCGCGCGGTAATCTCCAACCGCGCCGATGCCTATGGCCTGCAACGCGCCAAGGACGCGGGGATCGATACCCGCGTCCTGGATCACAAGGCGTTCGAGGGCCGCGAAGCCTTCGACGCCGCGTTGATCGAACAGATCGACACCTTCAATCCGCAACTGGTGGTCCTCGCTGGCTTCATGCGCATCCTCAGCGCCGGCTTCGTGCGTCACTACCAGGGCCGCCTGTTCAATATCCATCCTTCGCTGCTACCCAAATACAAAGGGTTACACACTCATCAGCGGGCGCTGGAGGCCGGAGACACGGAGCATGGCTGCTCGGTGCACTTTGTCACCGAGGAACTCGATGGCGGACCACTGGTCGTACAGGCAGTAATACCGGTAGAGTTGCACGACACGCCGCAAAGCCTGGCGCAACGGGTTCACGCCCGCGAGCACCAGATCTACCCGATGGCCGTGCGTTGGTTTGCCGAAGGAAGGCTGACCCTCGACGATCGCGGAGCCTCACTGGACGGCCAGTTGCTCGCCGCCAGCGGCCATTTGATTCGATACTAGGAGATTTTATGCGTCGCGCCCTGCTCTTCGCTTGCGCTCTGCTTGCCCTGCCCCTGGCACAGGCTGCGGAACTACAACCGTTCTCCGCCAGCTATACCGCCGACTGGAAACAATTGCCCATGAGCGGCACCGCCGAGCGCAGCCTGACCAAGGAAGCCAACGGCACCTGGAAGCTGAGCTTCAAGGCTTCGATGATGATCGCCAGCCTGACCGAAGAAAGCACCCTGACCCTGGACAAGGACACGCTGCTGCCACAGTCCTACCACTTCGAACGCGGTGGCCTGGGCAAAGCCAAGAAGGCCGACCTGGACTTCGATTGGAACACCAAGATGGTCACCGGCACCGATCGCGGCGACGCGGTCAAGCTGCCGCTCAACCGTGGCATGGTCGATAAATCCACCTATCAACTGGCCCTGCAGCACGACGTGGCGGCCGGCAAGAAAAGCATGAGCTATCAGGTCGTCGATGATGGCGAGATCGATACTTATGACTTCCGCGTGCTGGGCTCGGAAAAAGTCGACACCAAGGCCGGCCAGATCGACGCGATCAAGGTCGAGCGCGTGCGCGACCCGACACAAAGCAAGCGCATCACCGTGCTCTGGTTCGCCAAGGACTGGGACTACCTGCTGGTGCGCCTGCAACAGGTCGAGACCGACGGCAAGGAGTACAACATCATGCTCCTGGACGGCACGGTCAACGGCAAGGCTGTGAAAGGCAGCTGATCGACGCAAACATCAGGAAGCCCCGCCATGCGGGGCTTTTTATTGCCTGGATTTCAAGCTCCCACAGGATTTGTATTCATGGAGGATTACGACATGAAATCTTCTTCATGAAAAACACCTGCGACCGAATGCCGCGCACCACCTGGCCTGCAGGATTATGGCGCTTTCCATGAAAACTTCTTAACGAACCGGGGCATTTACTTAGCACGCTATCCAAATCTATAACCAAGTCCTGCACACGCCTTGCTGCAGATAACAGAGATTGGAGCTTGCAAGATGACTGTGAAAGTAACTGAACGCGATGACGCCCATATGTCCCACGAAGGCATTGCCGCCGGTATCCGGATCTGGGATGTGCATCAACAGGATTTGCTGGTGGGGATGTTCCACTCGGAAACGGATGCCCATAGCTACAAGGCTGAGCTGGAGCGCGAGGAACGGCTGCGCTCGCGAGAAATGACGGAATCCTGAACGACACGAGGACCCTGTGGCGAGGGAGCTTGCTCCCGCTGGGCTGCATAGCAGCCCTTTCTTGTGAGCGCTTCGCACTCAAGCGGGAGCAAGCTCCCTCGCCACGGGTCGTTTTTTCAGGTTGCCGGCTTTACCACATCAAATCATCCGGAATCTGATACGCCGCGTACGGATCATCGGCATCCACTTCTTGGGTCTGGGTGTTGAGCTGGACGATGCGCTTGGGATCGCGTTCCTGGATCTTCAGGGCCGCCTCGCGCGGGATCACTTCGTAACCGCCGGCATGGTGGACGATCGCCAACGAGCCGCTGCTCAGCTTGTTGCGCATCAGGGTGTTGACCGAGATGCGCTTGACCTTCTTGTCGTCGACGAAGTTGTAGTAATCCTCGGTGGTCAGCTTCGGCAGGCGCGAGACTTCGATCAATTGCTTGATCTGCGCGGCCCGGGCCTTCTGCTCGACCTTTTCCTGCTGCTGCCGGTTGAGTTCCTGGTCGCGCTTGACCTTCTCGGCCATGGCCTCTTGGGCCGCACGCTGCTGGGAGTCATCCAGTTCGATCTGGCCTTTGTGGGCCAGGCGCTGCTGCTTCTGTTTCTCTTTGCCGACCTGCTTGGCCTGCTTTTGGTTGACCAGCCCTGCTTTGAGCAACTGGTCGCGAAGGGAAAGGCTCATGGTGCTTACTCACTTAGGCAACGGCCTCAGCCACAGCTGGGCAAATTCTTTTCCTGACGTTTGGCTTCGCCCCACAAGGCGTCCAACTCTTCGAGGGTGCAATCTTCCATGGGACGGTGGGTGTCGCGCAATGCCTGTTCGATAAATCGGAACCGTCGTTCGAACTTCCCGTTGGCGCCACGCAGGGCGGTTTCCGGGTCGACCTTCAGGTGGCGAGCCAGGTTCACCACGCTGAACAGCAGGTCGCCGATCTCGTCGCTGATAGCCACCGGATCGTTGTCGGCCATGGCTTCAAGCACTTCGTCCAGCTCCTCCCGGACCTTGTCGAGCACCGGCAACGGGCCTGGCCAGTCGAAACCGACCTGCGCCGCACGCTTTTGCAGCTTCGCCGAACGGGACAACGCCGGCAGCGCCCCCGGCACATCGTCGAGTAACGACAACTGCTCGGGGGCCGCGGCTTTCTCGGCCCGCTCCTCTGCCTTGATCTCTTCCCAGCGCTGCTTGACCTGCTCTTCACTCAGGCGCGGGATGTCCACTGGCGCGTAAAGGTCACTGGTAGGAAACACATGGGGATGACGACGGATCAGCTTGCGGGTGATGCTGTCGACCACCCCGGCGAATTCGAAACGGTTTTCTTCCCGGGCCAGTTGGCTGTAATACACCACTTGGAACAACAAGTCGCCCAACTCGCCCTGCAAATGATCGAAGTCGCCGCGCTCGATGGCATCGGCCACTTCGTAGGCTTCTTCAAGCGTATGAGGAACGATGGTCGCGTAGGTTTGCTGGATGTCCCACGGGCAGCCGTACTGCGGGTCCCGCAGGCGGTTCATCAGGTGGAGCAGGTCTTCGAGGCTATACATCAATCCATCTCATCACAAAATAACCCTGTGGGAGCGAGCTTGCTCGCGATGGCGGCCGGTCAGTGATGGACCGCTATCGCGAGCAAGCTCGCTCCCACATGTTTGGACTGCGCTTAACCTGGCGTCCGGTTACGCCGGGTCTCGATGATGTTCGGCAACTGGGAAATCCGCCCCAGCAACCGCCCCAGCGCATCCAGCCCCGGGATCTCGATGGTCAGCGACATCAACGCGGTGTTGTCTTCCTTGTTCGAACGGGTGTTGACCGCCAGCACGTTGATCCGCTCGTTCAGCAACACCTGGGACACGTCACGCAGCAGGCCGGAGCGGTCGTAGGCGCGGATGACGATGTCCACCGGGTAGGTGAGCACCGGCACCGGGCCCCAACTGACCTGGATGATCCGCTCCGGCTCGCGACCGGCCAGTTGCAGCACCGAGGCACAGTCCTGGCGGTGAATGCTCACGCCACGGCCCTGGGTGATGTAGCCGACGATCGCATCCCCCGGCAACGGCTGGCAGCAGCCGGCCATCTGGGTCATCAGGTTGCCCACGCCCTGGATCTGGATATCGCCGCGCTTGCCCGGTTTGTAGCCGGTAGCCTTGCGCGGGATCAGCTCCAGTTGCTCGTTGCCCCGCTCCGGCTCCACCAGTTGCTGGGCCAGGTTGACCAACTGCGCCAAGCGCAGATCGCCGGCACCGAGGGCGGCGAACATGTCTTCGGCGGTTTTCATGTTGGCTTTTTCGGCCAGCTTGTCGAAATCCACCTGCGGCAGGCCCAGGCGACCGAGTTCACGCTCGAGCAGGGTCTTGCCAGCGGCGACGTTCTGGTCGCGAGCCTGCAACTTGAACCAGTGGACGATTTTCGCCCGGGCCCGCGACGTGGTGATGTAGCCCAGGTTCGGGTTCAGCCAGTCGCGGCTCGGCGTACCGTGCTTGCTGGTGATGATCTCGACCTGTTCACCGGTCTGCAGACTGTAGTTGAGCGGTACGATCCGCCCGTTGATCTTGGCGCCACGGCAGTTGTGGCCGATCTCGGTGTGGACCCGGTAGGCGAAGTCCAGCGGCGTCGCGCCCTTGGGCAGGTCGATGGCATGGCCGTCGGGGGTGAAGATATAGACCCGGTCCGGCTCGATATCGACCCGCAGCTGTTCGGCCAGGCCGCCGATGTCACCCAGTTCCTCGTGCCACTCCAGCACCTGACGCAGCCAGGAGATCTTCTCTTCGTAGTGATTGGAGCCGGACTTGACGTCGGTGCCCTTGTATTTCCAGTGGGCGCAGACGCCCAGCTCAGCCTCCTCGTGCATCGCATGGGTGCGAATCTGCACTTCCAGTACCTTGCCCTCGGGGCCGATCACTGCAGTGTGCAGCGAGCGATAACCGTTTTCCTTGGGGTTGGCAATGTAGTCGTCGAACTCCTTCGGAATGTGCCGCCACAAGGTATGGACGATCCCCAGCGCGGTGTAGCAGTCGCGCATTTCCGGGACCAGGACGCGAACGGCGCGAACGTCGTAGATCTGGCTGAATTCCAGGCCCTTGCGCTGCATTTTTCGCCAGATCGAGTAGATGTGCTTGGCCCGGCCACTGATGTCGGCTACCACGCCGGTGGCCTGCAACTCTTCGCGCAACTGGGTCATCACATCGGTGATGAAACGCTCGCGATCCAGGCGCCGCTCATGCAACAGCTTGGCGATCTGTTTGTATTGATCCGGCTCCAGGTAGCGGAAGGACAGGTCCTCCAGCTCCCACTTGATGTGACCGATGCCGAGACGGTGGGCCAGGGGGGCATAGATGTCGAACACCTCCCGGGCGACGCGATTGCGTTTTTCGTCATCGGCAGACTTCACGGCGCGGATGGCGCAGGTACGTTCGGCCAGCTTGATCAGCGCGACGCGCACGTCGTCAACCATCGCCACCAGCATCTTGCGCAGGTTTTCCACCTGGCCCTGGGTGCCCAGCACCATGGACTGGCGCGGGCTGAGGCTGGCGCTGATGGCGGCCATGCGCAGCACGCCATCGATCAGCTTGGCGACCACCGTGCCGAAGCGCTGGCTGACCACCGGTAGCTGGATCTGGCCTTCGCGCACGCCGCGGTACAACACCGCCGCCACCAGGGAGTCCTGGTCGAGCTTGAGGTCAGCAAGAATTTCGGCGATCTCCAGGCCCGTCTGGAAACTCGAGGTGCCTTCGGACCACAGGTTCTTCGCTGCGTTATGTTGCTGCTCCGCCTCACGAGCGAACTCGCAGGCGGCCTTCAAGGCTTCGCGATCCAGAGCCATGTCGACGCTGACCGCATGATCGAGCCAAGCCTCGAGATTGATACTGCCGTCGGTGTTGATCGGCTGGTGTGCTCTCACCTGTACCATCTTTACTTACCTTCCCTACGACGCAGATTCAATGCGTCAACTTCGCTGACCTTCATGCCCGTGTTTACGCCCAGGGCTGTGGCGAGTTGGCACGAACGGGTCAGTCGGACAAGCCATCCTGGCTCGCTTCAAATAACGCCATGGCCTCGACATGCGCCGTTTGAGGAAACATATCGAGAATCCCGGCACGTTTTAACCGGTAGCCCTGCTTGATCAGTTCGACCGTATCCCGGGCCAAAGTTGCCGGGTTGCACGATACATAGACCAACCGTTTGGCACCCAGGGACGACAGTTTGCGCACCACCTCGAAAGCACCGTCACGGGGTGGGTCCAAGAGTACCGCAGAAAAGCCTTCGCCGATCCATTGGGCATCAGCCAGAGGCTGGGATAAATCGGCCTGAAAAAAGGCCGTGTTATTCAAATTGTTACTGACGGCATTGGCCGCCGCACGATCCACCATGGTCTGCACGCCTTCGACAGCCACCACCTGGCGCACGCTTTGGGCCAGCGGCAAGGCAAAGTTGCCCAGGCCGCAGAACAGATCCAGCACCCGTTCCTCGGCTCGCGGTGCCAGCCATTGCAGGGCCTGGGCGATCATCGCCTCGTTGACCCCGGCGTTCACCTGGATGAAATCCCCCGGTCGGTAAGCCAGCTCAAGGTCCCAGGCATCCAGGCGAAACCCGAGAGCTTGCCCGGGCTCGACCGGTTGCGGCTCACCTTCACCGTGCAGCCACAACTGGGCTTCATGGAACGCGCAGAAGTCCTTGAGGATCGTCAGGTCGGCCTCCGACAGCGGCGCCATGTGGCGCAGCAATACCGCGAGGGACGAACCGGCGAACAATTCCACATGCCCCAACACCTGGGGTTTGCTCAAGCGACGCAGCATCTCCGGCAGGCGGCTCATGATCGGCTGCAAGGGCTGTACCAGCACCGGGCAATCACCGATGGCGATGATGTCCTGGCTGCCGACGGCGCGGAAACCGACTTCGAGTTTTTTCGCCTTCTGGTCCCAACGCACCGCCACGCGGGCGCGACGCCGGTAACCGAATTCCGGCCCGCTCAAGGGCGCGGCCCATTCCTCTGGCACCACCCCGGCCACCCGCGACAACTGCTCGGCGAGCATGCGCTGTTTCAGGGCGAGTTGTTCGTCATGGGGCAAATGTTGGACGCTGCAACCGCCGCAGCGACCAGCATGGACGCACGGCGCCGCACGTCGCAGTTCACTGGGCAGGAACACGCGCTCGGTACGGGCCTCGACCACTTTGCCATGGGCACCGAGCACCCGCGCCTCGACTTCTTCGCCGGCCAGGGCGCCGATGACAAACCAGGTGCGCCCTTCAATAAAGGCGATGCCCCGACCGTCGTTGGCCAGGCGCTCGATGGTCAGGCGCTGCTTCTTGCCGGTGGGCACTTGCGGGGCCCGGCTTCCGCCGCTGGGCTGGAAGCGCAGGCCTCTCTCTTGCTTGGCCATCAGTTGGGCGCGTCGAAAATGCCGGTCGACAGGTAACGGTCGCCACGGTCACAGATGATCGCGACGATCACCGCGTTTTCAACTTCCTTGGACAGGCGCAGCATCCCCGCCACGGCACCGCCCGAAGACACGCCGCAGAAGATGCCCTCCTCGCGCGCCAGGCGGCGGGTGGTGTCCTCGGCTTCGCTCTGGGCCATGTCGATGATGCGATCCACGCGGTCGGCCTGGTAGATCTTTGGCAGATATTCCTCGGGCCAGCGACGAATGCCGGGGATGGCCGAGCCTTCCATCGGTTGCAGGCCAATGATCTGCACGTTCGGGTTCTGTTCTTTCAGGTAGCGCGAGGTGCCCATGATGGTGCCGGTGGTGCCCATCGAGCTGACGAAATGGGTGATGGTGCCGTCGGTCTGGCGCCAGATCTCAGGGCCGGTGGAGGTGTAGTGGGCCTCTGGATTGTCGCCGTTGGCGAACTGGTCCAGCACTTTGCCACGACCCTCGGCCTGCATGCGCTCGGCCAGGTCCCGGGCGCCTTCCATGCCCTGCTCCTGAGTCACCAGGATCAACTCGGCACCGTAGGCTGCCATCGCTGCCTTGCGCTCGGCGCTGGAATTGTCGGGCATGATCAGGATCATCTTGTAGCCCTTGATCGCCGCCGCCATCGCCAGGGCAATACCGGTGTTGCCGGAAGTCGCCTCGATCAGCGTATCGCCAGGTCGGATCTGCCCGCGCAATTCGCCACGGGTGATCATCGACAGCGCCGGCCGGTCCTTGACCGAACCCGCCGGGTTATTCCCTTCGAGCTTGAGCAAAAGCGTATTAGTGGTCACGCCGGGCAAGCGTTGCAAACGGACCAGCGGAGTGTTGCCGACGCAATCGGCGATGGTTGGGTACTGCAGAGTCATGGCGTATTCGCAATCCGGACTGCGGGGGCGCCTATCATACCGGCAAACCTGGCGCGGCCATATCACGCAAAGTAAGGGGGTTATGGCTTATGGGAATAAGCGAGCCAAGATGTGACGAGTGAGCTTGCTTCCGCCTGCCGGCGTAGCGGCCTCAAGCTATTTTCTGAGTGGCAGGGGCGAGGAGGCTGCACATCGGCTGAAACTCATCGCTAACGTCGCGAACATGAACAGTGAACGAAGTCTGATGGGGGGACCTTACACATGGAGGCGCCCCCCTACCCTCAACATCCAAACCTATACCCTCTGGACGTCAAATATCCCATCGACTTTTTGGTGATCCGAGGTCTTCACATCAAAATGACCTCTGTACTTGCTTTTCGTCTCGATGGTGTCAAGGGTCAAGGCTCCGGTTGCCGCCTCCCCCTGGAAACCGTAGAACGACATATATATCCAGATACCATGTTCCTTGATCTCATAGGTACCAGGTGCTGTCAGTGAGCTGAACTGCACGATGACAATACCCTCCCCTATGAGCCCCACAATGGAGTGACCGGGTTGATCCAGGATATGAACATCCTCGGTTTTCGTAACCTGTCCATTAAGCGAGATAGTTATTGAGCCTTTCGCATCAAGTCGGGGTGCAATCTTTACAGCTTTCAATCTTTCTTCTGCATGCTTGGTATTCATGTTGTTCTCCCGTTGTTTCTATGCAGTTCAACGAGACCGAGCTTAAACAGAAGAACAAAAACAACACCTGTCAACGTTGACAGGCCCGACCGAAGGTCCGATGGGCGAGTCTGAGCGGACACAGGCCCGGAGGTTGCTTGCCAGGTCATTACAGGACTGGCAGTACGGATGCGCGGGCAGGCATGATTTTTACGAAGATTGCCCGCCCGCAAATCGCTACACTGCGCAGGTATTGCATGCCGGATGCGTGCAAGTTCAATCAAACCCGCTGGATGCAGGAGACAAGTGTGCTCAAGAAACTGGGAATCAAAGGCCGTGTGCTGTTGCTGACCCTGTTGCCGACCAGCCTGATGGCGCTGGTCCTGGGCGGCTATTTCACCTGGATGCAGCAATCGGAGCTGCATGCCCAGTTGTTGCAACGCGGTGAAATGATCGCCGAACAACTTGCGCCGCTGGTCGCCCCAGCCATGAGCCGCCAGGACATCGATCTACTGGAGCGCATCGCCACCCAGTCCCTCGAACAGGCGGACGTGCGCGCCGTCACCTTCCTCGCCCCCGACCGCGTACCACTGGCCCACGCCGGCCCGACCATGCTCAACCGGGCGCCGGAGGGCAACAGCACGCAGCTACTGCAACGCACTGGCAACGACGCCACGCGCTACTTGCTGCCGGTATTCGGCAAGCACCGCAACCTGGCGGGCGAACTGATTCCCGAAGAAGCCGACCGCCTGTTGGGCTGGGTCGAGTTGGAGTTGTCCCACAGCGGTATGTTGCTGCGCGGCTATCGCAGCCTGTTCGCCAGCCTGCTGTTGATCGCCGCTGGCCTGTGCCTGACCGGCTTGCTGGCCCTGCGCATGGGCCGCACGATCAACCGCCCACTGAGCCAGATCAAGCAGGCCGTGGCACAACTCAAGGACGGTCACCTGGAAACCCGCCTGCCGCCGCTGGGCAGCCAGGAGCTGGACGAACTGGCCTCGGGCATCAACCGCATGGCCAGTACCTTGCAGAACGCCCAGGAAGAATTGCAGCACAGCATCGACCAGGCCACCGAGGACGTGCGCCAGAACCTGGAAACCATCGAGATCCAGAACATCGAGCTGGACCTGGCTCGCAAGGAAGCCCTGGAAGCGAGCCGGATCAAGTCCGAGTTCCTGGCGAACATGAGCCATGAAATCCGCACGCCGCTCAACGGTATCCTCGGCTTTACCCACCTGTTGCAGAAAAGCGAACTGACCCCACGCCAGCTCGACTACCTGGGTACCATTGAAAAATCCGCCGACAGCCTGCTGGGGATCATCAACGAGATCCTCGACTTTTCGAAGATCGAGGCCGGCAAGCTGGTGCTCGACAGCATTCCGTTCAACTTGCGCGACCTGCTGCAGGACACCCTGACCATCCTCGCCCCCGCCGCCCATGCCAAGCAGTTGGAACTGGTGAGCCTGGTCTACCGGGACACGCCACTGTCGCTGGTGGGCGATCCACTGCGCCTCAAGCAGATCCTCACCAACCTGGTGAGCAACGCCATCAAGTTCACCCGCGAGGGCACCATCGTCGCCCGGGCCATGCTCGAAGACGAGCACGAAGACAGCGTGCAGTTGCGCATCAGCATCCAGGACACCGGCATCGGCCTGTCCAACCAGGATGTGCGGGCGCTGTTCCAGGCGTTCAGCCAGGCTGACAATTCGCTGTCGCGGCAACCGGGGGGCACCGGCTTGGGCCTGGTGATTTCCAAGCGCCTGGTGGAACAGATGGGCGGGGAGATCGGCGTCGACAGCACACCGGGCGAAGGCTCGGAGTTCTGGATCAGCCTGCGCCTGCCCAAGACCCGTGACGATGCCGAGGACCTGCCCGGCCCACCGTTGCTGGGCCGGCGTGTAGCGGTGCTGGAGAATCACGAACTGGCCCGCCAGGCCTTGCAGCACCAGCTTGAAGACTGTGGCCTGCAAGTGACGCCGTTCAACACCCTGGAAAGCTTGACCAACGGTATCACCATCGCCCATCAGACCGATCAGGCGATCGACCTGGCCGTGCTGGGCATCACCAGCAACGACATGCCACCGGAGCGCCTCAACCAACACATCTGGGACCTTGAGCACCTGGGCTGCAAAGTACTCGTGCTGTGCCCCACCACCGAACAGACCCTGTATCACCTCTCGGTGCCCAACCCTCACAGCCAGCTCCAGGCCAAGCCGGCCTGCACCCGCAAGTTGCGCCGCGCGCTTTCCGACCTGGTCAACCCGCGCCCGACCCGCAGCGACCCCCACGAACCGGTTTCCAGCCGCGCCCCGAAAGTGCTGTGCGTGGACGACAACCCGGCCAACCTGCTGCTGGTGCAGACCCTGCTCGAAGACATGGGCGCCAAGGTGCTGGCTGTGGAAAGCGGTTATGCGGCGGTCAAGGCCGTGCAGAAGGAAACCTTCGACCTGGTCTTGATGGACGTGCAGATGCCCGGCATGGACGGTCGCCAGAGCACCGAGGCGGTCCGCCAGTGGGAAAGCGAGCGGCACTGCACGCCGCTGCCGATCGTCGCCCTCACCGCCCACGCCATGGCCAACGAAAAGCGCGCCCTGCTGCAAAGTGGCATGGATGATTACCTGACCAAACCCATCAGCGAGCGGCAACTGGCCCAGGTGGTGCTCAAATGGACTGGCCTGGCCCTGCGCAACCAGTCACCGGAGCGCAGCGGCGATGCCCCGGGCGGCAGCGAACTGTTGGTGCTCGATCACGAAGAAGGCCTTCGCCTGGCCGCCGGCAAGGCTGACCTGGCGGCGGACATGCTGGCGATGCTGCTGGCCTCCCTGGAAGCCGACCGCGAAGCGATCCGCCAGGCCATCGAGGCCAACGATCACAACGCACTGATCGAACGCGTCCACCGCCTGCACGGCGCCACCCGCTACTGCGGCGTACCGCAATTGCGGGCGGCCTGCCAGCGCAGCGAAACCCTGCTCAAGCAACAGGATCCCAAGGCCGCCGACGCCCTGGAAGAATTGGAGCGGGCCATCAACCGCCTGGCCAGCGAGGCGCGTATCAGCGCCTGATCCAGGGCAATGGCGACCGGAGCGATGGCGGTTAAGCTGGGTCTATTCCAATGCCAGGAGGCCGCCATGCGCGTGATTTTTTTCAGCAGCCAGACCTACGACCGCGACAGTTTCACCAAGGCCCCGACGCCCGCAGGCCTTCAATTGCAATTCCAGCCCGCCCGCCTGAACCTCGACACCGTGGCCCTGGCCGAACGGCATGAAGTGGTGTGTGCCTTCATCAACGATGACCTCAGCGCCCCGGTGCTGGAGCAACTGGCCGAAGGCGGCACGCGGCTGATTGCCCTGCGCTCGGCCGGCTACAACCACGTCGACCTGCTCGCCGCCCAGCGCCTGGGCTTGAGCATCGTCCGGGTGCCGGCCTACTCGCCCCATGCCGTGGCCGAACATGCCGTGGCATTGATCATGGCCCTCAATCGCTGCCTGCACCGCGCTTACAACCGCACCCGGGACGGCAATTTCAGCCTTCATGGGCTGACCGGGTTCGATCTGGTGGGCAAGACCGTTGGCGTGATCGGCACCGGGCAGATCGGCGCGACGTTCGCACGGATCATGGCAGGCTTCGGCTGCCAGTTGCTGGCCTATGACCCCTACCCCAACCCGCAGGTCGAAGCCTTGGGCGCCCGCTACCTGCCCTTGGCCGAGCTGCTCGCGCAGGCGCAGATCATCAGCCTGCATTGCCCGCTCAATGAACAAAGCCGACACCTGATCAATGCCCAATCGCTTGCTGCGATGCAACGCGGCGCCATGCTGATCAATACCGGGCGTGGCGGCCTGGTGGACACACCGGCCTTGATCGAGGCGTTGAAAAGCGGCCAGCTGGGCTATCTGGGCCTGGATGTCTACGAGGAAGAAGCCCAGCTGTTTTTCAAGGACCGCTCCGACCTGCCCTTGCAGGACGACGTGCTGGCCCGGCTGTTGACCTTCCCCAACGTGATCGTCACCGCTCACCAGGCGTTCCTGACCCATGAAGCCTTGGCGGCGATTGCCATGACCACCCTGGACAACATCGCCGCCTGGGCAGCCGGCACGCCGCAAAACCTGGTGGATGGCTGATCCGCTCTAGCCAGCCCCCCCTGTAGGAGCTCGCTCACACAGGGACTTTGGTCGAGCTCCAATTTCGGCTTCACACAAACCCAATGTGGCGAGGGAGCTTGCTCCCGCTGGCCTGCGAAGCAGGCCTCTGCATTTTTTCAGCCGGACCGCATGATCCGGTTGGCGACTGCTGCGCAGCCGAGCGGGAGCAAGCTCCCTCGCCACGGGTTGTGGGTTGTCTGGGCTGACGCCATCGCGAGCTCGCACAGGGATGGAGTTTCGTCGGTCAGATCCCTTATGGAGCATCCAAAGCCATGCCCCGTGCTAGCATGTCGCGCCTATTTGGAGGACCCATGGCCGAACACGATTTCCGCTACACCCTGATGAATCCCCAGCACACCCTGACCGAAGTCCGCGCCCTGGCGCCAGGCCGCTACCAGGTCACCGGCAATGGCGGTTCGATCCAGGCCAACGATGTGTTGCTCGTCACGCTCAAGGGCAGCAAGGACTTGTCCATGCGCCTGACCGTGGACACCGTGCGGCACCTGCTCAAGCCCATGGGCCAATGGACCGCCATGACCACCGGCCCGGTGTTCGGTGAACTGGCGATCCACACCTGGCAGGTCAACTGCGACAGCTGCGCCAAGGAACTGAGCTTCGAATTCGCCGTCGATGCCAAGCTCGGCGTCAAGGCCGAAAAACCGGCCGCCTCCGCACGGATCGCCGAACTGGGCTGGATCACAGTGGGTGAAAAACACCTGTGCCCGAAATGCCAGGAAACCGCCTGATGAAACGTTTGGCCCTGTCCGCGTTGATCGGCATGAGCCTGATGGGCTGTGCCGCTGAACCTGTACAGCTGCAACATAACCGCAGCTACATCCTGGAGTGGATCGGTGAACGGCCATTGATGGACTACAGCCACCTGACCATCACCCTTGGGGATGACGGTCGCGCCTATGGCAATGGCGGCTGCAACCACTGGTTCGCGCCCTATACCCTGGAAGGCCACCGTTTGAGCTTCGGCAAGATCGGCAGCACGCGCAAACTCTGCGCCCCGGCGGTGATGGAGCAAGAAACGCGCTTCTTGCAGGCCTTGGAAAAGGTCGAGCGCTGGGACATCTCGCCCATCGAGCAAATACGCTTCTGGCCGGCCCAGGGCAAGCCGCTGCGGTGGTGGTTGGAAGAGGGCTGAGGCCTCCAGACACACCCGGTTGGACCAGGGACATGGTTAACCCTGTGGCGAGGGAGCTTGCTCCCGCTGGGCTGCGAAGCGGCCCCCGGATGCACCTGTCACTTTGATGTTTCAGGCGGAATGCAGGGGCCTGCTGCGCAGTCCAGCGGGAGCAAGCTCCCTCGCCACACAAGCCCTCAGCCATGACAGGGGTTATTTGAACGCCTGCAACGCTTCAAGCTTGGCCATCACCCCCGCCGCCGTCTGCTCCCCCAGCAACTGCTCGCGCACCTTGCCCTTGTTGTCGATGATGTACGTCACCGGTAGCCCTTCGCTGCGAGGAAGGTCGAAGATCTCGGCCGGATCCCGGGCCAGCACCGTGAAGCGAATCCCCATCTTGTCGCTGGCGCTCTTGAGTTCTTCGCCCTGCACCTGGTCGAAGTTGACCCCGAATACACCGACGTTGCGCCCCTTGAGCTGTTCGGCCAAGGCATTGAATTCCGGGATTTCGGTACGGCATGGCGCGCACCATTCGGCCCAGTAGTTGAGCACCACCCATTGTTTGTCCAGCCGCTGCGAGGCAATTGCCTGGCCGTTCTGGTCCACGCCGTAGTCGTTCCCGCAGCCGGCGAGCAACAAAATGCCGATAAATGTCAGTGCCGCCGTCAATCGCCTTGCCATGTGCCAATCCTTGTCTGAATGTGAACGCTGCTGCGACCCGTCGCCTCTCTCAGGTGCTAGGGGCTTCGCGGCACAGTAGAATAGCCGCCACCTTACGCAAGATGCGACCCACTCATGACCGATCTGACGCTTTATCACAACCCGCGCTGCTCGAAATCCCGCGGTGCGCTGGAACTGTTGGAGGCCCGTGGCCTGACGCCCACCGTGGTCCGCTACCTGGAAACCCCGCTCGACGCCGCGCACCTGGAGCGTCTGCTGGGCAAGCTCGGCATCACCGCCCGGCAATTGCTGCGCACCGGCGAGGACGAGTACAAAGACTTGAACCTGGCCGACGAAAGCCTGAGCCAGGCCCAGTTGATCGCAGCCATCGCCGCCCACCCGAAACTCATGGAACGGCCGATTCTGGAAGCCGGGGAAAAGGCCGTGATCGGCCGTCCGCCGGAGAAGATCCTGGAGATCCTGCCGTGACCACGCCGTACATCCTGGTGTTGTATTACAGCCGCAGTGGCGCCACCAACGAAATGGCCCGGCAGATCGCCCGTGGTGTCGAGCAGGCCGGGCTGGAAGCCAGGTTGCGTACGGTGCCGGCCATTTCCGCCGAGTGCGAAGCGGTTTCGCCAGACATCCCTGAACAAGGCCCGCTCTACGCCAGCCTCGATGACCTGAAGAACTGCGCTGGCCTGGCCTTGGGCAGCCCGACCCGTTTCGGCAACATGGCCGCGCCGCTCAAGTACTTTCTCGACGGCACCAGCAACCTGTGGCTGACCGGCGCGCTGGTGGGCAAACCGGCCGGAGTGTTCACCTCCACCGCGAGCCTGCACGGTGGCCAGGAAACCACCCTGCTGTCGATGATGCTGCCACTGCTGCACCACGGCATGCTGATCACCGGCCTGCCCTACAGCGAATCGGCCCTGATCGACACCCTGGGCGGTGGCACGCCCTACGGCCCGAGCCATCACGCCGGGGCCGACGGTAAAAGCGGCTTGAACGAACATGAGGTTGCCCTGTGCCGCGCCCTGGGTTTGCGCCTGGCGAAAACCGCCCTGTTGCTGGAGAACGGCCGTGGCTAAGAAGCCGAAGATCCTGCCTTCCATCCAATGGCTCGAACCGCGCGTACGCCTGGCTCGCGTTCTCAGCCTGCTGTGCTTTTTCGGCCTGGTGGGGTTGCTCAGCGCCTATTACCTGCTGATCGCCGACCTGCACGGCGCGCGGCCCTGGGTGATTCTGCTGATCGAACTGGTGCCGCTGCTGATACTCGCGCCCGGCATGCTCAGCGGCAGCGCCCGTGGACACTCATGGATGTGCTTCGTGGTGAACCTGTACTTCATCAAGGGCGCACTGGCAGCCTATGACCCGAACCGTCAGCTGTTCGGTGTGCTGGAAATGGCGGCGAGCGTGGCGGTGTTCTGCTCGGCGTTGTTGTATGTGCGGTGGCGGTTTCAGTTGAATCGACGGTTGGCGGGCGAGGGAGATGTCTCCGTCGCCTGATACACCGCTATCGCGAGCAAGCTCGCACACAGGGTGCCATCGAGTCCCTGTGGGAGCGAGCTTGCTCGCGATGGCCGCAACGCGGTCTCAATGATTCACAGTATACGCCAGCATCATCGATATCTGGCTCATGGGCCTTCCCCCGCTCTCTTCATGCCACTGGTTGAAGGCATTCTGCACCGTCGCCAGGTCCCGCTGGCTGGTGGGGACTTTGTCGATGATGTCCTGGGCATTGAGCGCGGCCACCACGTCATAACTGGGCACGAAGGTGTCCTTGCCCATCATCCGCAAAAAGCGCGGCGCCGACAGGCCGCCCAGTTGATGGCCGCGTTTTTTCAGGTACGTCCACAGGCCGACGATGTCGGTCACTGGCCAGTCGGCGACCAGTGCGGCGAAGCTGCCCTTTTCGTGGGCCACGTCCAATATCAGTTGCGCGTTGCGCGGTACGCTCTTGAGCTTGCCCAGATGGCGGATGATCCGCGCGTCCTGCATCAACCGCTCCAGGTGCTCGGCGCTCATCAGCACGACTTTCTCCGGATCGAACTTGAAGAACACCTCTTCGAACGCCGGCCACTTGGCGTCCACCAGGCTGTGCTTGAGCCCGGCGCGGAACACCCGCAGCGCCATGGTCGAAAGGTAGCGGTCGTCGCCGATCTTGCGCAGTTGCGCCGGGGTCTTGGGAACCGGCAGGTGGGCTTCCAGTTCAGCCGCCGAACCGAAGCGGTTCAGACAATACTCGTGCAGCCACTTGTAATCGCGCATGCCCTCTCCTGGGGTCGGAAATGAAAACGGCGCCAGTGGCCCTTATAGCCATTGGCGCCGTGAATAGAGCGGTTGGCGCCGTCAGAGGTTCACCACGTTGACGAACCGCGGCGTGGCGTTTTCGTCGATGCGCAGGTTGGTGAAGTCGAACAGGTTGCGGTCCGCCAGTTGCGACGGAATGACGTTCTGCAAGCCGCGGAAAATGCTCTCGGTACGGCCCGGCGTCTTGCGCTCCCACTCCTGGAGCATTTCCTTGACCACCTGACGTTGCAGGTTTTCCTGGGAGCCGCACAGGTTGCAGGGGATGATCGGGAATTGCTTGAAATCCGAATAGGCCTGGATGTCTTTCTCGCTGCAATAGGCCAATGGCCGGATCACCACGTTGCGCCCGTCATCGGCTCGCAGCTTGGGCGGCATGGCCTTGAGCGAGCCGTTGTAGAACATGTTCAGGAAAAAGGTCTCGACGATGTCGTCGCGATGGTGCCCCAGGGCCATCTTGGTTGCGCCGATCTCGTCGGCGAAGGTGTAGAGCGTTCCGCGCCGCAGGCGTGAGCACAGCGAACAGGTGGTCTTGCCTTCGGGAATCAGTTCCTTGACCACCGAATAGGTGTCTTTCTCGACGATGTGATATTCCACACCCAGCGATTCAAGGTAGGCCGGCAGCACATGCTCGGGGAACCCGGGCTGCTTCTGGTCCATGTTTACCGCGACGATGTCGAACTTGATCGGCGCAACCTTCTGCAGATGCATCAGCACATCGAGCAAGGTGTAGCTGTCCTTGCCGCCGGACAGGCAGACCATGACCTTGTCACCGTCCTCGATCATGTTGAAATCGGCGACCGCCTCACCGGCCAGGCGGCGCAGGCGCTTTTGCAGTTTGTTCTGGTTGACCGTAAGAGTGCCCATGACGCGAAATCCGTGAGGTGTGACGAAAGGGCGGCATTTTACGCAAAAAACCTCCCGTATGGCACCGCCCCCCTGTGGCGAGGGAGCTTGCTCCCGCTGGGGTGCGAAGCAGCCCCGAAAATGTATGTATCACCGCGGTGCCGGACAGAACGCAGGGGCCTGCCGCGCAGTCCAGCGGGAGCAAGCTCCCTCGCCACATGAATCTCTTCGCCTGAGAATTACGCATACAGATCAAGCCGCGATTAACCTGCTCCTTTACAGCGCGATTTGCTCTAAGCCCCCCATCCCCCTTGGGGTGACTCCTTTCTATACTGCGACATAAGGTCGCACACACTTACAGACCTTTACTTACCCGGCCATTTGGCCCGTAGGCGCTCCGTTGGGGGGCGATGGCAATAACAAAGGAGTGACTGACTATGATCCATCATGTCGTGGGGCTCTTTACCCACCCTGATCAAGAATGGAAAGAAATCCGTGGCGATCAGGAGGAAAGCATCAGCCACATGTACCTCACCCATACGCTGATCCTGGCGGCCATTCCCGCGGTATCGGCGTTCATCGGCACCACGCAGGTGGGATGGGTCATCGGCAATCGTGCACCGGTCATGCTCACCCAGGAAAGTGCGCTGTGGATGACCGTCATGTCGTACCTGGCCATGTTGGGCGGTGTGGCAGTGATGGGCGCCTTCATCCACTGGATGGCCCGAACCTATGACGCCAACCCGAGCCTGGCCCGTTGCGTCGCGTTCGCCACCTACACCGCGACACCGTTGTTCATCGGCGGCCTGGCGGCGCTCTACCCGCACATGTGGCTGGGGATGATCGTCGGCACGGCGGCGATCTGCTACACGGTCTACCTGCTGTATGTGGGCTTGCCGACGTTCATGAACATTCCCCAGGACGAAGGTTTTCTGTTTTCCAGTTCGGTGCTCGCCGTAGGCCTGGTGGTGCTGGTAGCCATCATGGCGTTCACGGTGATTGTCTGGGGGCTCGGCGTCGGCCCGGTCTATACCAATTGAAGGATTGAAACGGTCCCAACAGTACCCTCCAATAAAAACAGGATCTGCCGACACAGGCCGCCGCAAGGCGGCCTTCCTGTGTTTGAGCCGCTCGACACGACCGCTGGGCGCCTGGACGATTCGCAACGGCCGACGCTTGCGGCATACTCGGGCTTCTGGAGACCCGTAAAGCATGCTCGAGCAACTCAATACCCGCGTCGAAGAGTGTTACCAACAAGCCGAATCCTTTTTCAAACGTCCTTTCAAACGCCCGGTGGTCAGCTTCAAATTGCGCGGCCAGAAGGCCGGCGTTGCGCACCTGCATGAGAATCTGCTTCGCTTCAATCCACAGTTGTACCGGGAAAACGCCGAAGACTTCCTCAAGCAGACCGTCGCCCATGAAGTCGCGCACCTGATCGCCCATCAACTGTTTGGCGAACGCATCCAGCCCCATGGCGAAGAATGGCAACTGATCATGCGTGGGGTGTACGAACTGCCGCCCAACCGCTGCCACACCTACGAAATCAAACGCCGCAGCGTGACCCGCTACATCTACAAATGCCCCTGCGACGGCAGCGACTTCCCGTTCTCGGCCCAGCGCCACAGCCTGGTGCGCCAGGGGCGGCGGTATTTGTGCCGAAGCTGTCGCAATACCTTGGTGTTCAGTGGAGAAACCCGGGTGGAATAGCAGGCTTTTGTGGTGTCTGGGCTGGCCCCTTCGCGAGCAAGCCCCCACATTGGATCTTCGGCGCTAACAAATCCCTGTGGGAGCGGGCTTGCCCGCGAAGAGGCCCTAAAGGGCACTACAAAATCACCTTGGCATCCCGCAATTGAGCGATCCGCTGCGCACTGAACCCCAACTCCCCCAACACCTGATCCGTATGCGCCCCCAATCCCGCGCCAATATGCCGAGGCTCAGGCAACCCTCCGGAAAATCTCAACGGACAAGCCATCTGCGCCTGGCTTGAACCATCGCCCCGGGGCACCTGTGTCACCAGCGCCCGAGCCTGTAACTGCGGATGCCGAACAGCTTCCTCCAGGCTCAGGACCGGCTCGACGCAGGCATCGATCCCGGCAAACAGGCTGCACAGCTCGGCAAAATCGCGTTTTTCAAACTCGGCTTGCAGCGCCTGCTTAAGAGCGTGCTGTTGTTCAGGCTTGGGCGACAACCCGAGGGCCGCCAGTTCCGGCCGTCCCAAAGCCTCGCACAACGCCTGCATGAACACCGGTTCCAGGCTACCCACCGACATCCAGCGACCATCGCGGGTGCGGTAATAGTCATAGAAGCTGCCGCCGTTGAGCATCTGTTTTTCCCGCCCCGGCTCGACACCGCAGGCCAGGTAACCGGCACCGGCCATGGCGTTGAGGCTGAACACACAGTCAGTCATGCTCACGTCAAGATGCTGCCCCTGACCGGTTTGCTGGCGGGCGATGACCGCCGCCAACAGCCCGATCACCCCATGCAACGAACCTCCGGCGATGTCCGCCGCCTGGATCCCCAGCGGCAACGGACCGCTGTCGGCGCGGCCGGTGTGGCTGGCCAGCCCCGCCAGGGCCAGGTAATTGATGTCGTGACCGGCGCGGTCCTTGTAGGGCCCGGTCTGGCCGTAGCCGGTGATCGACACATAGATCAGCCGCGGATTGATGGCTTTCAAGGCTTCGTATCCCAGGCCCAACCGCTCCATCACGCCGGGGCGGAACTGTTCCAGCAGGATGTCGTAGTCCTCCAGCAATTGCGTGACCACCGCCAACGCTTCCGGTTGTTTGAGGTCCAGGGCCAGGCTGCGTTTGTTACGGTTGAGGTAGGCGTGGCTGGCCGAGGTGCCCTGATCATGGGGCGGCAGCACCCGCAGCAGGTCCTGGCGAGTCGGCGACTCGATGCGCAACACCTCGGCCCCCATGTCTGCCAGCAACAGCGAGGCAAACGGGCCGGGCAGCAGGGTCGAGAAATCCAGAACCTTGAGCGATGCCAGTGGGCCTTGCATAGCGATCTCCGGTGGGTGATGGCTAAAGACTAGGCAGGGGTTGGTGGTAGGGCAATCACCGCAGGTGCCAGTCTGGATGACCATTGCGCTCAGCGTGAGAGCTCTTGTGGCGAGGGAGCTTGCTCCCGCTGGGCTGCGCAGCAGCCCCCCCGCCATTTGTCTGAGGCACCGCGGTGGCAGATACATCTTAGGGTCGCTTCGCAACCCAGCGGGAGCAAGCTCCCTCGCCACAGAAGCCTCCTCGACGGAAGAGTTCTTCCAATAAAAAACCCGCCGAAGCGGGTTTTTCATTACAGCCTGAAGTTTACTTCACAGTGACTGGAGCAGAGGACTCAGCCGCTGCAATCTGCGCCGCCGCGATCTGCTCGTCATCTTCACGGACATCGGCGATACCACGACCACCGGAAGCCAGCTCGGTCTGCAACTGGTCTTCGTCCAGTTCCTTGACCCACTTGGCAACCACGATCGTGGCAACGGCGTTGCCCACCAGGTTGGTCAGGGCGCGAGCTTCGGACATGAAGCGGTCGATACCCAGAATCAGTGCCAGACCGGCCACCGGCAAGGTGCCCACGGCCGACAGGGTGGCCGCCAGCACGATGAAGCCGCTACCGGTTACGCCAGCCGCACCTTTGGACGACAGCAGCAGCACCAACAGCAGGGTGATCTGGTGAGTCAGGTCCATCGGGGTATCGGTGGCCTGGGCGATGAACACCGCGGCCATGGTCAGGTAGATCGAGGTACCGTCGAGGTTGAACGAGTAGCCAGTCGGGATGACCAGGCCTACGACCGACTTCTTGGCACCCAGGCGCTCCATCTTGATCAGCATGCGTGGCAGGGCCGATTCCGACGAGGAAGTGCCCAGCACGATCAGCAGTTCTTCACGGATGTAGCGGATCAGCTTGACGACGCTGAAGCCGTGGGCGCGGCAGATGGCGCCCAGTACTACCAGCACGAACACCACGCAGGTGATATAGAAGCAGATCATCAGCTGGCCCAGTTGCACCAGCGAACCGACACCGTAGGCGCCGATGGTGAAGGCCATGGCACCGAACGCACCGATCGGCGCCAGCTTCATGATCATGTTGATGATGATGAACATCACATGGGCGAAGCGATCGATGAAGTCCAGTACCGGCTTGCCGTAGGCACCCAGGCGATGCAGGGCGAAGCCGAAGAGCACCGAGAACATCAGTACTTGCAGGATGTCGCCGTTGGCGAACGCGCCGACGATGGTGTTCGGGATCACGTTGAGAATGAAGGCAATGATGCTCTGGTCTTTACTGGCGCTGATGAAACCGGCGATCTTGCTGGTGTCCAGAGTCGATACGTCAATGTGCATGCCGGCGCCCGGCTGCACGACGTTGACCACCACCAGACCGATCAGCAGGGCGATGGTGGAGACAATTTCAAAGTACAGCAGCGCATAGCCGCCGGTCTTGCCGACCGATTTCATGTTCTGCATACCGCCGATGCCGCTGACGACGGTACAGAAAATGATGGGGGCGATGACCATTTTGATCAGTTTGATGAACCCGTCACCGAACGGCTTGAGGGCAACACCAGTCTGCGGGTAGAAGTGGCCGAGCAAAATGCCGATGGCAATGGCTACGATCACTTGGAAATACAAGGATTTGTACAGTGGCTGACGAGTCGTCATGGCAAACCTTCCTCAAGAGTCCCGTTTGACGACTTCCACCTGTCGTCCACGGCACCTCAATTGCGAACCCTCCTGCACTGGAGGGATTTGTTTTTTGTCGGCTGCACGCGGCAGACCTGTGTGCTGTATCGCAAGGCTCGTGCCATTTTTCAGAAAACCCCTACAAACGCTGTCGCAGAAGGGTTCTGGAATTATTCACGAGTTAAACACGGCCGTGGAATGTGGCGGATTTCCGCCCACGGGGTGTTTATCACTCCGGGATTTGGCGGATATCCGCCTTGTCGGGCCGCAGTGCCCTGCTACCATCGCCCGCTTAACGGACGGATTCCAGCCATGCGCCAACGCACGATCGCCAGCCACTTCGCCCGCGCAGCCTTGGGCGGCGCGCGCCGGCAAGGCTTCGACTATGTTCCTGTGCTGCAACAGCTGGGCATCAGCCCAGAGCTGTTGGATGAGCCGCGCGCGCGGATTGCGCCCGAGCAGTTCGCGCGCCTGTTGCAGGCGCTGTGGCTGGCATTGGGGGACGAATACCTGGGATTCGGTAGGGCTGCGAGTAAACCCGGGACGTTTGCCATGATGTGTCACGCGTTGATCCACTGTCGGACCCTGGGCAAGGCCCTTCAACGCGGCTTGCTGTTCTACAGCCTGTTCCCCGACGCGCCGAGCCTGACCCTGGAAGCCGAAGGCGAGCGAGTGCGGCTGGTGCTGGACGATTCGACGCTGTGGGACCCGGATCATTTTCTGACTGAAAGCTTGCTGGTAGTCTGGCATCGTCTGGCCAGTTGGCTGATCGGCCAGCGTATCGGCCTGGAACAGGCGACTTTCGGCTACACCAAACCCGCCCACGGTGCCGAATACGACTTACTTTTTTCCTGTCCGCTGGTGTTCGAAGCGCGCAGCAGCAGCCTGTTGTTCCACAGCCGTTACCTGGACATGCCACTGCTGCAGGACGAACGCACCCTCAAGCATTTCCTCGAACGCTCCCCCGCCGACCTGCTGTCGCGCCCGGACGATGGCCATAGCCTGAGCAGCCAACTGCGCCGCCTGCTCAGCCGCGACACCGCCCGCTGGCCCGACCTGGACACCGTCGCCGGCCATCTGCACATCAGCCCGCAGACCTTGCGCCGGCATTTGCGTGAAGAAGGCACCAGCTTCCAGGAACTCAAGGATCAGCTGCGGCGGGATATCGCCATCTACCACTTGGGGCGTGCGGACCTGTCGTTGCAGCAGATTGCCGAGCAGTTGGGTTTCTCAGAGCCATCGGCGTTTCACCGGGCGTTCAAGAAGTGGACGGGGCTGACGCCGGGGGCTTATCGGGAGCAGGAGAATTGAGTGGTGACATCCAAATCCTGTGGGGAGCCCGCCGGCCCCTGTGGCGAGGGAGCTTGCTCCCGCTGGGCTGCGAAGCGGCCCCAAGAACTTGCGAGCGCTGCGCACTCGAGCGGGAGCAAGCTCCCTCGCCACAAAGGCCGGCAACCCCACCGAAGTATTCCAGTCAAACCACCGGAAAATGAATCCGGAACGCCGCCCCGCCCAGCTCTGAATCCCCCAGGGTCAACTTGGCGCCGTAGCTCTCGATGATGTCTTCCACCACCGCCAGTCCGATCCCCTGCCCCGGATGCTGGCGATCCAGTCGCTCGCCCCGCTGGAGAATCCGCGCACGTTGATCCGGTGGCACGCCCGGCCCGTCGTCCTCGACACTCAACTCCGTACCGCCAAGGGTCTGGTGCACGCTGACGCGCACCTCGCCCAGGCACAGCCGATAGGCGTTTTCCAGCAGGTTGCCGAGCATCTCCAGCAAGGCGCCCTGTTCGATCGGCACCTGGCAGTGCTCCGGCAGATCGAAACTGACATTGACTCGTTTGTCGCGATAGACCTTGTCCAGGGTGTCACACAGGCTTTGCAACACCGGGCGCAAGCGTACCTGATGGCGCACCAGCCCGCTTTTGCGCAGGCTGGCGCGCTGCAACTGGTAGCCGATCTGCTGGCTCATGCGCTCGATCTGGGTTTGCAGCACCCAAGCCTGTCCACGGTCCTCCGGGCGTCGGGCCATGTCCTCGCTGACGCCCTGCAACACCGCCAACGGGGTCTTCAAGCTGTGGGCCAGGTCATCGAGGGAATCGCGATAACGGCTGCGTTGCTCCCGCTCGCTGTACAGCAGGCGGTTGAGGGAGCCGGTCAGGCGCAACAGTTCCCGGGGATGCTCGGTACTGAGGCTTTCCCGGGCCCCGCTTTCGATTTCGTCCAGTTCCTGGCTCAGGCGCCGCAGCGCCCGAAGGCCCCAGGTCAGGCCGATCCACAACAGCGCCAGCAACACCAACAGGGCCGCGCCAAAGCCCAGGTAGAGATTGTCCCGCAGCCCCTGCAACGTCACTTCATAGTCGCGCACCGGTTGCAAGGTAACGATGCTGAACGCCGCGCTCTGGCCGCCGAGCAGCTTGATCTCGACGTCATAGACAAAAAACTCCTGGCCGTCGTTCTCGCGAATGCGCGCGAACTGGTTGCCCTGGCCGTCATAGCGTGGCGTGTAATTGATGTTTTCTTCCTGGGTCGCCTTGGATCGCCAGACCAACCGCCCCTCGCGATCGTAGATGTAGCCCAGCAGGCGGGCATCGGCGAGGTTGAAGCGCTCATCGGGCAACTGCGCCGGCATCCTCAAGCGGTTGTTTTCCACTCGGGCGGCGGAAATCAGCGTGGTCACGTCCGAAGCCAGGCGTTGCTCGATGGATTCCTGCAGCGCCAGGCTGAACGCGCCTTGCATGGCCGGCAACAAGGCCAGCATGAACAGCACCGCCAGGGTCATGGCGGCCAGCATCAACCGCAGGCGAAGCGAACGAATCACTGGCAGCGCTCGTTGAACAGGTAGCCCAGGCCGCGCACGGTATCGATCGGCTTGAAGCCCGCCGGCGCTTCCAGCTTACGGCGCAGGCGCCCGACCAGCACTTCGATGACATTGGGATCACGCTCGTCGTCATCGGGGTAAAGCTGCTCCATCAAGCGGTCCTTGGCCACCACCTGCTGGTGATGGCGCATGAGGTATTCGAGGATGCGGTACTCGTAAGCAGTCAGCGCCAGTGGCTCCTCATCGAGGGACGCCTGCTTGCGGTTGAGGTCGAGCAGCAACGGACCGGCGACGATGGTCGATTGGGTAAAACCACTGGAGCGGCGCAACAGGGCGTTCAGCCGGGCCTCCAGCTCTTCGAACTGAAACGGCTTGACCACGTAGTCGTCGGCGCCGGCGGCCAGGCCTTCGACCTTGTCCTGCCAGTTGCCGCGGGCGGTGAGGATCAGGATCGGAAACGTCTTGTCCTGCGAGCGCAGCCGGCGGATCAGCTCCAGCCCGCTGATGCCCGGCAAGCCCAGGTCGATCACCGCCAGGTCATGGTTGAATTCCCGAACCTGGTACAAGGCCTCTTCGGCATTGGCCACGGCCTGCACCACATGGCCGCTGTCGGTGAGACGGGTTTGCAGGTGGTGACGCAACAGCGCTTCGTCTTCGACGACCAGTAATTTCATGGAGCCTCTCCCAGGCAAATCAAACAATCCAGTGCGGCGCACTTCAACGAAAGGCGCCGGATCGTCTTCGACCGATCCGGCTGGATACGCTCACCATCAACCGCTTAGAACGTGTAGTTGGCGGACAGGTAGGTCTGGGCGCTGCTGGTCAGGTCCAACGAGCCAACCTTATCGCCACCGTGCGGGCTCATCTCGGTGCTGGCGTTGCTGCGCAGGTAACGGTAACCCAGTTCAACCGAGGTGTTCTGCGAAATTTGTTGCAGCACGCCCCCTTGCAAGCCCACTGCGTAGCCAATGTCGCTGTCGCGGCTGAAGCCGGGAGAATCCTGGGTCAGCTTGGTCAGGCCCGCCGTGCCGCCACCGAACAGCTTGGTGCTGCTGGTGACCGGATAGAACACATCGTAGCTGCCCAGCAGGTTTTCCTGGCGCAGCTTGATGCCGTTGTGGGTGCCCGAGACGTTGTCGTAGGTGGCGTAGTAGCGGCCCTGGTCGTTTTGCTTGCCCAGTCGCAGGCCATACGTGGTGTCCTTGCCGATGACGCCGTCGGCGTTCGGGTTGTTCAGGGCGCTGTCCAAGGCGCTGGATTTCTTCACCTTGTCGCTGGTCTGGCCGAGGGTCAGGCTGGCGAAGTTGTCATCGGCGTGGGCCAGGGCGCTGGCGCCCAGCACGGTGAAAGCCAACAGCAGTTTTTTCATAGCAGTCATGATCAAGTTCCTTTGCAACGTGGGTGAACTGTGAAGTCGCCGTCACCTTAACCAGCGATACCTGAACCCCCCTTGAACGTTCTCTGAACCTTCGCTGAATGAATCGGCTAGAGTGTCCTGTCTCAGCACTTTTTAAGGAGATCCATCATGCGCAGGCTGCTTGCTGTTGTACTTCTGGCCATTAGCGGCGTGAGCCAAGCCGCCATCCAGACCCAGGAGCTCCCCTACACCAGTGCCGACGGCACCAAGCTGATCGGCTATTACGCGTATGACGACACCGTCAAGGGCCCGCGCCCGGGCGTGGTGGTGGTGCATGAATGGTGGGGGTTGAACGACTACGCCAAGCGCCGTGCCCGTGACCTCGCCGGCCTGGGCTATAGCGCCCTGGCCATCGACATGTACGGCGACGGCAAGAACACCGAGCACCCCAAGGACGCCATGGCCTTCATGCAGGCGGCGCTCAAGGACGGCAAGGCCGCCAGCGCACGCTTCCAGGCGGGGTTGGACCTGCTGAAGAAACAACCCCAGACCGATCCGGACAAACTCGCTGCCATCGGCTACTGCTTCGGCGGCAAGGTGGTACTCGATGCGGCGCGCCAGGGTGTGCCGCTGGCCGGCGTGGTGAGCTTCCACGGTGCGCTGGTGACCAACACCCCGGCAACACCTGGCAGCGTCAAGGCCAAGGTGCTGGTCGAGCATGGCGCCCTGGACAGCATGGTCACCCAGGACAACGTCACCGCGTTCAAGAGCGAGATGGACAAGGCCGGCGCCGACTATAAATTCGTCAGCCTCGACGGCGCCAAACACGGCTTCAGCAACCCCGATGCCGACCGTTTGAGCCACGGCGAACATGGCGGGCCGGACATTGGCTACAACAAGGAAGCCGATGAGAAGTCGTGGGCGGATATGCAGAAGTTCTTCAAGAAAGTTTTTGACTGACGCATAACCCTGTGGCGAGGGAGCTTGCTCCCGCTGGGCTGCGCAGCAGCCCCAACAGCAGCGACGCGTTCAATCTGATACTCCGAGCTGTCAGATTCAGGACTGCTTCGCAGCCCAGCGGGAGCAAGCTCCCTCGCCACAGAAGCTTCTTTTCCACTCACTTGCGCCACTCAGGCTTGCCCCACTACCCAGCCTCCCGTCAACCCGGCAAAATGCCGGGCATGAAGACACTCCCCACCCTGCCCGCCTGTTGCTCGCCTCTGGATGAACACTGGCTTTTGCCTGATGCGCTGCCCGATACGGTGCTGCTGAGCACCCGCTTCGACCCGTTGCTGCTGGTAGGCACCGACTTCCCCGACAGCGCCATCGAACCACCGGCGAGCATCCAGCGATCGGTGGCCAAGCGTCAGGCTGAATTCCTGGCCGGGCGGATCTGCGCCCGGGCGGCATTGCAGCGACTCGACGGCCTGGCCTGCGTGCCGACCATCGGTGAAGACCGCGCCCCCGTGTGGCCGGCCCATGTCAGCGGCTCGATCACCCACAGCACGGGCCGGGCCGCGGCCATCGTTGCGAAAAAAGACCGCTGGCAAGGCTTGGGCATGGACGTGGAAAACCTGCTCGACCCCGAGCGCGCCGAGCGCCTGGCCGGTGAAATCCTCACCTCGCCGGAGCTGCTGCGCATGGCAACGCTTGCGCATGACGACCGCGCCTTGCTGGTCACCCTGACCTTTTCAGTGAAGGAAAGCTTGTTCAAGGCGCTGTATCCCATCGTCAGGCAGCGCTTTTATTTCGAGCATGCCGAAGTGCTGGAATGGACACACGACGGACAGGTGCGACTGCGGTTGCTGACGGACCTGTCGGCCGAGTGGCGTCATGGCAGCGAACTGCAGGCGCAGTTCGGGGTGAAGGATGGGCAGCTATTGAGCCTGGTGGGGATCAAAGCCTGAGAGTTGTGGGTTTGGGAGCCCACCTATCAAGACCTGTCCTGATGCCTCGGCCAACTCAAACTGAAGCAAGCCCCGCCCAGGCTCTTGCTCTTGCCGATCAACGCCCGACCGTCATGCCAGTGGATAATCCGTCGCACGATCGACAGCCCCAGCCCATGGCCGCCCGACGCCCGGGCGCGGCTGTCATCCAGGCGCAGGAAGGGCTTGAAGATCCGCTCCCATGCCGCCTCCGGCACACCAGGCCCGTCGTCCTCCACATCCACCCGACAGCGCAACTGGCCCACCTGATAGCTGACGGTGACCCGGGAACTGGCGTGACGCATGGCGTTGCCCACCAGGTTCTGCAGGGCCCGATGCAGAAAGCGTGGCTCGGCCTCGACCCAGGCGCCGTCGCAATCGACGGCCGACAGGCATAGACCGCGCTCGACCGTGATCCCGGCCCGCAACGGCCCCAATTCATCGATCACTTGATTGACCAGCGCATCCAGGTCCACCCGCTGGAAGTTCAGGGCCGGTGAACCCTGTTCCAGCCGCGCATAGGTGAGCATTTCGTCCACCAGCCGATCCAGGTCTTCGATGTCGTGGTCCATGCCCGCCAGGTATTTGTCCCGGGCCTGGGGCGTGGTGGCGCTGCCGAGCATTTCCAGGCCGAAGCGCAGGCGCGCCACCGGGGTACGCAATTCGTGGGACACCGCCCGCACCAGCTCGCGCTGGATGGCCAACAATTGCTGCAAGTGCTCGGCCATGCCGTTGAACGCAGCGGCCAGCCGCCCCACCGAGTCGGCACCTCGGGCCGGTACCCGGGTTTCCAGGCTGCCCTGGGCGATCTGGGTGGCGGCCGACTCCAGGCCGCGCAAGCGCCGCTCCAACTGGCGCACCAACAGGTAGACGATCAAGCCGATCAGGCTCAAGCCCAGCGCCGCGATCAGCACCAGCCATTGCGGCGGATAAGGGTTCATCTGGTACAGCGGACCAATCTCCAGCACCCACGGCGTGCCGACCATGCCGGCGAAGACCCGGATGGAGTCGCCGCCCTTGCCCAACGCCATCACCGTATCGCCCTCGGACACACGACGGCGCTGGTCTTCATCCATGTCCGCCTGCTCGGCGGTCATGAGTCGCAGATCGAAACCAAAACCTTTTTCCTGCGCCAGTTGCGCCAGCCGCTTGGGTTGTTCGGCCACCGGGGAACGCACCAGCTCGTCGGCCAACAGATAGATGGTCGCGCGGGCCAGTTGTTCGCTGATCTGCTGGACTTCCCCCACCAACATCAGTTGCTCGCCATCGCTGACCAGCCGATAGACTTTGGCCGCATGGGGTCCGGTCTGCTCCACCAATGCCTGGCCACGCAGCACGCGGGTGCGCTGGCCGAGGTCGAGGTCGGTCTGGGCAAAGGTCTGCAACGCCAGGGGAATGCCCAGCAGGCGCTCCCATACCAGCAACGCCCGCCGCCGCTCGGTGTCGTTCATCGGCCGCAGGTTGTCGGCCATCAACGAAAACGTACCGTGGGCCAGGCGCTCGCGGTATTGCTCGCTGCGGGTCTGGTTGAGCAGGTGCAGGGCCAGTACGCCGAGGACCGCCACCAGCACCAGTGCGGCACACATGCCGCCATAAATACGCAGGAAGATCGAGTTCACGGTGTCGGGTCTACGCAGGCTTCAGGAACGAACAGGTAGCCTTTGCTGCGAATGGTCTTGATCAGCCGTGGATGGTCCGGGTCATCGCCGATCTTGGGGCGGATACGCGAAATGCGCACGTCGATGGAACGGTCCTGGCCGTCATAACCGATGCCGCGCAAAGCGGTGAAGATTTCTTCCCGGGACAGGATGCGCCCGGCATTGGACACCAGCAGCCACAGCAGGTCGAATTCGGCGCTGGTCAGCTCGATACCGTTGCCCTGCAACCAGGCTTCGCGCAGGGCGTCGTCGACCACCAGCGGGCCGAATTGCAGGCGTCGCTGCTTCTGCGCGACGCTCGGCTCCGGTTCGCTGCGCCGCAGCAGGGCCTGGATACGCGCCAAGAGCAAACGCGGGCGAACCGGCTTGCAGACATAATCATCGGCGCCCAGGTCCAGGCCCTGGATCTGATCGGTGTCGTCGGTGCGGGCGGTGAGCATGAGGATCGGCCCGTCATAATGCCCGCGCACCTTGCGACAGATGCTCAGGCCGTCTTCGCCGGGCAGCATCAGGTCGAGGACCACCAGGTCCGGCTGCTCGGCAATGATCCGCGCCGCCGCCACCGCGCCGTCGCCTTCGATGGCGACACGCAACCCGTTGCTTTCGAGGTACTCCCGGGTCAGCTCGGCCAGACGCTGGTCATCCTCGACGATCAATACCTGCCAGGCTTCTTGTTCCATGGGGGGCCTCGTTTTGTTATGAAAATAAAGGACCGGATGGCCACAACCCTTGCAGAAGGATCACTACCCCGTGGCGAGGGAGCTTGCTCCCGCTGGGCTGCGAAGCGGCCCCTGTTTTTTGCGATTGCTGCGCAATCGAGCGGGAGCAATCTCTGGCCACAACAGTGTTCATTCCAGAGATTCGAATACAGCCTCCTCTTTTTGTCATATCAAAGGAGGATAAACATGCCAGCACACCGGTCGATTGTATAAACGTCGCCCCCCTAGAAAACAAGCGGACAAATGCGTTCGGTCGAAGCAGGTTTTATGTGGTAACGTCCGCGCCCGCAAAAAACCATCGGGCAGTTTTCAGACCGTTGAAACCGATGAAAAAAGGTCCACTCCAGCTAGGTCGCGGCCTACAGAGCAGTTCCACGTTTCGCACACAAATTACGCACAGGCTTATCCACAGGTAGCACGTTGCATACCCCCCAAAAACGCATTATCTTGTAGCCCGCCGCGCAAAAAACCCTACATGTAGGGTTTCAGGCCAAAAACCAAACACAAGTCGGGCAGAGAATTCAAGCGCTTTTCTTGCTTCTGTCCAGCTGAAACACCGTATTTCCCCAAGCCCAGACCGCCCCTGCGGATGGCAACTGTTTCAAGGTCGAAAACGACCGAAACGGTACGGGTGTTGCAGTCAATTGCTGCCACCCCGGCAACCCGGTTTCGAGCCCCGCTCGCAACCTGAGAACTTCGGATGGAAGCGGCATTAAACGCCTGCTTCCTACTGTCCCGAAGTTGTTATGCCCGGCGCCAGTCGGTTGTAGTGCTTCAGGACGGAACGGTGGGCACCGTGATGGTGCCCAAACAAACATAGAGAACGTGGAGACACCCATGCACACCGACACAACTCGCGAGAACCCGCAGGGCACCGCGCCGCTGGCCGCCGATTCGAACCCGGATCTGTCCGCCACCGCGCCGGGCCAACTGCGTGTGATCAAGCGTAACGGCACTGTCGTTCCTTACACCGATGACAAGATCACCGTCGCCATCACCAAAGCGTTCCTCGCAGTTGAAGGTGGCACCGCTGCCGCTTCGTCGCGAATCCACGACACCGTAGCCCGCCTGACCGAACAGGTCACCGCGACCTTCAAGCGTCGCATGCCCTCGGGCGGCACCATCCACATCGAAGAAATCCAGGACCAGGTCGAACTGGCCCTGATGCGTGCCGGCGAGCAGAAAGTGGCGCGCGACTACGTGATCTACCGTGACTCCCGCGCCAAGGAACGTGCGACCCGCTCCCCGGCCGACGCACCGGTCCAGGCCCACCCTTCGATCCGCATCGCCCGCGCCGACGGCAGCCTGGCGCCGCTGGACATGGGCCGCCTGAACACCATCGTCACCGAGGCCTGCGAAGGCCTGGAAGAAGTCGATGGCGACCTGATCCAGCGCGAAACCCTGAAGAACCTCTATGACGGCGTTGCACTCAAGGACGTCAACACGGCCCTGGTGATGACCGCGCGGACCCTGGTGGAACGCGAGCCGAACTACTCCTTCGTGACCGCCCGCCTGCTGATGGACACCCTGCGTGCCGAAGGCCTGAGCTTCCTGGAAGTCGCCGAGAGCGCGACCCACCACGAAATGGTCGACCTGTACGCCAAGGCGCTGCCAGCTTATGTTGCCAAGGGTATCGAGTTCGAATTGCTGAACCCGGTCCTGGCCGAATTCGATCTGGAAAAACTCGGCAAGGCGATCAACCACGAGCGCGACCAGCAGTTCACCTACCTGGGCCTGCAAACCCTGTATGACCGTTACTTCATCCACAAGGATGGCGTGCGTTTCGAACTGCCACAGATCTTCTTCATGCGCGTGGCCATGGGCCTGGCGATCGAAGAGAAGCAGCGCGAAGACCGTGCGATCGAGTTCTACAACCTGTTGTCGTCCTTCGACTACATGGCCTCGACCCCGACCCTGTTCAACGCCGGTACCCTGCGTCCACAGCTGTCGAGCTGCTACCTGACCACCGTTCCGGATGACCTGTCGGGCATCTACGGCGCGATCCACGACAACGCCATGCTGTCGAAATTCGCCGGTGGCCTGGGCAACGACTGGACCCCGGTTCGCGCATTGGGCTCGTACATCAAGGGCACCAACGGCAAATCCCAGGGCGTGGTGCCGTTCCTCAAAGTGGTCAACGACACCGCCGTGGCGGTCAACCAGGGCGGCAAGCGCAAGGGCGCGGTCTGTGCCTACCTGGAAACCTGGCACATGGACATCGAAGAGTTCATCGAGCTGCGCAAGAACACCGGTGATGACCGTCGTCGTACCCACGACATGAACACCGCCAACTGGATCCCTGACCTGTTCATGAAGCGTGTCTTCGATGACGGCAAGTGGACCCTGTTCTCGCCGTCCGAAGTACCGGACCTGCACGACCTGACCGGCAAGGCTTTCGAAGAGCGCTACGAGTACTACGAAGCCCTGACCGAGTACAACAAGATCAAGCTGTTCAAAGTCGTCCAGGCCAAAGACCTGTGGCGCAAGATGCTGTCGATGCTGTTCGAAACCGGCCACCCATGGCTGACCTTCAAGGACCCGTGCAACCTGCGCAGCCCGCAGCAGCACGTGGGCGTGGTCCACAGCTCGAACCTGTGCACCGAGATCACCCTGAACACCAACAAGGATGAGATCGCGGTCTGCAACCTGGGCTCGATCAACCTGCCGAACCACATCGTCGACGGCAAGCTGGACACCGCCAAGCTGCAACGCACCGTGAACACTGCCGTGCGCATGCTCGACAACGTGATCGACATCAACTACTACTCGGTGCCACAGGCGAAGAACTCCAACTTCAAGCACCGTCCGGTCGGCCTGGGCATCATGGGCTTCCAGGACGCACTGTACCTGCAGCACATCCCGTACGGTTCCGATGCCGCGGTCGAATTCGCCGACAAGTCCATGGAAGCGGTCAGCTACTACGCAATCCAGGCTTCCTGCGACCTGGCCGACGAGCGTGGCGCCTACGAGACGTTCCAGGGTTCGCTGTGGTCCCAGGGCATTCTGCCGCTGGACTCGCAACAGATCCTGATCGCCCAGCGCGGCCAGAAATACATCGACGTTGACCTGAACGAATCCCTGGACTGGGCACCGGTTCGCGCCCGTGTGCAGAAAGGCATCCGTAACTCCAACATCATGGCCATCGCACCGACCGCCACCATCGCCAACATCACCGGCGTGTCGCAGTCGATCGAACCGACCTACCAGAACCTGTATGTGAAATCGAACCTGTCGGGCGAGTTCACCGTGATCAACCCGTACCTGGTTCGCGACCTCAAGGCCCGCGGCCTCTGGGACTCGGTCATGATCAACGACCTGAAGTACTACGACGGTTCGGTGCAGCAGATCGAACGCATCCCGCAAGAGCTCAAAGCCCTCTACGCCACCGCGTTCGAAGTGGACACCAAGTGGATCGTCGACGCCGCCAGCCGTCGCCAGAAGTGGATCGACCAGGCTCAATCGCTGAACCTGTACATCGCCGGTGCTTCGGGCAAGAAGCTGGACGTGACCTACCGCATGGCTTGGTACCGTGGTCTGAAAACCACTTACTACCTCCGTGCCCTGGCCGCGACCAGCACCGAGAAGTCGACCATCAACACCGGCAAGCTGAACGCTGTTTCCAGCGGCGGCAACCACGGTGACGATTCGGTCCTGGCGGCTCCAGCAGGCCCTGCGCCAGTGCCAAAGGCCTGCGCGATCGACGAGCCGGATTGCGAAGCTTGCCAATAAGCTGAGTGGGTGGGCGTGTAAAGGCGCCGACTGAAGAAGCCTCCGATAGACCGCTGGTTTATCGGGGGTTTTCTTTTGCCTTGGAAACGACGTCGCCTGGGCTGCCCTCATCCATATTCAGGGTGACATTCATTGTGGCGAGGGGATTTATCCCCGCTGGGGCGCGGAGCGGCCCTGAATGCCAGCGACCCGGTGGGTCAGGCAGGTCGTATTGACAGCTTGTGGAGGGGGCTGCTGCGCAGCCCAGCGGGGATAGATCCCCTCGCCACAAAGGGAAACCTGGCATGAGGACGGGCTCTAGCGGGCATGAAAAAGCCCCTCTTGCGAGGGGCTCCGTGTGCAGCGTCAAGCAACCATCGACATCAAGCCATCTGGATGATGGTCTGCATGATGGTGCTCTGGGTGGAGATGGTCTTGGCGTTCGCCTGGTAGTTGCTCTGGGCCTTGATCAGCTCGACCAGTTCGTTGGTCAGGTTGACGTTGGACTCTTCCAGGGAGTTGGAGACGATCGAGCCCAAAGTGCCGGTTTCCGGGGCATCGTAGCCCGGGATGCCCGAGGCGAAGGTTTCTTTCCAGCTGGTGCCGCCTACCGGCTGCAGGCCTTGCTCGTTGGTGAAGCTGGCGAGTGCGAGCTGGCCGATCGGCTTGGTCTGGTTGTTGCTGAAGTTGGCCAGCAATACGCCGCTGCCGTCGATGGTCAGGTTGGTGATCTGGCCGGTGGCGTAGCCGTTCTGGGCTGGAATCGAGCGGGCGGTGTCGGCGTTGAATTGGGTGGTGTTGGCCATGGAGATCGTAATAGTCGACGAGCCCGCGCCATTAGCAGTCCATGTACCATTAGTCACAGTGCCTGGGACCCAGCCAACCAGATTCAGATCATTGCTGATGGTTGGCGCAGGTGTCGGAACAGTCGGCGGAACGGTCGGCGGAACCGGAGTGCTGACCTGGGTTAGTCTGCCGTTCGAGTCGAACGTCATTGTGGAAGGAACCGGAGCGTTCGGAGCAACCGGCGCGCTGCCATTGAGGTTACGACCATCGATCAAGGTATAGACGTTCCAGGTATTACCGGCAGTCTTGACCATGTACTGGTCCATGGAGTGCTGGTTGCCCTGGGTATCATAGACCGGGGTAGTGAATTGCTTGGTGAATGTGGCCGTGTCGGTCGGGTTGAACGCAACGGTGATCGGCGTCGCCGTGGAGTTCAGGTTGATCGTCGAAGAAACCAGGCTGGTGGCTTGCGGCGGCAGGTTCGAAGTGTCGATGCGCAGGTCGGTCAGGATCCCGTTCTGGATCTTGCCGTTGGCATCCACGCCATAGCCTTGCAGGCGCGAAGTGCCGTCACTGTTGGTGATGTAGCCTTCCTTGTCGGTCTTGAAGGTACCGGCACGGGTGTAGCTCAGGGAGCCGTCGTTGCTCAGGACAAAGAAGCCCTGGCCCTGGATACCCATGTCCAGCACGTTGCCGGTGTTGTTGACATCCCCCTGGCCGAACTGCTGGGAAACGTTGGCCAGGCGCACGCCGTTGCCGACGGTCTTGCTGCCCGAACCCAGCTTGGTGGCCGAGTAGACGTCTTCGAATTCCGCGCGGGACGATTTGAAACCGGTGGTCGCCACGTTGGCGATGTTGTTGCCGGTCACGTCCAGCTGTTTGTTGGCTGCATAGAGACCGCTAAGGCCGATGTTAAAAGACATGTTGACTCCTTTTGCCGGTTAGTCGGCTCTACATACCAATAGTTTGTACTTTGGACAGGGCAATGCTGCCCAGCCCGGCCAGGTTGAGCATCAGCTCACCGCCCGTCTGGCTGATCGTCACGCTGCTGACCGTGGCCGGCAGGTTGGTGATCAACGACGTGGCCTTGCCGTCGATGGTGGTCGAGGCCGCGAAGGTGTAAGTGCCCGATTCAACGACCGTGCCCGCATCGTTCTTGCCGTCCCAGATGAACGCGGAATTGCCGGCGTTCTGGCTGCCCAAGTCGATGGTGCGAACGGTCTTGCCGTCCTTGTCCACGATCTTGACCGCGACGGAGGACACCGAGGTTGGCACCACCACCGTACCGTTGAGGCTCTTGGAGGTATCGACCACAGCCTTGTCGCCTGGAGCAATGACCGAGCGACCGACCAGTGACGAGGCCTGCAGGGCCTGGGACGAGTTGTAGTTGCCGGCGATGCCGCTGACGGTCTCGTTGAGGGTGGTGATGCCTTCCAGGCTGCTGAACTGCGCCAATTGGGCCACGAACTCACCGTTGTCCTGGGGCTCCAGCGGGTTCTGGTTCTTCAGCTGGGTAACGAGCAGTTGCAGGAACGCATCCTTGCCCAGTTCCTTCTTGCCGGTCGCCGCACCTGTCATTGCCCCGAGGGTATCGGAGGTGTTGTTGGTCTTGACCGAGGAATTGGCCAGAATCTCGTTCAGGCTCAAACCGCTGGTAGTGTTGGTAACGCTCATGTGACTCGCCCCTTATCACTGACCGAGGGTCAGGACCTTCTGCATCATGGTTTTGGCGGTGTTCATCATTTCGGCGTTGGTCTGGAACGAACGACTGGCGGAAATCATGTCGGCCATTTCTTCGACAACGTTGACGTTCGGGTAGTAGACATAACCCTTGGCATCAGCGGCCGGATGGTTCGGCTCATAACGGGCTTCGAGGTTGCTCTGGTCTTCGACCACGCCAAGCACCTGTACGCCCTGCCCGGCCGCGTCCTGCTCCTGGAACAGCGAGTCGCTGCCGCCGGACTGGCCGCCCTGGAACATGGTGGCGAATACCGGGTGGCGGGCGCGGTAGGTCTGGTCGATGCTCGACGAAACGGTCTCGGCGTTGGCGATGTTACTGGCGACGGTGTTCAGGCGAGTGGTCTGGGCACTCATGGCACTGCCGGCAATGTTGAATACGCTAGCAATCGACATGGCTTACTCTCCACGCAGGGCCGATACCAGCCCTTTGAATTTGCTGTTGAGCAGGGTGAAGCTGGCCTGGAAGTTCACGGAGTTTTCCGCGTAGTTGGACTGTTCCAGTTGAGCGTCCACGGTGTTCTGGTCGATCGACGGCTGCATCGGCGTGCGATACATCAACGACTCGTCGCCATTACCCAGGCCTTCGGCTTCGATATGACGGCTGTTGGTCATGTTCAAGGCGAAGTGGCCGTTCTTGGCCTTCTCGTTCTGCTCGGCGAGCACTTTGGAGAAGTCCAGGTCCCGAGCCTTGTAGTTCGGGGTATCGGCGTTGGCGATGTTGTTGGCCAGGACTTCGGCACGCTGGGCGCGGAAGCTCAGGGCCTGTTCGTGGATACCGAGCGCTTTATCGAAGCTGATGCTCATGTCGGAAACCTTTGGGTGACCAGAATGTACGTACGTTGGCTATAGCAAGCGGCGTGCCACTTTCCAAAGCCCCGTAAACCGGGGCTTTGCGGGCATCGGCAAGGCGGCAATGCCAGAAAAGCGGCAACTGGCTTCCGCAAGCTGCCGCTTTTCTGCCGCTTCTCAAGGGCAATGGCATTCAAACTGTGGGAGCGGGCTTGCTCGCGAAAGCGGTGTGACAGCGACATTTATCTCGACTGACCGCCGCATTCGCGAGCAAGCCCGCTCCCACAGGGATAATGGTGATAGGGAGGAATGAGCGGGCATAAAAAAACGGGAGCCCGTGGGGACTCCCGTTTTTTGTCAACCCAAGCCAATCACTTCGCCTGGTAAATGATCCCCGGGCTGCACTGGACCATCTGGTAATGATCCGGCAAACCGTTCAACGCCTCGGAGGCGCCGAGGAACAGGTAGCCGCCCGGCTTGAGCGTGCCGTGGATGCGCAGCAGGATGTCTTTCTTCACTTCGGCGGAGAAGTAGATCAGTACGTTGCGGCAGAACACGATGTCGAACTTGCCCAGGCTGGCATAGCTGTCCAGCAGGTTGAACGAGCGGAACTCCACCCGGCTCTTGATCGGCGCCTTGACCACCCACTTGCCCGGCCCTTTCGGGTCGAAGTAGCGTTGCAGGCGGTCCGGCGACAAACCACGGCCGATGGCCAGGCTGTCGTACTCGCCAGTCTTGCAGTTATTGAGCATGGTCCCGGACAGGTCGGTGGCGACGATCTGCACGCCGCCTTTCAACTGGCCGAGGTTGGAGCGTTCGAACTCATCGATGGACATCGACAGCGAATAGGGTTCCTGCCCCGACGAGCAGGCCGCCGACCAGATCCGCAGGCGCTGGCCCGGGCTGGCCTTGATGGCAGCCGGCAGCACTTTGTTCTTCAGCACTTCGAACGGATAGGTGTCGCGAAACCACAGGGTTTCGTTGGTAGTCATCGCGTCCACCACCATCTCGCGCAAACCACTGCGCGGTTGGGTCTGGATACGCTGCACAAGCTCGCCCAATGACTTGAGGCCCTGTTGCTCCATCAATTTATTGAGACGGCTCGACACCAGGTATTGCTTGTTTTCACCAAGCAAGATGCCACAGGCTTTTTCCAGGAAGACCCGGAACTGTTCGAAATCCAAATTACCCGTAGACAAGATACCGCCTCTTTCATCGTGTTGACTTGCCGGGCGCACAACGCGCCCGACCTTTACTTTATTCTGCTGCCTTGATCCGCTCGACGACCCGGGACGCCAGGTCATCGGGACGGAATTTCGCCAGGAAATCGTCGGCACCGACCTTCTTGACCATCGCCTGGTTGAAAACCCCGGACAACGAAGTATGCAAGATGATGTGCAGCTTTTGCATGCGCGGATCGCTGCGGATTTCAGAAGTCAGGGTGTACCCGTCCATCTCCGGCATTTCAATGTCGGAGATCATCATCAGGAACTCTTCCTCAGGCTTCTTGCCCTCGTCGACCAGTTTGCGCAGGTAATCCAGCGCCTGTCGCCCGTCGTTCAACGCCACCACCTCGACGCCAACCGTTTGCAGACAACGGGTCACCTGCTTGCGGGCCACCGAAGAGTCATCGACGGTCAACACCCGCAGCGAAATCGCCTTGTGCTGGGTTTCGGCATCCACCACCCCCACGGAGATCGCTTCCGGCGTGGGCGCTACTTCGGCGAGGATTTTTTCCACGTCGATGATTTCCACCAACTGGTTATCGACCCGGGTCACTGCCGTGAGGTAGTGATCGCGGCCGGTCCCCTTGGGCGGTGGATGGATCTCTTCCCAGTTCATGTTGACGATGCGCTCCACCGAGCGGACCAGGAACCCCTGGGTCTTGGTGTTGTACTCGGTGATGATCACAAACGGATTGCTCTGGTCCAGCAGCCGACCGGAACCGGTCGCCATCGCCAGGTCGAGAATCGGGATGGTCGCTCCCCGAATATTGGCCACACCGCACACGACGGGGCTGGACTTGGGCATCAGGGTCAGCTTGGGGCATTGCAGCACCTCGCGGACCTTGAATACGTTGATCCCATACATTTGTTGGCCGTCGAGACGGAACAACAACAGCTCCAGGCGATTCTGACCGACCAGCTGAGTGCGCTGGTTCACCGAATCCATTACTCCCGCCATGCCCTGACTCCTACCTAACGCTAATGTGTCCGACGCGCATTCATCACTAAACGGCACGGGGCTTGCTATTGAACCGGCATGAACGCACAAACGACATTTTCTCGACGCCTGACCACTCACTGCCGCCACTGGCTCGGTGCACTGCTGGCTGTCTGCCTGTTCACTTCGGGCGGTCCTGCCCTTGCTGCTGTTCCGGTTACCTTGCCTGATCTCCTTATCGGCGTCACTCAGGGCTTTCTTGAATTCACCGTAGAAGACTATCTGGCTACCAGTCAAACCGAAGGTCGCTACGAAATCGAAGTCAACCAACTCGACCCGCGCCTGCGCATGCCAATGTGCGACAAGGAATTGACTGCTTCGCTGGAAAGTCCCGCTCGCCCTCTGGGCCGCGTCACGGTGAAGGTTCGTTGCGATAGCGCCGCGCCCTGGACGGTGTTCGTGCCCGCTCAAGTGCGCCTGTTTCGGGAAATTGTCACCACCACGCGTCCGCTCAAGCGGGCCGGGATCGTCGAGCCCCAGGACGTGATGCTGCGTGAACGGGACATCAGCCAGATCACCCAGGGCTTCCTGACCTCCGTCGATCAGGCCATCGGGCAGAAACTTGTCCGACCAATGGTCGCCGATCAGGTCGTGACGCTGGTGCACCTGGAGCAGGCCGAAGTGGTCCGCAAGGGCGACCAGGTGGTCATCACCGCCCGCAGCGGCTCCCTGGCCGTGCGGATGCCCGGCGAAGCCCTGTCCAACGGCGGCATGCGTGAACAGATACGGGTAAAAAACCTCAATTCCCAGCGCGTCATCAAGGCGCAAGTGATGGCTCCAGGCCAAGTGGAAGTGGCGATGTAATGACCCGGTAGAGGAGGTAGAAAGCTGGCGCTTGATCCCGGTGTTCCCTAGACTGTGCCTTACGCAAAGGCAAGCGCAGACGTGCGCACGTTCATTGAATAAATGAGCCTAAAGTTTTTTTGGGAATGGCCGAAAACATGGCAAGCGTCCAAATACCCAGAGGTTTTTTACCATGGTCATCGATTTCAATCGTTTAAACAGCTCTTCACCGCTGACAGGCACTACGCGTACCAGCGCTACCAAGGAAACCGCCGAAGCCGGCAAATCCGCGCCGCTGTCTACACCAGCCGACCAAGTCAGCAATGGGGAGTCGGTACACCTCAGCAATGAGGCTCAGCAGTTGCAGAAGGTCACTGACAAGCTGCGCGATCAACCTGTCGTCGACAACGCCCGCGTGGCCGAGTTGAAAGCAGCAATCGCCGATGGCAGCTACAAAGTCGACAGCAACCGCGTAGCCAGCAAACTGCTCAACTTCGAAGCCCAGCGCTAGGCCGCCGCCTGCGCCAGGCTTTTGGACGCTAAGACCCAAGGCCAGCCATGCACGACACTCATTTGTTGCAATTGATCATCGACGACTTCGTTCCAGCGCAACAGCTACTGGAATTGTTGCAGGCCGAATCCGTGGCACTGCACGGTCGTGACATGCCTCTGCTGGAGAATATCCTGGCGCAGAAACAGGCATTGATCATCTTGCTTGACCAGCATGGCCGCAAACGCAGCGAGATCCTCGCCAGCCTCAACCTGCCTGCCAGCCATGACGGCCTCGAGCAACTGGCCAGCCAGTCGACGATCGGCGATCAGCTGCGCTCCCAGAGCAAAGTACTCAACGACCTGCTCGCCCAATGCCAGGCAACCAACGCCCGCAACGGCCAGTCGATCCTGATGCAGCAGGCCGCCACCGCCAACCAGTTGCGCATTCTCAACGGTGGCGAGATCCCGACGCTGTATGACGCTAGCGGTTCAACGGCCAGAATGGTCAAGCACCGCCCGCTCAGCCAGGCATGAAACGAACAATGCCTTCGCTCTATCAACGCGCGATACATGCTGGCAAAATGCCGGCCATTCGTAGTCGTATTTTGCCTGGAGATTGACTCACCGTGTTCAATGCATCAAACGCGGATGATGCTCCGCAGCCCCCCAAGGTCCTCACCACGCCCCTGGAAATCTCCGGCAACCTGCGGATGCTGCAAGAGAGCCACGACCCACTGATCATCACCTTCCACGAACGTAGCCAGCGCTTCCAGAGCTATCTGGTCAACGTCGATCGCGAGACCAACTCCATCGCCCTGGATGAAATGATCCCCCGGGACGGCGAGCGTTTCCTGCTGGCTGGCGAGCCGTTTCGTGTCGAGGGTTTTCATGACGGCGTGCGTATCGCCTGGGATGGCAAGGGTCCACTGACCATCGATGAATCCAGCGACGGTCGCTGCTATCGCGGCGCCCTGCCCGACGAAGTGGTCTACCACCAACGTCGCAACGCCTTCCGCGCCGCCCTGAAACTGGCACAACTGGTAAGCGTTGAACTGGGCGGCGACAAGCTCAAGTCCCCCGTAGATGGCAAGTTGCTGGACATCTCCGCCACCGGTTGCAAATTGCGCTTTGACGGCGACATCACGGAGCGTCTGCAATTGGGCCAGGTGTATGAGCGTTTCATCGCGGCCCTGCCTTTTGGCAACATGACCGCGCCAGTCGAGCTGCGTTACCTGCATTTCGAAGAAAGGATCAACACCACGTTCGCCGGTGTACGCTTCCATAACATCAGTGGCTTGGTGCAACGGCAGGTCGAGCGGTTCGTCTACCAGCTCCAACGAGAAGCCCGGCGCTTCGATAAAGACGACCTCTGATTTTTCGAGGCATGAAAAACGGGCAGTCCCTTACGGCGACTGCCCGTTTTTTTATGCCTGCTTCAAGGCCTGGCCTGGGTAAAACTCGGTGTCTCGGGCGCCTCGGTTTCAGTTTCAGCCTCGGCCGCAGCCTCAGTGGCCGGCTCGGGCTCCACGTCCGGATTGGCCGGCGCCTGCATCTGCTCCTGCACCACCTGCTCATCCACCCGCGGATCAAGACACGCCACCAAAGGCGAACTCGACATGCTGTCCGGCATCGCCACGTGATGCAGCGGTGCGTCATCGACCTGATGCAGGTTGGTCACCGCTTTCGGTCGGATCCGCCACACCAGTACCAAGGCGAAGAAAGCGAAAAAGCCGTAGAGCATCTGGCTGCCGAACATTTTCATCAGCACGCCGGCCACCAGTGGCCCGATGCTGGCTCCCACGCCGTAGGTCACCAGCAGCATCGCGGTCAGGGACACCCTTCGATCAGCTTCGACGTGGTCGTTGGAGAACGCTACCGCCAGCGGATACAGGCAGAACTGCACCAGCGAACAGAAGAACCCCGCGACGAACAGCACCTCCAGCGGCACCGTCGGAAGAATCGCCAATGGCAGCGCACAGATCGTCAGGACCAGCGCAAAGCAGCGGATCAGCAGCGCCCGGTCATATCGATCGGACAGCCAGCCCAGGGGCCACTGCACCAGCAGTCCGGCGAAGATGCAGCTACCCATGAACAGACCGACCTGCTCGGTCGACAGACCCTGCTGAGAGGCATACAGCGGCGCCAGACCATAGAACGAGCCGACGATCAATCCGGAGCCCAGCACCGTACTCAATGACTGTGGCACACGCTTGATGAAGAAGCGCGGCTCCATGGGCGCCGGATGCAGCGCCGCCGGGTGAATCCGCCGGGTCAGTGTCACCGGCACCAGGCACAAGGCGAAGCACAGCGCCACCAGCATCAACAGCTCAGGCCCCAGGGCCGGGTGCATGACCAGGATCAACTGCCCCAGCACCAACCCCAGGTACGAGGCGATCATATAGCCACTGAACACCACCCCACGCTGCTTGGCATCGGCTTGCTCGTTGAGCCAGCTCTCGATGACCATGTACTGGCACATCATCCCGAGGCCGACAATCATCCGCAGCACGACCCAGGCCGGCAGCCAGTCCACCAAGCCATGGCCCAGCACGGCCGCCCCGACAATCCCGGCGCAGGCCGAATAGGCGCGGATGTGCCCGACGCGGGCGATCAGCCGATGGCCGATCTTGCCCCCCAGCACCAGGCCGAAATAGTTGGCGGCCATCAGCGCACCGACCCAGAGACTGTCCACATGGTCGGCGGCCAGGCGCAAGGCCAGGTAAGTACTCAAGAGGCCCGAGCCGATCAACATCATCAGCGAAGCGAAATAAAGCGCTCGAAAAGGTTTCCAGATTTGGCGCATCGGCGTTCCGAGCGGCTCCTTGAGGTGAGTAAGGGCTACCTGTTGAAGATAGCCCGAATGCGACGGTTCGTTATGCCTGGGCCGCGAGGACACGTCGCTCCCAAGGCGTGATTTCATCGAAGAAGCTGGTCAGCTCCAGGGTCTTGGAGGCGATGTAGCCTTCGATGAACTCCGTACCAAACAGTTCCTTCGCCAGATGACTACGCTTCAGACGCTCCAAGGCGGCATGCAAGGTACATGGCAGCGACAGATTATCCGGCACTTCGAATTCACCCTGGATCGCCGCGCTCGGCTCCAGCCGATGTTCAATCCCATACAGCCCGGCGGCCAGGCTGGCGGCAATCGCCAGGTAGGGGTTGGCATCGGCTCCCGGCAAGCGGTTCTCGACCCGCCGGGCCACCGGCGAGCTGGCAGGAATCCGCAACCCGGCCGAACGGTTGTCATGGGACCAGCAGGCATTGTTCGGCGAGGCGAACGGGTGGCACAGGCGCTGGTAGGAATTCACGTTCGGCGCGAACAACGCGGTGAAATCCGCCAGGCACGCCTGTTGCCCACCGATGAAATGTCGGAAAGTCGCCGTCGGCTCGCCCGCTTCGTCGCTGAAGACGTTGCGGCCGCTGTCCGCCTCGACGACGCTCTGGTGGATGTGCATCGAACTGCCCGGTGTGTGGGCCAGAGGCTTGGCCATGCAGACCACGGTCAGGCCGTGCTTGAGGGCCACTTCCTTGAGCAGGTGCTTGAACAGGAACGTCTGGTCGGCCAGCAACAGCGGATCGCCGTGCAGCAGATTGATCTCGAACTGGCTTACGCCCATTTCATGCATGAAGGTGTCACGAGGCAGGCCCAGCGCCGCCATGCAGGCATAGACTTCACTGAAGAACGGGCGCAGGCCATTGTTGGAGCTGACGCTGAACGCCGAATGGCCGTCTTCGCGACGCCCATCCAGGCCCATCGGCGGCTGGAACGGCTGGGTCGGGTCCGGATTGGGGGCGAACACGAAAAATTCCAGTTCGGTGGCTACCACCGGCGCCAGGCCAAGGGCGGCATAGCGCGCGACAACGGCCTTGAGCTGGCCGCGCGTCGAGAGCCGGGAGCTTTCACCGGTCAACTCGTCGGCATCGCAGATCGCCAGGGCACGGGGCTGCTGGCTCCAAGGCAGGCGATGAATCTGTTTCGGATCGGCCACCAGCGCCAGGTCGCCGTCGTCGCTGCCGTAGAAACGCGACGGCGGATAACCGCCCATGATGCATTGCAGCAGCACGCCCCGCGCCAACTGCAACCGCCGGCCTTCGAGGAAACCCTCAGCGGTCATTACCTTGCCCCGCGGCACGCCATTCAAATCCGGCGTGACACATTCAATCTCATCAATGCCCGTCAGTCGCTGCGCGAGTGAACGCTGGCCATCGGTCGTCATGACGCAATCCTTGTTATGTGCGAGCCGCGAACGGCAACCCGTACAAAATAGGCTTCGGCTGTTCGGAATATCAAGCACCCGGAGGCAATTAAAATTTACGCAATACGCGTGTGGGAGCGAGCTTGGTCGCGATGGCATCGGCTCAGTCAATATTGAGCTGACTGATACACCGCTATCGCGAGCAAGCTCGCTCCCACAGAGGATTTGTGCTGTTTTTTAAAAAGCGCACGCTCAGGGCAGGTAAAGCCGGAACACCCCACCACCCAACACACCGCCATTGGCAATCTCGGTACGCCCGCTCACGCCGCCGCGCTGGTGCAGCCTGGCGATCCGCGCGGCGAAGTACAGACCCAGCCCGGTGCTGCCGCTGCTGTGGTTGATGCCTTGCACGTACTCGGCCTGACGCTCGATCATCTCAGGCGGGTAACCTTCGCCGTCGTCATTGAGGGTCAGCACCAGTTGCCCAGCCTCGTCGCTCACACTGATCAGCAGCGCCTGGCGCGCATGGCGAATGGCATTATTGATGCAATTGTCGAGCACCGAAGCAATCAGTTCACGGTCGAAAAAACCCAAGGGGCTGAGCGGATCGACTTCATAGGTGACCATGATCCCGCGACTGCGGAACACGTCCTGATGGCCGGCCAGTTGCGCCTCGATGAAGTCATCCAGCTCATGGTAGGCCGGGTGCAGCGGCAACTGGTTGACACCGAGCTTGTACAGCCCCAGCAGTTGCACCAGCAAACCATTGAGATGGGCGAATTCGAACTCGATGACGCCTTGCTCCGAGGTCTGGCGCTCGGCGTCGGGCAAGCGCTCGAGCCATTGCGTATGCGTCTGCATGAGCAAGGTCAGGGAGTTCTTCATGTCGTGCACGGTCGATGCGATCACCGTGGAAAAATCGAGGACCTGTTCGCTGTCATTCATCGCCAAATGCCTTGCTTCGCAGTTTTTGATAGCGCGCAAAACGCGCATCGGTGTCGGGCATCATGCCCACCAGTTTCAGGCAGGCGCGACACTCCTGCAGCAGTTCCGACTCCACGCTGGTGTCGGTGCCATGCAGCAGCGATTGCGCCATGTTCAGGGCAATACTGATGTTCTTCGGTTGCATCTTCAGGGCGCGGCGGAACAGCTCCCGCGCCTCCGGCAACGCGCCGGTCTTGTAGACCCGCACGCCTTCGCGGTTCAGCTCGGCGGCGGCATTGCCTTGATTGAGAATGTTCGGGTCGTCGGTCAGCTTGGCGATGCCTTGCATCACCGTCGGGTCATCACCGTAGATTTCCGCGCAGTTCTTGAGCATCGACTCGCCGGCGCTGGCCTGGCCAAGCATTTGTAACTGCTTGGCCACCAGCAACGCGGCCTCGGCGCTCATGAATTGCTCCATGCCATCGAGGCGCTGCAAAGCCTGTTCGGTGAGCTTCTCGGCGGTTTCGGCATCGTTGAGCAACAGGCTGGTGGCCTTCATCAGCCGTGCCCGGACCTGCAACCCCGGGTCGTTGAGGTTCTCCTTCGCCACGGCACTGAGCGTGGTGTTGATCTCCAGCCGGGTCCGGGTATCAAGGCCTTTTTCGCTGCCCTTGCTGATCAGCGCATGGGCCAGGCCGAGGTTGCTTTCCGGATCCTTGAAACGTGACTGCGCGCCCTGCCCGACCGCCTGGCGATAAGCCCGGGAAGCCGTGTCGTAGTCTTCGTTGGTCATCGCCAACTTGCCCAGCAACGACTGACGGCGCACCGCCAGCGGCGACAGGCGCACCGCTTCTTCCAGCACGTGCTGCGCCTGCTTGGTGTCACCTTCGGCCATCAACACTTCGGCCATGCCATCGTACAACGCCGGCATCATTGGAAAGACTTTCAGGGCCTTTTCATAAACGGCCTTGGCCTGCCCCACCTGGCCGCGCTTGAACATCAACTTGCCCAGCCCCGCGTAGGCCCACGGCAACGGGCGATCCGCGAGGATGGAGTTGTACAGACGCTCCAGGGCCTCGTTCTGATTCAGGTCGCGCAACGCATCGGCCCGATAACGCAGGCACAACGGCCCGTAGCGCGGGTCCTGCTTGCACAAGGCGATGCAGGCATTGAGCACGTCCATCGGCTTGCCACGATCGAGGGCCTGCAGGATCGGCTTGAGCAGGGTCTTGCGCTGCTCCAACCGCTCCAGCCGCTGGGCCAGGCCGGAGCGGTTGAACGGTTTGGTCAGGTACGCATCGGGCTCATGCTCCAGGGCACTGAGCACCATCGCCTGGCTGGTCTCGGCGGTCACCATGAGAAACACACTTTCATGGCTGATCAGCTTCTCGACCATCAGGTCTTCCAGCACCTGCTGGCCATTCTTGCGCCCGTCGCCCAGGTGATAGTCCTGCAAGATGAAGTCATAACGCTTCTGCGAGCACATGCGCAGCGCCACTTCACCGGTGTCGGCGGTGTCCACGTCCTTGACGCCCAGCTCACGCAGCATGGACCGGATCGAACTGCGGAAATCCGAGAAATCATCGACGATCAGAAAACTTTTTTGGTGGTACGCCAGCATCGAGGATGTCCAGGCAAGTAAAAAAATAACCCAATGGCATAACAACGAAACGCCGTGTCACAAGCCCGAGGCGCGCAGATGATAGCCACCAGCCAGCAACGTTCAAGGGATTTCAGCAATCGCTTGGCCTGGCTGTGTCGTGACGCACATTGCGAGCCAAAACGCAGGAGACAACCGGGCTCATCGGGTTATCGGCAGGAAATGGCGTTCCGTTAAGGGGAAGCTGTAGGGAAAACCGAGTGCAGAAAATCAGACCGTGGCGAGAAAGCTTGCTCCCGCTGGGCCGCGCAGCGGACCCGTTTTTTGACGGCTGCTGCGCAACCGAGCGGGAGCAAGCTCCCTCGCCACAAAGAATGCATTAAGAAGTGGGGACCAGGAAAAAAAACGAGAGCCGGGCAAAAAATTCGCTAAATCTTTGATTAATATGGTGTCCCAGGGCAGGTTCGAACTGCCAACCTTCCCCTTAGGAGGGGGATGCTCTATCCAATTGAGCTACTGAGACACGAGTCGACCACAAGAGATGCGGTGCGCAGGACGGCGTGCATGTTAACGACCTGCCCTGCGTTTGTCATGTCGCCCATGGCTTTTTAAGTGTAGGCAAATAGTACTCCCCTGTAAGGCTGGCAGATTCTGGACGCCGAGCGCGGGCCGCCATTCATCTGTCCTGGCTCGCTCATCCTAGTAAATCGGCCATTTGCCACTATCCTGTACAAGACAGGGATGGCACAGGTTTTTGTCCATTTCCGTTATCCGCCAGACGGTATGGCACATAGACACAATTCGACGGTCACAAATGCGAACCTGTTGTTTTTTACCAACCAGTCCGCATTTTTTGATGAAGGATACTGGCAGAACGCCTTTACCCCGATCAGAATTTGTCACAGAATTGGCGCCAATGATCTGGCAATTTTGAGGCATGATGCGGGCCTCTTAACAATTCAGGTTGAACATTTGGCAATGGAGCTTGTCCTATCGACATCCTGCGGCCAATCCCGAGAACCGCTCCCCTGAACTAACCGGTTAAATATATGCGCCCATTGAAACAGGCAATTTATTCCAGCCGTACGGCTGACAAGTTCGTCGTACGTCTGCCAGACGGAATGCGGGAACGCATTGCCGAAGTGGCTCGCAATCATCACCGCAGCATGAACTCTGAAATCATCGCGCGTCTTGAGCAAAGCCTTATTCAGGAAGGCGCGTTGGGTGAAGAGTTGAGCATGCGCCTGGACAGTCCAGAGCTGTCATTGCATGAGCGCGAACTGCTTCAACGCTTCCGACAACTCTCCCATCGCCAGCAGAACGCCCTCGTTTCGCTGATTGCCCATGACGCAGAAATGGCCGCAGACGCGACCTGATAGCCCAAAAATACTCAAGCCAGCCTCGTGCTGGCTTTTTTTTGCCTGGCGTTTGGCCTCAGCCTGCTTTTCAAGCACTCATAGAGCCATCGAACCAACGCCACTGCTGATCCATGGCAGTGATGCTAAATTGATCCTCTAAAAAGTACGGGCATGGAGGCCTGCATGACAGGTCACGCATTCAAGATCCAAAGAATTCCAGGACTGGGCGTGGAAATCGTCGAGGCCGATTCAGATCGAACGTTCGTCCGGCATATGCACGAACATTTTGGCATTGGCTTGCTTGTGCGCGGGGCGCAACGTTCAGCCAGCGGCCGAGGCCAGGTAGAAGCGACGGCTGGCGACCTTATATCGGTCAACCCCGCCGAAGTGCATGACGGCGCGCCCATCGGAAACGGAACGCGTCGTTGGCAGATGCTGTATTTCGACCCGCTGCTGATTGCGCAGGCATTCAAGGATATGCAGAACGATGGAGGCATCTGTGCCCAGGAATTCGCTTATCCGGTGCTGCAAAGCCCCCGTGCGGCAGAGTTGTTCCGCACGTTGTATCAAGCCCTCGCTCAAGCCGAGGAATTTGGCGCTCACCTGAAGATCGAAGAAACGCTCGTGCTTTTGCTCGAACATTTGCTGGATCGCTCCATGCCGATATCGTGTTTGCCGAAGGTCGCGGCAAACCGTGCAAAAGCCTTGATCGACGACGATCCGCAGTCGTCCATGTCGCTTGCCCTGCTCGCCAGGGAGGCCGATTTAAGCCGCTTTCAATTGGTACGCGCCTTCACCCGCCTGACCGGTTTGACACCCCACGCCTATCTGCTGCAACGACGCATCCACCGAGTACGACAACTGATCGCTGCAGGCATGCCCCTGGCCGACGCGTCCCTGGCCAGCGGTTTCGCCGATCAGAGCCATATGACTCGATGCTTCGTGCGCAGCTTTGGATTCTCACCGGGCATGTACGCCCGGCAAGGACACCCGTAGCAACCTGCAATTTCGTTCAAGACGCCCCTCCTCACAGCAGGCAGGCTGGAGACTTCACAACTGCCAAGGTCGGCGTCGCATGAACCTCGAATTTTTTATCACTTCCCTGATCGTGGCGGCCTCGCCTGGCACTGGCGTGGTCTATACAGTGGCGGCCGGCCTGGCCCGGGGCTGGCGCGCAAGCGTGATAGCGGCATTGAGTTGTACCCTGGGGATCGTGCCGCACATGCTGGCAGCCATCACGGGCCTCGCTGCACTGCTGCACACAAGCCCACTGGCCTTCGAGATCATCAAGTACCTTGGCGTCGCTTACCTGCTGTGGATGGCATGGAGCACGCTCCAGAGCCATGGGGCATTGCATATTGATCCGCACAAGACCCCACGTTCGAACGGCGCGGTGATTTTTTCGGGCATCTTGGTCAATCTGCTGAATCCAAAACTGTCGATTTTTTTCCTGGCCTTTCTACCGCAATTTCTCGCGCCAGGAGAAACGGATGCCATGTGGCGCATGTTGCAACTGAGCTTCATCTTCATGGCGATCACCTTTGTCGTCTTCGTCATCTATGGCGTGCTCTGCGCATCGATGCGCCGCCATGTTCTGGAGCGTCCATCCGTGTTGCAGTGGATACGCCGGCTATTCTCGGCAGCCTTTGTGCTACTGGCTGCACGACTGGCGTTGATGCAGTGATGCGCAGGGGATTTTGCGTGATGAAAAAACCGCCAAACAGACTCGCGAAGGCGATGTGTCAATGTGCTCGCGATAGCGGTGCTGCAGTTGCACAGAGGCTGGACCTGCCTGCTGCTCGTGTCTTTGGTTCTTGACGCCCCGCAAACCAAAAGAAACGCAAAAAAAACGGCGCCTCCCATTTCTGAAGGAAGCGCCGTTTTTTCTATGTGGACTGTATTACGCCAAACAGGCGGGGTTTCTCGATGAGTGACTCAGAGCAGGAAAATCGTCGCCAACCCCAGGAAAATGAAGAACCCGCCGCTGTCGGTCACCGCGGTAATCATGACACTGGCACCCATGGCAGGATCGCGCCCCATGCGGGCCAGGGTCATGGGGATCAGGACTCCCATCAATGCCGCCAACAACAGATTGAGCGTCATCGCGGCCGTCATGACCACCCCCAGCGACCAGCTGCCATAAAGCAGGTAAGCCACCACGCCAATCACCCCTCCCCAAATCACGCCGTTGATCAAGGACACCGCGAGTTCCTTGCGCATCAACCGCGAGGTATTGCCGGTGCTGACCTGGTCCAGTGCCATGGCACGGACGATCATGGTGATGGTCTGGTTACCGGAGTTGCCACCGATACCGGCGACGATGGGCATCAGGGCCGCGAGCGCCACCAGCTTCTCGATGGAGCCTTCGAACAGGCCGATGACCCGGGAAGCGACAAACGCCGTGATCAGGTTGATCGCCAGCCAGGCCCAGCGGTTACGCAGGGACTTCCAGACCGAGGCGAAGATGTCTTCTTCTTCGCGCAGACCGGCCATGTTGAGGACTTCGCTTTCGCTTTCCTCACGAATCAAGTCGACCATTTCATCGATGGTCAGACGGCCGATCAGCTTGCCGTTCTTGTCGACCACCGGTGCAGAAATCAAGTCATAACGTTCGAACGCCTGGGCCGCATCATAGGCGTCTTCGTCCGGGTGGAAACTCACCGGATCGCTGGCCATGACCTCGGCCACCTGCTTTTCCGGGTCGTTGACGAGCAAACGCTTGATGGGCAGCACGCCCTTGAGCACGCCGTCGTAGTCGACCACAAACAGTTTGTCAGTATGCCCCGGCAGTTCCTTGAGGCGACGCAGGTAGCGCAAGACCACTTCAAGGCTGACATCCTCGCGGATCGTCACCATCTCGAAGTCCATCAGCGCACCGACCTGCTCCTCGTCATAGGACAACGCCGAGCGCACACGCTCGCGCTGCTGGCCGTCGAGGGCTTCCATCAGTTCATGGACAACGTCCCGCGGCAGTTCGGGCGCAAGGTCGGCGAGTTCGTCGGCGTCCATTTCCTTGGCCGCCGCCAGCAACTCGTGATCATCCATGTCGGCGATCAGGGTTTCCCGAACCGAGTCCGACACTTCGAGCAGGATGTCACCGTCGCGATCAGCCTTGACCAACTGCCAGACCGTCAGACGCTCTTCCAGTGGCAAGGCTTCAAGAATGTAGGCAACGTCGGCGGAGTGCAGGTCATCGAGCTTGCGTTGCAGCTCGACGAGATTCTGCCGGTGGACCAGGTTCTCGACCCGGTCATGATGCGGGCCTTCCTGGCGATGCGTCAGGTCTTCGACGACCCGCTGGCGCTGCAGCAGCTCAACGACTTGAGCGAGACGATCCTGAAGGCTTTCCTGCGTTTTTTTTACTTCTACTTGGGTCATAGGCGAACTCCACTCCCAGCAGTGGAGCACGCCGGAAGCATCAATCAGTTAATTCATGATTGGCAAAACTTAATATTGAGTAACTACTGGGTAAGTCCATGGATATATTCCAAAGCCCCGGCGGGGCTGACGGGCGCAATCATACACCGCTTGACGCTTTAAAACGCTAAAAAATCATGGCAAGAACAAGCGCTTGCGAGACAAACCTGAACACAGGCTGAACCTGTTCCTTTACGACGACTTATCCGGAAAAGAAAACACACGCCGCGGCAGAAATGCGGCGACTACTCTTCTCTTCTGCACCGTCAAGGAGGACGACCGGATGCACCTCAACCACTGCCTGTTCCTGCTCGCCTGCTTGCCTTTATGGGCTGCCGGGCAGACCGTGCATCGCTGCGAAAACATCGCAGGGCACGTGACATTCACCACCCTGAGCTGCGGCCCGGGAGAAGCTCTGTCACTACAACAGATCCATCCGTATCGCCCAGGTTCGATCGAACCGACAATCAAACCGACGACCGAGGCGATGCTGCCTGAAGCGGAGCGCGGACAAACATCCAGCAACAAAACCACGCGCAAGGAACCGACCGTGATTGGCCAGTTCCAGGACCGCTGCGGGAACCTCATCGACGCCAGGCGACGCCGCGACGCCATCCTGGGCCGACGCATCATCGCCGGCATGAGCCAGCAGGACGTAGAGAGCGCCCTGGGCAAGCCAGACTCGATCAAAGTTCGGAATTCGAGCACGCGCTATACCTACAAGGCGAAGAAAGGCCGCAGCGCAGAGGTCGTGTTCGATGAGAGGGGATGCGTGAAAGGCAAATCGTAGACAGCAAAAAGCCCGCGTTTAACGCGGGCTTTTTGGTGTTTGGTGCACTCGACAGGATTCGAACCTGTGACCGCTCGGTTCGTAGCCGAGTACTCTATCCAGCTGAGCTACGAGTGCAAGTTGTGGTTTTATACCAGATCACAACTGGTTGAAGCCAAGTTATTTGCATTGCTGCAAACAACTCTTAAATGGTGCACTCGACAGGATTCGAACCTGTGACCGCTCGGTTCGTAGCCGAGTACTCTATCCAGCTGAGCTACGAGTGCATTTGTTGCCGCGCATTATAGGTCGTCAATTCCTTTTGTAAAGCGCTTTTTTTCAGTAATTTCAATCACTTACTGAGCAAGCCAGGTTTTGACGCACTAAACGAATAATGGCGGAGAACGGGGGATTCGAACCCCCGACACCCTTTTGAGGTGTACTCCCTTAGCAGGGGAGCGCCTTCGGCCACTCGGCCAGCTCTCCGCAACACGGGGCGTATATTAACCACCTTCATCCCCGTTTGCAAACATAAAAATCGATAAAAATTAATGGCTTGGTTCGTCGTCCTTCTCTTTCTTGATACGCAGGTAAATTTCCTCGCGGTGTACAGCAACCTCTTTCGGGGCATTGACGCCGATACGCACTTGGTTTCCTTTGACGCCGAGCACGGTCACGGTGATTTCGCCATCGCCAATAATCAGGCTTTCTGCACACCGACGGGTCAGAATCAGCATACCTTTCTCCTCACGCAATTCACTTAAGGGACAACAGTCTGCAAAAAAAAGGCATTGGACCTACAACCGAAACGGTCGAAGCCTACAGGCCTAGTATTGACCAGCGCGGGCAAAAGAACAGTTTTGGGACGCGCCATTCAGAAAAACAGAGGGCGCGGTCCAGCCGCGCCCTCCAGACAACGCTTTTTACTCGCCCGGCTGGGCAGCAGCGTCGAGTTCGAAAGCCGTGTGCAGGGCGCGCACGGCCAGTTCCAGGTACTTCTCTTCGATCACCACGGAAACCTTGATTTCCGAGGTAGAGATCATCTGGATGTTGATGCTTTCCTTGGCCAGGGATTCGAACATGCGGCTGGCCACGCCTGCGTGGGAACGCATGCCGACACCGACGATCGAGACCTTGGCGATCTTGGTATCACCCACCACTTCCCGGGCACCGATCTCGCCAGCGGTCTTTTTCAGGATCGCTTCGGCAGACTGGTAGTCGTTGCGGTGCACGGTGAAGGTGAAGTCAGTGGTGTTATCGTGCGAGACGTTCTGCACGATCATGTCGACTTCGATGTTCGCGGCACTGATCGGGCCGAGAATCTTGAACGCCACGCCGGGGGTGTCTGGCACGCCACGGATGGTCAGCTTGGCCTCATCGCGGTTGAAAGCGATGCCGGAAATGATCGGCTGTTCCATGGATTCCTCTTCATCAATAGTAATGAGGGTGCCCGGACCCTCTTTGAAGCTGTGCAGAACGCGCAGCGGAACGTTGTACTTGCCGGCGAATTCGACCGCCCGGATCTGCAACACCTTCGAACCGAGACTGGCCATTTCCAGCATTTCTTCGAACGTGATCTTGTCCAGCCGCTGGGCCACAGGCACCACCCGCGGGTCAGTGGTGTAGACACCGTCCACATCGGTGTAGATCTGGCATTCGTCAGCCTTGAGGGCCGCCGCCAGGGCAACCCCGGTGGTGTCGGAACCGCCACGGCCGAGGGTGGTGATATTGCCCTGCTCGTCCACGCCCTGGAAACCAGCGACGACCACGACACGGCCAGCCTTCAGGTCGCCGCGAATCTTCTGGTCGTCGATCTGCAGGATACGCGCTTTGTTGTGCGCGCTGTCCGTCAGGATACGCACCTGGTTGCCGGTGTAGGACACCGCTGGCACGCCACGCTTGATCAGCGCCATGGCCAGCAAGGCGATGGTCACCTGCTCGCCAGTGGAAACGATCACGTCCAGCTCACGGGGAACCGGTTGCTGGTCGCCGCTGATTTGCTTGGCCAGATCGATCAGACGGTTGGTCTCGCCGCTCATTGCCGACAGCACAACCACCAGGTCATCGCCCGCTTCACGGAATTTCTTAACCTTGTCGGCGACTTGTTCGATTCTCTCGACAGTGCCGACCGAGGTGCCTCCAAATTTCTGTACGATCAAAGCCATTTCAAAGCCGCCTCTGCCCATGAAGGGCGCCCAATAAATCACTCAAACAGCGGCCGGGCTCGTCACTAGACCACGAGCCCGCGACGCTGCCTTAAATACCCTGCTCTACGAATGCAACGGTCTGGGCCAGTGCCGCGTCCAGGGCGCCGACGTCGGTACCACCGCCTTGCGCCATGTCCGGACGACCACCGCCCTTGCCGCCCACTGCTGCAGCGGCTTGCTTCATCAAATCACCGGCTTTGAGTTGGCCAGTCAGGTCTTTGGTCACGCCTGCGACGAGAACGACCTTTTCCTCATGGACACTGCCGAGCAGGATCACTGCGCGGCCGAGTTTGTTTTTCAGTTGATCGACCAGCGCCAGCAGTGCCTTGCCATCCTGGCCGTCCAGACGCACGGCCAGCACCTTCACGCCCTTGACGTCCACGGCCTGGGCCGACAGATCGTCGCCCGCGGCGCTGGCGGCCTTGGCCTGCAACTGCTCGAGTTGCTTTTCCAGCAGGCGGTTGCGCTCCAGCACAGCCGACAGCTTGTCGATCAGGTTGTCGCGGCTGCCCTTGATCAGGGTTGCCGCTTCCTTGAGTTGTTCTTCAGCCGCGTTGAGGTACGCCAGGGCTGCGGCGCCGGTGACCGCTTCGATCCGGCGCACACCGGATGCCACGCCACCTTCGCTGATGATTTTCATCAGGCCGATGTCGCCGGTGCGGTTGGCGTGGATACCGCCGCACAGTTCAACGGAGAAATCGCCCATGCTCAGTACGCGCACGCTGTCGCCGTACTTCTCGCCGAACAACGCCATCGCGCCCTTGCGCTTGGCGGTCTCGATGTCGGTTTCTTCGGTTTCCACCGGGGAGTTCTTGCGAATCTCGGCGTTGACGATTTCTTCCAGCGCCTTGAGCTGCTCAAGCTTGATGGCCTCGAAATGGCTGAAGTCAAAGCGCAGGCGCTGACTGTCCACCAACGAACCCTTCTGCTGGACATGCTCGCCCAGCACCTGGCGCAACGCCGCGTGCAGCAAGTGCGTAGCGGAGTGATTCAGCGACGTGGCATGCCGAACGTCGGCGTCGACATGGGCGGCCACCGGGGCGGCGATCATCAGGCTGCCCGACGCCAGCACGCCGTGGTGCAGGAAGGCGCCGCCGGTCTTGGTGGTGTCACGCACGTCGAAACGCGAGCTGCCGGCCTGCAGGTAACCGCTGTCGCCGATCTGGCCGCCGGATTCGGCGTAGAACGGAGTCTTGTCCAGCACGATCACACCTTCCTGGCCTTCGCTCAGGATGTCGACCGATTGCCCATCCTTATAGATGGCGACGATCTTGGCCGAGCCGGTGGTGCCCGCATAACCGGTGAACTCGGTGGCCACGTCTACCTTGACCAGGCTGTTGTAGTCCATGCCAAAGGAGCTGGCGGAACGCGCGCGCACCCGCTGGGCTTCCATCTCGCGCTCGAAACCTTCCTCGTCGAGGGTCAGGTTGCGTTCGCGGGCGATGTCGCCGGTCAGGTCCATCGGGAAGCCATAGGTGTCGTACAGCTTGAACACCACGTCGCCCGGGACCACGTTGCCCTTGAGCTCGGCCAGGTCCTGCTCGAGGATCTTCAGGCCTTGCTCCAGGGTCTTGGCGAATTGCTCTTCTTCAGCCTTGAGCACGCGCTCGATATGCGCTTGCTGGGACTTGAGTTCCGGGAAAGCGTCGCCCATCTCGGCCGCCAATGCCGCAACGATCTGATAGAAGAAGCTGCCCTTGGCGCCCAGCTTGTTGCCGTGACGGCAGGCGCGGCGGATGATCCGGCGCAGCACATAGCCACGACCTTCGTTGGAAGGCAGCACACCGTCGGCAATCAGGAAGCCGCAGGAACGGATGTGGTCGGCGACCACTTTGAGCGAGGCCTGGTTGTCATTGGTGCAACCGATAGCCTGGGCCGACGCGCTCAGCAAGCTCTGGAACAGGTCGATTTCGTAGTTGGAGTGAACGTGCTGCAGCACCGCACTGATCCGCTCCAGGCCCATGCCGGTGTCGACCGACGGCGCTGGCAGCGGATGCAACACGCCATCGGCGGTGCGGTTGAACTGCATGAACACGTTGTTCCAGATCTCGATGTAGCGGTCGCCGTCTTCTTCCGGCGAGCCGGGTGGGCCGCCCCAGATGTCGGCGCCGTGATCGTAGAAAATCTCGGTGCACGGACCGCACGGGCCGGTGTCGCCCATGGTCCAGAAGTTATCGGAGGCGTAAGGCGCACCTTTGTTGTCGCCGATACGCACCATGCGCTCGGCCGGGACACCGACCTGTTTGGTCCAGATGTCATAGGCTTCGTCATCGGTGGCGTAGACCGTGACCCAGAGCTTCTCCTTGGGCAGGTTCAGCCACTTGTCGGAGGTCAGGAAGGTCCAGGCGAAGGTGATGGCGTCGCGCTTGAAATAGTCACCGAAGCTGAAGTTACCCAGCATTTCGAAGAAGGTGTGGTGACGAGCGGTATAACCGACGTTTTCCAGGTCGTTGTGCTTGCCGCCGGCACGCACGCACTTCTGGCTGCTCACCGCACGGGTGTAGGCACGTTTTTCCTGGCCCAGGAAGCAGTCCTTGAACTGGTTCATCCCCGCGTTGGTGAACAGCAGGGTCGGGTCGTTGCCCGGAATCAAAGAGCTGGAGGCTACTCGGGTGTGGCCTTGCTCTTCGAAGAAGCGAAGGAAGGCTTCACGGATTTCTGCGCTTTTCATTAGGTTCTTCCACGGAGGCTGCGGCCAAAGGCCTGTGCAAAACGTCAACAGACGAAGCAACGGCAAAGGGCCGCATTATATCGGCCCTGCGCGTGGGGTACAGCGTGTTTATGCGATAGAAACTGTCAATTGGCCCGGTTGACGGGTCAGTGGCGGGAAAATTCGACGAAAGTGGCGACCACCTGGTCGATTTGCGCCGCGCTCACGTCCATGTGCGTCACCATTCGCAGGCGTGGCGCAGCGCTGAGCTTGACGCCCCGTTCATCGGCAAATGCCTTGATCGCCTCGGCCCGCTCGCCCATTTGCACGTAGACCATGTTGGTCTGCACCGGCTCGACCTCGTAACCCGCCGCTCGCAAGCCCTCGGCGAGCCGCTGGGCATTGGCGTGGTCATCGGCCAGGCGCTGGACCTGATGTTCCAGGGCGTACAGCCCCGCCGCCGCGAGAATCCCGGCCTGGCGCATGCCGCCGCCGACCATCTTGCGCAGCCGACGGGCCTTGCCGATCAGCTCGACGCTGCCGCACAGGACCGAGCCCACCGGCGCGCCGAGGCCCTTGGACAAGCACACCGACACCGAATCGAAATGCTGCGTGATCTGCCGGGCGTCGACATTCAGCTTGACCGCGGCGTTGTACAGCCGCGCCCCGTCCAAATGCAGGGCCAGGCCATGTTCCTGGGTGAAACGCCGGGCCCGGGCCAGGTATTCCAGTGGCAGCACCTTGCCCTGCATGGTGTTTTCCAGGGCCAGCAGGCGGGTGCGGGCAAAGTGGAAGTCATCGGGCTTGATCGCCGCGGCCACTTGCGCCAAGTCCAGGGAACCGTCCGCTTGCACCTCGAGGGGCTGAGGCTGGATCGAACCCAGCACCGCCGCCCCGCCACCTTCGTATTTGTAGGTGTGGGCCTGCTGGCCGACGATGTATTCGTCGCCGCGCTCGCAGTGGGCCATCAACCCCAACAGGTTACTCATGGTCCCCGTGGGCACGAACAACGCTGCGGCAAATCCCAGGCGCGCGGCCAGTTCGGCCTCAAGGCGATTGACGGTCGGGTCTTCCCCGTACACATCGTCACCGGTAGGCGCGCTGGCCATGGCATCCAGCATGCCGGCGCTGGGTTGGGTGACCGTGTCGCTGCGAAGATCGATAACACTCATGAATCTGGCCTCGGGTTCTGGTGGGGGAATTCCCTTTCGAAGGGTAATTACTGCGGGTATGGCGACGATTAATCAAGACCGACTGGAGGAATATTCCGTGGCGAGGGAGCTTGCTCCCGCTCGGGTGCGAAGCAGCCGCAAAATCTTGGGGCCGCTTCGCAGCCCAGCGGGAGCAAGCTCCCTCGCCACAGTGTTCTCGGGACATCCAGGTCATGCGTTGCGCTGAAATATGTGTTAAAAATCCCCAGCCGCCCCAAACCATGGCGGCAAAAACGTTCTCAGGGCGGGGTGTAATTCCCCACCGGCGGTAATTGCACGCAACGTGCATAGCCCGCGAGCGCTTGGTGGTGCACCGCTTTTTGGGGTGTAGCGACAAGGTCAGCAGACCCGGTGTGATTCCGGGGCCGACGGTCATAGTCCGGATGAAGAGAGAACGGGATTGATATCCAAGGGCCGACTGCGACTGTCCGTGCGCGGCGTACCCTCGAATCCCCTTCGATTCATGACGCCCTGTTTTTCACACAAACAGGAACCAGAACATGCAACCCACTGCAATCGACAGCAAAAGCAAAAGTCATCCGGGCGAGCGCGTCGCGTTCATCCAGGCCTGCTGGCACAAGGAAATCGTCGACCAGAGCCGTAAAGGCTTCGTCGCCGAAATGATCATCCAGGGTTACCAGGAAAGTGATATCGACTTCTTCGAAGTCGGTGGCGCCTTCGAGATTCCGCTGCACGCCAAGCTGCTGGCCAAGTCAGGCCGCTACGCCGGCATCGTCGCCGCCGGCCTGGTGGTGGACGGTGGCATCTACCGTCACGAATTCGTCGCCCAATCGGTGATCAGCGGCCTGATGCAGGTCCAGCTGGAAACCGAAGTGCCGGTGTTCTCGGTCGTGCTCACGCCGCATCACTTCCATGCCGGGGAAGAACATCAGAAGTTCTTCTTCGAGCATTTCGTGCACAAGGGCCAGGAAGCGGCGAAGACCTGCGCCGATACGTTGCACAAGACCCGAGCGTTGCGCCGTAGTGAGCAGCGGGCGGTAGCGAGCTAAAAACCACTGAAAAACCTGTGGGAGCGAGCTTGCTCGCGATAGCGGTGGTTCAGCCTGCATCGATGTTGACTGATACATCGCTATCGCGACCAAGCTCGCTCCCACAATAGTTCCGCGGGTTTTAGATCAGGTTTTCGTCGGTCGCCGGCACAATCAGGATGCCAGCCCGCAAGCCATTCTTGACCTTGGGGTTCGGAAAGATGATCCGGGCGCCCTCTTCTTCGATCACCCAGCGGGTCTGGGCAATGTCTTCGGCCAGCACGTAGCCTTTGCCCAATTCCGAGAAGTTCTCGATGTCCGCCGGCAGGTTCAGGCGGAAACTGTCGCTGTGCTTGATGATTTCCCGGGCCACGCTGAACAGCTGCAGGCCATCGAGCCCTTCATCCAGCTCCGGCTCGTTGCCCTCGATGATCTGTTGCAGGCGGGTTTCCAGCAGGCTGACGTTGACCCCGCCGTTCTGTCCGAATGGCCGGGCCTTGCCCAGTTCCAGGGTGAAGGACTCGGCACCGAGCTGGTCGTAGGTGTAGGCACTGAACACAATGGACGGCTTGTTCTGCAGCAACACCGCCTCCATGCCCCCGGCACGCAGGCGTGCCAGTTCACGGCGTGAATGCTGGCGACCTTCTTTCCACGGGTAGAGGGCGAACTGCTCGATCTTCGAGCCGCGGATGGCGGTGTGCAGGTCGTAATGCAAGCGACTGCGTTCTGGCCGGCTGAAGAAACTGGCGGCCAGGCGCTCCAGCTCGCAGGCCCGTAGCGCCTCAGGACCGCCGCTCAGCTCATGGCGGCCATTGAACAGGCGGTTGACGTCCTGTTCGACGAAACGCTCACCGCGCCGTATGGCCTCGGGGTTGCCGAACAGGAACAGAATGCGGGCCCGCGGCTTCAAATGGCCACGGGCGATGTCGTGCAGCAAGCGGTCGAGCAGCTCGATCGGCGCGGTTTCGTTGCCGTGGATACCGGCCGACAGCAGCAGGTCCAGACCGTTATCCCGGGCTTCGGGCGGCTTGACCTCCAGCGCGCCCTCGCTCAACCAGCGCATCCGTACGCCTTCGACAGTCAGTTGAGTCTTCTCCGCCGGTTCACGGCCGGCGAGGGTCAGTTCAAGCAGTTTGCCGAGGGCGAGCATAGCGCGGTTTCCTTAATGGTCGTGGCCGCAATCCGGGCCATGGACATGGTCATCGTCGCCGACGTCCGCCGGTTCCATTTCCAGTTGCAGGCTGACCAGGTTGGTCGCCAATGGACGCAACAACAGGTTGGCGTATTCCTCGTCCCCTTCCTCGACATCGACGCCGATCAGCAACTGACCACGGCCATCCTGCTGGATCCACAACTCCTTGCCTTGCCACATCACCGCTACGCGGGTGCAGGAGGTTTCCAGTTGGGTGCCGTCGGTGTCTTCAAGGATCAGCTGCAAGGTATCGCTCATGTCTTTACATTCTCGTCTGGGGATAAGGCAACGCGCCCTGCTTTGACTGTAGTCAGGTCGCGCGCGCTTTCAATTGATCTGGAAAGGATAAACCGAGCCAAGTTTAAGGATTTGTGTCAGTTCATCCAGTGCCCCACGGCATTCGAGCAGCAACTGAGGGTCTGCCAGATCGTTTTCGGTCATGCGGTCGCGGTAGTGCCGCTCGACCCATTGGGTCAGCGAATCGTACAGCGGCGCGGTCATGATAACCCCTGGGTTGACGGCCGCCAGCTCGGTTTCGTTGAGGGCCACGCGTAACCTCAGGCAAGCCGGGCCACCACCGTTCTGCATGCTTTGCTTGAGGTCGAAGACCTTCACTTCGCGAATCACCCCGCCTGCGCCCGTCAGGCCTTGCAGGTATTGCCAGACGCGCTCGTTGCCACGGCACTCTTCCGGCACGATCAACAGCATCGAGCCGTCGGGACGCGACAGCAACTGGCTATTGAACAGGTAGGAGCGCACCGCATCATCCACCGTCACCGCCGAACGCGGCACGCATACCGACTGAAATTTCCCACCGACTTTGGCGAGTTTGGCGCTCAGCTCGGCCAACATCTTGTCGGTCTCGAGAAACGCGTCCTCGTGATAGAACAGCACTTCGCCATTGCCCACCGCGATCACGTCGTTGTGGAACACACCCTGGTCGATCACCGATGGGTTCTGTTGAGCGTACACCACGCCCTCCTCCCTCAGCCCGTGCAGGCGGGCAACAGCCTGGGAAGCTTCCAGGGTCTGGCGCGCCGGGTATTTCTGCGGCGCGGGATAGCGGGTGTCAAAAGCGCTGCGACCGAACACAAAGAACTCGACACCGGCCTCACCGTAGGCGCGGCAGAAACGGGTGTGGTTGGCCGCGCCTTCATCGCCGAATTGCGCCACCGCTGGCAACGCGGCGTGGTGGGCGAAGTGTTGCTGGTTGGCGAACATCGCCCCCAGCACACGACTGGTGGTCGGATGTTCGATGCTGCGGTGGTATTTGCAATTCAGGTTGGCGGCGGTGAAATGCACGCGACCATCAGCGGTGTCGGCACTCGGGCTGACGGTGGCGGCGTTGGCCACCCACATGCTGGAGGCCGAGCAACTGGCGACCAGCAGCGGCATCGCTTCTTTCGCCGCCTGCTGGATGACCTGGGCATCGCTGCCGGCAAAACCCAACCGACGCAGGGCCGCCACGTCCGGGCGCTCCTGCGGCGCCAGCACACCTTGCTGGAAACCCATGTCCATCAGCGCTTTCATTTTCGCCAGGCCCTGCAACGCCGCTTCCTTGGGGTTGGAGGACTGCTGGCTATTGCTCTGGGAGGCGACGTTGCCGTACGAGAGCCCGCCGTAGTTATGGGTCGGCCCCACTAGACCGTCAAAGTTGACTTCATAGGATTTCATCAGCGAGGCTCCACGAGAATCTGTTTTTATAGGCATCAATTACAACCGCGTCGCGGCTATCGCGAGCAAGCTCGCTCCCACAAAGGACTGCACAACCCCCTGTGGGAGCGAGCTTGCTCGCGATCGGGGTTCACACCATTCTCACGCCGGGGGTCAGGGCAGCCGGCATGACGAGGCTCGGGGTTTCCAGGGAAGCCACCGGGTACGCGCAATAATCAGCCGCGTAATAAGCACTGGCGCGATGGTTGCCCGAAGCGCCGACACCGCCGAACGGTGCGCTGCTGGCAGCCCCCGTCAGTTGCTTGTTCCAGTTGACGATACCGGCACGGCTCTCCAGCCAGAACTGCTGGTAACGCGCTTCGGAGTCCGACAGCAAACCGGCGGCCAGGCCATATTGAGTATTGTTGGCCTCGGCGATCGCCGCTGGGAAATCCGTGTAGCGAATCACCTGCAGCAACGGCCCGAACAGCTCCTCGTCAGGACGCTCGGCCACCGCCGTCACGTCGAGGATACCCGGCGTCAGCAATGCGGCCTGGGCCTGGGGTTGGGTCATGGCCAACAGCGGCACGGCGCCCAGGCCCAACAAATGGTTCTGCGCGTCCATCAGCGCCTTCGCCGCGGCCAGGGAAATCACCGAGCCCATGAACGGCGCCGGTTGCTGGTCGAAGGCTCCGACCTCGAGGGTCGAGCTGACCGCCACCAGGCGCGCCAGCAAGGCATCGCCCCAGGCTCCTTCCGGCACCAGCAGGCGGCGCGCACAGGTGCAGCGCTGCCCGGCGGAAATGAAAGCGGACTGAATAATGGTGTAGACCGCAGCATCGACGTCGGCCACCTCATCCACCACCAGCGGGTTGTTGCCGCCCATTTCCAGCGCGAGGATCTTGTCCGGACGCCCGGAAAATTGTTGGTGCAACAGATTGCCGGTACGGCTGGAGCCGGTGAAGAACAACCCGTCGATGCCCGAGTTGGCCGCCAGGGCGATACCGGTTTCCCGCGCGCCTTGCAGCAGGTTCAGTACGCCCGCCGGCAGACCAGCCTCGACCCAGCACTTGACCGTCAGCTCGGCGACTTTCGGCGTCAGCTCGCTCGGTTTGAACAGCACGCTGTTACCGGCCAGCAGCGCTGGCACGATGTGGCCATTGGGCAAGTGACCGGGGAAGTTGTAGGGGCCGAACACCGCCACCACGCCATGGGGCTTGTGGCGCAGCACGGCGGTGGCGTCGCCCAGGGGGCCGCTCTTCTCACCGGTCCGCTCGCGGTAGCTCTGCACCGAAATGGCAATTTTATTGACCATGGTGGTGACTTCGGTCGCCGCTTCCCACAACGGTTTTCCGGTTTCTTCACCGATGCACTGGGCCAGTTCGTCAGCATGGCTTTTCAGGCTCGCGGCAAAGGCTTCCAGTACCTGGATGCGCTCATCCAGCGTACGCCGAGCCCAGCCCGGAAACGCCTGGCGCGCGGCCTGCACCGCCGACTCCACCTGCGCAGCCGTGGCGCCCTTGCCCGACCACAGCACCTGCTGGGTCACCGGGTTCAACGACTCAAAAACGTCACCTTGGCCTTCCAGCCAACTTCCTGCGATGTACAGCGAATTCATTATTTCGACTCCCGAGCAGCAGACAACGCGACGGCACGCACCTGATCGCCGGCATTGAGTTGAAGACGTTTGGCAGTCAGCGGATCGACCACCAGGGTGCCCGCAGCCAGGCGCGCCGGTGCCGCCGTGATGCGGCAGTCCTCGCGCTTACGGTTATGAATGATGAACGGCGTGGCGTCATCACCCGGCGTACCGATGGCCAGCACCAGCGCCTGGCTGTCACGAATCGCGCGGATCTTGCCGGTTTCGCACTCCACCGCCGGGCCGGCGTCGAAGATGTCGACGTAACCCTGGTAACTGAAGCCTTCGCTCTTGAGCATCGACAATGCCGGTTCGGTGTCCGGATGAACCTGGCCGATCACGGCCCGGGCATCTTCGGACAAGAAACAGGTGTACAGCGGGAACTTGGGCATCAGCTCGGCGATGAAGGCCTTGTTGCCCACGCCGGTGAGGTAATCGGCCTGGCTGAATTCCATCTTGAAGAAGTGTCGGCCCAGGCTTTCCCAGAACGGTGAACGCCCCTTGTCGTCGGACATGCCGCGCATCTCGGCGATGATCTTGTTGCCGAACAGCTGTGGGAATTCGGCAATGAACAACAGCCGCGCCTTGGCCAGCATGCGGCCATTGAGACCACTGCGGAAATCGGCATGCAGGAACAGCGAGCACAGCTCGGAATTGCCGGTCAGGTCGTTGGCCAGGAACAAGGTCGGGATTTCCCGATAGATGTTCAATTCCTGGGAAGCGCTGACCGTCAGGCCGACCCGGAAGTTGTACCAGGGCTCACGCAACCCCACGGCACCGGCGATGGCGGAAATGCCCACCACGCGACCGTCATCGTCTTCGAGCACGAACAGGTAGTCCGCGTCACCGCGCCCGGCTTCGCCGCGAAAGGTCTTCTCGGCCCAGCCGACCCGATGGGCCAGGCGCTCTTCGTTGGCCGGCAAGGTGGTCAGGCCGGTGCCCGTGCTGCGGGCCAGGGCGATCAGAGCGGGTAAATCGCTGCTGCGTACGGGACGAACGATCATGCTATCTCCTCAAACGGGTCGCTTGCGCCACCCGCGAAACTCAGCTGTAAAGCGTTATACGGCTACCAGGCGCACGCTGGCGCCTTCGCCGACGCCCAAGGCTTCGGCCGCTTCCATGTCCAGCGTCACAGGCTTGCCCGGCGCGTAATCGAGCTCGAGCAGCACGGCGCGGTAATCCTGCAACTGGGCATTGGCCACCAGGTACTGGCGGCCGGCACCCTTGACCGGTTCGCCGATCTTGACCGGCACCACGCGGCTCTGGGCGATCGAGCGGATGCCCGAGACACGAGCATGCAGGGTCGGGCCACCGTCGAAGATGTCGATGTAGTGATCGGTCTCGAAACCCTCGCGCATCAGGATGTCGAAGGTGATCTGCGCCCGCGGATGGACCTGCCCCATGGCCTCTTGGGCGGCGTCCGGCAACAGCGGCACGTAGATCGGGTAATGCGGCATCAATTCGGCGAGGAAGGTGCGACTTTTCAGCCCGCACAAGCGCTCGGCGGCGGCGTAGTTGAGGTCGAAGAAGTTGCGACCGATGGCGTCCCAGAACGGCGAGTCGCCATTCTCATCGCTGTAGCCGACGATCTCGGTCACCACCGAATCGGCAAACCGTTCCGGGTGGCTGGCGACGAACAGCAGGCGCCCGCGGGAATTGAGTTCCGACCATGGCGAACCCACCAGCTCCGGCACCACGTAGAAACTGGTCAGCAGGCTGTTGCCAGTCAGGTCGTGGCATTGGGAGAGCACGTGGATCTTGTTGTGGATCTTCAGCTCACGGGAGGCGTGAACGAAAGTCTCGTTGCGAAAGCTGTAGAACGGTTCGGAATAACCGGCCGAAGCGACGATGGCCGAACAGCCCACCAGCTTGCCGGTCGTGGTGTCTTCAAGGACGAAGAAATAGCTCTCTTCACCGTTGAAGCTGACTTCGGCGGCAAACGAGGCTTCGCTTGCGGCGATCTTGTCGCTCAGGCGTTCCACGTCATCCGGCAAGGAAGTGACACCGATCGGACTGTCCGCAGCCAGACGCTGTACCTCGCCCAGATCAGCCATTTGCGCGGGGCGCATCACCAGCATGGTGTCACTCCTTAACTTGAAATAAACGGTTCGACCAGGGGTCGAGACATGAAAAAAATACCGGACCGACTACCGCATCCGTTCGAGTGTGGGAGCGGGCTTGCTCGCGAAGAGGCCATCACTTTCAACGCAGATGTTGACTGATCGATCGCCTTCGCGGGCAAGCCCGCTCCCACATTTGGATCCTGTCCGGCCTTAAGGAATCAGGCTTGCGTCAGCTTCGCCGCGGCCCGCTCGAAGCGGTCCAGGCCGGCATCGATATCGGCGTCTTCCACCACCAGGCTCGGGGCGAAGCGAATCACGTCCGGGCCGGCTTGCAGGATCATCAGGCCTTCCTGTTCGGCGGCGTTGAAGATGTCCTTGGCCTTGCCTTTCCAGGCGTCGTTCAGCACGCAGCCGATCAGCAGGCCCAGGCCGCGTACCTGGGTGAACAGGCCGTACTTCTCGCCGATCTGCTCCAGGCGCGCCTTGAACTTGGCGTGCTTGGTTTTGACACCGCCCAGTACCTCAGGCGTATTGACCACATCGATCACCGCTTCGGCCACCGCACAAGCCAGCGGGTTGCCGCCGTAGGTGGTGCCATGGGTGCCAACCACCAGGTGCTTGGCCAGCGCTTCCGTGGTGAGCATCGCCGCGATCGGGAAACCACCACCCAGGCTCTTGGCGCTGGTGAGGATGTCCGGGACCACGCCGTAATGCATGTAGGCGAACAGGTGGCCGCTGCGGCCCATGCCGGTCTGCACTTCATCGAACACCAGCAATGCGTCGTGGGCATCGCACAGGTCGCGGGCGCCTTGCAGGTAGGCCTGCTCGGCCGGCAGCACCCCGCCCTCGCCCTGGATCGGCTCCAGCACCACGGCGCAGGTCTTATCCGAAATGGCGGCTTTCAAAGCGGCCAGGTCGTTGTAGGGAACGTGGGTGATGCCAGTAATTTTAGGACCGAAGCCGTCGGAGTACTTCGACTGCCCGCCGACGTTGACGGTGAACAAGGTACGACCGTGGAAGCTATTGAGTGCGGCGATGATTTCGTACTTCTCGCTGCCGAAACGATCGAACGCGACACGACGGGCCAGCTTGAAGGCGGCCTCGTTGGCTTCGGCGCCCGAATTGCAGAAGAACGCGCGCTCGGCAAAGGTTGCGTTGACCAACTTATGGGCCAGGCGCAGGGCCGGCTCGTTGGTGAATACGTTGGACACGTGCCACAACTTGTTGGCCTGTTCGGTCAGTGCGCCGACCAGCGCCGGGTGGGCGTGGCCCAGTACGTTGACTGCAATACCGCCAGCAAAGTCGATCAACTCACGACCGGATTGGTCCCATACGCGGGAACCGGCACCACGCACAGGGATGAAGGCAGCAGGTGCATAGTTGGGAACCATAACCTGGTCGAAATCGGCGCGTTGTACCGCGGCTTGCTCAACGGACATCGGAGTCTCCTGATGAGGAACACCCGCCTGGAACTGGCGGGCTTGGTAAGGATTGTAAGGACAGTTTTCAGCCCGGCCTTGCCGCCAAGCGACAACTTCTTATAGCGCCAACCCACGTTTTTCGCGGGTTTACGGCAATGCGACAAATAGCGTCGCAAAGGCGCAGTTTAAACGTTGCCAAGGGATTTGAGGCACCTGCATCCATATTTCCCTGGCCAGCCACAACTGGAGCTTGAGAGGCGTTATCTGTGGCGAGGGAGCTTGCTCCCGCTGGGGCGCGCAGCGTCCCCCAGAAAAAAACCCGATCAATCTGAGGCACCGGGGTTACCATTTGGGTCCGCTTCGCGGCCCAGCAGGAGCAAGCTCCCTCGCCACAGGAAGTTGTCTTACCCCAGGAGCCTTATGCCCTAGCCCCGTTCGGACGGCACCGACGACAGTTCGAACGGGCTGCTGCTGCGGCGCTGGTTGCGGTCTTCCCGCGGTGTGGCGCCGAAAAAGTTGCGGTAGGCGCTGGAGAAGTGCGGCCCCGAGGAAAAACCGCAGGACAGGCCGATCTGGATGATGGATTTGCTGGTCTGCATCAGCATCTGCCGGGCCTTGTTCAGGCGCAGCTCCAGGTAATACTGGCTCGGCACGCGATTGAGGTATTGCTTGAAGATCCGCTCCAGTTGCCGGCGGGATACACAGACATGCTGGGCGATCTCGTCGGTGGTCAGCGGCTCCTCGATGTTGGCTTCCATCAACAGCACTGCCTGGGTGAGCTTTGGATGGCTGGAGCCAAGACGGTTCTGCAACGGGATGCGCTGACGCTCGCCGCCCTCGCGAATGCGCTCGACCACCAACTCTTCCGACACCGCACCGGCCAGTTCCGCGCCGTGATCGCGAGCCAGCACCGCCAGCAACAGGTCGAGCACCGACATGCCGCCGCAAGCGCTCAGGCGATCGCGATCCCAGTCAAACAGATGGCTAGTGGCGATGACCTTGGGGAAGCGCTCGGAGAAATCGTCCTGCCAGCGCCAATGCACGGCGGCACGGTAACCGTCGAGCAAACCCAGTTGGGCCAGGGGATAGACACCGGCAGACAAACCACCAATCACACAACCGGCACGCACCAGTTGCTTGAGGGCGCTGCTCAGGGATGAGGCCAGTGCAGCCGGCGGCTCATCGGCCAGCAGGAAAAGCTTCTGCAAGCCTTCGAGCTTGCCAGCCCAGGGCTCGCCCGGCAGTTGCCAGGCGCCGTCGACCGGTGGTTCGGCCTGCAAGAACGAAAGTTCATAGACCACATCCGGATGCACCCGCTGAGCAACACGCAAGGCCTCCTCGGCCAGCGCCAGCGTCAAGGCTTTAGTGCTGGGCCAAATCAGGAAACCTATTCGATGGGCAGTCATGGCGGGCGATCCGAAGCGAAAACAGTGTTAAAGCCAAAAGCGGCTGCAACCAAATTAGACCATCTGGCGCGCGGTGCGCAGCATGACCCAAATCAGGTGCGTAACGGGAGCGATTACTTGAGGCTGCCCGAAAGAAATTGTTGCAAGCGCTCGGATTGCGGATTGACCAGCACTTCGCGCGGGTTGCCGCTTTCTTCGACGATGCCTTTGTGCAAGAACACCAGTTGGTTCGACACTTCACGGGCAAAGCCCATTTCGTGGGTCACCACCACCATCGTCCGGCCTTCCAGGGCCAGGCCCTGCATCACCTTGAGCACATCGCCTACCAGTTCCGGGTCGAGGGCCGAGGTCGGCTCGTCGAACAGCATCACCTCCGGCTCCATCGCCAGCGCACGGGCGATCGCCACACGCTGCTGCTCGCCGCCGGACATGTGGCCCGGGTAGGCATCCTTGCGATGGGCCACGCCGACCTTGTTCAGGTAGTGCTCGGCTTTCTCCCGCGCTTGAGCCTTGGTCACGCCCAGCACATGCACCGGCGCTTCCATGATGTTTTCCAGCGCGGTCATGTGGGACCACAGGTTGAAATGCTGGAACACCATCGACAGCCGCGAACGCATGCGCTGCAGTTGCTTGGGGTCTGCAGCCTTCAACGCGCCGTCCTTGCCGGCGACCAGCTTCAACTCTTCGTTGTTGAGCAGGATCTTGCCAGCATGGGGTTGCTCAAGCAGGTTGATGCAACGCAGGAAAGTACTCTTGCCGGAGCCACTGGAGCCGATGATGCTGATCACATCGCCGGCGGCGGCTTTCAGGGACACGCCCTTGAGCACTTCGTGACTGCCATAGCGTTTATGCAGGTCTTGGACTTCAAGCTTGTACATGCGGTCGGTTCTCACAAAACGTCAGTCGTTGAGCAGTCGATCGGATCGATGCGTTATCAGTGCTTGCGCGGGGCCAGGTAACCCAGCCAGCGGCGCTCGGCCAGCTTGAACAGGCGCACCAGGATGAAAGTCAGGCACAGGTAGAAAACGCCGGCCGTGATGTAGGCTTCGAACGGCAAGTAGTACTGCGCATTCACTGTGCGCGCGGCACCGGTGATGTCGATCAGGGTCACGATGGAGGCCAGGCTGGTGGTCTGCAACATCATGATCACCTCATTGCTGTATTGCGGCAGCGCCCGACGCAAGGCCGATGGCAGCAGGATCCGGCGATACAGCTTGTAGCGCGACATGCCCATGGCCTTGGCCGCTTCGATCTCACCGTTGGACGTGGCCCGCAGGCTGCCGGCGATGATTTCAGCGGTGTAGGCGCTGGTGTTGATGGCGAACGCCAGGCACGCACAGAAGGTCGCACTGGACAGCCACGGCCAGAGGAAGCTTTCGCGAACGATCGCGAACTGCGCCAGCCCGTAGTAGATCAGGAACAGTTGCACCAGCATCGGCGTGCCGCGGATCACGTAGGTGTAGAGCCAGGCCGTCATGTTGACGACCGGCTGCTTGGACACCCGCATCAGCCCCAGGGGCAACGCCGCCAGCAGGCCGAAGAACAGCGACAGGGCCAGCAACTTCAGAGTGGTCAACAAGCCACTGAAATACAGCGGCAAGGCTTCATAGATGACGTTGTAGTCGAAGATCATAGATCAGCCGCCCTTACGCCTACCGAGTAGCGCTTCTCAAGGTGACGCAATGCCAGTAACGAGACACTGGTGATCACCAGGTACATCGCCGCCACTGCGAGGAAGAAGGTGAAAGGCTCGCGCGTGGCATCTGCCGCCTGCTTGGCCTTGAACATCATGTCTTGCAGGCCCACCACCGAAATCAGCGCGGTGGCCTTGGTCAGCACCAGCCAGTTGTTGGTGAAGCCCGGGATCGCCAGGCGAATCATCTGCGGCACCAGCACCCGGAAAAACACCTGGAACCCGTTCATGCCGTACGCCATGCCCGCCTCGGCCTGCCCCTTGGGGATCGCCATGAAGGCACCGCGGAAGGTTTCCGACAGGTAGGCACCGAAGATGAACCCCAGAGTGCCGATACCGGCCGCCAGCGGGTTCAGGTCGATGTAATCGTCGTAGCCGAGCATCGGCGCCACGCGATTGAGCAAGTCCTGACCGCCGTAGAAAATCAGCAGGATCAGCACAAGATCGGGAATACCGCGAATGACCGTGGCATACAGGTCGCCCAGCCACGCCAGCCAGCGCACCGGAGAGAGGCGCAACGCAACGCCGATCAACCCCAGGACGATGGCCAGGGCCATGGACGACAAGGCGAGCTCAAGCGTCAACCATGCGCCATCGAGGATGACAGCCCCGTAGCCTTTCAACATGATTCAGGTCCTCGAAAGTGGGATGAAAAAATGGCGCAAACCGCAGAGATCCTGTTGCTTGCGCCATTTCGCACGAGTGGCGGGACGTCGTTACTTGCCGTAGATGTCGAAAGCGAAGTATTTGTCCTGGATTTGCTTGTACTTGCCGTTCTCGCGAATGGCCGCGATCGCGCCATTGATCTTGCCCTTCAACGCGTCGCCCTTGCGCACCGCGATGCCGACGCCGTCGCCGAAGTACTTGACGTCGGTAAAGGCCGGGCCGACGAACGCGAAGCCCTTGCCGGCATCGGTCTTGAGGAAGCCGTCATCCAACAGCGTAGCGTCTGCCACGGTGCCGTCGAGACGACCAGCGGACACGTCCAGGTAGATCTCGTTCTGCGAACCGTATGGCTTGATCTCGGCACCCAGCGGGGCCAGGACTTCACGGGCGAAACGCTCGTGGATCGAACCACGCTGCACGCCGATATTCTTGCCCTTGAGCTCGGTCAGACCGTCGCTGACCTGGGTACCGGCCTTCATCACCAGACGAGCCGGGGTGTTGTAGTACTTGTTGGTGAAATCAACCGACTTCTTGCGATCTTCGGTGATCGACATGGACGACAGGATCGCGTCGATCTTGCGAACCTTGAGCGCCGGGATCAGACCGTCGAACTCTTGCTCGACCCACACGCACTTGACCTTCATCTCTTCGCACAGCGCATTGCCGATGTCGTAGTCGAAACCGACGATGCTGCCATCCGGAGCTTTAGAAGCGAACGGAGGGTAAGCCGCTTCGATACCAATCTTCAGGGGTTTCTCATCAGCGAAGGTTGGCAGGGACAGCACGGACAGTGCCAGGGCGCCAAGCAGCACAAGTTTCTTCATCTTGGGACTCCATCGGTAAAGGGCAAAAACGGCAGAGTGAGCAACAGCCCAATATGCGAATGGGTGAAACGAACTTTGGTGCTGCGTCCTAGGAAGCTCACGATTTATTCAACACGAGCCACGACGAGCGAGTGATCGGCATTCTAACGACAGGCCCGAAGCCGATATTTCTTCAATGCGACAACAAATTACAGAAGCACCGAGAAAGCTGTTCGAGCGCATTGACAGCCCCGCAAATTCATGCAAGAGCAAAAGAAGGGAAACCGATCTATGCTGCAAATAGCGGGCCCATTATTCGCAAACCCTTCTAATCCGGCAAGCACAGCGTGTCGGCTTATTTTTGGAGACACCCGGAAGCGCCCTGTATCGGGGCTTGGCGTTTCACATCGCCCCGTTGTGGCGCCTTTGGTTACACATTTCGAAACACCGGTAACGCTCGGAAGCGTCTGACGACGAAGATCGATATTTATTCGCAGACCATGTCGGCCAAACACAAAACCCTGTGGCGAGGGAGCTTGCTCCCGCTGGACTGCGCAGCAGCCCCAAAGCCAGGCACCGCAGTCGTTCGAACACCCAACCTGTGGCGAGGGAGCTTGCTCCCGCTGGGCTGCGCAGCAGCCCCAAAGCCAGGCACCGCAGTCGTTCGAACACCCAACCCGTGGCGAGGGAGCTTGCTCCCGCAGGGCTGAAGCAGCCCCAAAGCCAGGCACCGCGGTCGTTCGGTCATACCGCATGGGCCGGTTTACGACTGCTGCGCAGCCGAGCGGGAGCAAGCTCCCTCGCCACAAGAGCACCCAGCCGTGAAATAGGTGTAAACCTTATTCAGGACCAGACAGGCCCCATAAAAAAGCCCCGCCAGGCAAATGCCAGGCGGGGCTGCTTGAGGTCACAAACCGCCGTCAGGCGACGTTCATGGTCTTGTGCGTCTCGATCAGATGCGCCACCACGCTCGGGTCGGCCAGGGTGGAGATATCACCCAACCCGTCGTACTCCGCCGTGGCGATCTTGCGCAGGATGCGGCGCATGATCTTGCCAGAGCGGGTTTTTGGCAGCCCCGGCGCCCACTGGATCACATCCGGCGAAGCAATCGGACCGATCTCCTTGCGCACCCAGTTCTTCAGTTCCAGGCGCAGGGCCTCGCTGGTTTCTTCGCCGGCATTGAGGGTGACATAGACGTAGATGCCCTGCCCCTTGATGTCGTGCGGCACACCGACCACCGCCGCTTCGGCGACTTTCGGGTGGGCGACCATGGCGCTCTCGATCTCGGCCGTGCCCATGCGGTGGCCGGACACGTTGAGCACGTCATCCACCCGACCGGTGATCCAGTAGTAGCCATCCTCGTCGCGACGCGCACCGTCGCCGGTGAAATACATGCCGCTGAAAGTCTTGAAGTAGGTGTCGACAAAACGATCATGGTCGCCGTACAGCGTACGCGCCTGGCCTGGCCACGAATCGAGGATCACCAGGTTGCCTTCGGCCGCGCCTTCGATCAGGTTGCCGAGGTTGTCCACCAACGCCGGCACCACACCGAAGAACGGACGCGTGGCCGAACCTGGCTTCAATGCCGTGGCGCCTGGCAGTGGGCTGATCAGCACGCCACCGGTTTCGGTCTGCCACCAGGTGTCGACGATCGGGCAACGCTCCTTGCCAACATTCTTGTAGTACCAGTCCCAGGCTTCCGGGTTGATCGGCTCGCCCACCGAACCCAACAGGCGCAGGCTGCTGCCGTCGGCACCTTCGACGGCGGCAGTACCCGAGGCCATCATCGCGCGGATAGCGGTCGGCGCGGTGTAGAGGATGTTGACCTTGTGCTTGTCGACAACCTTGGCCACTCGGGTGATGTCCGGGTAGTTCGGCACGCCTTCGAACAGCAGCGTGGTCGCGCCATTGGCCAGCGGGCCGTAGACGATATAGCTGTGGCCAGTGACCCAGCCGACATCGGCGGTGCACCAGTAGACGTCACCGGGCTTGTAGTCGAACACGCGCTCATGGGTCAGCGCCGCGTACAGCAAGTAGCCGGCCGTGGTGTGCTGCACGCCCTTGGGCTTGCCGGTGGAACCGGAGGTGTAGAGGATGAACAGCGCTTCTTCGGCGCCCATTTCCTTCGGCGCGCAAACGGTGCCGGCCACTTTCATCAGGTCTTCGTACCAGATGTCGCGGTGCTGGTTCCACTTGATGCCACCACCGGTGCGCTTGCACACGATGACCTTCTGGATGCTGCTGGTTTCCGGGTTGGTCAACGCGTCATCGACGTTGGCCTTGAGCGGGATCTTCTTGCCGGCGCGAACGCCCTCGTCGGCGGTGATCACCACTTTGGACTTGCAGTCGATGATCCGACCGGCCAGTGCTTCCGGCGAGAAGCCGCCGAAAACGACCGAGTGGATCGCTCCGATCCGGGCACAAGCCAGCATGGCGACCACGGCCTCGGGGATCATCGGCATGTAGATCGTCACCACGTCGCCGCGATGCACATCCTGGCCGCGCAGGGCGTTGGCGAACTTGCAGACTTCTTCATGCAGCTCGCGATAGGTGATGTTGCGGCTCTCGGCAGGGTCATCGCCCTCCCAGATAATTGCAACCTGATCGCCGCGCTCGGCCAGGTGACGGTCGAGGCAGTTGTAGGAAACGTTCAGGGTGCCGTCGGCGAACCACTTGATGTCGACATGGTGATCGTCGAAGGACGTCTGCTTCACCGTGGTGAAAGGCTTGATCCAATCGAGGCGCTTGGCCTGCTCGCGCCAGAAGCCGTCCGGGTTGACCACCGACTGCTGGTACATGGCCTTGTAGGTCGCCTCGTCAGTCAGCGTATTGGCCGCAACCTCGGGACGAACGGGATACACAGAAGCCGCACTCATCTTTCTTACCTCGGTGAATAGTTGTTTTTGTATGATCCCGTTGTAGCCCGGGGCGGGCCTATAGAACCATTCGACGATGGTAGTAACAAGTCCCTACAAAATGTCGGTACTAACGTGCAACTCCCTCCCGCCAGGCTTTTCCCTGTGCAGCAGCCGAGCCTGTGGGAGCCGAGCCTGCTCGCGATGGCGGTAGCCCATCCAACATAGATACAGCAGACAATCCCCCCACCTGCAGCGATTATTACCAGATCAACCAACAGTGTTTATCAAAACCGAGTCTTTTTGTGCCCCGCCCCACTCCCTAAAATTCATCTCGCCAACCGGCAAACACGATTAACGCAACACAGCCCCCACGAAGGCCGTTAATCCAACTTCCAATACTTGCTCCACACGCAACCCCAAAAAGGTTGCGTGACCCCACTCGACCTCAAGAAAGGTGAATCAGATGAAAGCTTTATGGGTTCTGGTCCTCGGCAGCCTTTGCGCCACCGCGATGGCAGACGAGCTCCCGACCGACGCTGCACAGCAAAAACCGGCCATTGAGGAGTACACCTACTCCACCCACCTGGACATCGCCAAAGTCATTTCCATGAGCGAAATCCCGAACGTCTGCGAAGTGGTCCCGGCGAAGATGGAATACGACGATTCCAAGGGCCAGCGCCACATCCTGCGCTACAGCGTCATGGGCAACGGCTGCTCCAACGGCTGATCAACCTTTAAACCAATCGGGAGCAACCACCATGAAAACCCCACTGATCCTCGTCCTGACCCTGTCCGTACTGGCCGGCAACACCTTCGCCGCCGACGGATTTGATCGCACCGGTTCTGCGGTCGCTGAAGACGGCTACGACCGCACCGGTTCTGCTACCGTCGCGCAAGACGGCTACGACCGTACCGGCTCCGCTACCGTCGCGGAAGATGGCTACGATCAAACCGGTTCGGCCCGTATCGGCTGATCATTACTGGCATTTTCCACGGCCCGATTTCGATCGGGCCTGGTTGTGTCTGAAAGCGCCGAAAACCCTCCACAAACACAACATGTAGTGCAAAACCGTAAAAAACGCTCATTTTTTGATCAAAAAAACCCGCCCCGCGACCCATGCAAAAAAAATCTTCAGCAGCCAAAGCCTTGTAAACCCTCGCTCCCACGCGGATATGCCCCCCGCCACCTCCTTCGTGGGCGATTTCGCCGCAGCACGTAGGTAAAAAAGTCCTTATAATGCCGCCTTAAACGGGCCTGCAATATTCCCTTACAGGGGATCAAGCCAGCCTGAAGCCCCCGCAGAGGCTCATCGCCTCCTCGCGTACACAGCCGCTTCAGAATGACCCGTACATTTTTCTGTTTATTGCCTGCGTCAGCTGCTGCAACAAACGATTTTTCCAAGATCCACCGCGGCCAGTAGGCCTTCATTGGGCATCTGGCCCTCACGCAGGAGACGACACGTCATGCTGAGCTGGGACGAATTCGACAAAGAAGACGGCGAAGTCGCTGTAAAAGGCGCCAACGCCGGCCACGCTTCTGAAGCCAACATGGACCGCCTCGACAGCGCCGGCGGTGCCGCCGCCCTCGAAGCCCGGGCCGTGACGGCCAACGACTCGGCCGCGATCATTCGCGCCAAGGCCGCCCTCGACAAACTCGACATCGCCGAAGGCCTCGCCGAACTCGAAGGCGCCTCCGCCCGTGTCGCCGTCGACGAAAAGCGCATGATCAACTGCCGCGCCGACCTTAACCAGCTCGTGCCATTCAAATACGATTGGGCCTGGCAGAAGTACCTGGACGGCTGCGCAAACCACTGGATGCCGCAAGAAGTCAACATGACCGCCGACATCGCCCTCTGGAAAAACCCGGAAGGCCTGACCGACGACGAGCGCCGCATCGTGATGCGCAACCTGGGCTTCTTCTCCACCGCCGACTCCCTGGTTGCCAACAACCTGGTCCTGGCCGTGTACCGCCTGATCACCAACCCGGAATGCCGCCAGTACATCCTGCGCCAGGCCTTCGAAGAGGCGATCCACACCCACGCCTACCAGTACTGCATCGAATCGCTGGCCATGGATGAAGGCGAGATCTTCAACATGTACCACGAGATCCCATCGGTCGCGAAAAAAGCCGCCTGGGGCCTGAAATACACCCGTTCGATCTCCGATCCGAAGTTCGAAACCGGCACCCCGGAAACCGACAAAGAGCTGCTGCGCAACCTGATCGCCTACTACTGCGTCCTGGAAGGCATCTTCTTCTACTGCGGCTTCACCCAGATCCTCTCCATGGGCCGCCGCAACAAAATGACCGGCGTCGCCGAGCAGTTCCAGTACATCCTGCGCGACGAATCCATGCACCTGAACTTCGGCATCGACGTGATCAACCAGATCAAGATCGAAAACCCGCACCTGTGGGATGCCGAGATGAAGGAAGAAGCGACCCAGATGATCCTGCAGGGTACGCAGCTGGAGATCGAATACGCCCGCGACACCATGCCTCGCGGCGTGTTGGGGATGAATGCGGCGATGATGGAAGACTATCTGAAGTTCATCGCTAACCGTCGCCTGTCGCAGATTGGTCTGAAGGAAGAGTATCCAGGCACGACTAACCCGTTCCCTTGGATGAGCGAGATCATGGACTTGAAGAAAGAGAAGAATTTCTTTGAGACGCGAGTGATTGAGTATCAGACGGGTGGGGCTTTGAGCTGGGATTGATTTCGAGAGAGAAATCCTGAGCTGAACCACCAGCGACTTAACTTAAAACCCCGTGAAAACGGGGTTTTTTGTGTTCCGCAGAAGCCAAGCCACGTTTAACTCTGGCGCAGGCGCGCTACCTTTGCCCTACGAAAAACTCAGAATCCTTCCGCATTGACGCCGTATCGCCTCGTTACCTATCTTAGTCGCAGGTGCCTAAGAAACGCCCAACGTAGTAGCTGATCGCCCCCCCATAGAAGCGCATGTTGTCTAGGAACATGAGCAATTCTGTGTAGGGAAATAGCTTGTTGGGATTTTCTTACATCCTCTACGTCGGGCTCGCGCCGCTAACCTTCGAACGTAGAGGTGGTTATGCCCACAAAAATTTCACCCTGCTCTCCGTATACCTTGGAGATCAATCATGCCTGATGCTTATCTCCCGGGATCGTTCACCCGTCACAACCTCCATCTTCATGCCCTCTTGGTTGAAAACCAGGCTTGGTTCAGCGCCTGTGACTTGGGACGTTTGATGAGCAAGCACCTCGATGAGCGCATGACCCGCAAGCTTGACCCTGACCAACGCCGGATGATGCTCGTGCATGTCCACGGCTTGACCGAAGAGCGTCTGATGCTGAGCGAGTCGGGCGTTTATGCGTTGTTGGTTTATCACTACTGCCCTGAGTATCGGTTGCTGCGTGAGTGGATCACGCATCAGGTGGTGCCTGCGCTGCGGGATGAGCGCTGCTCGCATAAGGTGGAGCGGCCGACGTTGAGCGTGTTGGATTGGCCGAAGATGTCGCTCTGCATGCTGCACTGGCAGGATGAGCCGTGGATTCGCTTGCGGGATATGCCGGCGGTGTTGGTGGATGATCCGTTTGGCCAGCATGAGTCTTGGTGGCGGAAGGCGTCGCGGGTTTTGCGGGGGTTTTGAAGCTCAATCTGAAGCCGTCGTCCGTGTTCGGGCGGCGGTTCTTTGTTGGTGAAATGGGAGTTGGGGCTGCTTCGCAGCCCAGCGGGGATAAATCCCCTCGCCACAATTCAGCGGCAGGCCTCATTACTGTGTTTTTTTAAGATCACGAGCAGGCTCCCGTTGAGTTGCTCAAGAACGAGATTTTTTGGAGATGTGCCATGGCTGAAGAATACAAAAGTGAAACTCTCGAATCGATTCACAACTCGGCTGAAGCGCTGCTGAAGATCGGCGCTATCGACACGGCTACTATGCAGGAGTTCGACGAAGCCTGCATTGCTGAGGTGCCTGCTGAAATCTCAGATCAGGAAAACTCTTCCGAACTCACGACCGTCCCTCAAAACTCTCGATGATGTCCCCGGGGGTGCAGTCAAAATCCGCCGACGCCCGAATCTTCCCCTTCAACCGACCTGGCTTGCGCACCTGAGGCGTATCGGCATGAGGTAGCAGATCCAGATGAGGCTTATCGGCCTTAGTGATCATCACCCTGTCGCCCTGCCATGCACGCGTACCTGCGGATTTTGCGTCATCACTCATTCGATCCCCCTTGTCATCATCCTTGGCCTTCGCAATGCCTCGCAGTCAACGCTCGCTTCAGGAGCAGGCTTGTCCGACACAGTCGGAACTATAATGCCGATTGTCGTGGCTCAAGCCTCCACTTCCGGAAATATAATTCCGGTTATGCACTCGCGTGGTTAAGCGAGTTGTAATTGCGACGCTGTTGTCTGTGTTCGAGCGACGGTTTTTTGTTGGTAATAGGAATTGGGGGCTGCTGCGCAGCCCAGCGGGAGCAAGCTCCCTCGCCACAGGGTCGGTGTTGAGCTGGAAGAATATCAATAACGTCTCGGGCGCTGTCCATGGGCGGGGCATTGCTACAAATTTGCTCTGAGCTGAAAACAGTCAGTGCAACCCACCCCGCCTCCCGCTATTAATACCCTTCCCCCTCAAGGACCCGAGCCCACCATGAAATTCGACCTCGCCTACTGCCGCAGCCTCGACGACAAGCTGTCGATCTATGACGTTCGCGATTTGAATTTCGACGAGACGGTGGCGTTCGATTCCGCGAAGGAACAGTTCCAGTGCCCCAACGATGCCTGTCGAATGGCGTTTGATGCGGCGAATGTGTTGGGGACGTTCAACGCCAAGAATGTGAATTACGTGCGCACGCCGCACTTCAAGAACATCCCCAGCACACGGCATATCGAAGGTTGTCCTTATGTCAGCCTGAAGGCATCGGCGTCGGGCCTGGAAGTGGATGGTGCGGAATCGGATGACGGGCGGGAGGAGCATTTCCCTTCGGAGTTGTTGCTGACTCGACGTGAGTATGTGCGCAAGCCGTCCAACCCGACGGCGACTGCAGACGTGATGCGCGATGAGCGAGTGCCTTCAGCCGCCAGGCATGACGAGCACCCGGGCCGTGACTCGGCACCGGACAAGACCCATGTCTTCGCCCATCCGGTGGAGTGCTTCGTGTCGAACTTCGCGGACAAGGACCTGCTCAAGCGCATGATGCTGAAGATTGGCGAGCACACGGCGCCCTATGGCTCGTTCTTCAAGAAGGTCGAGTACCTGCTGGATAACAAGGGGCTCATTTACTGGGGCAAGATCAAGGAGATCAAGGATTACACGCAAAGCTTTCGCATCGATTTCGAACAGAAGGTCTGGTTCAGGCAACCGGACGAGACGAAGAAGAAGCCTTACTCAGTCAATGTTTACCTGAGCAAGAAGTTGATCGACAACTACCGCAAGCGCAAAGCGTTCCTGGAAGAGATCAAGCATGCCGTCGACAGTGACGCGCCGTTGTATTGCTTCTTTTATGGCGTGACGCCGGAGTTGAAACAGGTACCGAGCAAGAAGAACCCCGAACAGACGTTCGGGGTGTTCAGTGCCAGTATCGAGAACCTCGATCACTTCGTTATTCGGGAGGCACCCGGGTTGGCTGAGGGTTAGTCACCAGTCCCGGGCAATTGAAGTTTGACCGCACCGGGGTGTTGTTTTACGACTGCGTATGGCAGCACCGACCAGCCAGGATCATCACAAACGCGTTGCGCGCGGGCGAAGAACGGTCCCAGGTACAAACCTTTTTCGGTGAAGTACCAATTGGAATATCCCCAGACGCCTTCATCGGTGTAGTCGCAGCTGTCTTCATCCGTTGGCTTCAGCATCTCGTCGGGGTACAGCGTGGTGAATTGCTTGATCAGCCATGGCGCGAATACCTCGCGCTGGTAAGTGTATCGCGCCTGGCTCTCTGCATCGGTCAACGGAGCATCACCCATGTCGTTGTGGCCGGCGTACAGCGGTGGCTTGCCTGTGCCAACCCAGAGCACATCTTCCAGCGACAAACTGTGGCCGGTGTGAGCATCGAGATTGAGCGGCGAATTGCCAAAATCCGGATGCACGCCGCCGCAGTAGTAACTTGTGGAAATGTTCAGGCTGATCACATCGGGCGATAGGAATTTGGGCGCAACGCCTTGGTCGAACTCGGCATTATCCGCGCCCTGCAACAGACAGCCGTGGTAGCTGATGACTTCGGTCCAGAGCCGTCCCAACAATTGCCGATTGACCCGTTGTAGTTCGTCTTTCGAGTAGCCGGACTCGACGCTGAACATAGAAATGCCGGAATCTGGCTCCGTCCACCATTGCAAGTCATGCCCCATGAAAGATTCTTTCTTGCCCGGCTTGAGTTTCAAGCCTTGCAGGCGGAGATACTCATAAGGATCACTTTTTTGCAGCTCGGCGATAACGGGGGAAAGATCAGCCCCAGGTGCCGGGAGCCTGGCCTCGGTCAACTGTACGGGCAGAACTTTGCCCTTGAGACTTTTCCATTCACCCTGCCAGCCGTTGGCCGTTTTTTGCAGCGTCAGGGTTGGCAGCGATTGGCCGTCGTCGTAACGGGTACCGCCCTCGACCAGCGTCAGGGTCTTTCCTTGCTGCGAGCCGCTCAATCCCAAGTCACGATGGTATTTCTCATAGAAATAACGACCGATGACCTCGTCCTCTTGAGCAGTGTTGAGTCCCAGCACAATCGGCATCTTGCCCAAGGTGCCGGTAAAGACGCCACTACCACCATCGGCACTGGCTGTCGAACAGAGCGCGAGCAGGCACGCGGCGCTGGATGCGAGGAGCAACAGTCCTTTGAACATGGAATCTTCCTGGAAAAAGCGAGCGTCAGCTCACGAAATGAGTGGCGCGAAGTATGACGAATCAGCTTCATAGAATCGATATGCCACCCTCTCCCACAAAATTTTTAGCAATGCCACGCAGCAACTTACCGCACCGATATGCCCAACATCACGACGATCAACAATCCGATATAGACCCCGGCGTGAAATCGATCCGGTATCCGCCCGATCCATGGCGTAGCTAATCGAATCCCCACTAACGAGCCCAGTGTCAAAACCGCAAACGCCTGCAAATCCACATACCCAACAAACCACGGCCCCAAATCAAACTCGGTAAACCCGGCCATGGCCATGTAAGTCAACGTCCCGGCCACCGCAACCGGCAAACTCAGCGGGTTAGCCATGGACGTCGCGCGCGACATGTTCAGCCCGCAACGACGCAATAACGGCACGGTCAGGACGCTGCCACCCACGCCCAGAAAAGTGGCGATGACGCCGATGCTGATTCCGCCTGCCGATACCTCTGCCCTGCCCAATCGCCGTGGGACTACAGCGTCAGGCTGCGTCAGAAAACCGCGTCTGAACAAGCAGTCCAGGATGGTCACGCCCAGATAAACGATGAAGGCATAGCGAATGACTTCGCTACTCGCCCACATCGCGGCAACGGCTCCGACGATAGCGCCCAGGCCGATGAAACCGCCCAACGGCCACACGTAGTGGCGAATGAGGTTACCGGCGCGGTGATGCTTGGTGGTGGCGATCAGCGCGTTGACTATCATCACGCAGGTCGAGGTGGCCACGGCAATATGCATCGCCGATTGGCCGATAGGGTCGTCAGCGCCGTGGCTGGCGGTGAGCATGCGGTATAGCAAGGGCACCACGACGAATCCACCGCCGAAGCCGAACAGCACAGCAGTGATGCCAGTCATGCAACCGAAGAGTGCCAGCAAGAGGTAGAACATCGCGCAGCATCCGTAAATTGAGAGAGGCCGACGATAGAGCGATGGGGCTTGGCCTGCCTCAGCAAGTAGGCCAATAATGTTTGTGTTTACGCCAATCGCTGGATACCGCTCGATGCGCAATGTTTCGATTGACCTGCTGGACGACACGCCACGGCCAGTAGTGGCTATCGGTACGGATTACCCCGACGGTCATCGGTTGCCGCGCCATACCCACCGGCGGGCGCAGTTGCTCTACGGCGCCACCGGAGTCATGCAGGTCAGCACCGCGGACGGCAATTGGGTGGTGCCGCCGCAACGGGCGGTGTGGATCCCGCCCGGGGTTGCCCATGAGGTGCTGATGCTGGGCGTCAGCACGCGAAGTTTGTATATCGAACCGGCTGCGGTAACGGCCATGGACGCCCGTTGCCAGGTCATCAGCGTGTCGCCGCTGATGCGCCAGTTGCTGATGGAAGCCGTGGAACTTGCCCCGGACTATGACGAGGCTGGACGCGACGGTGCATTAATCGATCTGTTGCTGCACGAGCTGGCCCGCAGCGCGCATTTGCCGCTGCACCTTCCACTGCCCAAGGACCCGCGTCTGCTAGGCCTGTGCCAGGGTTTTCTGAAACACCCCAACGCCCACGTCTCGCCCGTGCAATGGGCGGCGCAGCTACATATCAGCTTGCGCTCGTTCAATCGCCTGTTCAGCCAGCAAACTGGGGCAAGTTTCAGCCAATGGCGGCAACAGGCGTGTGTGATGTCGGCATTGTCCCGATTGGCCGTAGGCGATTCGGTAACCCGCATTGCCCTTGATCTGGGCTACGACAGCCCCGCCGCGTTCTCCACCATGTTCCGCCGGGTACTGGGACATGCACCGAGTGCCTGGCTGGAAAAGACCGCTGGTCATTGATCAAAAAAATGAGATTGATCGGGATTCAAAACAACTGTACAAAAACACAGTATTTTTTTATCCCATAGCTTTGGAGCCCCCCATGGCCTCTCTCGCAATCAAAACCACCCTGCAACGCATCGCTGTCTATCAATTCACCCCTGCTCACAGTGCACAGGCGCGAGCCATGCTGGGCTGGAGTGTCGAGGAGCTGTCCCGCCAATCCGGCGTCTCGGTCCAGGCCATCCGCCGCTTCGAGGCTGGGGGCGAGTTGCTCGATGTGACCCGCCTGGCCCTGGCCTTTCGGCTGGAGGCCGAGGGCCTGGTGTTCTTCCCCGGCTTCGCACCGGGGCGCGGCATGAACATCAAGGGCGCCACGCCGGATCCGATGGAGCGCCCAGACTACGCAATGATCGAATGATCGATGCGTCGGGAGTCAGGCCATGTCGGGCTGGTCCTGATAAGCCGAGGGCTCCACATCCAGCCACCAGGCGCGGCCACGTTTCGGCTGCGTCAGGGTGAATGCTTCGCCCATTTGCGGCGTAGCGATGCTGACGTTTCGCTCCCAGGCCAGGGCCAGGATGCGATCGAAGGGTTCATACCAGGCATGCATCGCCAGGTCGAATGTGCCGTTGTGAATCGGCAGCAACCAGCGGCCCCTGAGGTCGATATGAGCTTGCAGGGTTTGCTCCGGCTGCATGTGGACATGCGGCCAGTCGACGTTATAGGCACCAGTTTCCATCAGCGTCAGGTCAAAGGGGCCGTATTGCTCACCGATGCGTTTGAAACCATCGAAATAACCAGTGTCGCCGCTGAAGAAAATCCGGGTACCGGCGTCGATCATCACCCACGAGGCCCATAACGTGCCGTTGCTGTCGAACAGGCCGCGACCGGAAAAATGCTGGGATGGCGTGGCAATGAACTCGATACCGTCCACTTCGGTGCCTTGCCACCAGTCCAACTGACGGACCTTGCTGGCGTCGATGCCCCATTTGATCAGGGTGTCGCCCACGCCCAAGGGAGCCAGGAAGTGGCGAGTCTTGGCAGCCAGTTTGAGAATGGCCTGATGGTCGAGGTGATCGTAATGATCATGGGAAAGGATCACTGCTTCGATCGGCGGCAGTTCTTCCAGGCTGATGGGTGGCTGATGAAAACGCTTGGGACCGACCCATTGCACGGGTGAGGCACGTTCGGAGAAAACCGGGTCGGTCAGCCAGAACTTGTCCCGCAGCTTGAGCAGCACGGTGGAATGGCCGAGGCGCCAGACACTGTTGTTCGGCGCGGCCAGCAGGGTGTCGCGCGACAGCGGTTGAACCTCGATGGCGCCCGAAGGCCGAGTGGTGCGCGGCTTGTGGAAGATCATGTTCCAGATGATACGCAGGGTGGTGCCAAAGCCTTCCCGAGGCGTGAAGGCATGATTGCGATACTTGCCCTGTTCACGCCGGGATGCGTCTTGGGCGGACGGATTGTCGGTCGAAAGAGAGGGAATGGTCATGGTGCGATAACTCCAAGGGCGTCGGCGCAATTGCGCTTCGCCGTTGTGGGACGCTGGATGGCCGTTGCATGCACGCTCAGCCGCTTGACTCAAAAAACTACACCACTCGGTGTACTTTCTAGATTGCATGAATCCCGGCAGCAAGTAAACTGCCGAGTGTAAGTTCTCTCATCTCACCGACGAATTGCCCATGACCGTACCGCAGCGCCTTACCGAGCGAAAACGCGAAGCCATCCTCCAGGCCGCGATTGCTGAATTCCGTAGCAGCGGTTTCGAGATCACCAGCATGGACAAGATTGCGGCGACTGCCGGCGTATCGAAGCGCACGGTGTATAACCATTTTCCGAGCAAGGAAGAGTTGTTTGCCGAAATTCTGAATCGGTTATGGAACAGCATTACCGCGGAACAGGACATGCCCTACAGCCCGCGAAAGCCGCTACGGGAGCAGCTGCAAACGTTGCTGCAAGCCAAACTGCACATGCTGGCGGACGAGAACTTCCTTGACCTGGCGCGCATCGCCATCGCCGCAACCATTCATTCCCCGGAGCGGGCCCGGGACATGGTGTCGCGCATGGGACAGCGGGAAGAAGGCCTGACGGCCTGGATTCGCCAAGCCCAGGCCGATGGCCGGTTGAAAGCCGTGGAACCGGCATTTGCCGCCCAGCAAATGCATGGGCTGCTCAAGACGTTCGCCTTCTGGCCGCAGGTCTCGATGGGGCAACCCAGCCTGACCCAGGATGAGCAGGCCCAGGTGATCGAATCGGCCCTCGACATGTTCCTGAGCCGTTACCAGGCTTGATCAAGAAGTCCTGGCGTGAAGGGCTATTGCACCGATGGGTTGTGCACGACCTTCTGGTGCATTTCAGTGGTCAAGTTGTCGATGCGCTCGGTCAATGCCTTGGTCATTTCCGTCAGGCGGGTGTTCTGTTCCAACAACTCAAGTAACTGCGCCGTATTCTGCGCGGCCTGGGCCTGGCGCTCGCTATTGGCGATGGCCAAGGCTTCACGATGCTGGGCATCGGCTTCCGCCTGGGCTTTGTCCCGAGCAGCCTGACGGGTTTGTGCCAGCAAGATCAGCGGCGCGGCATAGGCTGACTGCAGGCTGAACGCCAGGTTCAGCAAAATGAATGGGTAAGCATCGAAATGAAAGACCCCCAGCAGGTTCAGGCTGACCCATATCAACACGATCAAGGTTTGCGCGCCGAGGAACATCGGCGTCCCGAAAAAACGCGCAAACGCCTCCGCTCTCAGCGCAAAGCGGTCATTGCCGAAGGTCGGCGCCAGATGCGCGTGGGGGCGATGAAAACGCAAGTGGTCAACGGGTGCGGCGGGAGTGGGTTGGGAAGACTTCGTCATCGTGATGTTCTCTGCCAAGGGCGGGTGCTTGAGGCACTATAATCGTTGGGGGACCATCATCCATTGAGTCATGCACACCCTACTCGTTAAAAGTCAGCGCCAGCGCAGATTGCGCCCCAGCTCATCGAACAAGCTCACCACCGAGCGCAAGGCCCGGCAGTCGGGGCGAGTCAGGAGCCACAGGGCGGTGTCATACCCCTCCAGCGGTTCGCCAAGGGGCATCAGGCCCTGGTGTTCATCGATCAGAAAGTCTGGCAGCGCCGCCACCCCCAAGCCGGCTCGCACCAGTTCGGTGACCGAGAGCATGCTGTTGCAGCGATAGGCGGGCACCACGGCGGGTAGATGTTGGCGGCGCCAGGCTACGGTGGGGTGATCCGGGAGAAAATCGTCCGACGCGATCCAGGTCATGGAAGCCAGGTCATCCGTATTCGCCAAGCGCAGGTAGGTGGCGCTGGCGCATACCCGGTATGCCACATCGCCCAGATTTCGACCGACCAGGTGTTCCGGCGGCGTACGGGTCAGGCGTAACGCGATGTCGGCATCGCGGCGGCTCAGGTTGGCGAAGTCGTTCGAGGTGCTCAGCTCAAGGGTCAACGCCGGATACGCGGGCATGAAACGCGCCAGCGCAGGCAGCAGCAACGCTTGCAGGACCGAGTCGCTGCACGTCAAGCGTACCGTCCCGCTGATGACCTCGCCGCCCTGCTCCACCCCCACCCGCGCCGCCTCCAAGGCCTGTTCGGCGCGCTCGGCTTGCTCGGCCAGCGCCTGGGCCAGGCTCGTGGGCAAGTACCCGGAACGGCTTTTTTCGAACAAGGGCTGGCCCAGGGCCGCCTCCAGCCGACGTACCGAACGAAACACCGTGGACACATCCACCTGCAGCAATCGAGCGGCCCGGGCCAGTGAGCCGCCACGGACCAGTGCGAGGATCAGGGACAGGTCGGGATAGTCCAGACGATAGTGCGCTGCTGCATTGATCACTTGTATAAACGCCAATATTGATTGCGTGAACGCCAATCTATAGTGGCGACCAGGAATCAACAAGCGGCGACTCTCCCATGGAAAAACAGCGTCCTTTACACATCGCCCTGGTCGGCGACCATGACCCCCAGATAACGGCTCATCGGGCAATCCCCATCGCCCTTGAGCTCATCACCAGACAAACCGGCCAAGACATTCACTTCCAATGGTTGGCAACCGACTCCATCGCTGACAACAGCGTTCTAAATGACTTCAACGGCGTCTGGTGCGTGCCCGGCAGTCCTTACCGAAGTGAAGACGGCGCCGTGCAAGCGATTCGTTTTGCCCGCGAACAGCGTCGCCCTTTCCTCGGCACCTGCGGTGGTTTTCAGCATGCCGTGCTGGAATACGCGCGCAATGTGATGGGGTGGGCCGATGCCGCCCATGGCGAAACCGATCCCGAAGCTAAACGCGCGCTGTTGACGCCGCTGAGCTGTGCCTTGATCGAAACCATCGATAGCCTTCAGCTCGATGCGGACTCGTTGATTGCCAAGGCTTATGGTCGCCAGATGGTATTCGAGGGCTACCATTGCCGCTTCGGGGTCAACCCGAACTTTGAAGAAGACTTGCTCAATCAGCGCCTGCATCCCGTGGCCCGAGACTTGGCCGGCGGCCTGCGAGCGGTGGAGCTGCAGGACCATCCGTTCTTCGTCGCCACGCTGTTCCAGCCTGAACGTGCCGCATTGGAAGGGCGCGTGCCGCCGCTGGTCAGCGCGTTTGTCCAAGCCTGCGCCAGGACAACGCCATGAACGCCCACTACTACGCAGTGATTTTCACCTCCCTGCGCACCGAGGGGAACCAAGGATACGCCGAAGCCGCCGAGCGCATGCTGGCCTTGGCTCGAGAGCAGCCGGGGTTTCTCGGTGTCGAATCGGCGCGTGGCGAAGATGGCCTGGGGATTACCGTGTCCTATTGGAGCGATGAAGCCGCGATCCTGGCCTGGAAGCAGCATCCCGAACACTGCGCGATCCGTGAGCGCGGCCGCTCCACCTGGTATAGCCATTGCCATACGAGGGTGTGCAAGGTCGAACGCGACTATGCCTTCCAACGCCCAATCTAATGTCACAGTGTTTACCGTTGATCAATCTGTAGCGTGATAGCAGGGAAGCTTTTGTGGCGAGGGAGCTTGCTCCCTCGCCACAGGACCGTGCCATTCCAAAAATCCTTGTGGGCTCCCACAGGATCTCTGTTCAACGCAAGCTCGAGGGCTTCAGCCCTCCACCAACTGCCGCACCGCCACGATCTCTGGCAAATCACTGCGGGCCATGTACACCCGCAAGGGTTCGGTGAGGTTGATCCGGTCGTCGATGTGCTGGTCCAGCAGCAACTGGATCCGCTCGCGCTTGAGGGCCATGGTGCCGTCTGCCACGGGGGCCCAGACAAATTCGCAGGTGGGGATGATGCCGTCGTCGGCCACGTCCATGCCGAAAGCGTCTTCGCTGAAACGCACGATGTACTGGCCAGTCTTGCGGTTCAAGCCGACAAAACCCTTGAGCTGGTCGGCGGCCTGGCAGATGAATGTCGAAGTGGTGCGCATGGTAAACCTCATGGATGCGTCCCTCAGGACGTCTGATCAATGGTTTACACGCAGGGCAAGCGGACACAGGATTTAAGGTTTCCCTCTGCCGGGGAAACTGATGCGGCAAGGGTACTGCAAAGCGGCCTGGAAATGCGTGGGAAAAATCTTCTTTGCACAGCTTTATGTCGGTATGGCGATAGCGCCGACCGCGTTCAGTTGTTAAAAGATAGTTTTTTGCACACCGACGAAAGGATTTCGAGCATGCCTGTCACCTTCACCCGCACCGCCTTGATGCTGAGCCTGTTGCTCGGCTTCGGCCAGCCCCAAGCGTCCGAGGCCCCGAGCCCCAAGGCCCTGGCAACCCTCCAGGGCATTCCGCACCCCGCCGTGATCGCCCACCGCGGGGCCTCGTTCGACGCGCCGGAATCTACTGCTGCCGCCTACAAGCTGGCCCGCGACCTGGGCGCCGATTACCTGGAACTGGACCTGCAACGCAGCAAGGACGGCGTGTTGTTCGTCCTGCATGACGACAGCCTGCTGCGCACCACGGATGTCGCGGTCAAATTCCCCGAGCGCAAGGACAGCACCGCCAACGAATTCACCATGGCGGAACTCAAGACGCTCGATGCCGGCAGTTGGTTCAACACCGCTTACCCGGACCGCGCGCGCCCTTCGTTCGCCGGCCTGAAGATCCTGACCCTCGATGAAGTGATCAATATCGCCGAGGGCAATCCGCAGCAAAAGCCCGGGCTGTACATCGAAACCAAAGAGCCGAAACTGTTCCCCGGCATCGAGCGCGACCTGAAGGACAAATTGCAGGACCGCGGTTGGCTGAGCCCAGCCGGGTCGAAACTGGCCAAGCGGGCCACGGGAGTCGGCCAGGGCAAGGGCAAGGTCGTCTTGCAGACCTTTGAAAAGAGCAGTCTCGAACTGCTGCACAAAGAGATGCCAAAGGTGCCGAAGATCCTGCTGTTGTGGGTGGGCGAAGGCAACATCGAGCCCAAATCCAAGGTGCCTTTTGCCGAGTCCGGCGAAACGGACAAGGCCGCCTATTACGCCAAACAGGAACCCAAGGACAAGGCTGAATTCGAAAAATGGATTCAGTACGCCAAGGCCCAGGGCGCCGTTGGTACCGGGCCATCCGCGGCGTTGACCCATGGCGGCAGCCAGAGTTACGCGGACCTGGTGCAACCGTGGATGAACCAGTACACCCATGACCAGGGTCTGCTGGTGCATGTCTACACCGTGGATGAAGCGGTGGACTTCAAGAAAGTGATGGATGCCGGTGTCGATGGCATCTTCACCAACCGTGCCAATGAGTTGCTCAAGTACTTCCAGCGTCCCGAGACAGGCAGCGTGGTGCAACTATTGGAAAAGAATGGCTACTGAGTCGCAAGACGGTTGCCAGGCAACTTGCTTCAGGTTTTTTCGAATTAAGGGTGAATTAAGTTGCCACAGTTAATCTGAGCTCACTTAAACGACTCACCCTTAACGACACCAAGGAAAGAACTCATGAAAACATTGACTGCCCTGTTTACCGCCGCTGCCCTGACCCTGACTGCTGGCCTGGCCCAGGCAGATGTTCGCGTCGATCAGATTCCTCAACTGGTCAAGGAAGGCAAGATCAAGTCCCTTGAGTCGATGAACGACGAAGCCCTGAAGTTGCACCCGGGCGCGACCATCACCGACACCGACCTGGATAACCACTTCAACGGTTATGAATATGAAGTCGAATTGAAAACCGCCGACGGCAAAGAGTTTGATGTTGATTTCGATGCCACCACCGGCAAAGTCTTGAGCAACAAGCAAGACACTTGATCCATCAGCAAAAAAAAGAGCCGCGCAACCTTGGGGTTGCGCGGCTCTTTTGCGTTTATCAATACCTGTCGCGAACGACCGTCAGGCACTCAACCGCGCCGTCACTTCATTCAACTGTCCCGACAAACCGTGCAAGTCCCGACTGGCGGCTTCGGTGCGTTGCACATTGTCCAGGTTAGTGCTGGCGATGCAGGTGATTTCCGTCAGGTTGCGGGAAATGTCTTCGGCCACGGAAGTCTGCTCTTCGGCTGCGGTGGCGATCTGGCGGTTCATGTCGCGAATCGCTTCGACAGCCTGGGTGATGCGTTCGAGCATCACACCGGCCTGGGTCACTTGCTCCACACTTTCTTCGCTGCGCGATTGCCCACTCTCAATGGCGTGGGCCGCGTCCACCGCTCCCGTTTGTACAGTCTGGATAATCTGGTTGATCTCGATGATTGACGAAGCCGTACGCTGGGCCAGGCTGCGGACCTCATCGGCGACCACCGCGAAACCGCGCCCCGCCTCCCCGGCTCGCGCCGCTTCGATGGCAGCATTGAGGGCCAGCAGGTTGGTCTGTTCGGCGATCCCGCGGATCACCTCCAGCACCTTGCCGATGCGCCCGCTGTCGGTTTCCAACTGACGGATGACCGTGGCCGTGTTGGCGATCTCGCCGCGCATCCGCGTGATGGTGTGAATGGTCCCTTGCATGACCTTCTCGCCCTGCTGCGCCGATTGATCGGCGTCATCGGCCGCCCTTGCAGCATCAGCCGCATGGCGGGCCACTTCCTGGGCCGTGGCGGACATTTCGTTCATCGCCGTCGCCACCTGATCGGTGCGTTCGAATTGCTCGCTGGTGCCCTGGCTCATCAGGCTGGCGATGGCATTGAGCTCACCGCTGGCACTGTCCAGTTCCGTGGCACTGCGTTGCAGGCGGGTAAAGGTTTCGGCAAGGAAATCGCGCAATGTGTTGGCCGCTACCGCCAGATTGCCCAACTCGTCCTGACGGTTGCTCGTCACACGCTCGGCGAAACGCCCATGGCTGAGTCGGGTCACGTAGTCGATCAGGTTACGGATCGGTTGAACCAGGTTGCGATTGACCAGCCACAGGCTGAACAGCCCAATCAGCACACCCGACACCAGCATGATCACGGTGCCCAGCATAATCGTGCGATCGGCGCCGGCACTGATCAGCGTCGATTGCTCGGTGGCCAGCTTGCGCAGCTCCACCACCAGCGCACTCATTTGCTCACTGGCCGCACGGTCCACGCCCTTGACCGCCGCATCGCCCGCCGCCGAATCGCCACCGGAGGCGACAAATGCGTCACGGCCCTTTTGGTAGGCAGCACCCAACTGACGATGTTCATCGCGCAGGGCCACGATGCGGGTCTTGATTGGCGCCGGCACACCTTCACGCCCGCTCAATTGGCCAAGGATGTCTTGGACCTCACGCTGACGTTCCTCGAACTGCTTCCAGTATTTATCCAGGTCCGCCGGCTGCTTGCCGCGCAGCAGGACGTTTTTCCATTCCTGCACCTGCACCTTGAACTGCAGGTTGGCCTCGTCGATCAATTGCGAGGCACGCAACGGTCCATCGATCAGGTTGCGATAGTTCTGGACACCATTGGAAAGGAAATGAAAGGACGCCAGGGCGATCAGCAACATCGCCAGCAGGCTGCCGCTCAACAGGGCGAGAATCTGGGCTCGAAGGGATTTTTGTAGAATCATGGGGAGCAATCTCTAAGCAAGAGGAACAGGAACGATGTCCCGCCCCCATATCCGCAACACACCGAATACGGGGGATATGTACACGACATCGGCCTGCCCGGGGCATTCTTGAAACTTGGCGACTGCCGGTAGCGCCAGCTTGGCGGTGCGGATGGGACTGTCACAAAACCATCAAGAAAGCTTGCGAAGATGGCGTTCAAGTGAACCTGTAGCCGCGACAGGCACTTCCCGCCAGCGAGACTTCATGAACCACAGCCTTGATCAAAGCCACCGTGATCCGGACCTGTTCGGCCTGCTTTACGGGTTCCGTTTCCGCCCCGGCGAACGCGGGCAGGAAATCGATTCGGCCCAGGCCTTACGGAGCCTGCAACACCCGCAAGACTCGGATGAGTTCCTCTGGCTGCACCTGAACCTGGCCCACGCTGCGTGCGAGCGCTGGATGAAAGGTCACCTGGCCCTGCCCCAGGAATTTTTCGAAGCCTTGCACGAAGGCTCGCGCTCGACCCGCATCGAGCATGTCGACTCGGCGTTGCTGGCCGTGGTGAACGATGTCGTGTTCAACCTCAGCAACATGGTGTCCTCGGATGTCTCCACATTGTGGGTTTGCGTGCACAGCCGATTGATCGTCAGCGCGCGCCTGCAACCCTTGCACTCGGTCGACAAGCTGCGCTCGTCGGTGAAGGCCGGCGAGTGCTTTCGCTCGCCAGTGGAATTACTCGTGCACTTGCTGCGCGACCAGGGCGAAGTGCTGACCCAGATCGTGCGCAAGACCAGCCTGAGCGTCGACCAGATCGAAGATCAATTGCTGTCCTCGCGGCTGTCCACCAACCGCGCCGAGCTGGGCAGCAACCGCCGGGTGCTGGTGCGCTTGCAGCGCTTGCTGGCCCTGGAGCCGGGTTCATTGCTACGTCTGCTCAACCGCCCGCCGCAATGGTTGCAGAAAGAAGACGTCAAGGAGCTGCGCAAATCCACCGAGGAATTCGCCCTGATCATCAACGACCTCACCGCGTTGAGTGAACGGATCAAGCTGCTCCAGGAAGAAATCGCCGCCAATCTCAACGAACAAAGCAACCGCACCCTGTTCACCCTGACGGTGGTCACGGTATTGGCATTGCCCATCAACATCATTGCCGGTTTCTTTGGCATGAACGTCGGTGGCGTGCCGCTTGCCAGCGATCCCGAAGGCTTCTGGATCCTGGTGGCACTGGTGGCAACCTTCACGCTGATTGCCGGCCGCTGGGCATTTCGCAAGCGAGGTGACTATTGAACATGACGTGTCTAGACAATCCCTTTTGTCGGCCCGACGGGATTTAAAAGTCTTTTTGTCATTTCTCCTGCTGTATCCTGCCCAGGCTTTGTAAAAGCGCGGATCTACCAGATCTATCCACAGACCTTGCGAGGAGCGCGATATGCACGAGATCCCTAATCTCCCCTTCCCAAGCCTGCACGACACTGAGCAGACGACCACGCTACAAGCCGGGGGGCAAGCAGACGCCCAGCAACCCGAGCCAAAAGAAGCCACTGAACGCCGCCAGGCCGACAGCGAAGACTGATTGACCCGCACCACCAGACCGTGTGGAAAGCGCTAAGATGCGCTTTCCACACCGCCTGAACCCCGAGCCCTCCATGACCGATGACACCCCTCCATTCAGCGAAGCCCAGGCCAGCGTACTGATCGGCACTGCCGAAAAAATGGTCGAGATCTGGACCCGCCTTCCTGCCGAGAAACAAGCGGTCCTGCTGGCGCGCTTTGGCAGCGAAGAAAACGCCATCGCCGCACTGGTTACCACACGCCTGGTCAGCGGTGAGAGCGGCAACTGAACCACCATTGGGCAAATAGTTTTACTTTTCTGCGCCCTGACCCCACGGTCGCCGTTATCATAAGCAGCCTATCTATCCTGCTGCTCCGTGGACCTTTACCCCATGTCAGATTCCCAGCGCCCCCTGGCGGTCACGCTGCAAGTCGTCTCCATCGTCCTGTTCACCTTCATCGGCTACCTGAATATCGGCATTCCCCTGGCCGTGCTGCCCGGGTTCGTCCACGGCGAACTGGGCTTCGGCGCAGTGATCGCCGGGTTGGTGATCAGCGTGCAATACCTGGCCACCCTGCTCAGTCGTCCTTACGCCGGGCGAATCATCGATAACCTGGGGAGCAAGCGCGCGGTGATGTTCGGCCTCGCCGGCTGCGGGCTGAGCGGCGTGTTCATGCTGGTCTCTGCCTGGACGCCCCACCTGCCCACGTTCAGCCTGATCAGCCTGCTGATCGGTCGTCTGGTGCTCGGCAGCGCGGAAAGCCTGGTGGGCTCCGGTTCGATTGGCTGGGGCATCGGCCGGGTCGGCGCGGCGAATACCGCCAAGGTGATTTCCTGGAACGGTATCGCCAGTTACGGCGCGCTGGCGATCGGCGCACCGCTGGGGGTGTGGCTGGTCAATGCGCTGGGGCTGTGGAGCATGGGCGTGAGCATTATCTTGCTCGGTTTGCTGGGGTTGGCATTGGCCTGGCGCAAAACCGCCGCGCCCATCGTCACTGGCGAACGCCTGCCGTTCATGCACGTGCTGGGGCGCGTCCTGCCGCACGGCTGCGGCCTGGCCCTGGGTTCCATCGGGTTTGGCACCATCGCCACGTTCATCACCCTGTACTACGCCACCCAGCATTGGGACAACGCGGTGTTGTGCCTGAGCCTGTTCGGCGCCAGCTTCATCGGCGCGCGCTTGCTCTTTGGCAACCTGATCAACCGAATGGGCGGCTTCCGCGTCGCCATTGCCTGCCTGTCGGTGGAAACCCTGGGCCTGTTGCTGTTGTGGCTCGCACCGGATGCCCACTGGGCCCTGGCGGGCGCGGCGTTGAGCGGTTTCGGCTTCTCCCTGGTGTTTCCGGCGCTGGGCGTGGAAGCGGTCAACCTGGTGCCGGCCTCCAGCCGTGGGGCGGCGGTGGGGGCTTATTCACTGTTCATTGATTTGTCGCTGGGGATCACCGGACCGCTGGCCGGTGCGATTGCTGCGGGCTTCGGCTTTGCCTCGATCTTTCTGTTCGCCGCATTCGCGGCCCTGGGCGGGTTGGCATTGAGCGTCTATCTGTACCGACAGGCGCCGAGGCATCGCCAGGAACGGGAGAAAAGCTAGAAGTCCACCTTGCCGCGGCCGGCCTTGATCGAGCCGCGCTTGGTCTTGGATTCCAGGCGACGCTTTTTCGAACCCAGGGTCGGTTTGGTCGGACGGCGCTTCTTCTCGACCTTGGTGGCGCTGAGGATCAGCTCGAGCAGGCGCTCCAGGGCATCGGCCCGGTTCTGTTCCTGGGTGCGGTACTGCTGGGCCTTGATGATCAACACACCGTCGCTGGTAATGCGACTGTCACTCAGGGCCAGCAGCCGCTCCTTGTAGAACTCGGGCAGCGACGAGGCCGGAATGTCGAAGCGCAAATGCACGGCACTGGAGACCTTGTTGACGTTCTGCCCCCCGGCCCCCTGGGCGCGGATGGCCGTCAGCTCGATCTCGGCATCCGGGATGTGCACGGTGTTGGAAATCGCCAGCATGGAAAGTGTCCGGTATCAGGCCCCACAGGATACCGCGAATCCCCCCGACAACGCCTAACCCTGTGGGAGGTGTGAGCCGGAAACGACAAACCCGGCACCTGGCCTAATGCGGTTCATTCAAGAAAAATGATGGACCTGTGGCGAGGGAGCTTGCTCCCGTTCGGCTGCGAAGCAGTCGTAAACCGGCGGGTGCGGTGCGTCTGATGCTCCGCATCTGGCAGGTTTTGGGGCCGCTTCGCGGCCCAGCGGGAGCAAGCTCCCTCGCCACGGGTTTGCCGATTGCCTTGAGTGAACAGCATTACGGCACTTCGCCGGGTTTGTTGTATTTTCAGGATGGATTACTTGGCTGCAGCCGCCACAGCCAGTTCCTGCCGCGCACTGCGCTTGTTCTTGATCCAATAGCACACGGCCATGAACACCACCCACACCGGAATCGCATAGACCGATACCTGGATGCCCGGGATCAACAACATCACGCCCAGGATGAACACCACGAACGCCAGGCAGATGTAGTTGCCGTACGGGTACCACAGCGCCTTGAACAGCGGCGTCTGATGGGTCTGGTTCATGTGCTGGCGGAACTTGAAGTGCGAGTAGCTGATCATCGCCCAGTTGATCACCAGGGTCGCGACCACCAGCGACATCAGCAACTCCAGCGCATGTTGCGGGATCAGGTAATTCAACAGCACCGCCACCAGCGTGACCGCCGCCGATGCGAGGATCGAACGCACCGGCACGCCGCGCTTGTCGATCTTGGACAAGACCTTGGGCGCATCGCCCTGCTCGGCCATGCCCAGCAACATACGGCTGTTGCAATAGGTGCCGCTGTTGTACACCGACAGCGCGGCGGTCAGCACCACGAAGTTGAGGATATGCGCCGCGGTGTTGCTGCCCAGCATCGAGAACACCTGCACGAACGGGCTGCCGCTGTAGGCATCGCCGGAGGCGTTGAGCGTGCTCAGCAGGCTGTCCCAAGGCGTCAGGGACAGCAGCACCACGAGCGCACCGATGTAGAAAATCAGGATCCGGTAGATCACCTGGTTAATGGCCTTGGGGATCACGGTTTTCGGTTTGTCGGCCTCAGCGGCGGTGAAACCGAGCATTTCCAGGCCACCAAAAGAGAACATGATGATCGCCATGGCCATCACCAGGCCGCTGACGCCATTGGGGAAAAACCCACCATGGGACCACAGGTTGGTCACCGACGCTTGCGGGCCGCCGTGGCCACTGACCAGCAAATAGCTGCCCAGGGCAATCATGCCGACAATCGCCACGACCTTGATGATCGCGAACCAGAACTCGGCCTCGCCGAAGACTTTGACGTTAGCCAGGTTGATGACGTTGATCAGGATGAAAAACGCCGCCGCCGACACCCAGGTCGGGATATCCGGCGCCCAGTAATGGATGTACTTGCCGACAGCAGTCAGTTCGGACATGCCCACCAGGATGTACAGAATCCAGCAGTTCCAACCCGACAGGAACCCGGCGAAACCGCCCCAATACTTGTGGGCGAAGTGGCTGAAGGACCCGGCGACTGGCTCTTCGACGATCATTTCGCCCAACTGGCGCATGATCATGAAGGCGATGAAGCCGCAGATGGCGTAGCCAAGGATCATCGACGGGCCGGCTGATTTCAGCACCCCCGCCGAGCCGAGGAACAGGCCAGTGCCGATCGCGCCACCGAGGGCGATCAGTTGAATGTGGCGATTTTTCAGGCCGCGTTTCAGCTCGCCCGAATGCGAGTTTTGTCCACTCATGAAAAGGGTCTCACGCAAGGTTTGATGATGTTCGTTAGACGTTGCCGCTCGAATCGGATCTCAAGCAGCGCCGATCAAACCCCAGCGCAGGCACCAGGAATTCAGCGTTTTTACAACGGTCATGCGTCACCTGTTTGTTTTTATCTGTGACGAAATCGAACCCGACACGCTTGTGGCGTGGCGGAGTGAACAAGGTGGATAACCTTGAAAGTGCGTGGGTACGCGAAGGGTCACAGTAAAACGCGGCGCATTGTACACCGCTGACCCCCTGCTGCCAGACACCACCGGATCAGCGTGTCGTTTGCCGGGATTGCGTGGGGCCGCCCCGAACATGCCGGGCGGCTGCAAAAAAGTGTCCAGGCCCTTGCGAGCCCCTGAAGGGTGTAGCGCTAAAAACGCTACGACGGGAGAAATGCACTTGAGCTGCGGCGTTCATTGCGCCTCCTTCTTGTTATTCACCTGCACGACAGGCATGAGGCGCATCTCACCCTGCCCATCGATTCGAAACAAGCGGGCCAGAGCTTTGGAAACCCCTGCAGGGCGGGGCTTACGGAAGTTTTTTCTTACGCTTTGGGAAAACGACGTTTCGGCCCCTCTCGACCGGCCTTTTACGTCAGCATTTCTTTACAACCCGTCACGCAAATTTTCCAAGTAGGAAATTTCCGTAGGCTGACTGCAAATTGACGGTAGGTAGCTACCTATTTAAAAAAACACCCAGGCGGCTGTTTTTGAATGAGTAATGTCGTCGCTGAAAATGGAACAAAAAGTTCAAACGAAAAAAAATAAATTATTTTTTTGCAATCCAAAATTCCCTCGACTAGGTTTTCAGCGACTTGCCAAGGCATCGTGCCGACAAGTTCTGCGGTGCCGTCGCCGGCCTGTTTCCACTCGCCGAAGCGAGCCGCTTATTTCCGTAAAAGTCATCTAGGAGATTCACTATGCAAGCACTGGACAAAGACTTGGAAACCGAACTGCAACTGGACGAATGGTTTGAAGCCCCAACCCATGAAGCCGCCGTTGAAATGATGCAGGCCGATGCCGTCGTTCCATTCGGCACGGCGATGTGGCCTCTGTAGGCACCGCCCGGCGGAGGCGATCCGGCCGGTCGACTCCGCCACTTTTGCCGGTTGTCAGGGACGTTTAATGAACTTGTCAGGGAAGAATAAGCATGGACACGCAACGAGCCATCTCACATTTCCTTTACTACCTCGAACACCATCCCGCCCTGGCCGGCATCCAGCCCGCCAAGGTGTTGCTCGGCCATACCGCTGACTACGAAGCGCTGACCGGCGCCATCGCCGAACAGGCGGGCAGCGGCTCGCCCTTCCGGTTCAGTGCCATGCGCCTGGACCTCGAACCCACGGAGCGCCTGTCCCAGGCCATTGCCGACAGCGATCTGTATATTTTCTTCTACGACTCCTCGACCCTGCCCAACCCTCGTCCCGACGGCCCGGACTTTGTCCGCGCACTGCAAGGCGTGATGGCCGACAACTGGAAGAAATCGCTGCTGTTCAAGGACTACGGCGACTACTTCTACGACACCTTCAGCGTGATTCCCCAGCGTATCGCCGGGCTCAACAGTCACCTGATCCGACGCATGTCCCAGGCGGCGACCCTGAGTTTCCAGGATGACCACGGTTCATATTTCGACACAGTCCTGGGCGGCGTGAAGAAGTGGACCGACATCAACGGCCTCGGCAACTACGACCTGGCGCCCGGCGAAATCGCCACTCACAGCGACACCATCAATGGTCGGGTGAATTTCGTCGGCACCTTCCTGAGCACCATCCCGTTCGCACGTAAATACGGCGTGCTGCAATCGCCGCTGGAGCTGTGGATCGAAGACTCCACCATCCAGAAAATCGCCACCGACGTACCGGGCCTGGAGCACGACTTCAACAAGTACCTGGACGCCAACCCGTCCAATCGCCGCATCGAGGAACTGGGAATCGGCACCAATGAAGGGGTCAAGAGTCTTTATGCACGCAACGCCGGTTTCGAGGAGCGCCATTGCGGCCTGCACCTGGGACTCGGTGGCGGGGCCAAGGGCAGCCATCACCTGGACCTGATTTTCGAGAGCGGCGTATTGGCGCTGGATAACAAGCCGATGTTTGATGGGCGGTTTGTGCTTTAGGGGCAGTTGCAAGCGGCGAGCTTCAAGCGGCAAGAAAGAGCGAGCAGCCTCTGGATCGTGGCGTGGAGCTGCTCGCGAAGACGGCCGCACCGGCAGCGTATCAATAACGCCAGACACAAAAACGGCAACCTAGTGGTTGCCGTTTTTTCTTGCAGCTTGCAGCTAGAAGCTCATGGCTGCCTCACTCCGGCTTACGACGCCCGAACCCCGGACGCTGTCCCGAACCTGCCGGTGCACCACGGCGCTTGCCCGATGGCGCATCGCGATCGGCCAGGACGATACCCGGGCGCTTTTTCGGCGCGGGCTTGGCCGGACGCTTGGTGTCGGCCGGGCGATCGGCGACTGGCGTACCGCGGCCAGCCGGAGCACCGCGCCCCTCACCACGTTCAGTCCGACCATTGGCCGGACGCGGCGTACGTGGGCCACGCTCACCGTCCTGGCGAGGTGCAGGCTTGCGGGCCGGGCGTTCGCCTTCGATCTGCGGCTCGCGTGAAGGACGCGGGCCGGTCGCCACACCTTCAGCAGCCGGACGCAGGGTACGCACGCGCTCGGTCTTGCCCATCGGACGCGAGGACTTGCGCTGCATCCGCTCCAGCTTGTCCTTGCTCTTGGCGGTCATCTGCGGCATTGCTACCGGCTTGAGGCCCACTTCGGCCGCCAGGATGTCGACTTCGTACTGGCTCATTTCGCGCCAGCGGCCCATCGGCAGGTCGGAATTGAGGAACACCGGACCGAAGCGCACGCGCTTGAGGCGGCTGACCACCAACCCCTGGGATTCCCACAGACGCCGCACTTCACGGTTGCGGCCTTCCATCACCACGCAGTGGTACCAGTGGTTGAAGCCTTCACCGCCGGGCGCCTGCTTGATGTCGGTGAAACGCGCCGGACCGTCTTCCAGCACGACGCCGGCCTTCAGGCGCTCGATCATCTCGTCGTCGACTTCACCACGCACACGCACAGCGTATTCGCGGTCCATCTCATAGGACGGGTGCATCAAACGGTTGGCCAACTCACCGTCGGTGGTGAACATCAGCAGACCGGTGGTGTTGATGTCCAGGCGCCCGATGTTGATCCAGCGGCCCTCTTTCGGACGCGGCATCTTGTCGAACACGGTCGGACGGCCTTCCGGGTCGTCACGGGTGCAGATCTCGCCGTCGGGTTTGTTGTACATGATCACGCGACGCACCGTTTCGGCGGCCTCTTCGCGCTTGATCACCTTGCCATCGATGGTGATGGCGTCATGCATGTCGACACGCAGGCCCAAGGTGGCATCTTTGCCATTGACCTTGATCCGGCCCTGGGTGATCCAGGCTTCCACGTCACGGCGCGAACCAACGCCGATACGGGCGAGGACTTTTTGCAGCTTCTCGCCTGCTGGGCCGATTTCCTGGCTGTCGTTCTGGTCTTGGTCTTTCATTCTGGGCACCTCCCGGTGTGGTCGAGCCAGGCTTGGCCTGACGCTTTGAAAACGGGTCTTCGACGAAGGGATCGCCAAAGGGTCGCGAATCATACGCTCGTTGAGGCGATTGCGCATCAGAGACTAGCTGATCAACCCAGGCTCAGCGCTTTTTCCGCCGACCGGTGGCTGAAGGCCCCCTGTGGGAGCCGAGCTTGCTCGCGATAGCGGTGGGTCAGCTTGCATTGATGCTGAATGTTCCTCTGTCATCGCGAGCAGCTCGGCTCCCACAGGCGACCGCGTTCCAACCCAGTTGAATCAATCGTCGAACTGGCGCCGTTCGTTTTCGATCGCTTCGGCCAGGGCGCGGGCTTCGGCTTCCTCGTCGCTCAGTTCGGGTTCCGGCGGTTGGAGGGCGGCGACGGCGGCCAGCAGTTTTTCCCGGGCTTCGGCAACGCCGAGGATGTCTTCTTCCGGCTCAGGTTCAGGCTCCGACTCGCTGTCAGGCTCCGGCAACTCATCCGTCTCGCCTTCAGGCCCCGGCCCCTCACGCAGCAGGTCGTCGAAATCGGTCTTCAAGCCCTCCTCCATGGTGTCCAGCTCCAGCAACAACGAGTGGAAACTGGTCTCTTCCTTCGGCTCCTCAGGCTCGGCACTGGCGTCGGCCAATTCCTGCAGGCCCTGGGGCACCGGGGCGTCGTCGAATTCCAGCATCGGTTCGGGTTCCAGCTCCCGCAGTTCGGCCAGCGGCGGCAGGTCATCCAGGTTCTTCAGGTTGAAGTGATCGAGAAAGGCCTTGGTGGTGGCGAACATCGCCGGTTTGCCGGGCACATCGCGATAGCCGACGACGCGGATCCACTCGCGCTCCAACAGCGTCTTGACGATATGGCTGTTGACCGCCACGCCGCGCACATCTTCGATCTCGCCCCGGGTGATCGGTTGACGATAGGCAATCAATGCCATGGTTTCGAGCATGGCGCGGGAGTAGCGCTGCGGCCGCTCCTCCCACAGGCGCCCGACCCATGGCGCGAACTTCTCGCGGATCTGCAGGCGATAACCGGACGCCACTTCCTTGAGCTCGAAGGCCCGTCCCTCGCAGGATTTGCCCAGCAGCGTCAGGGCTTTCTTGAACACGGCCGGCTCAGGTCGCTCGCCTTCTTCGAAGAGTTCGAACAGGCGCTCCATCGATTGCGGCTTTCCCGAGGCCAACAGGAAAGCTTCAAGCAAGGGGGCCAGCTCGCGGGGTTCAGTCAGATTCATTGATTTGCTCGTTATTCGGCTCGTGCCCGCACATGGATCGCTGCGAACGGCTCATTCTGTACCAGCTCGACCAAGGATTCCTTGACCAATTCCAAGACCGCCATAAACGTCACAACGACCCCCAGGCGCCCTTCCTCGGCGGTGAACAGCTCGACGAACGGCACGAAACCGCCGCCCTTGAGCCGCTCCAGCACATCGCTCATGCGCTCGCGGGTGGACAGCGCTTCGCGGCTGACCTGATGACTTTCAAACATATCGCCCCGGCGCAGGACCTCAGCCATGGACATCAGCAACTCTTCCAGGCTCACATCCGGCAGCAACTTGCGCGCCCGCGCCTCGGGGGCATCGAGCTTGGGCACCACCACATCGCGCCCGACCCGGTTCAAACCATCGAGGCCTTCGGCTGCGACCTTGAAGCGTTCGTACTCCTGCAAACGACGGATCAGTTCGGCCCGCGGGTCGTCCTCTTCCGCTTCGACCTCAGCCGAGCGCGGCAGCAGCATCCGCGACTTGATCTCGGCCAGCATGGCGGCCATCACCAGGTACTCGGCCGCCAGTTCCAGGCGCACCGACTGCATCAACTCGACGTAGCCCATGTACTGGCGGGTGATTTCCGCCACGGGGATGTCGAGGATGTTGATGTTCTGTTTGCGAATCAGGTACAGCAGCAGGTCAAGCGGGCCCTCGAAGGCTTCGAGGAATACTTCCAGCGCATCCGGCGGAATGTACAGGTCCAGGGGCATTTCCATGACCGCCTGGCCATAGACCATGGCGAACGGCAGCTCCTGCTGCGCGCCGGCCTGGCTGTCTGTACGCTCCACGGCGGTTTCCACGGCGGACATTCAGGCCTCGACCATGAACGGTGTCGGATCGCCACAACCGACGCGCACCACCTGGGGCTCGCCATCGGCCAGGTTGATCACCGTGGACGCCGACATGCCGCCGAAACCGCCGTCGATGATCAGGTCCACCTGATGCTCGAGGATCTGGCGCATCTCATAGGGATCGGTCAATGGATCGGTCTCGCCGGGCATGATCAGCGTCACGCTCATCAGCGGCTCACCCAGTTCCGCCAGCAGCGCCAGGGCAATGGGATGGCTTGGCACCCGCAGGCCGATGGTGCGCTTTTTCGGGTGCAGCAACAGCCGCGGGACTTCCCGCGTAGCATTGAGAATAAAGGTGTATGGCCCCGGCAAATGCGCCTTGAGCAGGCGGAAGGTGCCGGTGTCGATCTTGGCGAACAGGCCCAACTGCGACAGGTCGCTGCAGATGAGCGCGAAGTTGTGCTTGTCGTCCAGTTGACGCAGGCGTCTGACACGCTCCACGGCATTCTTGTCGCCGATCTGGCAACCGATGGCATAGGACGAGTCGGTGGGATAGACCACCACGCCACCGCTACGAATAATCTCCACGGCCTGTTTGATCAGGCGCGCTTGCGGGTTTTCCGGATGAATCTGGAAAAATTGACTCACGTGTTCTACCTGTTCAGACGGCGGCGGTAACGGGATCATGTTTGAATCTACACCATAGTGGTGGCAGATCTTCCGGCAACGGGCGGTACTCGCCAATCTCGGACCAGCCCCCAGGGCCATGGAAATCACTGCCGGCGGTGACCAGCAGGCCGAACTCACGGGCCAGGATCGCCAGGCTGCCGACCTGCTCGGCAGGCTGATGGCCGTTGACCACCTCAATGGCATGGCCCCCCGCTTGAATATAGTCGGCGACCAGGCGACGGCGCTTGCTGCGAGTGAAATCATAATGCCATGGATGTGCCAGGCTGACCCAGGCGCCAGCGGCCCGCAGGGTCTGGACGGTTTCTTCCAGCGTCGGCCAGTGCTGCTTGACATCCCCCAGCTTGCCGGCCCCCAGCCATTTGCGGAACGCTTCGGCGCGATCCTTGACGAACCCTTCGCGCACCATCCAGTCGGCAAAGTGTGGCCGGGCCGGTGCGTTGCCGCTGTCGCCCAGTTCCTGCTGGATCTGCCGGGCGCCGTCCAGCGCACCGGGCATGCCCTTGAGGGCCAGCTTGCGGCTGATCTCTTCGGAACGCAGCCAGCGCCCGTCGCGCAACTGCGCGATGGCCTGGACCAACGCGGGCGCATTCACATCGAAACCATAGCCCAGCACATGAATGGTCGCCCCGCCCCAGGTACAGGACAACTCGACCCCATTGACCAGTTGCATGCCCAGTGCCGTGGCGGCGCTGCGGGCCTCGTCGAGGCCTTCGAGGGTGTCGTGATCGGTCAGGGCCAGGACTCGCACGCCGTGCTCGAACGCCCGCGCCACCAGAACCGCAGGCGCCAGGGCGCCATCGGAGGCCGTGCTATGGCAGTGCAAATCAACATTCACGAGAGTTTGTTACCTCAAATCAGCTGGCCCTATCGCGGCCAAGGATGTTTGTTATTATGCCGCCACATCCTGCTTCTGGCTGCCACTGTGAAACAATTCATCGACTTCATCCCGCTCCTGCTGTTTTTCATCGTCTACAAACTTGATCCACGAACCGTCGATATCGCCGGTCACTCCTTGACTGTAGGCGGTATTTACAGCGCCACCGCAGTGCTGATCATCAGTTCCCTGGTGGTCTACGGCGCATTGTTCGTGTCCCAGCGCAAGCTGGAGAAGAGCCAGTGGCTGACCCTGATCGCCTGCCTCGTGTTCGGCAGCCTGACCCTGGCGTTCCACAGCGAAACCTTCCTCAAATGGAAGGCCCCGGTGGTCAACTGGTTGTTCGCCCTCGCCTTCATCGGCAGCCACTTTGTCGGTGACCGCTTGCTGATCAAGCGCATCATGGGCCATGCCATCAACCTGCCAGAACTGATCTGGACCCGGTTGAACATCGCCTGGATCGCGTTCTTCCTGTTCTGCGGCGCCGCCAACCTGTTCGTTGCATTCACGTTCCAGGACTACTGGGTCGACTTCAAGGTCTTCGGTAGCCTGGGCTTGACGCTGTTGTTCCTGATTGGCCAGGGTATCTACCTGTCCCGTCATCTGCATGATGCCGACCCCACCACGCCAAAAACCGAGGACTGACATGCTCTACGCAATCATTGCTACCGACGTCGCCAACTCCCTGGAAAAACGCCAGGCCGCTCGTCCCGCGCACCTGGAGCGCCTGCAAAAACTCCAGGACGAAGGCCGCGTAGTGCTGGCTGGACCGCATCCGGCGGTGGACAGCAATGACCCGGGCGCCGCGGGCTTCAGTGGCAGCCTGATGGTGGTCGAATTCGACTCGCTGTCCGCCGCGCAGCAATGGGCCGAGGCCGATCCGTTCGTTGCGGCCGGCGTCTATGCCAATGTCGTGGTCAAGCCATTCAAGCAAGTCATGCCGTAAATGCCCCTGGCGCGATGAGCCTTCGCGGCTCATTGCGTTCAATTGCTCATTGTTCTCGTTTGCCTGCCGACAACCTGTCTAATCTCGATTGGAATTCAGGAGTTGCAATGCGCAAAGGTCCGTTGTGCCTGTTATTGGTCACGTTGGCGATCGGGGCACCCGCCCATGGCGAGGAGAACACCGAGGGCAGTCATTCGACGCCTTTGTCCCTGAGTGCCGGCAGCCAGATCGCCGAACTGCAGCAACGCTTGAAAGACAGCGAACGCCAGCGCGAAGAATTGAGCAAGCAATTGCAAAGCGCCGACAGCGAACGCGAGAGCGCATTGCTGGCCCGGTTGCGCCAGGAGAACCAGCGCCTGAAGCTGCAACTCAAGGAAGCCCAGGCCAGCCCCCTGCCACGCCTGTTGACCGATCAACAGCAATGGTTTGTCATCGGTGCCGGGGTAGCGCTATTGGCCCTGCTGTGCGGTATCTTTGCCAGCGGTGGACGTAGACAACGTCGGCAATGGCTAAATTGAGTGAGTCATGAGCGAGCTGTTACTGATAGACGATGACCAGGAGCTGTGCGAGCTCCTCGTTAGCTGGTTGAGCCAGGAAGGTTTTCAGGTCCGGGCCTGTCACGATGGCCAAAGTGCCCGCAAGGCCCTGGCCGAAACCGCCCCGGCAGCCGTGGTACTGGACGTGATGCTGCCCGACGGCAGTGGCCTGGAACTGCTCAAGCAATTGCGCAGCGATCACCCGGAGCTGCCGGTGCTGATGCTGTCGGCCCGGGGTGAACCGCTGGACCGTATCCTCGGCCTGGAACTGGGCGCCGATGATTACCTGGCCAAGCCCTGCGACCCACGCGAACTGACCGCCCGCCTGCGCGCCGTGCTACGGCGCAGCCACCCGACGGCCGTGTCCACCCAGATCGAACTGGGTGACCTGACTTTCAGCCCGGTGCGTGGCGTGGTCAGCATCGATGAACAGGAACAGGCCCTCACCATTTCCGAAAGCCGCCTGCTCGAAGCGTTGCTCAAGCAGCCAGGCGAGCCGCTGGACAAGCAGGAACTGGCGCAGATCGCCCTGGGCCGCAAGCTGACCCTGTACGACCGCAGCCTCGATATGCACGTGAGCAACCTGCGCAAGAAGATCGGCCCCCACCCCGACGGCCGCCCGCGCATCGTGGCGCTGCGTAGCCGTGGTTACTACTACAGCCTCTAAGCACTGCACCGATGCCTTGCTTGGACTGGGGGACATGATCCCTTTGTGGCGAGGGGATTTATCCCCGTTGGGGTGCGAAGCGCCCCCAAGTCAGTCTGCCCATTGGTGTATCAAATAACACCAAGGGGGGGCCGCTGCGCGGCCCAACGGGGATAAATCCCCTCGCCACAGATTATCTGCCTGCCACATCTTTTGCTTCGACGGTTTTGTAAGCCCGCCACCAAAACCTCTTTACCCAAGCTTTACCCACCCCTGACCGCCGCTGACCTTGATCTCCGTAATCTGCACTCATCCGGAACTGACCGGGAATGAGACAAGGAGACACACCATGCGCAAGACCCTTATCGCTCTGATGTTCGCTGCTGCCCTGCCGACCGTCGCCATGGCCATGCCTGGAGACGCCGGCCCGATGGGTCCGATGGATGGCCCGCGCCACGGCGGCATGATACATGACAAAGGTCCCTTCAGCGATCTGGACCTGAGCCGCGAACAGCGCCAGCAGATTCGCCGGATCATGGGCGAACAGCGCCACGAACAACGCGAACTGGTAGACAAGTACCTGGCCAAGCTGTCGCCAGCCGACCAGAAAGCCATGCAAGACGAAATGGACGCCCGGCATCAGAAGATCGATGCCCAGATCCGCGGGCTGTTGAAGCCTGAGCAGCAGAAAGAGTTCGACGCGATCCAGAAGAAACAGGCCGAGCGTCGCGCCGAGTGGGCTGAGTTCAAGGCCTGGAAAGCGCAACAGCCGCAAAAAGCGCAATAATGCACTGAAGCCCCCAGCCCAACGGCAAGTCGCCGTTGGGCTTTCTTTGTTTTCGAGGATTTACCGTGCGTTCATTGTTCTGGCGCATCCTGGCCAGTTTCTGGCTGGCCATCGCTCTGGTTGCAGGGCTTTCGCTCCTGATGGGCCACATGCTCAATCAGGACGCCTGGATCCTCAGCCGCCATCCGGGTCTCAACACCCTGCCCGAAGAGTGGACACAAACCTACGAAAGCCAGGGCGAGGACGCCGCGCAGGACATCCTGCAACAGCGCAAGCGTCAATATCACATCGACGTCCAAGTGTTCAATGAAAGCGGCGACCCGGTGGTGCGCGGCACCTTCCCACATCGCGCCGCGGCCTTCGAGGCTCGGCAGAACAACAACGAGCGACGCCTGCCCTGGCGGCGACTGACCGACGAATTCACCAGCGCCAAAACCGGCGACACGTATCTGTTCATCTACCGCATCCCCCATCCCGAACTGGACGCCTGGCACCGCGACAGCCTGCTCTGGCCCCTCAGTGCGCTGGGGATCGCGCTGGTGGTGCTGACCTTGTTCAGCCTGTTGGTGACGCTTTCCATCACTCGCCCGCTGAGCCGCCTGCGTGGTGCGGTGCATGACTTGGGCCAGGCCGCCTATCAGCAGAACAGCCTCGCCAAGCTGGCCAACCGGCGGGATGAGTTCGGCGTACTGGCCACTGACTTCAACCGCATGGGCGCACGCCTGCAAAGCTTGATCACCAGCCAGCGACAACTGCTGCGCGACGTGTCCCACGAACTGCGCTCGCCCCTGGCCCGGCTGCGCATTGCCTTGGCCTTGGCTGAACGGGCCAGCCCCGAGGAGCGTGAAAGGCTCTGGCCACGCCTGACCCGCGAATGCGATCGCCTGGAAGCGTTGATCAGTGAAATCCTGGTGTTGGCCCGGGTCGATGCCGACAACGCCAGCGCCGAAGAGGTGGAACTCAACGGTTTGCTGGTCACCCTGCAAAAAGATGCGCAACTGGCCTCACCGGAACAAACCGTGCAGCTCGAAACCGAGGCGGACCTGACCCTCAAGGGCTGGCCGACCATGATCGAGCGAGCAGTGGACAACCTGCTGCGCAACGCCCAGCGCTTCAATCCGGCCGGGCAATCGATCGAGATGCACGCGATGCGCCAGGGTGAACGGATCCTGATCAGCGTGCGCGACCACGGGCCAGGCGTGGATGCCGAACACCTGGGACAATTGGGCGAGCCGTTCTATCGCGCGCCCGGCCAGACCGCCGCCGGCCATGGCCTGGGCCTGGCCATCGCGCGCCGTGCCGCCGAACGCCACGGCGGCACGCTGGTGCTGGGCAATCATCCTGGCGGCGGGTTCATCGCGACGCTGGAGTTGCCGTTGGTGCCGGGGGCTGTTGTCCAGCCGTAACCTGCAAATGAACAGTTGATCTGTTGACTCCAGGGCAACGCTGCACCCTGTGGCGAGGGAGCTTGCTCCCGCTGGGCTGCGAAGCGGCCCCAAGATTTTGCGGTTGCTGCGCAACCGAGCGGGAGCAAGCTCCCTCGCCACAGGGAATCGAGCAAGCCTGAGTGAGCAGTGTTGCCGCCAGGCAAGCGCGACCCCCTCAACCAAACGATAATTCCTCTTATTCAAACAGCCCCGCCCTGTTAGACTTTGCGCCCTCGTTTTCACTCATCTCCCAGGACGCCCGATGCCGTCGTTGCCTCTTCGTTTATGTGCGTTGTTCATGGCCCTGGGCCTGAGCGCCTGCGATGATGCCCCGCGCTTTACCCAGGCCGAACCGGGTGAAGCCCGTTCCGGTGGCGCCGCGACAGTACGCAAGACGGACCAGAACGCCTTTTCCCTGCCCTCGGCCAACCTGCCGCCCTCACGGCGCGTGGATTTCAGCGTCGGCAACAGTTTCTTCCGCAGCCCCTGGGTGATCGCCCCCTCGACCACCACCGCTCGCGACGGCCTCGGGCCCTTGTTCAACACCAACGCCTGCCAGAACTGCCACATCAAGGACGGCCGCGGCCACCCACCTGCGCCGGACGCGACCACCGCGGTATCGATGCTGGTACGCCTGTCGATCCCCGACGCACCACCCTACGCCAAGGTCATCGAACAATTGGGCGTCGTGCCGGAACCGGTTTACGGCGGGCAATTACAGGACATGTCCGTGCCCGGCGTCGCCCCCGAAGGCAAGGTGCGGGTCGATTACACGCCGGTCCCGATGCGTTTCAAGGACGGCACCGTGGTGGAACTGCGCAAGCCGGACCTGCAGATTACCCAACTGGCCTATGGACCGATGCACCCGGACACGCGTTTTTCCGCCCGCGTCGCCCCGCCGATGATCGGCCTGGGACTGCTCGAGGCGATCCCCGACGAAGCCATCCTCGCAAACGCCGAAGCCCAGGCCCGGGAGAAAAACGGCATCGCCGGGCGTCCCAACGAGGTCTGGGACGATGCCCAGCAAAAAACCGTCCTGGGAAGGTTCGGCTGGAAGGCCGGACAGCCCAACCTCAACCAGCAGAACGTCCACGCGTTCTCCGGCGACATGGGCCTGACGACAAGCCTGCGACCCTTCGACGACTGCACCCAGACCCAGGCCGACTGCAAGCGTGCGCCCAGCGGCAACGGCCCCGATGGCGAACCGGAAGTCAGCGACAACATCCTGCGACTGGTGCTGTTCTATAGCCGCAACCTCGCCGTACCGGCCCGGCGCGAGGTGAATTCACCCCAGGTGCTGGCGGGCAAGAATCTGTTCTTCCAGGCCGGTTGCCAGTCCTGCCACACCCCGAAATACACCACCTCCGCCAACGCCGCCGAACCGGAGTTGGCGAACCAGCTCATTCGCCCTTACACCGACCTGCTGTTGCACGACATGGGCGAAGGCCTGGCGGACAACCGCAGCGAATTCAAGGCCAGCGGCCGTGACTGGCGAACCCCGCCGCTGTGGGGCATCGGCCTGACCGAAACCGTCAACGGCCACACCCAGTTCCTGCATGACGGCCGGGCCCGCAACCTGCTCGAAGCCGTGCTGTGGCATGGCGGCGAAGCACAAGCGGCGCAGCGTCAGGTTTTAGCGTTCAATGCCGAGCAGCGCACTGCGTTGCTGGCCTTCCTGAATTCCCTTTAAATGCCTTTTCCAGAAGTGGGAGCACAACATGTTCCGTCCCAAGCTGTTGTTCACCAGCCTCGCCGCCATCGCCCTCGGTGCCTGCTCGCCCCAGGATCCACAAGCCGTAACCTCGGCCGCCATCGCCAAGCAAGTGATCCTGCCGACCTATAGCCGCTGGGTCGACGCCGACCGGCAACTGGCGACCAGCGCCCTGGCTTTCTGCCAAGGCAAGGAAAACCTGGAAACCGCCCGCGCCGATTTCCTCAAGGCACAAAAAGCCTGGGCCGAATTGCAACCGCTGTTGATCGGTCCGCTGGCCGAGGGCAACCGCGCCTGGCAGGTGCAGTTCTGGCCGGACAAGAAAAACCTGGTGGGCCGTCAGGTCGAGCAATTGGTCAACAGCGAGCCACAGATCGACGCCGCCGGCCTGGCCAAGTCCAGCGTCGTGGTCCAGGGCCTCTCGGCCTATGAATACCTGCTGTTCGACGCCAAGATCGACATGGCCGACAGTGCGCAAAAAGCCAAGTATTGCCCGCTGCTCACCGCCATTGGCGAACGCCAGAAACAACTGGCCGAAGAGATCCTGTCGCGCTGGAACACCAACGACGGCATGCTCGCCCAGATGAGCAAATTCCCCAACCAGCGCTACGCCGATTCCCACGAAGCCATCGCTGACCTGCTGCGGGTCCAGGTCACCGCCCTCGACACCCTGAAGAAAAAACTCGGCACGCCGATGGGCCGCCAGAGCAAGGGTGTGCCGCAACCGTTCCAGGCCGATGCCTGGCGCAGCCAGTCGTCGCTGCAAGGCCTGGAGGCCAGCCTGAGCGCGGCCAGGACCGTCTGGGCCGGCGTGGACAACAAGGGTCTGCGCGGCCTGCTGCCCAGCGACCAGAAACCGTTGGCGGACAAGATCGACGCCGCCTACGATGCCTCCTTGAAGTTGTTCGCCAGCAGCCAGCGCTCGTTGACCGAAATGCTCAACGACGATGCCGGGCGCCAGCAACTCAACGATTTGTATGACAGCCTCAACGTCGTCCATCGCCTGCACGAAGGCGAACTGGCCAAGGCGCTGGGCATTCAACTGGGCTTCAATGCCAACGACGGTGACTGATCATGTTTCGACGTCAGGTCCTGGCACTGGGCAGCTTGCTGCTCGGCGCCGTCACCCTGGGCGGCTGGACGCTGTTCAAGCAAAAGGACAAGCACCCACTCTTGCTTTCGGCACGGGACGATGGCGACGGCAAGCACTATGCCGTCGGCTATCGACTGGACGGCACCCGGGTGTTCGCCACCCAGGTCGGCCAACGCTGCCATGACATCATCAATCATCCGACACAGCCGATTGCGCTGTTCGTCGCCCGTCGTCCAGGCACCGAAAGCTACTTGATCGACCTGCGCGACGGGGCGCTGCTGCAAACCATCGCCTCGTTGCCGAACCGGCATTTCTACGGCCACGCGGTCATCCATAACAGCGGCGAATGGCTGTACACCACCGAGAACGACACCACCGACCCGGGACGCGGCCTGTTGGGCGTTTACCGTTTCGAAGGCGAGCGGCTGGTGCACAGCGGCGAGATATCCACCCATGGCATCGGTCCGCACCAGGTCTCATGGATGCCTGATGGCGAAACCCTGGTGGTGGCCAATGGCGGCATTCGCACCGAGGCCGAAAGCCGGGTCGAAATGAACCTCGACGCCATGGAGCCGAGCCTGGTGCTGATGCAACGCGATGGCACCCTGCTGAGCAAGGAAACCCTCGCCCAATCGATGAACAGCGTGCGCCACCTCGGCATCGCCAGTGACGGCACCATCGTCTCCGGCCAGCAGTTCATGGGCGCAGCCCACGAGTCGTCGGAACTGCTAGCGATCAAGCGGCCGGGCCAGCCGTTCCAGGCGTTTCCCCTGCCTGAGGAACAATTGCAGGCCATGGGGCACTACACCGCCAGCGTCGCCGTGCACAGCGACCTGCGCCTGGTGGCCCTGACCGCTCCCCGTGGCAACCGCTTTTTCATCTGGGACCTGGACAGCGGTGAAGTGCGCCTGGATGCACCTTTACCGGACTGTGCCGGTGTGGGTGCGGTGGCCGACGGTTTCGTCGTGACGTCGGGACAAGGGCGTTGCCGTTATTACGATTGCCGGCAGACACAACTGGTTGCAAAGCCGCTGGATCTGCCGGCAGGGCTCTGGGACAACCATTTGCATCTGGCCTGAGCCAGGGAGCGAAGCCCATCGGCGCCGAGCTCCCTGATTTTTCGGAAAAATCCCACGCACCTCCAGCCCGCCAGCATCTGGAATAGCCCGCACACTCAGGGTAATGTGCCCGCCTATCTGTATTTTCTCTCAGCTCTTTTCCAAGGAAGTGGAACATGCTGCGACGCCGCATGCTGATCATGTTGGGTGTTGTCCTGCTGGTGGTGCTGTTGCTCGCCGGCTACAAGGCCTTCTCCATCTACCAGCAGATCCAGATGTTTTCTGCACCGAAACCACCCGTCAGCGTGGCCGTGGCCAAGGCCATCGAGCAGCCCTGGCAGGCACGCCTGCCCACCGTCGGTAGCCTCAAGGCCCTGCAAGGCGTGGACCTGAGCCTGGAAATCGCCGGGACCGTGCAGAAGGTGCAGTTCCAGTCCGGGCAGAAGGTCAAGGCGGGCCAGCCGCTGCTGCAACTGGATAGTGAAGTCGAAAGCGCCCTGCTGGAAACCGCCGAGGCCGACCTTGGCCTGGCGCAACTGGATTTCGGTCGCGGCCGACAGCTGGTGGGCAGCCAGGCGATCTCCAAGGGCGAATTCGACCGGCTCTCGGCACAACTGAAGAAGAACCAGGCCACGGTCAACCAGCTCAAGGCTTCGCTGGCCAAAAAACAGATTCTGGCGCCATTCAGCGGCACCATCGGCATTCGCCAGGTGGACGTCGGCGACTACCTGGCCAGCGGCACGGTGATCGCCACCCTGCAAGACCTCAGCAGCCTGTACGTGGACTTCTACGTGCCAGAGCAAAGCGTGCCCCGGCTCGCGGTCGCCCAACCGGTCAACGTCAGCGTCTCGGCCTATCCCGGGCAGACCTTCGTCGGCACCATCAGCGCGATCAACCCCAAGGTCGAGGACAGCACCCGCAACGTCCTGGTGCGCGCCACCCTGGGCAACCCCGACGGCAAGCTGCTGCCCGGCATGTTCGCCAACCTGCAGGTGATCCTGCCGGACGTGGCCGCCGGAATCGTCGTGCCGGAAAGCGCCGTGACCTACACCCTCTACGGCAACTCCATGTACGTGGTGGCGCAAAAGAAAGCCGCCGACGGCACAGTCGAGAAAGACGACAAGGGCCAGCCGGTCCTGATCGCTGAACGGCGTTTCGTTGAAACCGGCGAGCGACGCGACGGGCAGGTGCTGGTTACCAAAGGTGTGCAGAGCGGCGACCAAGTCGTGATCGCCGGCCAGATCAAGCTCGATAACGGTACGCCCATCGCCATCAGCGACGACAAGACCCTGACCGAACAGAACAGCCCGCCGCGCGCGGACTGATCAAGGAACCCCCATGGCTTTTACCGATCCGTTCATCCGCCGTCCGGTGCTCGCCACCGTGGTCAGCCTGTTGATCGTGCTCCTGGGTTTCCAGGCCTGGAGCAAGCTGCCCCTGCGTCAGTATCCACAAATGGAAAACGCCCTGATCACGGTGACCACCGCCTACCCCGGGGCCAACGCCGAGACCATCCAGGGCTACATCACCCAACCGATGCAACAGAGCCTGGCCAGTGCCGAGGGCATCGACTACATGACCTCGGTCAGTCGCCAGAACTTCTCGGTGATTTCGGTCTATGCCCGCATCGGCTCCAACAGCGACCGGCTCTTTACCGAACTGCTGGCCAAGGCCAACGAGGTCAAGAACCAGTTGCCCCAGGATGCCGAGGACCCGGTCCTCAGCCGCGAGGCCGCCGATGCCTCGGCACTGATGTACATCAGCTTCTTCAGCAAGGAACTGAACAACCCGCAGATCACCGACTACCTGTCACGGGTGATCCAGCCCAAGCTGGCGACATTGCCCGGCATGGCCGAGGCGGAGATCCTCGGCAACCAGGTCTTCGCCATGCGCCTGTGGCTGGACCCGGTCAAGCTCGCCGGCTTCGGCCTGACTGCCGCCGACGTAACCAATGCCGTGCGCCAGCACAACTTCCTCTCCGCCGCCGGTGAAGTGAAAGGCGAATACATCGTCACCAGCATCAACGCCAACACCGAACTCAAGTCCGCCGAGGCCTTCGCCGCGATCCCGCTCAAGACCGACGGTGATAGCCGGGTGTTGCTGCGAGACGTCGCCCGCGTGGAAATGGGCGCCGAGAACTACGACACCATCAGTTCCTTTGGTGGCACACCCTCGGTGTACATAGGGATCAAGGCCACACCCGGTGCGAACCCGCTGGATGTGATCAAGGAAGTACGCAAGATCATGCCGGACATGGAGGCCCAGCTCCCGGCCAACCTCAAGGCCGAGATTGCCTACGATGCCACCCTGTTCATCCAGGCCTCGATCGACGAAGTGGTGAAAACCCTGTTCGAGGCGGTGCTGATCGTCATCGTCGTCGTGTTCCTGTTCCTCGGCGCCCTGCGTTCGGTGGTCATCCCGGTGGTGACCATCCCGCTGTCGATGATCGGCGTGATGTTCTTCATGCAGTTGATGGGCTACTCGATGAACCTCCTGACCCTGCTGGCCATGGTGCTCGCCATCGGCCTGGTAGTGGACGACGCCATCGTGGTGGTGGAGAACATTCACCGGCATATCGAGGAAGGCAAGACACCATTCGACGCCGCGATAGAAGGTGCCCGGGAAATCGCCATGCCGGTGGTCTCGATGACCATCACCCTGGCGGCGGTGTACGCGCCGATCGGCCTGCTCCAGGGCCTGACGGGCGCTTTGTTCAAGGAGTTCGCATTGACCCTGGCCGGGGCGGTGGTGATCTCCGGCATCGTCGCCCTGACCTTGTCACCGATGATGTGCGCCATGCTCCTGCGCCACGATGAGAACCCCTCGGGGCTGGCCCATCGGCTGGACATGGTTTTCGAGCGTCTGAAGAGCCGTTACCAGCGCATGCTTCACGGCACGCTCAACACCCGGCCGGTGGTACTGGTGTTCGCCGTGATCGTACTGCTGCTGATCCCGGTGCTGATCATGTTCACCAAGTCCGAACTGGCCCCCGACGAGGACCAGGGCATCATCTTCATGATGGCCAACGCCCCGCAGCCAACCAACCTCGACTACCTGAACACCTACACCGATCACTTCATTACCATCTTCAAGGAGTTCCCGGAGTACTACTCCTCGTTCCAGATCAACGGCTACAACGGCGTACAGTCGGGCATCGGCGGCTTCCTGCTCAAGCCCTGGAACGAACGCAGCCGCACCCAGATGGAAATCCTGCCAGAGGTCCAGGCCAAGCTCGAAAGCGTGCCTGGTTTGCAGATCTTCGGTTTCAACCTGCCCTCACTGCCGGGCACTGGCGAAGGCTTGCCATTTGCGTTCGTCATCAACTCGCCGAAGGATTATGCGACGCTGCTGGAGATTGCCGAGCGTGTCAAAAAGCGCGCATTGGAATCCGGCAAGTTCGCCTTCATGGACATTGACCTGGCGTTCGACAAACCCGAAGTCGTGGTGGATATCGATCGCGCCAAGGCCGCCCAGATGGGCGTCTCGATGCAGGATCTGGGCGGTACCCTGGCGACACTGCTGGGTGAAGCCGAGATCAACCGCTTCACCCTCGAGGGGCGCAGCTATAAGGTCATTGCCCAGGTCGAACGCCCCTTCCGGGACAACCCGGACTGGTTGAACAACTACTACGTGAAAAATGCCAAGGGTGAATCACTCCCGCTGTCGACCCTGATCAAGGTCAGCGACCGGGCGCGACCGCGACAGCTGAACCAGTTCCAGCAGCTCAATGCGGTGACCATTTCGGGCTTTCCCGTCGTAAGCATGGGCGAGGCGATCGAGACCGTCCGCCAGATCGCCCGGGAGGAAGCCCCGGCGGGGTTCGCCTTCGATTACGCCGGGGCTTCACGCCAATTCGTACAGGAAGGCAGCGCGTTGTGGGTGACCTTTGCCCTGGCCCTGGCGATTATCTTCCTGGTGCTGGCCGCGCAGTTCGAGAGTTTCCGGGACCCGCTGGTGATCCTGGTGACCGTGCCGTTGTCGATTTGCGGCGCCTTGATTCCGTTGTTCCTCGGCTGGTCGAGCATGAACATCTATACCCAGGTGGGGCTGGTGACGTTGATTGGCCTGATCAGCAAGCATGGGATTCTGATTGTCGAATTCGCCAACCAGCTGCGCAGGGAACAGAACCTGACACCGCGGGAAGCCGTGGAACAAGCCGCGTCGATTCGTCTGCGGCCGGTGCTGATGACCACCGCTGCGATGGTGTTCGGCATGGTGCCGCTCATCTTCGCCACAGGCGCCGGGGCGGTGAGCCGCTTCGACATTGGCACGGTGATCGCCACCGGGATGTCGATTGGCACCTTGTTCACGCTGTTCGTGTTGCCTTGCGTCTACACGCTGCTGGCCAAGCCCGATAAACCCTGAAGGCGGCCAGAAGGGAACAGGAGGTTTTTTGTGGCGAGGGAGCTTGCTCCCGCTCGGCTGCGAAGCAGTCGTCAATGCACCAAGGCTACCTGAGCAATCGATTGGGACCGCTTCGCGGTCCAGCGGGAGCAAGCTCCCTCGCCACAGGTTTCAGTGCTCGACTGGAGATTGCGGCAGGAAAAAAAAGGCCTCGCACAAGCGAGGCCTTTTGGGCTTCGTGATGTTCAACTCTGCGGCCTCATTCCTTGGGACAGGCTGAACATGAACAGCAACAGATCATCGTCCGGTCGGATCGCCTCACTCGTCTTTGCCACACGCGGCAGCGGACAATACGCACCCGCACTGGACGCACTGAGGATCTGCGAACGAGGCTGTTCCCAGACAGCCAACGCCATCGACGCAACTGCCAGGGCTCCGACTAAAAACAAACCTCTAGCAATTTCTAGTTTCATCGCTATAAACCTTTGATAGCGCTGCCAAACGCCGCCTCGTAAAAATAGACCAGTTTTTTCCAGTCAGCCTCGCTGAACGACGAGTGGCGCCGCAGCTGCTTCAGGTCATGGGATGCCGCACGTTGGGCGGTCAGACGCTGGCGACACTTTTCAAAATCGAGCAAAGCCACTTCGGCCTCGGCCGCCTCGCCCTCCCCGCTCACGCGCACAAAGACATGCTTGATGTAGATACAGCCATGTTGCCAACGGCCCTTGTGCATGCGAGCCAGGTTTTCAGCCAGTGCCAGGAGGATTTGATCATGCACGGCTTCGCCATGGCGCTCGCGGCCACCCCCGGCATACCAGTGCTCGATCTCTTCAAAACCTTCCAGCGCCTCGGTTACCAGCAGCGCACGCCACTGGTGAACCGGGTCCCATTGGGCGCCACAGAAAATGAGCTGGGGGACGCGAACATCCAGTCGGGTCAACGCCAGGAGTGCGTCTTGCTCGCGCAGCACGGTCGGTCTACCAAATGGGTGCAGCCAGCTGCGATAAATATGTCCGGTCTGACGCTTGGCATAAAGCAGCTTGCCATCCTTGCTCTTGATCCGCTGCACGCCGCTTTCACCACCGCGACGTACATTAGGTTCTTCCACCCAATCACCCTGCTGACTCCAGAAATGTTCAAAGTCGTCGAGAAGAAACATTGATGGTTCTGCTGCCTGTACACCCATGCCCTTACCTCTTGCGCAATACATAAACTCGCCACATGGCATAGAGCGGTAGGAAATCCAGCCGTTCCTGAATGCGAAACCCAGACTGCCGAAACTCTTCTTCTACTGTATCTGTCGGTAACACAAATCGATTCTGGTAGTCTTTCTGCGCACGAGTGCGCTCCAGACGCTTGCGTTTCCAGGCCTTGAAATTGCCATCAACCCACAATGAAACGATCACGCTGTCGCGGCTGACACGCTCGAATTCCTTCAGAATCGCCAGTCGGTGCGCGGGTTCACCGATGTGGTGCAACAGACGCATGCAAAAAATGCTATCGACGGCGTTATCAGGCAACGCGATGTCGAACGCAGAAGTGTGCAAGGGTTGTACCCGTTTCACCACATCGGTCGGTTGAGCCTCCATTGCGGTCTTGAGCATGGCCTCGGAATTGTCCGCGCCGATGATGACTCGATTCGGCTTTTCGGCTAACAAAGACCAGAAGCGCCCGGCACCGCAGGGCAGGTCCAGGACCAGGCCGGGGTCTGCGACGAGGGCCAATGCACGCCGGGCCAGTTGTTGATCTCGCTGATTGGAAAGACGACGACTCAAGCCACGGCGGTGCTTATGAAAATATTCCCTGGCGTGCTGCTCGTCGTATTTTTCAGAAAATTCCAGCTTGATGGGTTTGGACATTAGGCGGGTCTCGATGACTGATCGGCCCCACCTTATGGATCGGAATGTCATGCCTTTGTGAAAATAAAGTCAGGTAAACGCTCCAATGTTTACAAGACTTTTCGGCATGGAGGTTTAGCCCTCTGGATTCAATTCCACCTCGAAGTGGCAACCATTGGGCTCCATCGTACTGAGGCTGACTGTCCAAGCCTGGTTCTCGCAGATGCGCTGCACCAGAGACAAGCCCAATCCCAATCCCTCACCGCGTTTTTCGTTTCCGCGCACGAACGGCTCGAACATCGCCTCGCGCTTCTCCTCTGGAATCCCCACGCCGCTGTCCTCGACCACGAATCCGGTGGTGGTCAGCGACAGGCGGATAAAACCCTGGTCAGTGTAGTGCAGGGCGTTACGCAATAGATTGCCCATCACGGCCGTCAGGAACGTGGCGTTATACAGGGTGTCGACGGGTTGCCCAGGTTCGAAGATCAGCGTCAGACCTTTGGATTCGATGGGGGCACGCCACACGCCAAGGAGGTTCTCGGCCACCTGCCCCAAGGTCAGTCGAGGCGACATGCCGTTGTCTTCACGCTCGGCCCTGGCGAGCATCAGGAAGGTCTGCACCAGCTCGCGCATCTCTTCACTGGCCCGATTGATGCGCTCGACCTGGGTACGACCGCGCGGGTCCAGCGCCGGGTTTTCCAACAGCAACTCACAAGAGGTCGCCAGGACCATCAACGGTGTGCGCAACTCGTGGCTCACGTCGCTGGTAAACAACCGCTCGCGGGTCAAGGCCTGGCGTAAACGCCCCAATGTGGCATCGAACGCCACCGCCAGTTCACCCACCTCATCGGCGGCATAATCCGGGGCCAGCGGCGGCGCGAGTCCCAGCAGCTGGTCGCGATGACGCACTTGCCGGGCCAGGCGAACCACGGGCGCCATTACCCGGCGTGCCAAGACCCAGCCCAGAAATACCGCCAGTGCCAGGCTGAGCACGAAACCCACCAGCACCACGGCGAACAGCACCCGTTCGCGCTCTTCGAAATCGCTCTGGTCCTGCAGCAACACGTAGTGCCGCCCATCAACGATCTCTACCATGGCGTGATAGGACAACTGCTCGCGAAACACCTCGTGGAAACCGCGCTCCAGATGGCGCAGATCCTTGGGCAACTCGAAGTCCCCCGGGCCGCCGCTGAAATAAAACAACTGGTCGGGTTCCGGCCGATGGTTCCAGTCCGAGACACTGTCCATCAACAGCAGGCGTTGCAAATCACCGCCAAGCCCGGCGGAAATCAGCTTCTCTTCCACCAGGTGGACCGTCGCCACGATGCCCATGGCGAAAGCGCCTGCCACCAGTGCGCTCATCAGCGCAAAGGCGATGATGATCCGTTGGGCGAGGCTCTGCTTAAACTCCATCGCGGCCCTCGGCCAAGCGATAGCCGACGCCATGTACGGTGTGCAACAACGGTTTGTCGAACGGTTTGTCGATCACCTGGCGCAGTTGATGGACGTGGCTGCGCAGGCTGTCGCTGTCCGGGCAGTCATCGCCCCACAAGGCTTCTTCGAGGATTTCGCGGCGCAGCACGTGGGGGCTTTTCTGCATCAGTACCGCCAGCAGCTTGAGGCCTACGGGGTTGAGCTTGAGCAGCTTTCCTTCGCGCGTCACTTCAAGGGTATCGAGGTCATAGCTCAGGTCGCCGACCTGCAAGGCACGGCGGCCACCGCCCTGGGATCGACGCATGACGGCTTCGATCCGCGCCGCCAGTTCCGACAAGGCAAACGGCTTGATCAGGTAGTCATCGGCGCCGGACTTGAAGCCCTGCAAACGATCGTCCAACTGATCCCGGGCGGTGAGCATGATCACCGGCGTATCGCGCCGGGCGTCTTCGCGCAGGCGCTTGCACAAGGTGTAGCCGTCGATGCCCGGCAGCATGATGTCGAGCACGATCAGGTCGTAGTGTTCGGTCGCGGCCAGGTGCAACCCCGACAAACCGTCCTGGGCACAATCGACGGTATAGCCCTTGAGCCCCAGGTAATCGGCCAGATTGGCCAGGATATCGCGGTTGTCTTCGACCAATAGAATTCGCATGGGCACCTCAGCGTACGCAATTAACGGCCATCTTGGCCCGCGCAGCTTACGGCCAAGTTTGGCTGACGGCTAGGATTGTATCGGCTGTGGCAGCCTGGACCCACAGCCAGACTGCAAGGCATTGACGAGTTTTTCACCCAACATTCACACCGTCCCGACGCAACACAGACCAGACTGCGCATCGCGCTGCTTACGCCCCCACCACCAAAGGTACTGCCATGGTTTCCACCGCCATCCGCCCCGCTTCCAGGCCCCTGAATTTCTGGATTGCCCTCGGCCTGCCTGCCTTTGTCGCAGCGATTCTGGTGTTACTGGAACTGACCACGTTGGACATGGACCTGGCGAAGCTGTTTTACGACCCGATGGCGGGTGGATTTATCGGTCGACACAGCTTTTTCCTGGAGGACATCCTGCACGACCGGGCCAAAGAGGTGGTGATCGTATTTTCCATGCTGGCGGTCCTGGGATTCATCAGCTCGTTCTTCATCGCCCGGCTCAAACCGCTCAAGCGCGAGCTCGGTTGCCTGGTGCTGTCCCTGGCACTGGCGACGTCCTTCGTCACGCCGATGAAAGCGGTGACAGCAGTGCAATGCCCCTGGAGCCTGAAGGAATTCGGTGGCAAGGAAACCTATAGCGAACTGCTCAGCCCACGGCCGGCCACGGACAAACCCGGTCGATGCTGGCCCGGCGGTCACGCCGCCACTGGGTTCACGTTGTTTGCGCTGTTTTTTGTGCTACGCGACCGCCGTCCACGCCTGGCCCGCCAGGCTCTGATATTCGCCTTCACGTTGGGAACGGTGTTCTCCCTGGGGCGGATGATGCAAGGGGCGCATTTCTTTTCCCATAACGTGTGGACGGCGGTGTTCTGTTGGCTGATTTGCCTGGGGTGTTACTACTACATCCTGTACCGACCGGCCGCCACGGCTGATCACGTAGCTGTAACCAGTCCCGCCAATGCCTGAACTGAACCACATCCCAATGTGGGAGCGAGCTTGCTCGCGATAGCGGTGGGTCAGTGCCGGATATATGAGCTGACACACCGTAATCGCGAGCAAGCTCGCTCCCACAGGGGATTGGCACCGCGTCATGAATCCAAGGCAATAAAAAACCCCGCTTGCTTTCGCAGGCGGGGTTTTTCGCTACAGGGGTAAGGCTGGCTTACATCATGCCGCCCATGCCACCCATGCCGCCCATGTCTGGCATACCGCCGCCAGCTGGAGCGTCTTCCTTGATTTCAGCGATCATCGCCTCGGTGGTGATCATCAGGCTGGCAATCGACGAAGCCGCTTGCAGAGCCGAACGAGTCACTTTGGCCGGGTCCAGGATACCCATTTCGATCATGTCGCCGTATTCGCCGGTGGCAGCGTTGTAACCGTAGTTACCCGAACCCTGCTTGACCTTGTCGACCACAACGCTTGGCTCGTCGCCGGAGTTGGCAACGATCTGGCGCAGCGGAGCTTCTACAGCGCGACGCAGCAACTGGATGCCGACGTTCTGGTCATCGTTGTCGCCTTTGAGTTCGCTGATGGCTTGCAGGGCACGAACCAGAGCCACGCCACCGCCAGGTACCACGCCTTCTTCGACGGCTGCGCGGGTAGCGTGCAGGGCGTCTTCAACGCGGGCTTTCTTCTCTTTCATTTCAACTTCGGAACCCGCGCCAACCTTGATCACTGCGACGCCGCCGGACAACTTGGCCAGACGCTCTTGCAGTTTTTCACGGTCGTAGTCGGACGAGGTCTCGGCCACTTGTGCGCGGATCTGGGTAACGCGAGCCTGGATGTCAGCCTCAACGCCGGCACCGTCGATCACGGTGGTGTTTTCCTTGGACAGGATCACGCGCTTGGCGTTACCCAGGTGCTCCAGGGTGGTGCTTTCCAGGCTCAGGCCGATCTCTTCGGAGATAACGGTACCGCCGGTCAGTACGGCGATGTCCTGCAGCATGGCCTTGCGACGATCACCGAAGCCTGGTGCCTTGACGGCAGCGACTTTGACGATACCGCGCATGTTGTTCACAACCAGGGTCGCCAGGGCTTCGCCTTCAACGTCTTCAGCCACGATCAGCAGTGGGCGGCCGGCTTTGGCAACGGCTTCCAGCACTGGCAGCATTTCGCGGATGTTCGAGATTTTCTTGTCCACCAGCAGGATCAGCGGGCTGTCCAGCTCGGCGGTCATGGTGTCCGGCTTGTTGACGAAGTACGGGGACAGGTAGCCACGGTCGAACTGCATGCCTTCTACAACCGACAGTTCGTTTTCCAGGCCCGAGCCTTCTTCAACGGTGATCACGCCTTCTTTACCGACTTTTTCCATGGCTTCGGCAATGATGTCGCCGATGGAGTTGTCGGAGTTGGCCGAGATGGTGCCGACCTGAGCGATCGCCTTGGAGTCAGCGCAAGGCTTGGCCAGACCCTTCAGTTCCTTGACGATGGCGATGGTCGCCTTGTCGATACCACGCTTGAGGTCCATCGGGTTCATGCCGGCAGCGACGGCTTTCAGGCCTTCGTTGACGATCGACTGAGCCAGTACGGTGGCGGTGGTGGTGCCGTCACCGGCGTCATCGTTGGCACGGGAGGCAACGTCTTTGACCAGCTGCGCGCCCATGTTTTCGAAGCGATCTTTCAGCTCGATTTCTTTGGCTACGGAAACGCCGTCCTTGGTGATGGTCGGAGCGCCGAAGCTCTTCTCGATGATCACGTTACGGCCTTTCGGGCCCAGGGTCGCTTTTACTGCGTCAGCCAGGACGTTGACACCGGCGAGCATTTTCTTGCGGGCGGAATCGCCGAATTTAACTTCTTTAGCAGCCATGATCGATATTCCTTAAATACTTTGTAGTAACGGGAAAATGGGCGGGGGAATCAGCCTTCGAGAACAGCGAGGATTTCGTTCTCGCTCATTACCAGCAGGTCTTCGCCGTCGACTTTCACTGTGTTGCTGCCGGAGTAAGGGCCGAACACAACCTTGTCACCCACTTTCACGGCCAGCGCACGTACTTCACCGTTTTCCAGTGCCTTGCCTGGGCCTACAGCGAGAACTTCACCGTGGTTGGCTTTTTCAGCAGCCGAACCTGGCAGGACGATACCGCCAGCGGTTTTCTTCTCTTCTTCGCTGCGACGGATGACGACGCGGTCATGCAGAGGACGAAGCTTCATTGTCGATCTCTCCTAATTTTTGGTTTTCATCGGCCGGTGTAGTCCCGGCGGGTTTAACAAAGCCGGCGGAGCCGGGTGCGGTTCGTCAGTCGAACCGCGGAAGTCTGCCCGGTGTCACCACCGGAAACCTTGCGGTGACCGTTACATAAGGGCGCACAAGTGGATTACAAGGGCGGAGACAGAAATTTTTTTGCTCCGCGCCACCAAAACGAGCACGGCGCCCGAAGGCGCCGTGCTGATGGTTTTACTTGGAATCCCGGTGTTCGAATTCGCCTTCGATCACATTGGGCTCGCGGCCCATAGGCTCTCGCGGAGCCGGGCCGCCACGGGGTTGCAGGTCATCGGCGAAGGCGCGCTGACGCATCGCCTGCTCTTCGGCACGCTGGCGCATTTTATTGGCCAGCAGCCTACGGGTGAACGGCAACAGCATGACCAGGCCCAACACGTCGCTGATAAAGCCTGGCAGGATCAACAGACCGCCACCCAGGGCCAGCATCAGGCCTTCGAGCATGGTCTGGGCGGGCAGCTCGCCGCGGTTCAGGCTTTCACGGGCACGCAATGCCGTGGCGAGGCCGGCGATACGCAGCACGAACACGCCGAGCATCGAGCCGAGAATGACCAGCAGCAGGGCCGGGAAAAACCCGATCGCACCGCTGACCTTGACGAATACGAACAGCTCCAACACCGGGAACAGCAGAAAGAGCAACAAAAAAGGGCGCATCAAATGGTTCCTCAACGCAAGAATGCCTTGCTATGAAACCCTAAATGACGTCGCCCTTTCGTGAATTCAAGCGTCGACCTCGGCATTTTTCGGCCATTGCTCGGCGTGAGCCAGATAAACCAAGGCTTCGCGCACTTGTGTCGGGGTGTTGCAAGGCGTCGGAAACGCCAGCCAGTGCAGGCCCTGGCCAATGCGCAAGTGCATGCCCTCGCTGTCGATGCCCGCCAGTTGTGCCGGTTCGCTTTTCGGCAGGCCGGTCAGTTCCACGTAATGGGCAATGGCCTTGGCGTGATCGGCATTCATGTGCTCGACCATGCTGGCTTCGGCTTTGCCGGCGAAGGGGTTGGCCAGGGTGAGCTGGTCTATCCAGTGGATGGCGCCAAAGCCGCCAATGTAGCGATGGCGCACCGGCTCGAGCACCCAGAAATCGAAATCATGGGCCTTGTGGTAGTTCTGCGAGTCAGGGAAATAGCGGTAGTAACGCTCGGCGGCAGCCTCGATGACGGCGCTGTCTTCGAGTTTGCGGGCCTCGGCCAGGTAGGTCAGGCGCCCCACGGCCTGCACATCCTCGGCGCCCCGCTCGCCCACCAGCATCGAACACTTGGGGTCTTTCTGCAGATTGTGAGTGTGCTGGGCGATACGGCTGATCAGGATCAGTGGCCGGCCTTGTTCGTCCAGGCAATAGGGCACCACGGAACCGAACGGAAAGCCGGGCATGGATTTGGAATGAGTGGAGAGCACTCCACGGTATTCCTTGAGCAGCAATTCCCGGGCATGCTTGGCAGCTTCAACGCTCAACTTATGACTCCTTTAATGAAATCCGTCTAGAAAACGGTCAGGCGACTGGAGTAATGTTCCGATACACCGATAGGACAGTTCTCGTGTGCAACCGGGCTACACGCCAATCGAGAGACGTCCCAAAAGGTCCCCTCCATCGCTGCGCCACCTGGACATGAGCATGCAACTCACTGACAAAGTAATCATTATCACCGGCGGTTGCCAGGGCCTGGGCCGCTCCATGGCCGAGTATCTCGCGGGCAAAGGCGCGAAACTCGCCCTGGTGGACCTCAACCAGGAAAAACTCGACCAGGCGGTTGCCGCGTGTGCAGCCAAGGGCGTCGAAGCCCGGGCGTACCTGTGCAACGTTGCCAATGAGGAGCAGGTCAGCGACATGGTCGCCCGGGTCGCCGAGGACTTCGGCGCGATCCACGGCCTGATCAACAACGCCGGGATCCTGCGTGACGGTCTGCTGCTCAAGGTCAAGGACGGCGAAATGACCAAGATGAGCCTGGCCCAGTGGCAGGCCGTGATCGACGTCAACCTCACCGGTGTATTCCTTTGCACCCGTGAGGTGGCCGCGAAAATGGTCGAGCTGAAGAACAGCGGCGCCATCATCAATATCTCGTCGATCTCCCGCGCCGGCAACGTCGGCCAGACCAATTACTCGGCCGCCAAGGCCGGTGTGGCCGCCGCCACTGTGACCTGGGCCAAGGAGCTGGCACGCTACGGCATCCGTGTCGCCGGCATCGCCCCGGGTTTCATCGAAACCGAAATGACCCTGGGCATGAAGCCCGAGGCCCTGGAAAAAATGACCTCGGGGATTCCGCTCAAGCGCATGGGCAAACCCGAGGAGATTGCTCATTCGGCGGCGTATATCTTCGAGAACGACTACTACACCGGTCGGATCCTGGAGATGGATGGCGGGTTGCGGATCTAAGCGCCCGCACACAGCCACTGTGGGAGCGAGTTTGCTCGCGATGGCGTCGGGTCAATCAGCCTTGATGTGACTGACACTCCGCTATCGCGAGCAAGCTCGCTCCCACAGTGGATAGGGTTTCACTCTATCAATCGTCACTGACCGTGATGTTCGGCATCATCGGTGAAGCGGCCTCTTGCAACACGATCCGCGCGCCCACGTGGCGGGCCAGTTCCTGATAGACCATGGCGATCTGGCTGTCCGGTTCGGCGATGACCGTCGGCTTGCCGCCGTCGGCCTGTTCGCGGATCAGCATCGACAGCGGCAGCGAAGCCAACAATTCGACGCCGTACTGGCTCGCCAGTTTTTCCCCGCCACCTTCGCCGAACAGGTGCTCGGCATGCCCGCAGTTCGAACAGATGTGCACGGCCATGTTCTCCACCACGCCCAGCACCGGGATGTTGACCTTGCGAAACATCTCCACACCCTTGCGCGCGTCCAGCAAGGCCAGGTCTTGAGGCGTGGTGACGATCACCGCACCGGCCACCGGGACTTTCTGCGCCAGGGTCAGTTGGATATCGCCGGTGCCTGGTGGCATGTCGATCACCAGGTAATCCAGGTCGCCCCAGGCGGTTTGCGTGACCAATTGCAACAAGGCACCGGACACCATCGGCCCGCGCCAGACCATCGGCGTGTTGTCGTCGGTGAGGAACGCCATGGACATGACTTCCACGCCATGGGACTGGATCGGCACAAACCACTTCTGGTCCTTGACCTGCGGTCGGGTGCCCTCGGCAACACCGAACATGATGCCCTGGCTCGGGCCGTAGATGTCTGCATCGAGAATCCCGACCTTCGCCCCTTCACGGGCCAGGGCCAGGGCCAGGTTGGCCGCAGTGGTGGACTTGCCCACGCCGCCCTTGCCCGAGGCCACGGCGATCACGTTCTTGACGTTCGCCAGCCCCGGCACCTGCGCCTGGGCCTTGTGGGCGGCGATCACACTGGTGACGTCGACTTTGGCGGCGCTCACCCCGTCCAGGGCCTCGATCGCCATTTGCAGCATCTGCGCCCAACCACGCTTGAACAGGTCGGCGGCGTAGCCGATTTCCAGCTGGACGCTGACGCGATCGCCCTGGATGTCGATGGTGCGCACACATCCGGCGCTGACCGGATCCTGGTTCAGGTAGGGGTCGGTGTACTGGCGAAGGACGGCTTCCACCGCTGCGCGATTGACGGCGCTCATGGGCAACTCCGATAGCAAGACTTGAAAACAGGCCGCTATCCTACGCCCCACGCTTGCGCGTGGCGACCCGATTACAGCAGGGCGAACACCTTTTGTGGCGAGGGGATTTATCCCCGCTGGGTTGCGAAGCAACCCCAAAATCTGGCGCCTCGCTGAGTCAGGCTGGTCAGATTCGAATGTTTTGGGACTGCTGCGCAGTCCAGCGGGGATAAATCCCCTCGCCACAGATTGAGCCTGGCTCAGGCCTTTCACCGCTCCCAACGATGCATGCGGAAACAGGCCAGTGGGGTGAAATATATTTCCCGGCGCTTTATAGTGGCCGACCTCCGTTTCATCAAGTAGCCGAGCCCCATGTCCGAGCCACGCAAGATCCTCGTCACCAGCGCCCTGCCCTATGCCAATGGTTCGATTCACCTCGGCCATATGCTGGAATACATCCAGACCGATATGTGGGTGCGCTTCCAGAAGCATCGCGGCAACCAATGTATTTATGTCTGCGCCGACGACGCCCACGGCTCGGCCATCATGCTGCGTGCGGAAAAGGAAGGCATCACCCCGGAACAACTGATCGCCAACGTCCAGGCTGAACACAGCGCCGACTTTGCCGAGTTCCTGGTGGATTTCGACAACTTCCACTCCACCCACGCCGAAGAAAACCGTGAGCTGTCGAGCCAGATCTACCTGAAGCTGCGTGACGCCGGGCACATCGCTACCCGTTCGATCACCCAGTATTTCGACCCGGAAAAGAAAATGTTCCTGGCCGACCGCTTCATCAAGGGCACCTGCCCGAAATGCGGCACTGAAGACCAGTACGGCGATAACTGCGAAAAATGCGGCGCCACCTACGCACCGACCGACCTGAAGGACCCGAAATCGGCGATTTCCGGGGCGACGCCGGTGCTCAAGGACTCCCAGCATTTCTTCTTCAAGCTGCCGGACTTCCAGCAGATGCTGCAAGCCTGGACCCGCAGCGGCACCCTGCAGGACGCCGTCGCCAACAAGATCGCCGAATGGCTCGATGCAGGCCTGCAGCAGTGGGACATTTCCCGCGATGCGCCGTACTTCGGCTTCGAGATCCCCGACGAGCCCGGCAAGTATTTCTACGTGTGGCTGGATGCACCGATCGGCTACATGGCGAGTTTCAAGAACCTCTGCAACCGCACACCGGAGCTGGACTTCGACGCGTTCTGGGGCAAGGACTCCACTGCCGAGCTGTATCACTTCATCGGCAAGGACATCGTCAACTTCCACGCCTTGTTCTGGCCGGCCATGCTCGAAGGCGCCGGCTTCCGCAAGCCGACCGGCATCAATGTCCACGGCTACCTGACCGTCAACGGCCAGAAAATGTCCAAGTCCCGCGGCACCTTCATCAAGGCCCGGACCTACCTGGACCACCTGTCCCCGGAATACCTGCGCTACTACTACGCGGCCAAGCTCGGCCGCGGCGTCGACGACCTGGACCTGAACCTCGAAGACTTCGTGCAGAAGGTCAACTCCGACCTGGTGGGCAAGGTGGTCAACATTGCCAGCCGCTGCGCCGGTTTTATCCACAAAGGCAACGCCGGTGTTCTGGTAGCCGGCAACGCCGCGCCGGAGCTGACCGACGCTTTCCTGGCCGCGGCGCCAAGCATCGCCGATGCCTATGAGAGCCGCGACTTTGCCCGGGCCATGCGCGAGATCATGGCCTTGGCCGACCGCGCCAATGCCTGGATCGCCGACAAGGCGCCCTGGTCCCTGGCCAAGCAGGAAGGCAAGCAGGACGAAGTCCAGGCGATCTGCGCCCTGGGCATCAACCTGTTCCGCCAACTGGTGATTTTCCTCAAGCCAGTGCTGCCGCTGCTGGCCGCCGATGCCGAGGCGTTCCTCAACGTCGCACCGCTGACCTGGAACGATCACCAGACCCTGCTGAGCAACCATCAGTTGAACGCGTTCAAACCGTTGATGACCCGTATCGACGCGACCAAGGTGCAAGCCATGACCGACGCCTCCAAGGAAGACCTGGCCGCCAGCCAGACCGACACCGGTGTACCTGCCGGGAACGGCGAACTGGCCAAGGACCCGCTGTCGCCGGAAATCGACTTCGACACTTTCGCCGCCGTTGACCTGCGCGTGGCGCTGATCGTCAAGGCCGAGGCCGTCGAAGGCGCCGACAAGCTGCTGCGCCTGACCCTGGACATCGGCGACGAGCAACGCAACGTGTTCTCCGGGATCAAGAGTGCCTACCCGGACCCGGCCAAGCTCGAAGGTCGGTTGACGATGATGATCGCCAACCTCAAGCCGCGCAAAATGCGCTTTGGCATCTCCGAAGGCATGGTGATGGCGGCGGGCCCCGGCGGCGAGGAAATCTACCTGTTGAGCCCTGACAGCGGCGCCAAGCCGGGCCAGCGGATCAAGTAACGCGACCGCTTGCTGCACCGATCCCACAGTCGCCTTGCAGGTGGCTGTGGGATTTTCATATCTGGCCCATGCTCCCGGCGTGCCGGATAATGCCTAATCTTGTAACAGGCCCTTTGTCGCCAACGCACCCATGACCGAAATCGTCCTCACGCTGTTCAGCGCTGCCCTGATCAACAACCTGGTGTTGCACTGGCCGCTGGGCGTCGATCCGCTGCTGGCGGCCAATGGTCGAAAGCAGGTGCACGCCTTGGGCCTGGCGACGGCGTGCCTGATGCTGATCGTCGGTACCCTGGGCTACCTGATCGATCATTGCCTGCTGGCGCCGAGCAACCTGGTCTCGCTGCGCTTGTTGGCCTGGCTGTCCTTGAGCGTGTTGCTGATCGGCCCCTTGCTGCGCCTGCTGGCACGCTGGCGGCCGGCAATGTCGTTCGAGGGGTTGTGGCCGCTGTTGCTCGGCAATGCCGGCATACTGGGCGTCACACTGCTCAACGGCCAGGATGACCGGGGCCTGGGCCACGCCATCGCCCTGAGCCTGGGTGCCGGGCTGGGGTTCTGGCTGGTGCTGGGCCTGTTCGACGATTTGCGCCAGCGCACTTTCAATAACGATGTTCCCCTGCCCTTTCGGGGCCTGCCGATTCAGTTGATCAGCGCCGGACTGATGGCGGTGGCCTTTCTCGGATTACGCGGGCTGGTCAAAACATGAGCCTGATTCAACGTATCGACGCCCTGCTGCCGCAGACCCAATGCGGCAAGTGCGGCCATCCCGGGTGCAAACCCTACGCCGAAGGCATCGCCCAGGGCGAGCCGATCAATAAATGTCCGCCCGGGGGGCGCGAAACCATCGCGGCCCTGGCCGAACTGATGAAAATACCGGTGTTGGAGCTGGACACCAGCCGCGGCGTGGCCCCGGCGCAAATCGCCTTTATCCGGGAAGCCGAATGCATCGGTTGCACCAAGTGCATCCAGGCCTGTCCGGTGGACGCGATTGTCGGCGCCGCCAAGCTGATGCACACCGTCCTCATCGACGAATGCACAGGCTGCGACCTGTGCGTGGCGCCCTGCCCGGTCGATTGCATCGAAATGCGTCCCCTGCCGACGGCAAACGTGCTGCCGATTGTCGGCGGCCTGGCCTTCAGCACCGAGGAACAACAGGCGCGAACCGCCAAGCGCAACCATGCCCGGCGCCGCTTCGAACAACGCAATGCGCGCCTGCGCCGCGAAGAGGAACAGCGCCAGGCCGAGCGCCTGGCTCGGACCCAACGGGCGGCGCAGGCCCAGGCCCAGGCTCAAACCCAGGACCCGGCACTCGACCCCGTGCAAGCCGCGCTGGAGCGCGTGCGCGCGCAAAAAGCCGCCACCGCCGATGCCGCCTTGAAAAAAGCCAAGGTCGACCTGGCCATGAGCCGGGCACAGTTGAACAAATCCTTGAAAGCGTTCGGCCACCCGCCAACCTTCGAGCAGCAGTCGCAACTGATCGTGCTGCAACGCCAGTTCGAAGCGGCCGAACAGGCGCTGAACCAACTGGAAAACGCCGCGCCCGCGGCCCCGCCAGCCCCAGCACCGACGCAAAACGCCGAGCTGAAGCGGGCCAAGATCCAACTGGCGATGCGCCGCGCCGAACTCAGCAAAGCCCGGGCAGCTACGGCATCGGATGAACAACTGCAGGCATTGGAACAAGCGGTGAAGGATGCCGAACGCCAGGTGGACGCCCATGCCGCCTCTTGAGCCAGTGGACGAACGGCTGCGCCAAGCAATGACGCGAGTGTTGCTGGCGACGCTGCCCGGCGTACTGGCGTTGCTGTGGTTCCAAGGCTGGGGCGTGGCGCTCAACCTGCTGTTGTCCGGCGTCACTGCGCTGGCAGTCGAGGCGTTGGTGCTGCGTTTGCGACGCCAGCCACTCAGGCCCGACCTGAACGATGGCAGCGCGCTGGTCAGCGCCACGCTGCTGGCCCTGGCCTTGCCGGCCTATTGCCCCTGGTGGCTGACCGTCACGGCCGCCGCCTGCGCCTTGCTGTTCGGCAAGCACCTGTGGGGCGGCGTCGGCAGCAACCCGTTCAACCCGGCAATGCTCGGGTACGCCCTGGTACTGGTGGCCTTTCCTTCCCAGATGAGTCACTGGCCGGCGCTCCACGGCATGGGCCTGTCTGAAGGCTTGCAGCAGGTATTCGGCGCTCATCCGGCGCCCGATGCCTGGGCGGGGGCGACCGCACTGGACAGCCTGCGAATCAACGCGAGCCTGACCGTCGATGAACTGTTCGCCAACGATCCGGCGTTCGGGCGTTTCGGTGGCCGGGGTGGCGAATGGGTCAACCTGGCCTTCCTGGCGGGCGGTCTGTTTCTGCTGCAGCAACGGGTGTTCAGTTGGCATGCACCCGTGGGCATGCTGCTGAGCCTGTCCGTCGTCAGCCTGCTGTGCTGGAACGGTTCGGGCTCCGACACCCATGGCTCGCCGCTGTTTCATCTGTTCAGCGGCGCAACCATGCTCGGCGCGTTTTTTATCGCGACCGAACCGGTCTCCGGTGCCAAGGTTCCTCTCGCCCGCCTGCTGTTTGGCGCGGGCATGGGATTGCTGGTCTATCTGATACGCACCTGGGGTGGCTATCCCGACGGCGTGGCGTTCGCAGTGTTGCTGATGAACCTCGGCGTGCCGGCACTGGACCGGTTTGCCGAGGCGCGACAACGGCGGCCACTGACATGAACAACCCCGTCGGCGTGGCAATCCTGACCTTGTTGATCGGCCTGGGGCTCGGTGCCACTTACCTCACGCACCTCGGCACGGCCGGGCGCATCGAGGCCCAGCAGCAAGCGCTGGCGAACAGGGCCTTGCTCGAGGTGCTGCCCACCGACCACTATGATAACCAGCCGTTGGCGCACCCCGTTGTCACAGCCTCAGAGCCCCTGGCCCATAGCACGCTGCTGGGCGGCTACCTGGCGACTCGCAGCGGCCAACCCAGCGCCGTGCTGCTGCGTAGCCAGGCGCTGGGCTATGAAGGCAGCATCGAATTGCTGGTCGCCATCGATCCACAGGGCCGGTTGCTGGGCGTCAAGACCCTGCGCCAATCCGAGACACCCGGATTGGGCGCAGCAATTGCCGGCTGGCCGAACGCCTGGTTGCAGACCTTCACGGGTAAATCACGCCAGGCACCTGATGACAGCGGCTGGGCCTTGAAAAAGGACCAGGGCCAGTTCGATCAACTGGCTGGCGCGACAGTGACGTCCCGGGCGGTCCTCCAGGCTGTTCACGATGCGCTGCGTTACTTCGACGAGCACAAGGCTCAGTTGACGGGGGTGGCGGCCAATGAATAAGCCATGGGGACTGACACACGGCCTGCTGCTCGTCCCATTGGTCGGCGCGAGCGATTCGCTGGTTGGCGCGCTGGGGTTATGGCTGGCCTGGGCCCTGGTTCTTTTCAGCCATGGCTTGGCAATGGGGCTTGTGCGGCAACACCTGGCAGCCTGTCAACGGCTGCTCGCCTCTATCGTGTTGGCCGCTACCCTGAGCACCTGCATTGGCCTTGTCCTCCAGGCCTGGGCACTGGAATTGTATCGACCGTTGAGCCTTTACGTTGGCTGGATCGCCCTGAGCTGCGTAGCGCTGGAGCATGAGGGCTTCTTCGTTGATTCTCGCTGGCCCGGACGCCTCAAGCTGGCCGGGCTGTTTGGCCTTTTGATGATCAGCCTGGGCGCCGTGCGTGAGTTGATCGGCAACGGCCTGCCCCTGGCCCTGCTCGCCCCTGGCGGGTTCATTCTGCTCGGGCTGCTGTTGGCGGCCCGACAGGCCTGGACGGCCGCCAGACCCCATTCATCCGTTGAGGAAACGCCGCGCCCATGAACGCCGCAAAACGCCTGGAAATATTTCGTCGCCTTCACGAGGACAACCCGGAACCGAAAACCGAACTGGCCTATTCCTCGCCGTTCGAGTTGCTGATCGCGGTCATCCTGTCAGCCCAGTCCACCGATGTCGGCGTCAACAAAGCCACGGCCAAACTGTTCCCGGTGGCCAATACGCCAGAGGCGATCTATGCCCTGGGCGTCGAAGGACTGTCCGAATACATCAAGACCATCGGGCTGTTCAACAGCAAGGCCAAAAACGTGATCGAGACCTGCCGCCTGCTGATCGAGCGCCACGGCAGTGAAGTCCCGCAAACTCGCGAAGCGCTGGAAGCCCTCCCGGGGGTCGGCCGCAAAACCGCCAACGTCGTGCTCAATACCGCGTTTCGGCAGTTGACCATGGCGGTCGACACCCACATTTTCCGCGTCAGCAACCGCACCGGGCTGGCCCCCGGCAAAAACGTGGTGGAGGTCGAGAAGAAATTGATGAAATTTGTTCCCAAGGAATTCCTGCTGGACTCCCATCACTGGCTCATCCTTCACGGCCGTTACGTTTGCCTGGCGCGCAAGCCTCGCTGCGGCAGCTGCCGAATCGAAGATTTATGCGAATACAAGCACAAGACCTCCGACGATTGAGGTGCTATTGCTTTTATCGATCCATCGATTGAAAAAATCTTTTTTACCCGCCCGCGGTTTATCGATATAAGGAGCGCCAATGGCAGTCTTAGCCTGGAGTCGAACCCATGAGTGCTGGCAAAGAACAACTGGATGTAGAAGACGAATTCATCGCCGCTGAGGGCGACGACGTCGAACCTGTGGTCGTGGAAGTGGCGAAAACCAACCTGAGCAAGCGCCGCACCATCGATAACCTGCTGGAAGAGCGTCGCCTGCAGAAACAACTGGCCGATTATGATTTTGACCTCTGACACGTAAAAGCCTCCCTGATGGAGGCTTTTTACTGAGTACGCGTGACCCGAAAACTCACACCAAGCCATTGCGCTGCGCCAGTTCGATCAGGTCGACCAGCGAACGGGCATTGAGCTTCAATAACAGGCGCGTCTTGTAAGTACTGACGGTCTTGTTGCTCAAGAACATTCCATCGGCGATCTCCTTGTTGGTCTTTCCGCGCGCCAGTTGCTGCAAGACCATCATTTCCCGCCCCGATAATCGATCGACCATATCGGACTCACTGGCATTACCCAGGCTCGACCGCACCGTATGCAATGCCTGGTTGGGAAAGTAACTGTAACCGGACAGTACCGCCTTTATTGCACTCAGTAACTCGGTAAGATCCTGTTGCTTGCATACATACCCGGCCGCCCCCGTCTGCATGCAGCGCATTGAAAAATGTCCCGGCGCCTGGGAAGTCAGCACCAACACCTTCATGGGTGAAGGAATGGCCGTCAGACGAGCAATGACTTCCAATCCGTCCAGCTTCGGAATACCAATATCGAGAATGACGATATCGGGCATAAGTTCGCGAGCAAACTGTAACGCATCGACGCCATTATCGGTTTCGGCAACGACTTCATAACCATGACGCTCCATCAGCAAACGTACAGCAAGACGAATGACGGGATGATCATCCACGATCAGCACTTTATTCATGGGCAAATCCAACTTCGCTGTTCGAATTTTTAGAGCACGCACAATAGCCTAGTCATTTCTACCTTGGCATGCCGCCCCCCCCTGAACGCTCGCACCGAGAGACAGAACCTACAAGCTATACAGAAAAGTCCTACAAATCGCCGCAGAAAAAATGTGTCATGGATTTTTTTACAGAGAAGGAATGACCTTTCTTAACAATTCGGTAACCCTGTGAACAATGCGCTTTTTCAGCGGCCCACCCACCTATGGACAGCCCACTGGAAAGTTCTTCACTCATAGAAAGTAACTGAATTATTTACTGTTAAAACTACCTTCCACTCACTTAAGGAAGGGGAATCCTATATAAAACATATTCAGGCGCCTGACATCCAGCATCGGCAGCCATTGCGACCATGCCTATATTTCATTCGGCATGGACAACCACTTTCCAACCCACACACCGAGCACAAGTACTCCATGAGCATTAACCATGAACAAACCTTTGAAGACCATAACCAACCCCATGACTCTCATCGCCATATTCGCCACTTTATCCGAAACTTCCGCAGCGATTTCCCTGCCCTTTCTGGATGACCAGGATCGTGAGTATTACCTGTGGTTCCTGATCAGTTTTCCTTTTTATCTATTGCTGCTTTTTTTCATAACGCTCAACTTCAATTATCGTTCGTTGTATTCACCTTCGGATTTTCGCAAGAGCAAACACTTCATAAAGACCATGGATGATTCGCCCTGTCGACGCAAACGACAGCTACGTCGGGCCGACGACGTCAAGGAACTGCTGGTGATACGTCTTCATCGACGCAGGCGCGGACCAGATACCCTTTGTATCGTATGCAGCCAATCGAAACGCCCGATCGAGACTTGTCGATCAAGACATTTGAAGCAAACCAGCATCGTCGTGTACGTCATCTACAGCAGCGCAGACCTGGCAACGCACGGGCAGGATAAATAAGCGAGCCGGGGCAGCGCCGCAACAAAAGCCACACAAAAAAAGGGTAAAAAAAACGGCCTGCTCATGGCAGGCCGTTTTCAGGTCACCAGGGTCAGAACAACTTGCGACCCTTGTTCGCCGCGATGCGCATGCGCAGGGCGTTGAGCTTGATGAAGCCGGCCGCGTCAGCCTGGTTGTAGGCACCGCCGTCTTCTTCGAAAGTCGCGATGTTGGCATCGAACAACGACTCGTCGGACTTGCGCCCGGTGACGATCACGTTGCCCTTGTACAGCTTCAGGCGTACCACGCCATTCACGTGAGCCTGGGAGGCGTCGATCATCTGTTGCAGCATCAGGCGCTCTGGGCTCCACCAGTAGCCGGTGTAGATCAGGCTGGCGTACTTGGGCATCAACTCGTCCTTGAGGTGAGCCACTTCGCGGTCCAGGGTGATCGACTCGATCGCCCGGTGGGCGCGCAGCATGATGGTGCCGCCCGGGGTCTCGTAGCAACCGCGGGACTTCATGCCCACATAGCGGTTTTCGACGATGTCCAGACGACCGATGCCGTGTTCGCCACCGATGCGGTTCAGGGTTGCCAGCACGGTGGCCGGGCTCATCTCAACGCCGTCCAGCGCGACGATATCGCCGTTGCGATAGGTCAGTTCCAGGTATTGCGGAGTATCAGGAGCCTTCTCCGGGGAGACGGTCCAGCGCCACATGTCTTCTTCGTGCTCGGTCCAGGTGTCTTCCAGCACGCCGCCTTCATAGGAGATGTGCAGCAGGTTGGCATCCATCGAGTACGGGGATTTCTTCTTGCCGTGGCGCTCGATCGGAATCGCGTGTTTCTCGGCGTAGTCCATCAGTTTTTCACGGGACAGCAAGTCCCATTCACGCCACGGGGCAATGACTTTCACGCCCGGCTTGAGGGCATAGGCACCCAGCTCGAAACGCACCTGGTCGTTGCCTTTGCCGGTGGCGCCATGGGAAATGGCATCGGCGCCCGTTTCGTTGGCGATTTCGATCAGGCGCTTGGCGATCAGCGGACGGGCGATGGAGGTGCCCAGCAGGTACTCGCCTTCGTAAACGGTGTTGGCGCGGAACATCGGGAACACGAAGTCGCGGACGAATTCTTCGCGCAGGTCATCGATGTAGATCTCTTTGACGCCCATGGCCTGGGCCTTGGCGCGTGCAGGCTCGACTTCTTCGCCCTGCCCCAGGTCAGCGGTGAAGGTCACCACTTCGCAGTTATAAGTGTCCTGCAGCCACTTGAGGATCACCGAAGTGTCCAGGCCGCCGGAATACGCCAGAACGACCTTGTTTACGTCCGCCATGCCATCACTCCACGGGTTGTACGGAAAGCCGGGAAGTCTAACGTCCAATGCGGATAATTTACAGAGGCGCGACAGCTTATGACGACGAAGCGACAGATTATGTCGATTGAGCGACGGCCGCCCTTGATCAGGACGTGCGTGCAGTGGCGGCAGCGGGAACCTTGGCCGGTGCCGCAGCCGGTGCCGGAACCTTGGCGGGGGCTGCTGCTGGGGCTGGCGCCGGGGTTGTCGGCTGCGGGGCCGGTGCTTCGGTCGGCGCCACACGCTCCAGGCGCACGACCACGCGACGATTCTTGGCCCGGTTGGCGGCGTTGGTATTGGGCACCAGGGGATAACGCTCGCCGTGGAAACGCAGGGTGATCTGCGATTCCTGGAAGCCATTGGCCTTGAAGAAATCCTGGACCGCCAGGGCCCGACGGCGCGACAGTTCACGGTTGGTCAGGCGATTGCCACTGTTGTCGGAGTGACCATCGAGTTCGACATGATTGACGCTCGGGTCGGCCTTGATGAAGTCGAGCATCACCTGCAACTGGGCCTTGGCCCGCGCATCGAGCTCGACTTCCTCGCCAGGGAAGCCGATCTGGGTCTGCTTCACCTGTTCGAAATTCTTCGGCAGCAACTTGGCCACGCAGCTCTGATAGTCGCTGAAGGCTTTGTTGAAACGCACCGGCAGCAACCGGACTTCCGACACTCGACCGTCCTCGGTATTGCGCCGTACCACAGGGCTGCGACCGTCCATCAGGCCGCTGATCAAGCGACCGGCCTGGACCTGCGAGCTGTTGAACAACACATCGCCACTGCCAATGCTGACCGAGCCCAGGTTGATATCGCCTCTCCCCGGTTGCCATGGTGCGGCCGCCGCCAGCAAGGTCGCGGAACCGCCGCCGAGCATCGGATTATAGGCCTTGAGCCTGAAGGTGGCCTGCTCACCCGCCCGGCGCACGAATTCGCCACTGCCAAAATCAGTGATCGGCTGGCTCAGCCGGCACTCGAACTTGTCGCCTTCGACCGTCCACTCAATGCTCTCCAGACGGGTCTGGAAAGTGAGCGCCATGGCGGGAAGACTGGCAAACACACTGAGCAAGGCTAGATAACGCTGGCGCACGGGAGGCTCCACTGACTTTTATACAAAGATCGACGCATGCCGAGGGCATGACGCCTGTCCGGGGCACTGAACGGATTCGTGGCACACCTGTAGGAGCTATCGGTAAGTTGCGCCAGAACTTGATAGCGGGTGCCTGAATCGGTCTTTTCCGGTAGCATTCCCACAGTTTGACCCGCCTGGAAGCTCCCCAATGTCCGACCGCCTGACCCTGCTGCGTCCCGACGACTGGCATATTCATCTTCGCGATGGTGCTGTGTTGACCCATACCGTCGCCGATGTCGCGCGCACCTTCGGGCGCGCAATCATCATGCCTAACCTGGTTCCGCCAGTGCGCAATGCCGCCGAAGCCGACGGCTATCGCCAGCGCATCCTCGCCGCACGCCCGGCTGGCAGCCGCTTCGAACCGTTGATGGTGCTTTACCTCACCGACCGCACCCAGCCCGAAGAAATCCGCGAGGCCAAGGCCAGCGGCTTCGTCCATGCGGCCAAGCTGTACCCGGCTGGCGCGACCACCAACTCCGATTCCGGCGTCACCAGCATCGACAAGATCTTCCCGGCGCTGGAGGCGATGGCCGAAGTCGGTATGCCATTGTTGATCCATGGTGAAGTCACCCGGGGCGACGTCGACGTGTTCGACCGCGAGAAAATCTTCATCGACGAGCACATGCGCCGCGTCGTGGAGCGCTTCCCGACCCTCAAGGTAGTGTTCGAACACATCACCACCGGCGATGCCGTGCAGTTCGTCAACGAGGCCCCGGCCAACGTCGGCGCGACCATTACCGCACATCACCTGCTGTACAACCGCAACCACATGCTGGTGGGCGGGATCCGGCCGCACTTCTATTGCCTGCCGATCCTCAAGCGCAATACCCACCAGGAAGCCTTGCTGGACGCCGCCACCAGCGGCAGCGCCAAGTTTTTCCTCGGCACCGACTCGGCACCCCACGCCCAGCATGCCAAGGAAGCGGCCTGCGGTTGCGCCGGTTGCTACACCGCCTATGCCGCCATCGAGATGTACGCCGAAGCCTTCGAACAGCGCAATGCGCTGGACAAGCTCGAAGGCTTCGCCAGCCTGCATGGCCCACGTTTCTATGGCCTGCCGGTGAACACCGATCGTATTACCCTGGTTCGCGATGAGTGGACCGCCCCCGCCAGCCTGCCTTTCGGCGATCTGGCTGTCATCCCGCTGCGCGCCGGTGAAAAACTGCGCTGGCGCCTGCTGGAGGAAAACGCGTGAGTGAAGATCATTTCGACGACGAACTGGACGGCAACGGTGGTTCGGGCGGCGCCCGTCATCCCATGGCAGCTCGGTTCCGTGGCTACCTGCCGGTCGTCGTCGACGTAGAAACCGGCGGTTTCAACTCCGCCACCGACGCTTTGCTGGAAATCGCCGCGACCACCATTGGCATGGACGAAAAAGGCTTCGTGTTCCCTGACCACACCTACTTCTTCCGTGTCGAACCGTTCGAAGGCGCCAACGTCGAAGCGGCGGCCCTGGAGTTCACCGGGATCAAGCTCGATCACCCATTGCGCATGGCTGTCAGCGAAGAAACGGCCCTGACCGACATCTTCCGCGGCGTGCGCAAGGCGCTCAAGGCCAATGGTTGCAAGCGAGCGATCCTGGTCGGCCACAACAGCAGCTTCGACCTAGGCTTCCTCAACGCCGCCGTCGCGCGCCTGGACATGAAGCGCAACCCGTTCCACCCGTTCTCCAGCTTCGACACCGCGACCCTGGCTGGCCTGGCGTACGGCCAGACCGTCCTGGCCAAGGCGTGCCAGGCGGCCGACATCGATTTCGATGGCCGTGAAGCCCACTCGGCCCGCTACGACACCGAGAAGACCGCCGAGCTGTTCTGCGGCATCGTCAATCGGTGGAAGCAGATGGGTGGCTGGCAGGATTTCGACGACTGACATCGGCCTGGCTCTTTGTGTGGCGAGGGAGCTTGCTCCCGCTTGAGTGCGCAGCGCTCACAAGATCTTGGGGCGGCTGCGCCACCCAGCGGGAGCAAGCTCCCTCGCCACGGGGTCTGGGTTCTGCTTTAGAACCCCCATAAAAAAACCGGCCTGTCGAGGGCCGGTTTTTTTATGCCTTGCGCGCTTACAGCTTGCCGCCGTGCTCGGTCAGGTAAGCGGCCACGCCTTCAGGCGATGCGTCCATGCCCTTGTCGCCTTTTTTCCAGTTGGCCGGGCAGACTTCGCCGTGCTCTTCGTGGAATTGCAGCGCGTCGACCAGACGGATCAGTTCTTCCATGTTACGACCCAGTGGCAGGTCGTTGATGATCTGCGAACGGACAACACCTTTGTCGTCGATCAGGAACGCGCCACGGAAGGCCACGCCGCCTTCGGACTCAACGTCATAGGCCTTGGCGATTTCGTGCTTCATGTCGGCAGCCATGGTGTATTTCACCTGACCGATACCGCCATTGTTGATCGGGGTGTTGCGCCAGGCGTTGTGGGTGAAGTGCGAGTCGATCGAAACAGCGACCACTTCGACGTTGCGCGCCTTGAAATCATCCATGCGGTGATCCAGTGCGATCAGCTCGGACGGGCAGACGAAGGTGAAGTCCAGTGGATAAAAGAACACCAGGCCGTATTTGCCTTTGATGGCCGAGGACAGGGTGAAGCTGTCGACGATTTCGCCGTTGCCGAGGACGGCTGGAACGGTGAAGTCTGGGGCTTGTTTGCCTACGAGTACGCTCATTGGATATCTCCTGATGTAATAGCGTGAAAACAAGGTCCGGGCCAGCCTGCCACCCTCAGGCGACAGCCCTGTGACACGAACCCGCTTGCAAGGGCCGATCATCATACACCGCGCATTTGGACTGTCTTCAACGGTTTTTCGGCGACATCGAAAAAATCGCCGTCCGGTTCCATGCCGCACCAGTCGTCCTGGATAAACCGTTCGTCAGCCTGGCAACGCTCTGGCGCAAGACCTTGAGAAACCACTTTGACAATCATTCTCGTTAACATTAAGATCCGTCCCAATTGAGTCACAACCAGCGACGGTTCTCACTTATGTATGTATGCCTCTGCACTGGCGTCACCGACGGGCAAATCCGCGAAGCGATCTACGAAGGTTGCTGCAGCTATCGCGAAGTCCGCCAGGCCACCGGCGTAGCCAGCCAATGCGGCAAATGTGCCTGCCTGGCCAAGGAAGTGGTTCGTGAAACCCTCGCCAAAGTGCAAACGGCCCAAGCCTCGATTCCCTATCCGGTAGAATTTACTGCCGCTTGAAACCAGCTTTTTGAAGAACCGGACTCAATGTCCGGTTTTTTTATGCCTGTAAATCAAGCGCTTAGCCTCCAGACGCGGAACACAAACATTCTTATTCCGATTAATTTTCATTTATTATTCAATAACTTAGGTTTGACACTCGTAAATACGCGGCTCAAACTCTGCCTTATACACAGCTATTACAGGGCAGGCCTCATCATGAAAGGCGACATTACAGTCATCCAGCATCTCAACAAGATCCTTGCCAATGAGCTGGTCGCGATCAACCAATACTTCCTGCATGCGCGCATGTACGAGGATTGGGGCCTGAACAAGCTGGGCAAGCACGAGTACCACGAATCCATCGACGAGATGAAGCACGCGGACAAGCTGATCAAGCGCATCCTGTTCCTTGAAGGCCTGCCGAACGTCCAGGACCTGGGCAAGCTGCACATCGGCGAACATACCCGCGAGATGCTCGAGTGCGACCTGCGTATCGAGCGCACCGGCCACGCCGACCTGAAAGCCGCTATCGCCCATTGCGAAAGCGTTGGCGACTTCGGTAGCCGCGAACTGCTGGAAGACATTCTCGAATCCGAGGAAGAGCACATCGACTGGCTGGAAACCCAATTGGGCTTGATCGACAAAGTCGGTCTTGAGAACTATCTGCAATCGCAGATGGGTGAAGAGTAAGCTTCCCCGAAAGCCAGCCACTAAAAAGCCCCGCCCTCTTTCGAGAGGCGGGGCTTTTTATTGCCTGGATTCCCAGGCCACCGAAAAACCACTGTGGGAGCAAGCAAGCTCGCTCCCACAAGGTTTCCCGTTCACCACGACGGATGTGGTGAACATACATCCATGAATCAGGCTTCGGTCTTGTTCGCCGCCGCTTTTTCCACCGCTTCCTTGATCGTGGTCTGCAGAGAGCCGTCGGCGGCCATCTCGGTCATGATGTCGCTACCGCCGATCAGTTCACCACCCACCCACAGCTGTGGGAAGGTTGGCCAGTTGGCGTACTTGGGCAGGTTGGCGCGGATTTCCGGGTTCTGCAGGATGTCCACGTAGGCAAACTTCTCGCCACACGCCATCACAGCCTGAGCAGCCTTGGCCGAGAAACCGCACTGTGGCGCGTTCGGCGAGCCTTTCATGTAAAGCAGGATGGTGTTGTTGGCAATCTGGTCTTTAATCGTTTCGATGATATCCATGGAGCACCTCGGCTTAAAACTTTTGCGACTTAAGTTGTCGACACGGTGACGCATTGTAACGGAAAGCCGAACCTGCTCCAGAGACAATTTTACGCAGCTGCCACCTTCACCGGTACGCCGTTAAGCGCCGCATTGCCAGACAACTCATCGAGCTGACAATCATCGGTCAGGTCGTTGGCGCTGGAGCCCGGTTGTCCGCTGGCAATGGTCATCTGCACGCCCGGCCGGGCATGCCCCCAGCCGTGGGGCAGGCTGACCACGCCTTTCATCATGTCCAGGCTGCCCAGCACCTCGACTTCGATGACGCCCACCCGCGAACTGACGGTCACCCGTTGCCCGTCGACAAGGCCGCGACTGGCGAGGTCATCCGGGTGCATCAACAATTGATGGCGCGGCTTGCCCTTCACCAGTCGATGAAAATTATGCATCCAGGAGTTATTGCTGCGCACATGGCGGCGACCAATCATCAGCAATTCGTCTGGTTTTGGCGCCTGCAACCCAGCGAAGCGCTCGAGATCGACAAGTATCACGGCTGGCGCAGCCTGCACACGTTGGTTTTCGGTTTTCAGGCGCGCAGCCAGGTTGGGCTTGAGCGCACCGAGGTCGATGCCATGGGGATGATCGAACAGGGTCGCCAGGGACAGCTTATGCGGCGAGGCATCGCCATACGCTCCGCTGCGCAGGCCGAAATCGATCATCTGCGCCGGCGGCATGGTCGGCTTGAGTTCCTTGCCGGTTCGGGCGGCAAAAGCCTTGGCCAGGCCGACGAAGATTTCCCAATCGTGCAGCGCACCCTCGGGCTTGGGCAGGATCGCCCGGTTGAAACGGGTCACGTTGCGCACCGCGAACAGGTTGAAGGTGGTGTCGTAATGATCGTTTTCCAGGGCCGAGGTCGAAGGCAGGATCAGGTCGGCGTAGCGGGTGGTTTCGTTGATGTACAGATCGACACTGACCATGAACTCCAGCCCATCCAGGGCCTGCTCCAACTGCCGCCCGTTGGGTGTAGACAGCACCGGGTTGCCGGCCACGGTGACCAGCGCACGAATCTGGCCTTCGCCCTCGGTGAGCATCTCCTCGGCCAGGGCCGACACCGGCAGCTCCCCTGCGTACTCGGGACGCCCGGACACCCGGCTCTGCCAACGGTTGAAATGCCCGCCCGAGGTGGTAGCGACCAAGTCCACCGCCGGCTCGGTGCACAGCGCCCCGCCCACCCGATCAAGATTGCCGGTGACCAGGTTGATCACCTGGATCAGCCAATGGCACAGCGTGCCAAACGCCTGGGTCGAGACCCCCATCCGACCGTAGCACACCGCTGACGGCGCGGCGGCGAAGTCCCGGGCCAATTGCCGGATCTGCGCTGCCGGCACCGCACAGAGCGGGCTCATGGCTTCAGCCGTGAACGTGGCAACGGCCTCGCGCACCTCGTCCAGGCCGTCCACTGGCAGGTGGCTGTCACGGGTCAGGCCTTCGCTGAACAATGTATTGAGCAAACCAGACAGCAGCGCAGCATCACCGCCGGGGCGTACAAAGACATGCTGGTTGGCAATGGCCGCCGTTTCGCTGCGGCGCGGATCGACCACCACCACCTTGCCGCCACGGGCCTGGATCGCCTTGAGGCGCTTCTCCACGTCCGGCACGGTCATGATGCTGCCGTTGGAAGCCAGCGGGTTGCCGCCCAGGATCAGCATGAAGTCGGTGTGGTCGATGTCCGGAATCGGCAGCAGCAGGCCGTGGCCATACATCAAGTAACTGGTCAGGTGATGGGGCAGTTGATCCACCGAAGTCGCCGAGAAACGGCTGCGGGTTTTCAACAGGCCCAGGAAATAGTTGCTGTGGGTCATCAGCCCATAGTTATGCACGCTGGGGTTGCCCTGGTAGACCGCCACCGCGTTCTGGCCGTGGCGCGCCTGGATATCCGCCAGACGCTCGGCCACCAACGCGAAGGCATCGTCCCAGGCAATGGGTTGCCATTCATTGCCAACGCGCTGCATGGGCTGGCGCAGCCGGTCCGGGTCGTTCTGGATATCTTGCAGGGCCACCGCCTTGGGGCAGATGTGACCGCGGCTGAAGGTGTCCAGCGCATCGCCCTTGATCGAGGTGATTGCCAGGCCCTGGCCGTCGGTTTCGGTGGTTTCGAGGGTCAAGCCGCAGATGGCTTCACACAGGTGGCACGCACGGTGGTGGAGAGTCTTGGTCATGGCCAGTCTCTGTTTTATTCGTGGCGGGCGCTTTCGGCCGCGGGAACAAAACTATGGCGCGTGATTCCCGGCAGCGCCAGCGACGTTCGTCCTGTGAATTGCCGGGCATCAGGCCCACCGATGAGCGCGCGTCAAGGCTGATCGGAAGGCGGTGCCAGCATCTGGATTTCTTCGACGGTTTCCACCTGCTCCTGGGCAATGGGCACCCCCGTGAGCTCGCCAATCAGCCGCCAATGCTCGTCGAGGCCGCTGCTGATAGTGGCCATGCGGTCGATCATCCGACGGCCCGCTGCCTTGGTCACCTCGTCATCGCTGCGCAGCAATTCGAATGACATGGAAGTCACCGAAGCCGTCAGGTGCGTCAGCGAGCGTGCAGTCAGCCCCAGCAATTCCATCAATTGTTGCTCTTTCGAATCCATTTCGGGCTCCTGTGTCGCTGAGGTTCATTTATAACCCAGGCCTTTGCATTAGGAAATGTTTCACAGCCACCCGCAGACAGGCGAAAGGCTGGGATGCCACGGTGCAAAACGACGTTCATCCATGGCACGCCCGCCGCGCTCGATTGCCAATCCAAGCAACGCCAGTGTACAAATGGGTCGCTGCAGTCAGGAAACCGGCCACAAATACGCCATCGCCTTCGCACGATGGCCTCGCTGAAATCCCCAAAAACCGTAGCCCTATTGGTAAGACGCGACATTTAATTATAAGATCGCGCCTTCCCCTATTTCGTCGCCCCGTGCGGCTTTTGCCGCAGGTCTCGCCCGTTTTTTGAATAAACAAGGCTTTGAGCATCTGCGGTCAGTTACAAAAAGGTAGTCAATCATGAGCGCAAGGCACTTTCTCTCCCTGATGGATTTCACGCCCGATGAGTTGCTCGGCGTGATCCGTCGAGGCGTGGAGCTCAAGGACCTGCGTAACCGCGGCGTACTGTTCGAGCCCTTGAAAAACCGCGTGCTGGGGATGATCTTCGAGAAGTCATCGACCCGCACCCGCATCTCTTTCGAAGCCGGCATGATCCAGCTGGGCGGCCAGGCGATCTTCCTGTCGCCGCGCGACACTCAACTGGGCCGTGGCGAACCCATCAGCGATTGCGCCATCGTCATGTCGAGCATGCTGGACGCGGTGATGATCCGTACCTTTGCCCACAGCACCCTGACCGAGTTCGCAGCCCATTCCCGCGTACCCGTCATCAACGGCCTGTCCGATGACCTGCACCCCTGCCAGTTGCTGGCCGACATGCAGACCTTCCTCGAGCATCGCGGCTCGATCCAGGGCAAGACCGTAGCCTGGATCGGCGACGGCAACAACATGTGCAACAGCTATATAGAAGCGGCGCTGCAATTCGACTTCCAACTGCGCATTGCCTGCCCCGAAGGTTATGACCCCAATGCCGAACTGCTCGCCAAGGCCGGCGACCGGGTGACCATCGTGCGTGATCCGAAACAGGCCGTGGCCGGCGCGCACCTGGTGAGCACCGACGTCTGGACCTCCATGGGCCAGGAAGAAGAAACCGCCAAGCGCCTCGAGCTGTTCGCGCCGCTGCAGGTCAACCGGGCCTTGCTCGACCTGGCGGATGCCGACGTGCTGTTCATGCACTGCCTGCCGGCCCACCGTGGCGAGGAGATCAGCTTCGATTTGCTGGACGATCCGCGCTCGGTGGCCTGGGACCAGGCAGAAAATCGACTTCACGCGCAAAAGGCACTGCTCGAGTTCCTTGTCGAGCCGGCGTATCACCACGCATGAGCCATTCGCTGCTGCTGAATTTGCACGACCTGGCCTGCGGTTACCAAAACCAGCGGGTCGTGCAGAACCTCAACCTGCACCTCAATGCCGGCGATATCGGTTGCCTGCTCGGTTCGTCCGGGTGCGGCAAGACCACCACGTTGCGTGCCATAGCCGGCTTCGAACCCGTGCACGAGGGTGAAATCCAACTGGCCGGGGAAACCATTTCCCGCGCCGGTTTCACCCTCGCCCCGGAAAAACGCCGTATCGGCATGGTGTTCCAAGACTATGCCCTGTTCCCCCACCTGAGCGTGGCCGAGAACATCGCCTTTGGCATTCGCAAGCATCCGGACAAGGATCGCGTCGTCGAAGAGTTGCTGGAACTGGTCAACCTGATGCATCTGGGCAAGCGCTTTCCCCATGAGTTGTCCGGCGGCCAGCAGCAACGCGTGGCCCTGGCCCGCGCGCTGGCACCAGAACCACAACTGCTGTTGCTCGATGAGCCGTTCTCCAACCTCGATGGCGAGTTGCGACGCAAGCTCAGCCATGAAGTGCGGGATATCCTCAAGGCCCGCGGCACCAGCGCGATCCTGGTCACACACGATCAGGAAGAAGCCTTCGCCGTGAGTGATCATGTTGGGGTATTCAAGGAAGGTCGACTGGAACAGTGGGACACGCCCTACAACCTGTATCACGAACCGCTGACGCCATTCGTCGCCAGTTTCATTGGCCAGGGCTACTTCATTCGCGGCCAGCTGGACAGCCCTGAATCGGTGCAAACCGAGTTGGGCACCCTGCGCGGTAACCGAGCCTACACCTGGCCCATCGGCGGCGCGGTGGACGTGCTGCTGCGCCCGGACGATATCGTCTACGCACCGGACAGCCCGCTCACCGCCAGCATAGTCGGCAAGACGTTCCTAGGCGCCTCGACCTTGTATCGCCTGCAACTGCCGACGGGCGCGCAACTGGAGTCGATCTTCCCAAGCCACGCCGACCATCAGGTCGGTGACCGGGTCGGCATCCGGGTAGCGGCAGAACACCTGGTGCTGTTCCAGGCCTCGGGCAGCACGGCGGCGCATATACCGCCGGTGGAAAGCGGCGTGCGGCGCTATAGCACCGCCAGCTAACGCCGGATACCCGCTTTTGTGTGGCGAGGGAGCTTGCTCCCGCTGGGCTGCGCAGCAGCCCTAAAACCTGACAACGCGGTGGATCAGGTAGATGTAGGCCGAGGTGACTGTTTTGAGGGCTGCTTCGCAGCCCAGCGGGAGCAAGCTCCCTCGCCACAGAAGTGCACAGACCGTGGTGTCAACCCAGCATCAACGTCCCACTGGCCACCAACGTCGCATTCCCACCGATCTTCACCCGCTCACCTTCCAACCGACAGAACAACGCCCCACCCCGGGCCGAGCATTGATAAGCCGTCAGCCCATGTTTACCCAAGCGTTTGGACCAGTAGGGAATCAGGCTGCAGTGGGTCGAGCCGGTGACCGGGTCTTCGTTGATGCCAATCGCCGGGGCAAAATAGCGCGAAACAAAATCATGCTTGCTCCCCGGCGCGGTCACGATAGCGCCCGGCCAAGGCAGTTTAGCCAGGGCCGCCATGTCCGGCTTGCAATCAAGCACCGCTTGCTCCGACTCCAGCACCACGAACAGTTCGTTGGAGCTCAGCACGTCCACCGCTTCGACACCCAAGGCACTCTGGACTGCCAGGGATGCCCCCAGCTCGGCGGGCACGATGGCCGGAAAATCCAGCCACAGCCGATCACCTTCGCGCGTGACGCTCAACGCCCCGGACTTGCAGATGAAATCCAGCCGCCCTACGGGTTCGTGGTAGACCTCGAACAGTACATAAGCGCTGGCCAACGTGGCGTGCCCGCACAGCGGGACTTCGGTGGTGGGCGTGAACCAGCGGATATGCCAATGCTGGCCTTCACGCACCAGAAACGCGGTTTCAGCCAGGTTATGTTCGGCGGCGATCTTCTGCATCAAGTCATCAGCAAGCCAGCCGTCGAGGCGATAGACCATCGCCGGGTTACCGCCAAACGGCCGGTCACTGAACGCATCGACCTGATGAAACGCAAGCTGCATGGCACTTCTCCTTTTTTTTTGATGCGCCAGCATGCGGCGCAGCGGCACAGCTTATCCAGTGACAGATCAGTAGAATTTTCACCCTACAGCGGGGGATGGAAGCTCTGACTCCAAGCTTAGCCTTTCATACCCTTGTGGCGAGGGCGCTGGCTCCCGCTCGGCTGCGCAGCCGTTATTCAAGCGCGCCCAATGTCAGCAAACGTCGCCCCGGTGTGCTCCTTCAATACCGAAGGCGCCAACTCGACTTCCAAGCCGCGTCTTCCCGCACTGACAAACATGCTGGCGAGCGGCTGTGCGGAACTGTCGATAAAGGTGCGCAGGCGCTTCTTCTGCCCCAGCGGGCTGATCCCACCCAGTAAATAACCGGTCGAACGCTGCGCAGCGGCGGGGTCGGCCATCTCGACCTTTTTCACCCCGGCGGCATGGGCCAGACCTTTCAAATCCAGGCTTCCGGCCACGGGCACCACCGCCACCAACAGTTCACCCTTTTCGCTGGCCGCCAACAACGTCTTGAACACCTGCGCCGGATCCAGGCCGAGCTTTTCCGCCGCTTCCAAACCGTAGGACGCGGCCTTGGGATCGTGTTCGTAACTGTGGATGCGATGTTCGGCGCGCACTTTCTTAAGCAGATCCAACGCGGGTGTCATGACTGCTCCTGACAAGGAAATGAAAAAAAGAGTGGCCGGATTCTAAGCCATCGCCAGCGAAAAGGCTTGGGAGGGCGTCATGAGTGCCGGTGATCCGCCGCCAGCGCAAGAGTCATTCACGTCACGAATAGTTGAAATGTGACCGACGGTTCACTTTCGACCTTTGACACCAGCGTTTCTTGTCTATATTTTTTCGAAACTGAAAGTCATATCGCAGGTCTCAAGCAGCAACTCGAGATCAGGATGGGGATCCTGCCTCGTTGGAGATCGCGCCATCGAGCTTTATCGAAGGCGCAGCAAAACAACAAAAAACCGAGGTTTGAATGACAACTGCTTTACAACAGCCGTCCCTGCCCAGCCAATGCCTGGCTGAATTCCTAGGCACCGCCCTACTGATTTTTTTTGGCACCGGTTGCGTCGCGGCCCTCAAGGTTGCGGGTGCCAGCTTCGGATTGTGGGAAATCAGCCTCATCTGGGGTGTCGGCGTCAGCATGGCGATCTATCTGAGCGCGGGCATTTCCGGCGCCCATCTCAACCCCGCCGTCAGCATTGCCCTGTGCATTTTCACCGGTTTCGAAAAGCGCAAACTGCCTTTCTATATGCTGTCCCAAGTGGCCGGTGCTTTCTGCGGCGCATTTCTGGTCTACACGCTGTACAGCAACCTATTCTTCGATTTCGAACAGTCTCGGCACATGATTAGAGGCACCGAAGCCAGCCTCGAACTGGCCTCGGTGTTTTCCACCTACCCCCACGCCGCACTGTCCACCGGCCAAGCCTTCCTCGTGGAGGTGATCATCACAGCCATCCTGATGGGAGTGATCATGTCCCTGACCGATGACAACAATGGTTTGCCTCGCGGCCCGCTGGCGCCACTGCTGATCGGCCTGCTGATTGCGGTGATCGGCAGCTCCATGGGGCCGCTGACAGGCTTTGCGATGAACCCGGCGCGGGACTTCGGCCCTAAACTGATGACTTTCTTCACCGGCTGGGGTGAAATTTCCCTCACGGGCGGGCGTGACATCCCGTACTTCCTGGTTCCGATTTTTGCCCCGATTGTGGGTGCATGCCTGGGTGCTGCGGCTTATCGCGGCTTGATTGCCCGCCACCTGCCCAGCGCCATAACTGCTACAAAGGATGCAAAACCGGCCATTGACGGCAAGCCCAGAACATCCTGAAACAGTCGGCGCAGGCTTCTGCCATTCCAGCCTGCGCCGTGGCTTCTTCCCTTATCTAGTCTCCCTTTTATAGAAAGACCCGAGGCAATCGACATGACCGATATACAGAACAAGAACTACATCATTGCCCTCGACCAGGGTACGACCAGCTCGCGGGCAATCATCTTCGACCGTGACGCCAACGTGGTCTGCACCGCCCAGCGCGAATTCGCCCAGCATTACCCACAGGCCGGCTGGGTCGAACACGACCCTATGGAAATCTTCGCCACCCAGAGCGCGGTCATGGTCGAAGCCCTCGCCCAGGCCGGCCTGCACCATGACCAGGTGGCTGCCATCGGCATCACCAACCAGCGTGAAACCACCGTGGTCTGGGACAAGACCACCGGCCGGCCGATCTACAACGCCATCGTCTGGCAATGCCGCCGCAGTACCGAAATCTGCCAGCAGCTCAAGCGCGATGGCCACGAACAATACATCAGCCAAACCACCGGCCTGGTCACCGACCCGTACTTTTCCGGCACCAAGCTCAAGTGGATCCTGGACAACGTCGAAGGCAGCCGCGAGCGTGCGCGCAACGGTGAACTGCTGTTCGGCACCGTCGACAGCTGGCTGATCTGGAAATTCACCGGCGGCAAGGTCCACGTCACCGACTACACCAACGCCTCGCGCACCATGCTCTTCAACATTCACTCGCTGGAATGGGACGCGAAGATGCTCGACATCCTCGACATCCCCCGCGAAATGCTCCCGGAAGTGAAATCGTCCTCGGAGATCTATGGCCGCACCAAGAGCGGCATCGCCATCGGCGGCATCGCCGGCGACCAGCAGGCGGCGCTTTTCGGCCAGATGTGCGTGGAGCCGGGCCAGGCGAAAAACACCTACGGCACCGGCTGTTTCCTGCTGATGAACACCGGCAGCAAGGCCGTCAAATCCAATCACGGCATGCTCACCACCATCGCCTGCGGCCCACGCGGCGAAGTCGCCTACGCCCTGGAAGGTGCAGTCTTCAATGGCGGCTCCACGGTCCAGTGGCTGCGCGACGAACTGAAAATCATCAACGATGCGCTGGATACCGAATACTTTGCCAACAAGGTCAAGGACAGCAACGGCGTGTACCTGGTGCCCGCCTTCACCGGCCTGGGCGCGCCGTATTGGGACCCCTATGCCCGTGGCGCGCTGTTTGGCCTGACCCGCGGCGTACGCGTCGACCACATCATTCGTGCAGCACTGGAGTCGATTGCCTACCAGACCCGCGACGTACTCGACGCCATGCAGCAGGATTCGGGTGAACGCCTCAAGGCCCTGCGCGTCGACGGTGGCGCGGTGGCGAACAACTTCCTCATGCAGTTCCAGGCCGACATCCTGGGTACCCAGGTCGAGCGCCCGAAAATGCGTGAAACCACCGCCCTGGGTGCTGCGTATTTGGCCGGCCTGGCATGCGGCTTCTGGGGCAGCCTGGAAGAACTGCGCGGCAAAGCGGTGATCGAGCGCGAATTCGAACCGCAACTGGACGAACAGGCGAAGGAAAAACTCTACGCCGGCTGGCAGAAGGCGGTCAGTCGCACCCGTGACTGGGAACCCCATGAAGACGCTGAATAAAGCCTGATAAGCTTCTGAAACTGGTCGGGAGTGGATTCCTGCGGCATCATGGGCAAATTTTGTACGGCAGCCCAAAGGAAGCCCCATGAATCTGCCTCCCCGCCAGCAGCAAATCCTCGAACTGGTCCGCGAACGCGGCTATGTCAGCATCGAGGAAATGGCGCAGCTATTCGTCGTCACCCCGCAAACCATTCGCCGCGATATCAACCAACTGGCGGAGGTGAACCTGCTGCGTCGCTACCACGGCGGCGCCGCCTACGATTCAAGCGTGGAAAACACCGCCTACGCCATGCGCGCCGATCAGATGCGCGACGAGAAGCAACGCATCGCCGAAGCCATCGCCGCCCAGATCCCCGATCATGCCTCGCTGTTCATCAACATCGGCACCACCACCGAATCCATTGCCCGGGCGCTGCTCAATCACAACCATCTGAAGGTCATCACCAATAACCTGCACGTGGCTTCGATCCTCAGTGCCAAGGACGACTTCGAAGTCCTGATCGCTGGCGGCAACGTACGGCGTGACGGCGGCGTGGTGGGCCAGGCGAGCGTCGACTTCATCAACCAGTTCAAGGTCGACTTCGCCCTGGTGGGCATCAGCGGGATCGATGAAGACGGCAGCCTGCTGGACTTCGACTATCAGGAAGTACGGGTTTCCCAAGCCATCATCGCCAACGCCCGACAAGTGCTGCTGGCGGCGGACTCCAGCAAGTTCGGACGCAATGCCATGGTCCGCCTGGGCCCCATCAGCCTGATCGACTGCCTGGTGACCGACCAGCAACCGGTGCCGGCCCTGGCGCAGTTGCTGAGCCAGCACAAGATTCGCCTGGAAGTGGTCTGACTGCATCCAAGTCTCCCTGTGGCGAGGGAGCTTGCTCCCGCTGGGTGGCGCAGCCGCCCCCAATGATCTGACGCGACCTTTCAGGCACACCGCGCCAGCCGGTTTTACGACCGCTTCGCAGCCGAGCGGGAGCAAGCTCCCTCGCCACAGGGTTAACCATGCCTCCAAACAGTTATGTGTTCAGCCGAGGGGCTGGGTTACGACGAGCAGATGAACTCCAGGCGCTTGCCCCATTCCGTGAACATGGCATGAGCCAGAGCGACTTGCCAGGCGTTGGTACCCAGTCGGTGGTATCGGAGGTTTTGAGCGGTAAGCGTCAGCTCAATTTGAGGCAGATCCGCTGGCTGGCCGAGCGCTTCGGTGTAGCGCAGTGAAATACCGACCTGCTTTTGTGGCGAGGGAGCTTGCTCCCGCTCGGCGGCGCAGCCGTCGTAAAACCGGTTGACGCGGTCTGCCTGGAAGACCGCGTCAGTCCATCTTGGGGCGGCTGCGCCGCCCAGCGGGAGCAAGCTCCCTCGCCACAAACGCACTTCACCAGTAACTTTTTTGTTCGAAAATTTTCCTTTCAGCTTCCTTTGATCAGTATTTTCAATCGAAGTCAGCTGGCTGTTGCGGTCTTTATGGGCTAGTATTTTCGCAAATGAACATTTATGTTCGAATTCAAATATTGCGAAAAAGAGCCCGAGGCCAGCCGATGCCCACTTCTACCTTGCCTACGCCCCCTCTCGCCGAGATTTACGACATCGCCGTCATTGGTGGCGGGATCAACGGCGTGGGGATTGCCGCGGACGCTGCCGGTCGCGGTCTTTCGGTGTTCCTTTGCGAAAAGGACGACCTGGCCAGCCACACATCGTCGGCCAGCAGCAAGCTGATCCACGGTGGCCTGCGTTACCTCGAACATTATGAATTTCGCCTGGTGCGCGAAGCGCTGGCCGAGCGCGAAGTGCTGCTGACCAAGGCCCCGCACATCGTCAAGCAAATGCGCTTCGTATTGCCTCACCGCCCGCATCTGCGCCCGGCCTGGATGATTCGCGCCGGCCTGTTCCTCTACGATCACCTGGGCAAGCGTGAGCAGCTCGCCGGCTCCAAAAGCCTGAAGTTCGGTGCCGACAGCGCATTGAAAAGCGAGATCACCAAAGGTTTCGAATATTCCGACTGCTGGGTCGACGATGCGCGGCTGGTGGTACTCAACGCCATGGCCGCCCGGGAAAAAGGCGCGCACATCCACACCCGCACGCGCTGCGTGAATGCCCGCCGCAGCAAAGGCCTGTGGCACCTGCACCTGGAACGTGCCGACGGCAGCCTGTTTTCGATCCGCGCCAAGGCACTGGTCAACGCCGCCGGCCCGTGGGTCGCCAAGTTCATTCGCGATGACCTGAAGCTGGAATCGCCCTATGGCATCCGCCTGATCCAGGGCAGCCACCTGATCGTGCCGAAACTCTACGAAGGCGAACATGCGCACATTCTGCAGAACGAAGACCAGCGCATCGTGTTCACCATTCCGTACCTTAACCAGTTCACCCTGATCGGCACGACTGACCGCGAATACACCGGTGACCCGGCCAAAGTGGCGATCACCGAGGGTGAAACCGACTACCTGTTGAAGGTGGTCAACGCCCACTTCAAGAAGCAGATCAGCCGCGACGATATCCTGCACAGCTATTCCGGTGTACGCCCGCTGTGCAACGACGAATCCGACAACCCATCGGCCGTGACCCGCGACTACACCCTGGCGCTGTCGGGTGGCGGTGAAGAAGCCCCCTTGCTGTCGGTGTTCGGCGGCAAGCTGACCACCTATCGCAAGTTGGCCGAATCGGCGATGGCGCAACTGGCCCCGTATTTCACGCAAATGCGTCCGGGCTGGACCGCCGTAGAGGCCCTCCCCGGCGGCGAAAACATGACCACCCCGCAGGCGCTGTGCTCGGCGATCCGCGACAAGTTCGACTGGCTGCCAACCGACATCGCACGCCGCTGGGCCACTACCTACGGCAGCCGCACCTGGCGCATGCTCGAAGGCGTGCACAACCTGGGCGACTTGGGTGAGCACGTCGGCGCCGGCCTCTATACGCGCGAAGTCGACTACCTGTGCAGCGACGAGTGGGCCGTCGATGCCCAGGACATCCTGTGGCGCCGCAGCAAGCTGGGCTTGTTCACCACCCCGGTCGAGCAGGAGAAACTGCAGCAGTACCTGGACAAGGTCGAGCACAACCGCCGCAAGATCGAAGCGGCCTGACGGATATCCCGCAAAACCCAGAGCCCCTGAATCCAGCGATTCAGGGGCTTTTTGCTATGTGGCATCCACCTCCGCCCACCTGTGGGAGCGAGCTTGCTCGCGATGAGGCCAGCACATTCAACCCTGTATGGGACCGACACACCGCTATCGCGAGCAAGCTCGCTCCCACAATGGATCGAGACGGGCTCAAGCCATTCGGTTTTCCGAACATGACCCGCCCGTCAGTTCGGCTAACCGGATAAAGCAGCCCGCACAAACCTGAAACAAAACATTAATTACCATATAAAACAACAAGTTAAACAGACAGCCCTAGCCTGGCACGAGTCATGCTCTACACTTCTGGAGACGAATGCCTGTACGCCAACACAACAGGAGCTGCCAGGCACTTCGAAGTACTCAGGGCCGACAAACCGGCCGAAATAAAAAAAACAATGTCGAGGAAACATCGATGCGTATCGTTCCCCATCTCCTGGGCGCAGCCATGGCTGCCGCTCTGATCAGCACCCCGGTTTTCGCAGCCGAACTGACCGGCACGCTGAAAAAGATCAAAGAGTCCGGCGTTATCACGCTTGGCCATCGCGACGCTTCCATTCCGTTTTCCTACATCGCGGACGCTTCCGGCAAACCGGTTGGCTACTCCCACGATATCCAGATGAAAGTCGTCGAAGCACTGAAAAAAGACCTGGACCTGCCCAACCTGCAGATCAAATACAACCTGGTCACCTCGCAAACCCGTATCCCACTGGTGCAGAACGGCACCGTGGACCTGGAATGCGGCTCCACCACCAACAACGTCGAGCGTCAGCAGCAGGTTGACTTCTCCGTTGGCATTTTCGAGATCGGCACCAAGCTGCTCTCCAAGAAAGATTCCAAGTACAAGGATTTCGACGACCTCAAGGGCAAGAACGTCGTGACCACCGCCGGCACCACGTCCGAGCGCATTCTCAAGGCGATGAACGCCGACAAGCAGATGGGCATGAACGTCATCTCCGCCAAGGACCATGGCGAATCCTTCCAGATGCTGGAATCGGGTCGTGCCGTCGCGTTCATGATGGACGACGCCCTGCTGGCTGGCGAAGCCGCCAAGGCCAAGAAAGCCGATGACTGGGCCGTGACCGGCACCCCACAGTCCTACGAAATCTATGGCTGCATGATGCGCAAGGGCGACGAGCCGTTCAAAAAGGCTGTCGATGACGCCATCAAGGCCACCTACGCTTCGGGCGAGATCAACAAGATCTACGAAAAATGGTTCATGCAACCTATCCCGCCAAAAGGCCTGAACCTGAACTTCCCGATGAGCGACGAACTCAAGGCACTGATCGCCAAGCCGACCGATAAAGCGGCTGACGACAAGAAATCCTGATTTCTGACTAACCTTATCCCCTGAAAGGGCCCGGCCCTTTCAGGGGATGGTCACTCCCTGCTGGCAAATCTGGAAACACTCGAACCGGTGGCTGTCGAGCCGATCGCGTGTGCCTGGCCTTCAAGTCGGGCGGGAACGGAGTTTCCCCAGGCGGGCATTTGTACATCGAACGATCTGAGGGGAGACCCTAATGAATTACAACTGGGACTGGGGCGTGTTCTTCAAGTCCACCGGCGTGGGCAGCGAGACCTATCTCGACTGGTACGTGTCCGGCTTGGGCTGGACCATCGCCATAGCCATCGTAGCCTGGATCATCGCCCTGCTGCTCGGCTCGATACTAGGCGTCATGCGTACCGTGCCGAACCGGCTCGTATCGGGTATCGCCACGTGCTACGTGGAACTTTTCCGTAATGTGCCGCTGCTGGTTCAGCTGTTCATCTGGTACTTCCTGGTGCCGGACCTGCTGCCGGCCGATATGCAGGAGTGGTACAAGCAGGACCTGAACCCGACCACCTCGGCCTACCTGAGCGTAGTCGTGTGCCTGGGCCTGTTCACCGCCGCCCGTGTTTGCGAACAGGTGCGTACCGGTATCCAGGCGCTGCCGCGCGGCCAGGAATCCGCCGCCCGTGCCATGGGCTTCAAGCTGCCGCAGATCTACTGGAACGTGCTGCTGCCCCAGGCCTACCGGATCATCATTCCGCCGCTTACCTCGGAATTCCTCAACGTCTTCAAGAACTCCTCCGTGGCCTCGCTGATCGGCCTGATGGAGTTGCTCGCGCAGACCAAGCAGACCGCCGAGTTCTCCGCCAACCTGTTCGAAGCCTTTACCCTGGCCACGCTGATCTATTTCACCCTGAACATGAGCCTGATGCTGCTCATGCGCATGGTCGAGAAGAAAGTCGCGGTGCCCGGCCTGATCTCCGTGGGGGGTAAATAATGGAATTCGACTTCACTGGCATCATCCCGGCCATTCCCGGTTTGTGGAACGGCATGGTGATGACCCTCAAGCTGATGGCCTTGGGAGTGGTCGGCGGGATCATCCTCGGCACGATCCTGGCGCTGATGCGCCTGTCCCATAACAAGCTGGTCTCCAATATCGCTGGCGCCTACGTCAACTATTTCCGCTCGATCCCGCTGCTGCTGGTGATCACCTGGTTCTACCTGGCGGTACCGTTCGTGCTGCGCTGGATCACCGGCGAAGATACGCCGATCGGGGCATTCGGTTCCTGCATCGTGGCGTTCATGATGTTCGAAGCGGCGTACTTCTGCGAAATCGTCCGGGCTGGCGTGCAGTCGATTCCCAAGGGCCAGATGGGGGCCGCCCAGGCACTGGGGATGAATTACGGCCAGACCATGCGCCTGATCATCCTGCCCCAGGCGTTTCGCAAAATGACCCCGCTGCTGTTGCAACAAAGCATCATCCTGTTTCAGGACACCTCGTTGGTCTACACGGTCGGCCTGGTGGACTTCCTCAATGCTTCGCGGGCCAGTGGCGACATCATCGGCCGCTCCAATGAGTTCCTGATCATCGCAGGTCTCGTGTACTTCACCGTCAGCTTTGCCGCCTCGCAGCTGGTCAAGCGTCTGCAAAAAAGGTTCGCCGTATGATCTCTATCAAGAACATCAACAAGTGGTATGGGGACTTCCAGGTACTGACCAATTGCAGCACCGAGGTCAGCAAAGGTGAGGTGGTGGTGGTGTGCGGGCCGTCCGGTTCCGGCAAATCCACGCTGATCAAATGCGTGAACGCCCTGGAACCGTTCCAGAAAGGCGACATCGTGGTCGATGGCACGTCCATCGCCGACCCGAAGACCAACCTGCCGAAACTGCGCTCGCGCGTGGGCATGGTGTTCCAGCATTTCGAACTGTTCCCGCACCTGACCATCACCGAAAACCTGACCATCGCGCAGATCAAGGTGCTGGGCCGCAGCAAGGAAGAGGCCACCAAGAAAGGCTTGCAACTGCTTGAGCGGGTCGGCCTCTCGGCCCACGCCCACAAGCACCCGGGCCAGCTCTCCGGCGGTCAGCAGCAGCGCGTGGCGATTGCCCGTGCCCTGGCGATGGACCCGGTGGTGATGCTGTTCGACGAGCCGACCTCGGCTCTCGACCCGGAAATGGTCAACGAAGTGCTCGACGTGATGGTGCAACTGGCCCACGAAGGCATGACCATGATGTGCGTGACCCACGAAATGGGCTTCGCCCGCAAAGTGGCGAACCGGGTGATATTCATGGACCAGGGCCAGATCATCGAAGACTGCAAGAAAGAAGAGTTCTTCGGCGACATCAGCGCCCGTTCCGAACGCGCGCAGCATTTCCTCGAGAAAATCCTGCAGCACTAAGCGCCACGTCCTTTGGAGCGGCTCCTGTGGCGAGGGAGCTTGCTCCCGCTGGGTCGCGCAGCGACCCCAAAACCGGCGAATGCGGTGTACCTGGCATACTGCATGAGCCGATTATGCGACTGCTTCGCAGCCGAGCGGGAGCAAGCTCCCTCGCCACCGGACCGGGTTCGAAGGGCGGCCGCCGCCACACTGGTTGACCCAAGGCTTCTGTGATGAAATGCGACCCCACCCTCTATCGCGCCGCGCCGCCATCACTCGCCGTGAAACCCCGCCTGATCCGCCATCTGTTCCTGCCGCCACTGGTCATTGCCCTGATGATCGGCCTGGGTTACCTCGGCTTCTGGATCAGCGAGCACTACGGCGTACGTGGCCTCGCCGAGAATGGCGAGCGCCAGTTGGAACTGCACGCCCGTGCGGTCGAGAGCGAGATCAGCAAGTACACCTACCTGCCCAGCCTGCTGGAGCTTGAGTCAAGTGTCTCGCAACTGCTCGACGACCCGACACCCGAGCACCGCAAGATCGTCAATGAATACCTCGAAGGCCTTAACCGTCGCAGCCGCAGCCGGGCCATCTACGTGATGGACACCACCGGCCGGGTGATGGCCACCAGCAACTGGCGCGATGTCGACAGTTACCTGGGCGAAGACCTGTCCTTCCGCGCCTACTTCCAGAATGCCGTGCGCGGCCAGCCGGGGCGCTTCTACGGAATTGGCAGTACCAACGGCGAACCCGGCTACTACCTGGCCCATGGCTTGGAGCAACAAGGCAAGATCATCGGCGTCGCCGTGGTCAAGGTGCGCCTCGAAGCCCTTGAGGAACGCTGGCAACGTGCGCGGCTGGAGGCGTTCGTCAGTGATGAGAACGGCATCATTATCCTGTCCAGCGACCCGGCGCGACGGCTCAAGTCGGTTCGCCCCCTGAGCGACGACACCAAGGAACGCCTGGCCCGCAGCCTGCAGTACTACTGGTTCCCGCTCAATGAACTGGTGCCCCTGGCCCGGGAACGCCTGGCCGAAGGCATGGAGAAGCTGACGTTCCCGGCCAACAGCGAACTGGTGTCCGACGAGCGCGCCATCAGCTACTTGTCGCAGACCCGGCCCTTGAGCGATACACCGTGGAATTTCACCCTGCTGACCCCACTTGAAGACCTGCGTCGCCAGGCGATCAACCAAGGCATCCTGGTGGCCGTGGCCTTCGCCCTGGTGGCATTCCTGTTGATCGCCTGGAACGAACGGCGCAAGGTCATCGCCACCCGTCTCGCGGCCCGGGAAGCCTTGCAGCAAGCCAACAACCAGCTCGAGCGTCGGATTACCGAACGCACCACCGACCTGCGCGCCAGCAACGAACGACTCAAGGGCCAGATCCGCGAGCGGCGACAGGCCGAAGAGACCTTGCGCCGGGCCCAGGACGAATTGGTCCAGGCCGGAAAACTGGCTGCCATCGGCCAGATGTCCACCAGCATCGCCCACGAACTCAACCAGCCGCTGGCGGCACTGCGCACCTTGTCCGGCAACACCGTGCGCTTCCTGGAACGCGGCCAGCTGGATATCGCCAGCGCCAACCTCAAGACCATCAACGATTTGATCGACCGCATGGGCCGGATCACCGCCAGCCTGCGCTCCTTTGCCCGGCGTGGGGACGACCAGGGCCAGGCCAGCCTCGGCAACGGTGTCGAGGCCGCGCTGCAACTGCTGGGCGCTCGTCTTGAAAGCTTGAACATCCAGATTCATTCCAGCTTCGACGACGTCCAGGTGCAAATTGACCAGACGCGCCTGGAGCAGATCCTGGTGAACCTGATCGGCAATGCCCTGGACGCCATGCAGACGCAACCCGAACCGCAGCTCTGGCTCGAAGGCCAGGCCGGCGATGGCAAATATCGCCTGCGCGTGCGGGATAACGGCCATGGCATTGACCCAGAAGCACGCAAGCATCTGTTCGAACCCTTCTTCACCACCAAACCCGGCGAACAAGGCCTGGGCCTGGGCCTGACGCTTTCCGCCAGCTTGGCCGCCGCCACGGGTGGCTACCTGGGCGTCGAACACCCGGTCGAGGGCAGTGGAACCACGTTTGTCCTCAGTTTACCGTTGGTAAGCCTTTTACCTGCCGAGCCGCTATGAACAACGACCTGAGCGTATTGATCGTCGAAGACGACCCCCATGTCCTGCTGGGCTGCAAGCAGGCACTGACCCTGGAAGACATTCCCTGCATCGGCGTGGGCAGCGCCGAAGAGGCCCTGGAGCGCGTCGACGATAACTTTGCCGGCATCGTCATCAGCGACATTCGCCTGCCGGGCATCGATGGCCTGGAACTGCTGACCCGACTCAAGGCGCGGGACCGCAGCTTGCCGGTGGTGCTGATCACTGGCCACGGCGACATCTCCATGGCCGTCGGCGCCATGCAAAAAGGTGCCTATGACTTCATGGAGAAGCCCTTCTCCCCTGAACGCCTGGTGGACGTCGCCCGCCGTGCCCTGGAGCAGCGCAGCCTCGCCCGGGAAGTGTCGTCGCTGCGTCGGCAATTGGCCGAACGCGATTCCCTGGAAGGCCGGATCATCGGCCGCTCGCCCGCCATGCAGCACCTGCGCGCGCTGATCGCCAACGTCGCCGACACCTCGGCCAACGTGCTGATCGAAGGTGAAACCGGTACTGGCAAGGAATTGGTCGCCCGTTGCCTGCATGACTTCAGCCGACGCCACGACAAGCAGTTCGTCGCACTGAACTGCGGCGGCCTGCCAGAGAACCTGTTCGAAAGCGAGATTTTCGGCCACGAGGCCAATGCCTTTACCGGTGCCGGCAAACGCCGGATCGGCAAGATCGAGCACGCCGATGGCGGCACGTTGTTTCTCGACGAAGTGGAAAGCATGCCCCTGCCCTTGCAGATCAAGTTGCTGCGCGTGTTGCAGGAACGCACCCTAGAGCGCCTGGGTTCGAACCAGAGCGTGGCCGTGGATTGCCGGGTGATCGCCGCCACCAAGTCCGACCTGGACGAAATGGGCCGGACCGGGCAGTTCCGCAGCGACTTGTATTACCGCCTCAACGTGGTGACCCTGGAACTGCCGCCCTTGCGCGAGCGACGCGAAGACATCCTGCAACTGTTCGAGCATTTTCTCCAGCAGTCGTCCCTGCGCTTCGACCGCACGGTGCCGGAGCTGGACAACCAGACCCTGTCGAACCTGATGAGCCACGACTGGCCGGGCAACGTACGCGAACTGCGCAACGTCGCCGAGCGTTACGCCCTGGGCCTGCCGGCGTTCAAGCGCTCCGGTGCCAGCGGCGGCAACCAGGGCCTGGCTTTCGCCGAAGCAGTCGAAGCCTTCGAGCGCAACCTGCTGGTGGACGCCCTGCAACGCAGCGGCGGCAACCTGACCCAGGCCAGCCAGGAGCTGGGCATGGCCAAGACCACGCTGTTCGACAAAGTCAAAAAATATGGCTTGAGCCATTAATCAACTGGGCGGGAAACCTGTGGATCTGATTTTCAAGGCAGCGCTCGGTGCAGCCGTGGTGGTCATCCTGGCAATGCTGGCCAAGACCAGGAACTATTACATCGCCGGGCTCGTGCCACTGTTCCCGACCTTCGCCCTGATTGCCCATTACATCGTCGGCAAGGGCCGTTCGGTGGATGACCTGAAGACCACCATCGTGTTTGGGATGTGGTCGATCATTCCGTACTTTGTCTACCTGGCGACGCTGTATGTGATGGTCGACCGCATGCGCCTGGAGGCGTCCCTGGCCGTGGCGGCGGTGGCGTGGTTGATGGCCGCGACGGTGCTGGTCAGCGTCTGGGTGAGAGTCCATGGCTAAATAAACTGTGGCCCCCATGTGGGAGCCACCCTGCTCGCGAAAGCGCCCGATCAATACCCGACGGTAAACCGTGTGCGCGAAAACTGCGGCGTTTCCACTTCATCGATCATCGCAATGGCGTAATCGGCAAAGCTGATCCAACTACGCCCGGCGTCGTCGAACAGCAAGTGATCCTTGCCGAGACGGAACTGCTCCGTGCGCTCGGTTTCGACGAACTCCGCCGAAGGCGAAAGGAAGGTCCAGTCCAGGTCCTGCTCCTGGCGCAGTACGTCCAGGAACAATGCTCCGGCGCTGGCTTCGGCCAGGTATTCCTCCGGGAAGCCATCGCTGTCGATCACACGGCTGTTATCCGGCAGCAACAACGAACCCGCCCCACCGACGACCAGCAAACGCTTGACCCCAGCGGCTTTCACCGGCGCGATGACCTTGTCGGCCGGCACGGTGGCAAAGTGCGCCGCGCTGATCACCACATCGTGATCGGTCACCGCCGCCGTCAACGCCTCGCTGTCCAATACATCCAGTTGCTTGCTGACCACACCGGCCCTTTCACCGATTTTCGCGGTGTTGCGGGCAATGGCCGTCACGCTGTGACCACGGCGCAGGGCTTCTTCCAGCAATTGGCTGCCGGCGCGACCGGTGGCTCCGATGATTGCGATTTTGCTCATGGTGTTCTCCAGTGATTAGCGATGTTGAATACATGCTCTTGTGGCGAGGGGATTTATCCCCGCTGGACTGCGAAGCAGTCCCCTAATGCATCACATGCAGCAGGCCTGATGTAACTTGATCAGCCTTCTCAGGACCGCTTCGCGGTCCAACGGGGATAAATCCCCTCGCCACAACTGTGTGCTCGCATTACAAACTGTGGTTCACCACTTCATTTCGCCCTTGGCAACCTTGGCGCTGAGTTCCAGGGAGCGGTCTTCACCCAGGTCCGGATAGCGTAGTTTCATGGCACGGATCAGCGCGGCGGAATCCTTGGCCTTGGCGGTTTCTTCGTCGAAAGCCCTGATGTAGTCGGCGGTGAAGCGCACCGGGGCCAGGGAACGGGCGCTGTCACCCAAGTAGTGACCTGGAATTACCGTACCCGGTTGCAGTTTTTCAATGTTGGCGAGGGTCGCCAGCCAATCCTTGTGAGACTGCGGCGTCTGGGTGTCAGCCATCCACACATGAATGTTCTCGGCCACCACCACACCGCCTACCACGGCCTTGATCGACGGAATCCACACGAAACTGCGGTCCGGCTGTGGGCCATCCAGGCCGACGACCTGCAAGCGCTGGCCTTCCAGGGTCAGGCTGTCGCCCTTGAGCACCTGGGGCACGATGGCTTTGGCCGGGGCATCGGTCTTCAGGATCGGCCCCCAATATTTCAGCTTGCCGTCCATGGTCTGCTTGATGTGCTCGACAGTCGGCGCGGACGCCAGCACCTTGGCCTCGGGGAACGCGGCAGTGAGGGTTTCCAGACCAAAATAGTAGTCTGGATCGCCATGGCTGATGTAGATCGTGGTCAATCGCTTGCCGCTGGCGCGGATCTTTTCCACGACCTGCACGGCTTGGGACTCGCCGAACTGGGCGTCTACCAGGATCGCCTCCCTCTCGCCGCTGACCAATACCGAGGTCACCGGAAAAATCGCTGCCGCCCCTGGGTTGTAGACGTCCAGCGTCAGGTCCGCAGCCCAGGTGTGTGTGGCGAACGCCAGCGAGGCGGTCGCCAGCAACAGGCGCTTGAGTGGGGTGAATGCGGTCATGGGTGCTCCATTGTCCAAAAGCCCGAAGGGAATGAGACGAAGCTTAGTGACCTGATTCATTTCAAAAAATGCGATGATCCAACATAGTTTGTTTCTGAAATCGGGCAGATCATGGATCGTCTACAAGCAATGCGGGTGTTCGTCACGGTGGTGGACCTGGGCAGTCAGTCGGCGGCGGCCGAGCATCTGGACCTGTCGCGCCCAGTGGTGTCGCGGTATCTGGCGGAGCTGGAGGACTGGGTCGGTGCCCGGCTGATGCACCGCACCACCCGCAAGCTGAGCCTGACGGCCGCAGGCACGGAGATCCTGCCCCGGTGCCGGCAGATGCTGGAGCTGTCCGGCGACATGCAAGCCGCCGTCAGCACCCCGGACGATGCGCCACGGGGCATGTTGCGTATCAGTGCCAGTACCTCGTTCGGCCAGGCCCAACTGGCGAGCGCCATGGCCGAATACGTCAAGCGCTACCCAGGGGTGAGCGTCGACCTGCAGATGCTCGACCGCACCGTGAACCTGGTGGATGAGCGCATCGACCTGGCGATCCGCATGAGCAACGACCTGGACCCGAACCTGATTGCCCGTCGCCTCACGGTCTGCCGCTCGGTGATCTGCGCCTCGCCACAGTATCTGCGCGAGCACTCGACACCGCTGCGAGTGGAAGACCTGAGCCGACACAACTGCCTGACCCACTCCTACGTCGGCAAGAGCCTGTGGCATTTCGAGCAGGACGGCGAGCAGGTCTCGGTGCCGGTGCAAGGTAATATCAGCGCCAACGAAGCCAGCACATTGCTTCAGGCAACGATAGCCGGTGCCGGCGTGGCCATGCTGCCCAGCTACCAGGCCGGCGCCCATATCAAGAACGGCGAACTGATCCGCCTGCTGCCCCACGCCGAACCCCGCCGGATGAACATGTACGCGGTGTACGCCTCACGCAAGCACATGCCCTCGGCGCTGCGCAGTCTGCTGGATTTCCTAGTACAGAAATTTCCCGAGGTACCGGAGTGGGATGTGGGGTTGTAGAACATATTCGCCTCACCACCGTCCCCCTGTGGGAGTTCGGTGCGTTTCTCAAGAGTTGCACCAGGATTTCACCAATAGCCCGCCCCAAGGCATACTTGCGACCCTCCGAGTTCCAGAACCCATCGCCCCATGCGTATCCACGTCAGTTTCATCGACCGCGTCGGCATCACCCAGGAAGTCCTGGCCTTGCTCGGTGGACGCAATCTAAACCTGGATGCGGTGGAGATGGTGCCGCCCAACGTCTACATCGACGCCCCGACCCTCAGCCCGCAAGTGCTCGACGAGTTGCGCGAGGCGCTGTTCAGCGTGCGCGGCGTGCAGGCGGTCACCGTGGTGGACATCCTGCCGGGCCAGCGTCGGCACTTGCAGCTCGATGCCTTGCTCGCGGCCATGACCGACCCGGTGCTGGCCCTGGACAGTGCCGGCAAGGTGCTGCTGGCCAATCCGGCGCTGATTGCCCTGTACGGGCGTGAACCGGCCGGGGAAAGCGTGGCCGAGCTGTTCGGTGACGAGGCATTGCTGGACGCCTTGCTGGAGAACGGTTTTCGCTTGCCGCTGCGGGAAATCACCCTCAATGGCCAGACCTTGCTGCTGGACGCTACGCCCATCACCGATGCCGGCGCGCTGCTGACGCTGTATCAGCCGAACCGCATCGGCGAGCGCCTGTCGGCATTGCATCACGATCACGCCGAAGGCTTCGACGCGCTGCTGGGCGAATCCCCGGCAATCCGCACCCTCAAGGCCCGGGCCCAGCGGGTCGCGGCGCTGGACGCACCGCTGCTGATCCAGGGCGAAACCGGCACCGGCAAGGAACTGGTGGCCCGGGCTTGCCATGCCATCAGCGCCCGTCATGGCGCACCGTTCCTGGCCCTGAACTGCGCGGCATTGCCGGAGAACCTGGCCGAAAGCGAACTGTTCGGCTATGCCCCCGGCGCCTTCACCGGCGCGCAACGAGGCGGCAAGCCGGGGCTGATGGAGCTGGCGAACCAGGGCACGGTATTCCTCGATGAAATCGGCGAGATGTCGCCATACCTGCAAGCCAAGCTGCTGCGCTTCTTGAACGATGGCAGCTTCCGCCGGGTGGGCGGCGACCGGGAAATCAAGGTCAACGTGCGGATCCTCAGCGCCACCCACCGCAACCTGGAGAAAATGGTCAGCGAGGGCTCGTTCCGCGAAGACCTGTTCTATCGCCTGAACGTGCTCAATGTCGAAGTCCCGCCGCTGCGTGAACGCGGCCAGGACATCCTGCTGCTGGCGCGTTATTTCATGCAGCAGGCCTGCGCGCAGATCCAGCGCCCGGTCTGCCGCCTGGCCCCCGGCACGTACCCGGCCCTGCTGGGCAACCGCTGGCCGGGCAACGTGCGGCAATTGCAGAACGTGATCTTCCGCGCCGCCGCCATTTGCGAAAGCAGCCTGGTGGACATCGGCGACCTGGACATCGCCGGCACCTCCGTCGCGCGCCAGGGCGATGTGGAAGTCGAAAGCCTGGAACAGGCCGTGGAAAACTTCGAGAAGCACCTGCTCGAAAGCCTCTACGTCAACTACCCCTCCACCCGCCAGCTCGCCAGCCGCCTGCAAACTTCCCACACCGCGATTGCCCATCGGTTGCGCAAGTACGGGATTTCCGGGAAGCCATAAACCCGCCGCAGTCCCCCTTGTGGGAGCGAGCTTGCTCGCGATGACGGTAGCCCAGTCAGCCATAGGTTGACTGACACACCGCTGTCGCGAGCAAGCGCCCACAGGGTTCTGAGCTGTGGTCGAAATCACGTCAAAAACGACCTCCACCTGTACTGAAAGCGCTACAGTGGAACGATATCGCTACACTCATCGCCAAGCAGCGCTGCGCAAGGCTTTGATCCCACAACGATTTTATCCAGCCTCCCAGCTGTAGCGATTTCGCTACAGCGAAGTCGATCCAAGTTTCGACAAAACCAACCAAGCCATTGATATATAAGCACTTATTAACATTGGCCGCATTCTTGCTATGGTTATTAGCATTCGGCCGGGCCAAGCCCCGCGCCTTTCTTCGCGTCCACCAGACGAATCTGGCCCCAGGAGTTTCCATGAGCGAGTTGCGTTTCACTGAAGATCACGAATGGCTGCGCACCGAAGCCGACGGCAGCGTTACTGTCGGTATTACTGCGTTTGCCCAGAACGCCTTGGGCGATGTGGTCTATGTTCAGTTACCGGAACTGCAAAGCTACGACAAGGGTGCCGAAGCCTCCACCGTGGAATCGGTGAAAGCGGCCAGCGGTGTCTACATGCCACTGGACGGTGAAGTGCTCGAGGTGAACCCGGCCCTGGAAAGCAATCCGGAATTGGTCAACGAAGATCCCCTGGGCGATGGCTGGTTTTTCCGTTTCAAGCCAGTCAACGCCGCTGCCGTTGGCCAACTGCTGGATCAGGATGCCTACGACCGCCTGATCAAAGCCAACGCCGAAGCCTGAGGAGCGCCACATGACTGTTAATCTCGGCACTGCCAACGAATTCATTGCCCGCCACATCGGCCCGCGTGCCAGCGACGAGCAAGCCATGCTCGAGCGCCTGGGCTACGACTCCCTGGAAGCCCTGAGCGCCAGCGTCATCCCGGAAAGCATCAAGGGCACCAGCGTGCTGGACATGGGCGACGGCCAGAGCGAAGCCGATGCACTGGCCTCGATCAAGGCCATCGCCGCCAAGAACCAACTGTTCAAGACCTACATCGGCCAGGGCTACTACAACTGCCATACGCCGGCACCGATCCTGCGCAACCTGCTGGAAAACCCGGCCTGGTACACCGCCTACACCCCGTACCAGCCAGAGATTTCCCAGGGCCGTCTCGAAGCGCTACTGAACTTCCAGACCCTGATCAGCGACCTTACCGGCCTGCCGATCGCCAACGCGTCCTTGCTCGACGAAGCCACCGCCGCCGCCGAAGCCATGACCTTCTGCAAGCGCCTGAGCAAGAACAAGGGCAGCAACGCGTTCTTCGCCTCCGTGCACAGCCACCCGCAAACCCTCGACGTGCTGCGCACCCGTGCCGAGCCCCTGGGCATCGACGTGGTGGTCGGCGATGAGCGCGAACTGAGCGACGTCAGCGGCTTCTTCGGCGCGCTGCTGCAATACCCGGCCAGCAACGGTGACCTGTTCGACTACCGCGAACTGACCGAACGCTTCCACACGGCCAACGCCCTGGTAGCGGTGGCCGCGGATCTGCTGGCCCTGACCCTGTTGACCCCACCCGGTGAGTTCGGCGCCGACGTGGCCATCGGCAGCGCCCAGCGCTTCGGTGTGCCGCTGGGCTTCGGTGGCCCGCACGCGGCGTATTTCTCCACCAAGGACGCCTTCAAGCGCGACATGCCGGGCCGCCTGGTCGGCGTTTCCGTGGACCGTTTCGGCAAACCGGCCCTGCGCCTGGCGATGCAGACCCGCGAGCAACACATCCGCCGCGAGAAAGCCACGAGCAACATCTGCACCGCCCAGGTGCTGCTGGCCAACATCGCCAGCATGTACGCCGTGTACCACGGTCCCAAGGGCCTGGTGCAAATTGCCAATCGCATCCATCACCTGACCGCGATCCTCGCCAAGGGCCTGGGCGCGCTAGGGCTGAGCGTCGAGCAAGAGAGCTTCTTCGACACCCTGACCTTGCGCACCGGCGCGCAAACCGCTGCCCTGCACGACAAGGCCCGCGCGCAGCGCATCAACCTGCGTGTGGTGGACGCTGAACGCCTGGGCCTGTCCCTGGACGAGACCACCAGCCAGGCTGACGTCGAAGCACTGCTCCGTTTGATAGGTAACCTGATGGCCGACGGCAAGGCCGTGCCGGACTTCGCGGCACTGGCCGCCAGCGTGCAAAGCCATATCCCGGCCGAGCTGGTGCGCCAATCGGCGATCCTCAGCCACCCAGTGTTCAACCGCTACCACTCCGAAACCGAGCTGATGCGCTACCTGCGCAAGCTCGCCGACAAGGACCTGGCCCTGGATCGCACCATGATCCCGCTGGGTTCCTGCACCATGAAACTCAACGCCGCCAGCGAAATGATCCCGGTGACCTGGGCCGAGTTCGGCGCCCTGCACCCGTTCGCCCCGGCCGAGCAGAGCGCTGGCTACCAGCAACTGACCGACGAGCTGGAGGCCATGCTCTGCGCCGCCACCGGCTATGACGCGGTGTCGCTGCAACCCAACGCCGGTTCCCAGGGCGAATACGCCGGCTTGCTGGCGATCCGTGCCTATCACCAGAGCCGTGGCGAAGACCGTCGCAACATCTGCCTGATCCCGTCCTCGGCCCACGGCACCAACCCGGCCACCGCCCACATGGCCGGTATGCGCGTGGTCGTGACCGCCTGCGATACCCGCGGCAACGTCGACATCGAGGACCTGCGGGCCAAGGCCATCGAGCACCGCGAACACCTCGCGGCGCTGATGATCACCTACCCGTCCACCCACGGCGTGTTCGAAGAAGGTATCCGCGAAATCTGCGGCATCATTCATGACAACGGCGGCCAGGTGTACATCGACGGCGCCAACATGAACGCCATGGTTGGCCTCTGCGCCCCAGGCAAGTTCGGTGGCGACGTCTCGCACCTGAACCTGCACAAGACCTTCTGCATCCCCCACGGCGGTGGCGGCCCTGGCGTCGGCCCGATTGGCGTCAAGTCGCACCTGGCACCGTTCCTGCCGGGCCACGCCAACATGGAACGCAAGCAAGGCGCGGTGTGCGCGGCGCCGTTCGGTAGCGCGAGCATCCTGCCAATCACCTGGATGTACATCCGCATGATGGGCGGCGCCGGCCTCAAGCGCGCCTCGCAACTGGCGATCCTCAACGCCAACTACATCGCCCGTCGCCTGGAAGAGCATTATCCGGTGCTCTACTCCGGCAGCAACGGCCTGGTGGCCCACGAATGCATCCTCGACCTGCGTCCACTCAAGGACAGCAGCGGCATCAGCGTCGATGACGTGGCCAAGCGCCTGATCGATTTCGGTTTCCATGCGCCGACCATGTCGTTCCCGGTGGCCGGCACGTTGATGATCGAGCCGACCGAAAGCGAGTCCAAGGAAGAGCTGGACCGCTTCTGCGACGCCATGATCTGCATCCGCGAAGAAATTCGCGCGGTGGAAAACGGCAGCCTGGACAAAGACGACAACCCACTGAAGAACGCCCCGCACACTGCGGCGGAAATCGTCGGTGAGTGGACCCACCCTTACAGCCGCGAACAGGCGGTGTACCCGGTGGCGTCGTTGATCGAAGGCAAGTACTGGCCGCCGGTGGGCCGGGTCGACAACGTGTTCGGCGATCGCAACCTGGTCTGCGCCTGCCCGTCGATCGAAAGCTACGCTTGACCTGTAGGGGGGCGGGTTTGCTCGCCCCTCTCAACAACACCGCGAACCTTGTGGAAGGTCACCTTCTCAAGGACCACATCTCCTTTGTGGGAGTGAGCAAGCTCGCTCCCACAAAGGAGCCTGTGCCTCATTTCATAACCGTCGATCCTCATAAAAAGAAACCGGAGAAACACCATGTCGTTAAGCGTGTTCGACCTGTTCAAGATCGGTATCGGCCCTTCCAGCTCCCATACCGTCGGCCCGATGCGTGCCGCTGCCCGTTTCGCCGAGGGGCTGCGTCGCGATGACTTGCTCAATTGCACCACCAGCGTCAAGGTCGAGCTCTACGGCTCGCTCGGCGCCACCGGCAAGGGCCACGGCAGCGACAAGGCCGTGCTGCTGGGCCTGGAAGGCGAGCATCCCGACACCGTGGACACCGAAACCGTCGACGCCCGCCTGCAAGCGATCCGCAGCAGCGGTCGCCTGAACCTGCTCGGCGAACACTCCATCGAATTCAATGAAAAGCTGCACTTGGCGATGATCCGCAAGCCGTTGGCCTTTCACCCCAACGGCATGATCTTCCGCGCCTTCGATGCCGCAGGGCTGCAAGTGCGCAGCCGCGAGTACTACTCGGTCGGTGGCGGTTTTGTCGTCGACGAAGGCGCGGCCGGCGCCGACCGCATCGTCGAAGATGCCACGCCCCTGACCTTCCCGTTCAAGAGCGCCAAGGACCTGCTGGGCCATTGCAGCACCTATGGCCTGTCCATCAGCCAGGTGATGCTGACCAACGAAAGCGCCTGGCGCCCCGAAGCCGAGACCCGTGCCGGCCTGCTGAAAATCTGGCAGGTGATGCAGGATTGCGTGGCGGCGGGCTGTCGCAACGAAGGGATTCTGCCGGGCGGGCTGAAGGTCAAGCGCCGGGCCGCGGCGTTGCACCGCCAGCTGTGCAAGAACCCGGAGGCCGCACTGCGCGACCCGCTGTCGGTGCTCGACTGGGTCAACCTGTACGCCTTGGCGGTTAACGAAGAAAACGCCTATGGCGGGCGCGTCGTCACCGCGCCTACCAACGGGGCGGCGGGGATCATTCCGGCGGTGCTGCATTACTACATGCGCTTTATCCCCGGCGCCAGCGAAGATGGCGTGGTGCGGTTCCTGCTGACCGCCGCCGCCATCGGCATCCTGTACAAGGAAAACGCCTCCATCTCCGGCGCCGAGGTCGGCTGCCAGGGTGAAGTCGGCGTGGCCTGCTCCATGGCCGCCGGCGCCCTGTGCGAAGTGCTCGGCGGCAGCGTGCAGCAAGTGGAAAACGCCGCCGAGATCGGCATGGAACACAACCTTGGCCTGACCTGCGACCCGATCGGCGGCCTGGTGCAGGTACCGTGCATCGAACGCAACGCCATGGGCTCGGTGAAGGCCATCAACGCGGTGCGCATGGCCATGCGCGGCGACGGGCATCACTTCGTCTCCCTCGACAAAGTCATCCGCACCATGCGCCAGACCGGCGCCGACATGAAAAGCAAATACAAGGAGACCGCCCGCGGCGGTCTGGCGGTCAACATCATCGAATGCTGATGCGCTTGCCTCACTTCCACATCTTTTCCAGGAGCTGATATGTCCACCGAACAACTGCTGAAGACCCCGCTGCAGGCGCTGCACCTCGAACTCGGCGCCCGTATGGTGCCGTTCGCCGGCTACGACATGCCGGTGCAGTACCCTCTGGGGGTGATGAAGGAACACCAGCACACCCGCGACCAGGCCGGGCTGTTCGATGTGTCCCACATGGGCCAGATCCGCCTGACCGGCGCAGGCGCCGCCAAGGCCCTGGAAACCCTGGTGCCGGTGGACATCATCGACCTGCCGGTGGGCATGCAGCGCTACGCCATGTTCACCAACGAGAACGGCGGCATCCTCGACGACCTGATGGTCGCCAACCTGGGCAATGACGAACTGTTCCTGGTGGTCAACGCGGCCTGCAAGGACCAGGACCTGGCCCACCTGCGAGCCCATATTGGCGCGCAGTGCAGCATCGAGCCACTGTTCGAAGCCCGCGCCCTGCTCGCCCTGCAAGGCCCGGCCGCCGTCACCGTGCTCGCACGCCTGGCGCCGGACGTGGCGAAGATGACCTTCATGCAGTTCCAGCGAGTCACGCTGTTGGGCATGGACTGCTTTGTCAGCCGTTCGGGCTACACCGGTGAAGACGGTTTCGAAATCTCGGTACCTGCCGCCGAGGCGGAAAAACTGGCCCGTGCCCTGCTGGCCGAGCCGGAAGTCGCGGCCATCGGCCTCGGCGCCCGTGACTCGCTGCGCCTGGAAGCCGGCCTGTGCCTCTACGGCCACGACATGAACACCGAGACCACGCCGATCGAAGCCAGCCTGTTGTGGGCGATTTCCAAAGTACGTCGCGCCGACGGCGCCCGCGCCGGCGGTTTCCCCGGCGCTGAAACCGTGTACGCCCAACAACAGGGCGGCGTGAAGCGCAAACGCGTCGGCCTGCTGCCCCAGGAACGTACACCGGTGCGCGAAGGCGCAGAGATCGTCAACGAAGCGGGCGAGATTATCGGCACGGTGTGCAGCGGCGGTTTCGGCCCGACCCTGGGCGGTCCGTTGGCGATGGGTTACCTGGACAGCGCCTATGTCGCCCTGGATACGCCAGTTTGGGCCATCGTGCGTGGGAAAAAGGTGCCTTTACTTGTAAGCAAAATGCCATTCGTCCCACAGCGCTACTACCGCGGTTGATTGACTGTTTCTATAAGTAACGCGATTGCGTTATACGTGCACTAATGTGTAACGCAACCGCCATAAAAAGGTGCATATCCTTAGACATTCAATGGCGCTTATAACAGTCGTTAACAATTGAACTAGCCTATCGAATAAGCCCCGCCCGGCGATGTATGTAAATGCCTGCAAGCTGAGCAAATACGGGCTTCCCCGGGGGGTTGTTTTTTCATTCGTAGTTGGCGTAGAGTTTGGTCACTGTGTTTGCATGGGTCGCTTGGAATCGTGACCTGGGCAGTAGCTTATGAAGTTTGCTACATCCCGTTCGACGTCTCTTACTTTCCTGCAACCCAGCCCAGTACTCTTTCATGCGAAAGAGGCTGTCATCAATTTTAGCGTCAAAGGAAATAAGAAAATGTCTCAACGTCAGAGCGGTACCGTCAAGTGGTTCAACGACGAGAAGGGTTTTGGTTTTATCACGCCTGAAAGCGGTCCGGACCTGTTCGTGCATTTCCGCGCCATCCAGGGCAACGGCTTCAAGAGCCTGAAAGAAGGCCAGAAAGTCACTTTCGTTGCTGTGCAAGGCCAGAAAGGCATGCAGGCTGACGAGGTTCAAGCCGAAGCCTAAGGCTTTCGCGAACTAAAAAGCCCCTGATTGATATCAGGGGCTTTTTTATGGGCGTAAATCCGTAAAATGGCTTCTTTTTCGTCCGAGACCGTCATGCCCCAACACCTGCTCACGCCCCAGGGCGACTTCCCCCCCGCCGGCCTGGGCCGTCGCCTGGCGGCAATGTTCTATGACTTTTTGCTGTGCACGGCGCTGCTGATCGTTACCAGCGGCGCCTACAAGATGATCCAGATGGCGATCATCGGTGAAGAAAAAATGCGTGCCCTGACCGAAGCTGGCGCACTGGACGGCGACCCGTTGCTGTCCACCGTGCTGCTGTTCGTGCTGTTCGGCTTCTTCGCCAAGTTCTGGACCCACAATGGCCAGACCCTGGGTATGCAGGTGTGGTGCATCCGCGTACAGAACGCCGATGGCACGGCCATCAGCCTGTGGCAGGCGCTGTTGCGGTTCGTGGTATCGATTGCGTCATTGCTGCTGGTGGGGCTGGGCTTTATCTGGGCGCTGTTCGACAAGCGCAAGCGCAGTTGGCATGACATCTACTCGGATACGCAGCTGGTGCGGATTCCCAAGAAGACCAAGTAAAGCCACCTAATCAGAAAAGTTGAAATACATTTGTGGCGAGGGGATTTATCCCCGCTGGGTCGCGAAGCGGCCCTAAAACCTGACACCGTGCAATGTCAGGAAAATAGAGGGGGCTGCTTCGCAGCCCAACGGGGATAAATCCCCTCACCACAGATAAATCCCTTCACCACAAAACCTCGCTAGCCTCGAAATCTTCTTCAGCTTCAGGCATTCCCCGCCAGCTTCATTCGCGCCGCCTGGGTGAAGTCCAGCATGCGCTTGAGCGGACGAATCGCCTGGGGGATCAGCGCCGGGTCGACGAAGATCTCGTTGGCACCCTCCTGCAAGCTCTTGAGCGTGCGTTCCAGGGTGTTCATCGCCATCCACGGGCAGTGCGCGCAACTGCGGCACGCCGCGCCGTTGCCGGCGGTCGGGGCTTCGATGAAGACCTTGTCCGGGCACAGCTGCTGCATTTTGTAGAAAATACCCCGGTCGGTGGCGACGATCAGCGTCTTGTTCGGCAGGGTCTGGGCCGCAGCGATCAATTGGCTGGTGGAACCCACGGCATCCGCCAGTTCGATCACCGACGTCGGCGACTCCGGGTGCACCAGGATCGCGGCGTCCGGGTACAGCGCCTTCATGTCCTCCAACTGCTTGGACTTGAACTCTTCGTGGACGATACAGGCACCGTCCCAGAGCAGCATGTCGGCGCCGGTCTTGCGCTGGATGTAAGTGCCCAGGTGCTTGTCCGGGCCCCAGATGATCGTCTCGCCGTTGTCCATCAGGCTCTCGACGATTTCCAGCGCGCAACTGGACGTTACCACCCAGTCGGCCCGGGCCTTCACTGCCGCCGAGGTGTTGGCATACACCACCACGGTGCGCTCCGGATGCTGGTCGCAGAACGCCGAGAACTCGTCCACCGGACAGCCCAGGTCCAGGGAGCAGGTGGCTTCCAGGGTGGGCATCAGCACACGTTTTTCGGGGTTGAGGATCTTGGCGGTCTCGCCCATGAACTTGACCCCCGCCACCACCACGGTCTTGGCCGGGTGGGCATTGCCGAAGCGGGCCATTTCCAGGGAGTCGGACACGCACCCACCGGTCTCTTCGGCCAGGGCCTGGATGATCGGGTCGCAGTAGAAGTGCGCGACCAGCACCGCGTCCTGAGCCTTGAGCTCGGCGGCGATGGCGGCGCGGTACCAGGCCTCTTGCTCGGCGCTCAGCGGCTTGGGCTGCTTGGCGTCGAGGTGGGCCTGGACCAGAAGGCGTTCGGAAATTTGCGTCATGTTCGCAAGACCTGCAAGCGCGTTTAGCGCGAAAGTCGAGTATACACCCGGCTCCGGACCACTCGGGTACCGCCGGGAAAGTGGGTATCAATCAGGCACGGGACTGCATGAAGCCGGCAAGGCTACAGAATATCCCACCGATGCAAAAGATCATTCTGACCTGTGCCCAGGTCCCGGGGCCGGACGCGGCCCTCCGTGGCGAGGGAGCTTGCTCCCGCTGGGGCGCGCAGCGGCCCCAAAATCCATCATTTGACGCGCAAGGTGCGTTGTACCCAGCCTTTTTGGGGCTGCTTCGCAACCCAGCGGGAGCAAGCTCCCTCGCCACAAAAGTCCGTTCATGCCAGTGGATAAGCGCCTCCGGCAAGCTGACTGAAATGTAATCACCTGCCCAGCCGGCTTATGTCATCTTCTGTTCACACCGGCACTGGGCAATGCCCCAGTGCTCGCTGCGAATCGACTGACGGACTTCCATCGCATGCAAACAAAAACTTCCCGGCGAACCTTCGTAAAGGGCCTGACTGCCGGCGGCATCCTCGGTGGCCTGGGCTTGTGGCGCGCGCCTGTCTGGGCGGTCACCAGCCCTGGCCAACCCAACGTTCTGAGCGGCACCGAGTTCGATCTGTTCATCGGCGAAAGCCCGATCAACTTCACCGGCAACCCACGTACCGCCCAGACCATCAACGGCGGCATTCCCGGCCCGCTGCTGCGCTGGCGTGAAGGCGACACCGTCACCCTGCGGGTGCGCAATCGCTTGAAGGAGACAACCTCCATCCACTGGCACGGCATCCTGCTGCCAGCCAACATGGACGGTGTTCCGGGGTTGAGTTTCAAGGGCATCGAACCCGACGGCATGTACGTGTATCAGTTCAAGGTCCGGCAAAACGGCACCTACTGGTACCACAGCCATTCTGGCTTCCAGGAACAATCCGGGGTCTACGGCCCGCTGGTGATCGACGCCAGGGAACCGGAGCCCTTCCAGTACGAACGGGACTATGTGGTGATGCTCACCGACTGGACCGATGAAGACCCCGGCAACATCCTTCGCAAGCTCAAGAAACAGTCGGACTACTACAACTACAACAAACGCACCGTCGGCGACTTCATTGACGATGTGGGCAAGAACGGCTGGGCCAGCACTGTGGCCGATCGCAAGATGTGGGCCGAGATGAAGATGAACCCCACTGACCTGGCCGATGTCAGTGGCGCCACCTACACCTACCTCATGAACGGCCAGGCGCCGGACATGAACTGGACCGGCCTGTTCAAGCCTGGCGAGCGTCTTCGCCTGCGCTTTATCAACGGCTCGGCCATGAGCTATTTCGACGTGCGCATTCCCGGCTTGAAGATGACGGTGGTGGCGTCCGACGGCCAATACGTCAAACCGGTGAGTGTCGATGAGTTTCGGATCGCCGTGGCCGAAACCTATGACGTCATCGTCGAACCGACCCAGGAGGCCTACACCCTGTTCGCCCAGTCCATGGACCGCACCGGCTATGCCCGCGGCACTCTCGCGGCCAGGGCCGGGTTGTCGGCACCGGTGCCGCCCCTGGACCCGCGGCCACTGGTGACCATGGACGACATGGGCATGGGTGGCATGGACCACGGCAGCATGGGCGACATGGGGCAAATGAGCGGCATGGACCACGGCTCGATGCAGGACATGGCCGGGATGGACGACAGCCAGATGCAGGGGATGGGCGACATGGCCGGTATGGATCACGGTGCCATGCAAGGCATGGACGGCATGCTGTCGCACCCCGACACCGAGAAAGACAACCCCCTGGTCGACATGCAGGCCATGAGCGTCAAGCCCAAGCTCGACGACCCAGGCATGGGGCTGCGCGACAACGGCCGCAAAGTGCTGACCTACTCAGACCTGCGCAGCACCTTCCCCGACCCCGACGGTCGCGAGCCGGGCCGTACGATCGAGCTGCACCTGACCGGGCACATGGAGAAATTCGTCTGGTCGTTCAACGGCGTGAAATTTTCCGACGCCGCGCCGCTGCTGCTCAAGTACGGCGAGCGACTGCGCATCGTGCTGATCAACGACACCATGATGACCCACCCCATCCACCTGCACGGCATGTGGAGCGATCTGGAGGACGAGAACGGCCAGTTCATGGTGCGCAAGCACACCATCGACGTGCCACCGGGCGCCAAGCGCAGCTACCGCGTCACCGCCGATGCCCTCGGGCGCTGGGCGTACCACTGTCATCTACTGTTTCACATGGAGATGGGGATGTTCCGTGAAGTTCGGGTGCAGGAATGAGGAGCCGACCATGACCACTTTTTTTCAATACCCCATGGCACTCATTGCCAGCCTCACCCTCGGCGCCACCACCTCGGCCTGGGCGGCGGGCAACGACATGCAAGGCATGGATCACAGCCAGATGCCCGGGATGGACCATAGCCAGATGCAAGGTATGGATTCAATGCAAGGCATGGACTCGATGCAGGGCATGGAGCCCATGCAATCAGCGCCGACCACCAGCCGCACGCCGATCCCGGAACTGACAGCCGCTGATCGCGCCGCCGTCTACGAGGATCATGGCGGACACGCGGTGCATGACAGCGCAATCAATTCGTTTTTCCTCATCGACCAGCTGGAGTGGCAAGACGCCGATGACGGCAGCGCCCTGAGCTGGGATGCCTCCGGCTGGATCGGTGGCGACATCGACCGTTTATGGCTGCGCTCCGAAGGTGAACGCCTCAACGGCAAGACCGACGAGGCGGAACTTCAGGCCCTGTGGGGCCACGCCATCAGTCCTTGGTGGGACCTGGTGGCCGGCGTACGCCAGGACTTCAAGCCGGGCGATGCGCAAACCTGGGCCGCCTTCGGCGTGCAAGGCATGGCGCTGTACAACTTCGAAGCCGAAGCCACCGCGTTCATCGGCGAAGGTGGCCAGAGCGCGGCGCGGCTGGAAGGCGACTACGACATCCTGCTGACCAATCGGTTGATCCTGCAGCCCACCGCCGAGGTCAACTTCTATGGCAAGAACGACCCCGCCCGCGGTGTCGGCTCAGGGCTGTCGGACACCGAACTCGGCGTACGGCTACGTTATGAAATACGCCGCGAATTCGCGCCATACGTTGGCGTCACCTGGAACCGGACCTACGGCAACACCGCCGACTACGCCCGCGCAGAAGGTGAAGATCGCAGCGAAGCCCGCCTGGTATTGGGGCTGCGCATGTGGTTCTGACCCGCTGAGCTGTTTCACCCAAAATTAAAAAACCACGTTGTAGGAGTCCTTGCATGTCATTGCTCAAAAACGCTGTTGCTGTTGTCGCCCTGTCCACTGGCCTGTTGATCAGCGGCTTGGCCCAGGCCCATCCGAAGCTGCTGTCCTCTACCCCCGCCGAGGGCGCCGAGGGTGCGGCACCGGCAAAGATCGAGCTGCACTTTTCCGAAAACCTGATGACCAAGTTTTCCGGTGCCAAGCTGATGATGACCGAGATGCCCGGCATGGCGGCGCATTCGCCCATGCCCATGCCAGCCAAGGTCTCCGGCAGCGATGACCCGAAAACCATGGTCATTGTCCCGAATGGTCCCCTCAGCGCCGGCACCTATCAGGTCCAGTGGCGCGCGGTGTCGTCCGACACTCACCCGATCACCGGTAACGTCACGTTCAAGGTGAAGTGAGTTGATGAGCGACTCGATCAACATCGCCCTGCGGTTTGCCCTGTATTTGGATCTGATGTTGTTGTTCGGCCTGGCCGCGTTCGGGCTCTATAGCCTGCGAGGCCAGGAGCGGGCGTCGGGCGCGCAGTTGCCTTTCACACCGCTGCTAGTGACCACGGCGGTGCTGGGCGGACTGCTGTCCTTCGCCGCCATGGCGTGCATGGCCTGGGCCATGAGCGGTGTTTCAGACTGGGCCGAACTGTGGCCGCACATTGAAATGATGGTGTTGGAGACCGACGTCGGCTTGAGTTGGACACTGCGGATAGCGGCGCTGCTGTTGGCCGGTGTCGCCGCGACGCTCAATGGACGTTGGCCGACCCTCAGCCTATGGCTGGTCATGCTGGGCGGCGCCGTCGCGTTGGCGACGCTGGCCTGGGCCGGGCATGGCGCCATGGACGAAGGTGAGCGCCGCAACTGGCACTTCATCACCGACTTCCTGCACCTGTGGGCGGCGGGTGGCTGGGTCGGGGCCTTGGCCGCGTTTGCGCTGCTGCTGCGCCAGGCCGAACCTCGGCTGGCGGTACTGGCCCGGACGTTGACCGGGTTTGAAACCGCCGGAGCGGTGATCGTGGTGGTCATCAGCGTGACGGGGGTGGTGAATTATCTGTTTATCGTCGGCCCGAATGTCGAAGGGCTGCTGGACAGCACTTATGGTCAGTTACTGGCGCTCAAGCTGATCTTGTTCGCGGCCATGTTGGTGTTCGCCGCGCTGAACCGCTTTCATCTGAGCCCATTGCTGGAACAGGCCCGACAGACCGGCGAGCACGGCGTTGCGGTGAATGCCCTGCGGCGCAGCATGGTGCTGGAGTTCTGTGTGGCGGTGATCATTCTGGGATTGGTGGCGTGGCTGGGGACGCTGAGCCCGGCGATGGAATAGGAGGTTGTGAACGACTATTGTGTGGCGAGGGAGCTTGCTCCCGCTGGGTTGCGAAGCAGCCCCCTGGTTTGCCTGACACACCGCAAGGGGCCGCTACGCGCCCCAGCGGGAGCAAGCTCCCTCGCCACACAAAAACTCTGATCCCTTCACTGATTGCGTGCCGTATTTAATTTTTCGATACGCCCTGCCAGTTTTCAGTTTGCCCATGACAGGCCGCCCCAGCCTAAATGCCCTTTTGTCCAGCAAAGGCGGCTCCATGGAAAACATTCGAACCTCAACCACCCACGCCATCTGGCTGATGGTCAGCATCGTCTTGGTGGCGCTGAACCTGCGACCCTCAATGGCGGCGGTCGGGCCCTTGTTGTCGGCCATTCGCGGCGAGGTGCCCTTGAGTTTCAGTACCGCCTCGCTGCTGACCATGTTGCCCGTCATGGCGATGGGCCTGGCGATGTTCCTGGGCATGCGCATCGCCCTGCGCATCGGAGAACACCGCACCATCGTGCTGTCGCTGTTGATCATTGGCATCGCCACGGCCTCGCGCTTGTACCTGGACAGCGCCGCCGGGTTGATCGCCAGTGCGATCGTCGCCGGGCTTGGGATCGCCTTGATCCAGGCGGTGATGCCGGCACTGATCAAGTCACGCTTCGCCGACAACGTCTCGCTGTTCATGGGCTTGTACGTCACCTCCATCATGGGCGGGGCGGCGATTGCCGCATCGTTTTCACCCTTTGTCCTGACGCAGACCGGCAGTTGGCGCGTCGGCCTGGCGATCTGGGCATTGTTGGCGCTGGTCGCCCTGGGCTGCTGGTACGCCCAGCGTTCGAACATCACGCCCTTGCCCGAAGCAGCGTCCCGGCATCACGAAGCGTTTTCCCGCAACGCCCGGGCCTGGCTCCTGGCGATTTTCTTTGGCCTGGGCACTGCTTCCTACACCTGCGTGCTGGCCTGGCTGGCGCCGTACTACGTGGAAAAGGGCTGGAGCGAACAGCACGCTGGCCTGCTGCTGGGGTTCCTCACGGCAATGGAAGTGTTATCCGGCCTGGTCACTCCGGCTATTGCCAACCGCAGCCGGGATAAACGCCTGGTCCTGAGCGTCCTGCTGGCCCTGATCATCGGCGGCTTCTGCGGCCTGATCCTCAGTCCGGAACGCTTCAGCCTGCTCTGGGCCTGCCTGCTGGGGCTGGGTATCGGCGGCCTATTCCCCATGAGCCTGATCGTATCCCTCGACCACCTGGACAACCCACGCCGGGCCGGTGGCCTTACCGCGTTCGTGCAGGGTGTCGGCTATCTCATCGCCGGCCTCTCGCCATTGATTGCCGGGATGATCCGCGACCAGTTGGGGAGTTTTGAGTGGGCCTGGTGGTCGCTCACGGCGGTCATGGCGTTGATGATGGTGATGGTATTGCGCCTGGACCCGAAACATTACGGACAGCACATCCGCTGAATTTCCAGTAGGAGGACTTGCTAGGTTGAAGATTTAGCTGGTGCGACTTGGCGTTACTATACCTGCCAGGATTTTTACCTCGTAAGGGAGCTACGCCTTGTCCGTCATTCCTGACAGAACCTTCGCTGAAGTGCTCAAGCACACCGTCAAACGCATTCTTTCCTATTGGACCCAGATCACCGTCACGTTAGGCCTACTCGCGACAGGGCTTGGGTTCGTCACGTTGTACCTTTATACCCGGACGATTGGACGAATCGATCTGTTCATGCCGTCCATCGATGTGAAGTCTGCACTGTTGGTCTGGGTCGTGCTGGTCCTGCTGCTGATGCTGTCGTATTTGTTCATCTTGGGGGCGACAACGTGGATGTTCGGCTGCTCGGTTTCGCTTTTTTCAAACATGAAGGACAACCAATCGAAGATTGTTTTCTATCTGGTGTTCCCCACGGTTGTGGGATTTAGCGCATTCATCTGGGCCACCTTTTTCCTGTCCACATTGAACGCCTGGACGATATTCGCGGCATTGCTCCTGATCGTCTTCGTTGCGTGCTTTCTCATGTACGCATTCACGCCGTTCAAAAGAGTCATCAGGAAAAGCACACTTGTCCAAGCCAGGCTGGAGCGAGCCCGCTTGAAACGCCTGGCAGCCCATCAACAAATAAAGCGGAAAAAGCTGCAGCAACATAAACCTGCCCGCCCCCGGAAGGCCTGGCTGCAAAAATGGCTCACCTGTTTGCAGGCACTCAAAAACAAGACGACGCCAGCGTGGCGCTGGCTAAAAGAAAAATGGCAGCGGTTACAGGCGTGGGTACGGGCTCGCAAAGAGTTCTGGCTCGTCACCCTGCTCTCGATCTCCATATTCGTCACCGTGCTCTTCGCCGCCTTTCCAATCCTGCTGACGATACGTTCATATATGGAGAGGGAAACACCTGACACCGTCCCCTACGTGGCGGGTCTGTCCTGGCTGACACTCATCTTCACCCTGCTACCGGTCGTCATATTTCATTGTTTCAAGGGGGACATCTACAGGCGGACCTTCAATGGCCTGATCGCAATGATCCTGGCCTTCTGCGCCTTCACATTGCTTTCGCCGGGCAGTTTGAGCCAGATCACCTACATCGCAGCAGGAGGCTTATCGGTTCGCCAACAAACGGCGGAGCGATACGCCTTGCCAGAAGAGATAAAACTGCAAGACCTGAGCGCCACCATGTGGAAAACACGTCAGGTTGCTGCGCAAAAAATAGAAGTCGAGGCGTTCCAGTTGTATTCCTTTGGGGACGTACTGTTACTGTGCCCAAAAGACATGCTGTCACTTGAACTCAAAGAGCTGAAAAACTACTCGAAGTTCTGTGTCAGCACGCTCAATAGCAAGGTTGTGCGCAAACCTCGGTTACCGGTATTCGCCAGGAAACCACAGAAAGAATGGGCTTGCCGGGTGCCCTCATGGCAGATCCAGGCAGGACGTTGGCTCGCATGGGAAGCGCTGGTTTCTGGCGCTCATCGCTCCGCGTCGGGCGAGAAAAAGGGCTGAAGGCCCTGGCAGTCGTGAGCATGGCGACGGCTCCACGACAGGACTGCTGACTCCCTGCCCTTGGGCGGGAGGACACTTAATTCCAGGCAAAAAAAAATCCGGAAATCCTCACTTTCGTGGGCCTTCCAGACTTTTAAAACTGCAAAAAATGGTGGGTCGTGTGGGATTCGAACCTACGACCAATTGGTTAAAAGCCAACTGCTCTACCAACTGAGCTAACGACCCGCTGTGTGGTGGCGCGTATAATACTGATTTCTAAGGACTATTCAACACCTAATTTGAAATAAATCAAAAATAACGGGTTGGATCGCTCACACCCGCCGCGGCAAAGCCTTCTGCGCGCAGGCGGCAGCTGTCGCACTTGCCGCAAGCACGGCCCTGATCGTCGGCCTGATAGCAGGAAACAGTGAGCCCATAGTCCACGCCAAGCTTCACACCGGCCTTGACGATGTCGGCCTTGCTGAGATTCTGCAACGGTGCCTGGATGCGGAAACCCTGCCCTTCTACGCCGGCCTTGGTCGCCAGGTTCGCCATGCGCTCGAAGGCTTCGACGAACTCCGGGCGGCAATCCGGGTAACCGGAGTAATCCACAGCATTGACGCCGATGAAAATATCACGGGCGCCCAGCACTTCGGCCCAGCCCAATGCCAAGGACAGGAATACGGTGTTACGCGCCGGCACATAGGTCACCGGGATGCCTTCGCTAGGCGCCTCCGGCACGTCGATGGAGCTGTCGGTCAAGGCCGAGCCACCAATGCCGTTGAGGTTCAGGCCGATCACTTTGTGTTCCACCACGCCCAGGTCCCGGGCCACTCGCTCGGCCGCGTGCAGTTCTGCGCGGTGGCGCTGACCATAATCGAAACTCATGGTGTAGCAGCGGTAACCCTCGGCACGGGCCATGGCCACGACGGTGGCCGAATCCAGGCCGCCGGACAACAGGATGACCGCACGTTTTTCGGCAATGTTCGAATGTTCAGTCATATCAGCGCCCCGGCTCGTCGTTCCAAAGATATTTATGCAGCTGCAGTTGCAGGCGCACCGGCAGGTTATCCGCCACCACCCAGTCCGCCAGGTCCCGAGCGCTCAAATCGTGATGGCTCGGCGACAACAACACTTCGCCGGCCCGTTGGTCGAGCCCGTACTGGATCAGCTTGGACACGGCCCAGTCGTAATCTTCCCGTGAACAGATCACGAATTTGACCTGATCGTTAGGGGTCAGCAACTCGATATTCTCGTAACGGTTACGGTGCGCTTCCTTGGAGCCTGGAGTCTTCAGGTCCACGACGCGGCTGACGCGCGGGTCGACGGCCGAGATATCCAGGGCGCCGCTGGTTTCCAGGGAAACCTCGTAACCGGCATCACACAACTGCTTGAGCAAGAGGATGGCGTTGGGTTGCGCCAAGGGCTCACCGCCCGTGACGCAGACATAACGCGGACGATAACCGGCCACTTGCTCAAGGATATCGTCGAGGGTTCGCACGGTGCCGCCGCTGAACGCGTAGGCACTGTCGCAGTATTGGCAACGTAGCGGGCAACCGGTGAGGCGCACAAATACTGTGGGCAGCCCAGCCGTCCGCGTTTCACCCTGCAAAGAGTGAAAAACTTCGGTGATTCTCAATGTGTCTTGCATAGTCGCCACGGGCGTAACAGCTAAACAGGCTGTCCGCCTCCGTCAGGCACTTCAAGGAACCCCGCCAACGCGCAGATCCCAAAAAGCGTGTTTCATAAAAAGGGCGTGAATTCTAACGAAAAAACCCGCGACAGGCGCGGGTTTCTTCAAAACAGGTCAAGCCAGCTTACATGCGTTGCAGATCGCGCTGGGCCAACTGGGCGGCGGATGTCCCCGGATATTGGGCCACCACCTGCTGCAGAATGCCTTTTACCTTGTCGGTGTGACCGAGGCGGCGCTCTACATCAGCCAGCTTGTACAGCGAATCCGGCACCTTGGCGTGCTTGGGATACAGTTGCGAAACCTTGGCGAATGCCTGGCCGGCACCTTGCAGGTCGCCTTTGGCCAGGTTCACTTCGCCCAACCAGTATTGGGCATTGCCCGCGTACTGGCTGTTTGGGTATTTGCGCAGGAAAGCGGCAAAAGCCTGGCTGGCCTTGTCGAAATCCTTGGCCTTGATCAAGTCGAAGGCAGCATCGTAATAGAGCTTTTCCTTCGCCGGATCAGCCGGCTCGCCACCGGCGGCAGGTGCTGCGGGAGCGGCTGCCCCCGCGCCTGCGGCTGCGCCGGGGGCGTTCAAGTCGCCACCGGCAGGAGAATTCTCAGGAGTCGCGGCAGGTGCAGGTGCAACGCCGGTTCCTATGCGCCGATCAAGATCCTGGTATCGCTCCAGGTTTTCCTGCTTCATGCGCGAAATATCATTTTGCAGTTCTTCGATCACACCCTGTTGGCGCGAGATCTGATCCTGCATTTGCTGCAGTTGGTTGAACAGCTGGCCCTGTGCCGAGACAGGGGCCGAAACCCCTCCCCCGGCATAGGCGCCGTTCGTACCGTAACCCGCAGGCGGATAGCTACTCCCGCTATTGTTATAGCCGGCATCGTTATCGACCACAGGAACCGCAGCCCACGCCGCAAGCGGCGCAAGGCTGAGAGCCAGAACAGTTACAGCACGACGGCACGTTCGCATGACGAATTACTTACGCAGTTCGACGCGACGGTTTTGAGCCCAGGACTGCTCGTCGTTGCCGGTAGCAACTGGACGCTCTTCGCCGTAGGAAACCAGTTCCAGCTGAGCTGGGGAAACACCTTGCAGTACCAGGTAGCGCTGAACGGCTTTCGCACGACGCTCGCCCAGTGCCATGTTGTACTCACGAGTACCACGTTCGTCGGTGTTGCCTTCCAGAACAACGCGAGCGCCGTTTGCTTTCAGGTCCTTGGCGTGAACGTCCAGAGCGCGCATGGCTTCTGGCTTCAGGTCCGAGCTGTCGTATTCGAAGTAGAAGGTGGTGATTGCGCGCAGAGCAGCTTCTTCGCTCAGGGAGCCGTCAACTGCACCGGTGTTAGCGCCGTAACCAGCGTTTGGATCAACAGCGCCTTCACCGGCATTGTCGCCGCCTTTGGACGAGCAACCTACAGCTACAGCCATGGCCAGAGCCAGCGCAGCAAATTTACCAAACTTCAGCATTTCCATCGTGAAACTCCTAATGAACCCCAGTGTGTTAAGTAAAACGTATAGCGCCGCGTCAGTTCAGGTAAGGGGACCAGGACGGTTCTCTGACTTCGCCTTGAGCGGTAGGAAGCGGGAGCCTCACGCGTCCATTAATGGACACGAGCATCAAGACTCCCCGGCCCTGCTGGCGGGTGGCGTAGATTACCATGGTGCCGTTGGGCGCAACAGTGGGTGACTCGTCCAGAGTGCTATCAGTGAGGATTTTTACGCTACCGCGCTGCAAATCCTGGGCCGCCACCTTGAAATTAGTGAAACCATCCTGGCGATGGATCATCACCAGGGTCTTTTCATCTGCCGACAACTTCGGGTTGGCGTTGTAGTTACCGACGAACGTCACGCGTTCGGCACCGCCGCCACCCGCACTGGTCTTGTAGATCTGTGGCTTGCCGCCACGGTCGGAGGTGAAGTAGATGGTCGAGCCATCCTTGCCCCAGAACGGTTCGGTGTTGATGCCCGGGCCGTTGGTGACACGGGAAATCGAACGCGAAGCCAGGTTCATCACGTAGATGTCCGGGTTACCGTCCTTGGACAGCACGAATGCCAGGCGCGAACCGTCCGGCGACCAGGCTGGCGCGCCGTTCAGGCCTTCGAAGTTGGTGATCTGCTCACGACGACCGGTGTCGATGTGCTGCACGAAAATGCGCGGGCGCTTCTGCTCGAACGAGACATAGGCGATGCGCTTGCCATCGGGGGCGAAGCGCGGCGACAGGATCGGCTCGCGCGATTGCAGCAGTGTCACCGCACGGGCGCCGTCATAGTCGGAGCGCTGCAGGGTGTAGCGGGTGTTGTTCTCGGAGAAGCGCTCGGCCGTCACGTAGAGCATGCGAGTGGAGAACGCGCCCTTGATGCCGGTAAGTTTCTCGAACGACTGGTCGGCGATGTAGTGCGCCATGTCACGCAATTGATCGACGCTGCCCGACACGCTGCCGGTCAGCACTTGCTGTTCGGTGGCGACGTTGAACAGGGCGTACTGCACCTGCAGGCGACCGCCAGCCGGAACGATGCTGCCGACCATGATGTACTGGGCGCCCAGGGCCTTCCAGTCACGGTAGATGACTTCGCTGGCCTGGGTTGGCAGGCTGATCATGTTCTGCTTCGGAATCGGCGCGTAGTAACCCGAGTTGCGCAGGTCGTTGCCGATGATTTCCGCCATGTCGTCCGGCAGGACGTTACCGCCCTGCCAGCCGAACGGTACGACGGCAATCGGGGTCGCCCGGTCGCTGCCGCTGGTGACCAGGATGTTCTTTTCCTCTGCTACCGCTATCCCTGCCAGGCAGCAGATAACGACCAGCATTGATCGAAGAAGGTTTCTCACAAGGCTAGATCCTCAGGTGTGAATGTCATCTTGAATGAACGATAGGGAGCAAAGTCGCTCGGTTTCATTCCTTGCATTTCCGTCAATCGCCCAATGTTCTTGACCGCTGCGACCGCCGAAGCGTCGAACGGACCGTCACCACTGGACTTGGCGACGCTGACCGAGGTAACCGTACCGTCGGGCAACATGCCGATTTGCAATACGACCGTCATGCCTTTGCGCGCCGAAGGTGGACGAGCCCAGCCTTCTGCCGCTCGTGCGCGAATCAAGTCATCGTAGCTGCCGGCGACTTCATCGCCCTGCTCATCAGCCAATGCCTGCTGGCGCTCCGGCGTGTCGGAAAGCAAATCTGCCAAGGCCTGGGCCTTTTTGTCTTCGGCGGATTTACGCGCTGCGTCCTGGGCCTTTTTCTTGGCGGCGTCGGCGGCGGCTTTCTTCTTCGCGTCTTCGGCGACTTTCTTTTTCGCCTCTTCAGCTTCAGCTTTCTTCTTGGCGTCTTCGGCGGCTTTTTTCTTCGCGTCCTCGACGATCTTTTTCTTCGCTTCTTCAGCGGCCGCTTTCTTGGCCTCTTCTTCAGCGGCTTTCTTGGCTTCTTCTTCGGCTTTCTTCTTGGCTATATCAGCCAATTGTTTCTCTTCTGCCTTTTTGGCCTCGGCTTTCTTCGCTTCGTCGGCTTTCTTGGCTTCGTCAGCCTTTTTCGCCTCGTCCGCTTTTTTCGCCTCATCGGCCTTCTTGGCTTCCTCGGCCTTTTGAGCCGCTTCCTCTTTCTTTTGTTCCGCGGCCTTTATCGCTTCCTGCTCGACCTTCTTCTGTTCCATTTGCTCGACTTCAGTCTGGCGCGCGGCGGACTTCTTCGCCTCACCGGCAAGCTTCTGGTTCGTCTGGGTCGTCGCCTGGCTTTTCGACTTGAGCTGGTACAACGTCGCCTGCACGATCGGCTTGGCCGGTGGCAACTCCGGAGTCATGGCAAAACTGACGAACAGCATGCCGAACACCAGCACATGCAGGCCGATGGCCAGGACACTGGGCCAGAAGTAGCTTTCCGAGGCGGACGGCTCTCGCTGTTGCTGCATCAGGGCGCCTCAGTGATCAAGCCAACATTACCGACCCCGGCTTTCTGCAGGCCGCCCATGGCCCCCATCACGGCACCGTAGTCGACGGTCTTGTCGCCGCGAATGAAGACTTGCGTGCGCTTGCCGGCATCGTTGCCGACACGAATGATCTTGGTCACCGCATCGGTCATCTGCGGCAACGTCATGGCCCGGTCCTGCTGCTTCTCGGTGTCCACTTCGCTGCCAAGGTTCCAGTAGTAGGTCTTGTCAGCCTTGATCGAAATAGTCAGGACCTGGGTGTTGTTGTCCTGCGGCAAGGCTTCGCTGGAAACCTTGGGCAGATCGACCTTCACGCCCTGATTGAGCATCGGCGCGGTCACCATGAAGATGACCAGCAGCACCAACATCACGTCGATGTAGGGCACCACGTTCATCTCGGCGACCGGCTTGCGCTTTTTTCGGGCTCGAGCGATTAAAGCCATTGGGAAATACCTGCTTATTCTTCGCTGGTGTGCACTTTACGGTGCAGGATCGCCTGGAATTCATCGGCGAAGGTGTAGTAACGGCCGGTCAGCATTTCGCTGCGGGCAGCGAAGCGGTTGTAGGCGATAACGGCCGGGATGGCCGCGAACAGACCGATGGCGGTGGCGATCAGTGCCTCGGCGATACCCGGGGCCACGGTGGCGAGGGTCGCTTGCTGGGCGGAAGCCAGGCCACGGAAGGAGTTCATGATCCCCCACACGGTACCGAACAGACCGATGTACGGGCTGACCGAACCAACGGTGGCCAGGAACGACAGGCCCTGTTCGAGCTTCTCTTCCTCGCGGGAAATGGCGACGCGCATGGCACGGGCCACACCTTCCATCACCGCCTCAGGGTCGACGCCCGGCTGCTGGCGCAGGCGAGAGAACTCCTTGAAGCCGGCACGGAAGATCTGCTCGACGCCCGAGTCCGGGTCAGGGTTGCTACCGGCCTGGCGATAGAGCTTGGACAGGTCGATGCCGGACCAGAAACGCTCCTCGAAGCTCTCCAGGGCACGACGACCGGCGCGCAGCATGTTGCTGCGCTGAAAGATCATGATCCATGAGGTCACCGATGCGGCTACCAGGGTCAGCATTACCAGTTGCACCACGACGCTGGCATTGCTGACCAAGCTCCACATGGAGGAATGGTCGACGACGTTAGCTTCCACGCTTTATCTCCTGCTCTGAGTGTGTACCCGCGCCGCTCACGCCGGCAAAGGCCGCACGTAGAGCTTCGGGAATGGCCCGGGGTTTCAAACTATGGGTGCGCACACAGGCCACCAAAAACTGCCCTTCACAGAGCAGCACGTTATCCGTAGCCCGCCTGACCTGCTGCTTGAAACGCAGGCTGACACGGTTCAATTCGATGACATCGGCACTTACCAGCAACTCGTCGTCCAGTCGCGCCGGCGCGTGGTAGCGCGCTTCGCTGGAATGCACGACGAATAACAGGTCCTCCCCTGCCAGCGCGGATTGGGCAAAACCCAGTTCCCGCAGCCGTTCGGTTCGAGCCCGTTCCATAAACTTGAGGTAATTGACGTAGTAGACGATGCCGCCAGCATCGGTGTCCTCGTAATAAACGCGACAGCGATGTGCGAACGACTCCAGCCCGTTTTGCGCGCGCATACTCTAGTGCTTACTCCTCAGGTTGCCAATCGGCCAGGCAACTGTTTTTTCATTCTCGAACGCATTGACGCTCCAGGCGTCGTCTGGGACAGCACGAACTGGAAAAAAGTCGGCGTACAGAGCTCGTTCAATCGTCCACGGCATCGAGGAATTCGTCTACCACCGGCATCTCACCCATTCGTGTCGGGATGTTTAAACCAAAATGCAGATAAGCATGACGGGTCACCACGCGCCCGCGAGGGGTACGCATGATGTAGCCCTGCTGGATCAGGTACGGTTCCAGCACATCTTCAATGGTGTGGCGCTCTTCGCTGATGGCCGCAGCCAGGCTGTCCACGCCCACCGGGCCACCGTCGAACTTCTCGATCATGGTCAGCAGCAGGCGCCGGTCCTGGTGGTCGAAACCACGCTCGTCGATGTCCAGCAGGTTCAACGCCAAGTCGGCAATCGGCTTGGTGATGTGGCCCTTGGCCCGGACTTCGGCAAAATCCCGGACCCTGCGCAGCAGGCGGTTGGCGATCCGCGGCGTGCCCCGGGCACGCCGGGCGATCTCATACGCACCGTCCGGGTCCAGCGGCAACCCGAGGATGCCCGCCGAGCGGCTGACAATCGTCGCCAGGTCGGCGTTGTTGTAGAACTCCAGGCGCTGGACGATACCGAAGCGGTCGCGCAACGGGTTGGTCAGCATGCCTGCGCGAGTGGTGGCGCCCACCAGGGTGAAGGGCGGCAGGTCCAACTTGATGGAGCGTGCCGCCGGCCCTTCGCCGATCATGATGTCGAGCTGGAAATCTTCCATGGCCGGGTACAACACTTCCTCGACGATCGGCGACAGCCGATGGATTTCGTCGATGAACAGCACATCATGGGGCTCAAGGTTGGTCAGCAGCGCCGCCAGGTCACCCGGCCGCTCGAGGACCGGCCCGGACGTGCTCTTGATCGAGACGCCCATTTCCTGGGCAATGATGTTGGCCAGGGTGGTCTTGCCCAGGCCCGGCGGGCCGAAGATCAAGGTGTGGTCCAGCGACTCGCTGCGCCCACGGGCGGCCTGGATGAACAACTCCATCTGCTCGCGCACGGTCGGTTGACCGATGTAGTCGGCCAGGCTGACAGGACGAATCGCGCGGTCCTGGATTTCCTCGCGGTCACGGGGCGCGCCCGTGGCGGCGATCAGGCGGTCAGCTTCAATCACTTAAATCATTCCCTTCAGGGCACGACGAATCATGTCTTCAGTGCTCAGGCCTTTTTCCTTGATAGCGGAAATCGCCTTGCTGGCTTCCTGCGGCTTGTAGCCCAGGGAGATCAGCGCGGTGACTGCATCGTTTTCGGCGCTGACCGCAGGCGCAGGCGCATCCGGCTGGTTCGGCACCAGGGCGAACATCGCCGGCACCGCCTCCCAGGCCTTGAAGCGGTCCTTGAGTTCGACCAGCAGGCGCTCGGCGGTTTTCTTGCCCACACCCGGCACCTTGGTCAGGGCCGAGGTGTCCTGGGACTGCACACAACGCACCAATTCATCGACTTCCAGGCTCGACATCAAGGCCAGGGCCAGTTTCGGGCCGACGCCATTGAGACGGATCAGTTCGCGGAAGAAATCCCGCTCGCGCTTGCCGACGAAGCCATAGAGTAACTGCGCATCCTCGCGCACGACCAAATGGGTGTGCAGGGTCAGCGGCTCGCCGACCGACGGCAAGCGATACAGCGTGGTCATGGGCACTTCCAGCTCATAGCCCAGGCCGTTTACATCCAGAATCAGGTGCGGCGGCTGTTTTTCAGCCAGGGTGCCGCGCAAGCGTCCAATCACGTTTCAGATCCTTGGGTGTTGGCCAGCCTGCCGGCTGGCGAGTAACAGCCCGGGCAGGAAGGCCGACGACACAGGCGCAAGATGCTCGGGCTCACGAAAGATTGCGCTGATGCTATCAGAGACGCAGGCGCCCGCCACGACTGCGTGCGGTTCCCAGGCCGTGAGGCAACAGGCTGGAACGGGTATGGGCATGGCAAATGGCAATGGCCAGGGCGTCCGAGGCATCGATCTGCGGCTTGCTGACCAGTTTCAACAGGTGCATCACCATCATTTGCACCTGCTCCTTGTTCGCCGCCCCGGTTCCGACGACCGCCTGCTTGACCTGGGTCGCGGTGTACTCGGCGATCTCCAGGTTTTCCTCGGCGCCAGCAACGATTGCCGCGCCCCGGGCCTGCCCCAGTTTCAAGGCCGAGTCGGCGTTGCGCGCCATGAAGACCCTTTCGATGCCCATGGTGACCGGGCCGTAGGTCTGGATGACTTCGCGAACGCCGCGATAAACGATCTGCAAGCGCTCGTGCAGTTCACCCGCCCCGGTGCGGATGCAACCGGACGCGACGTACACGCAGCCGCGCCCGGTATCGCGAACCACACCGTAGCCGGTGATGCGCGAACCAGGGTCGATACCAAGGATTAAAGTCATAGCGCCTGCGAAAGGTAATGCGGTTACAAGAGGATACAGCTCATCAAGGGCTTGCAGTGGATCCGTGGCGAGGGAGCTTGCTCCCGCTGGGCTGCGCAGCAGACCTTTTTGGGAGCGCTTCGCACTCCAGCGGGAGCAAGCTCCCTCGCCACAATGATTTCAAACAAGCCTTGAGTGCCCGTCAGCCCAGCTGTTCAGCCACCGACTCCGGAATATCGGCATTGGAATAAACGTTCTGCACGTCATCCAGGTCTTCCAGCATGTCGATCAGCTTGAGCACCTTCTCGGCCCCTTCCAGGTCCAGTTCGGCACTGGTGGTCGGCTGCATGACGATCTCTGCGTCGGCGGGCTTGAAGCCGGCCGCCTCCAGGGCGTTGCGCACGGCATAGAAGCTGGCGAACGACGTGAACACGTCGAACGAACCGTCTTCATGACTGACCACGTCATCGGCGTCGGCCTCCAGGGCCGCTTCCGTCAGGGCATCTTCATCGAGGCCCGGCGCGAAGCTGATCTGCCCCTTGCGCTCGAACAGATAGGCCACCGAGCCGTCGGTGCCCAGGTTGCCACCGCATTTGCTGAACGCGTGACGCACGGCGGCGGCAGTACGGTTGCGGTTGTCGGTCATGCATTCGACCATCACCGCCACGCCGCCCGGGCCATAACCTTCGTAGGTCAGCTCTTCAACGTTGTCGGCCTCGGTCGCACCCGCGCCACGGGCGATGGCCCGGTCGATGATGTCGCGGCTCATGTTGGCACCCAGCGCCTTGTCCAGGGCCAGGCGCAAGCGCGGGTTGGAACCGGGGTCGCCGCCACCCTGGCGGGCCGCGACCGTCAGTTCACGGATCCACTTGGTGAAGATCTTGCCTCTCTTGGCATCCTGACGTTCTTTGCGGTGCTTGATGTTCGCCCACTTGGAATGACCTGCCATAACTCGCTCCGTTTCTCTTTGGAACATTGCCCGCCCTGCGCGTACGCAGTGGCCGGCAATCAGAAATATCGACCCCAATGAAAAGGCGCATCCGAAGATGCGCCCTCTCAGGTGCCAGCCTTACTCAGCCTTTGGCTGTTCACGCAGACGAATGTGCAACTCGCGCAATGCCTTGGCATCCACCACACCCGGCGCCTGGGTCATGACATCGGCCGCGCTCTGGGTTTTCGGGAACGCGATCACTTCACGGATCGACTGGGCGCCGGTCATCAGCATCACCAGGCGGTCCAGGCCGAAGGCCAGGCCACCATGGGGCGGTGCACCGTACTTCAGAGCGTCGAGCAGGAAGCCGAACTTCTCTTCCTGCTCGGCTTCGTCGATGCCCAGCAGGCGGAACACTGCCTGTTGCATTTCCTTGCGATGGATACGGATCGAACCGCCACCCAGCTCGGTGCCGTTCAGGACCATGTCGTAAGCGCGCGACAGAGCGGTGGCCGGGTTGGCCTCCAACTCTTGCGGCGAGCACTTCGGCGCGGTGAACGGGTGGTGCAGCGCCGAGAAGCTGCCGTCGTCGTTTTCTTCGAACATCGGGAAGTCAACGACCCACATTGGCGCCCACTCGCAAGTCAGCAGCTTCAGGTCGTGACCCAGCTTGATGCGCAGCGCGCCCAAGGCTTCGCTGACGATCTTGGCCTTGTCGGCGCCGAAGAACACGATGTCGCCGTCAACCGCGCCCACGCGATCGAGGATCACATTGAGGTTGGCTTCAGGGATGTTTTTCACGATCGGCGATTGCAGGCCATCAACACCCGCGGCGCGCTCGTTGACCTTGATGTAGGCCAGGCCCTTGGCACCGTAGATGCCGACGAACTTGGTGTAGTCGTCGATCTGCTTGCGCGGCATGCTGGCCCCGCCAGGAACGCGCAGGGCCGCGATACGGCATTTCGGGTCGTTGGCCGGGCCGCTGAACACCTTGAACTCGACGTCCTTGAGCTGGTCAGCCACGTCCACCAGCTCCAGCGGGTTACGCAGGTCCGGCTTGTCGGAACCGTAGCGGCGCATGGCCTCTTCGAAGGTCATGTGCGGGAACTCGCCGAATTCCAGGCCCAGCACTTCCTTGAACAGGTTGCGAATCATGCCTTCGGTCAGGCCCATGATGTCTTTTTCGTCGAGGAAGCTGGTCTCGATGTCGATCTGAGTGAACTCAGGCTGACGGTCGGCACGCAGGTCTTCGTCGCGGAAGCACTTGGCGATCTGGTAGTAGCGATCGAACCCGGCCACCATCAGCAGTTGCTTGAACAGCTGTGGCGATTGCGGCAAGGCGAAGAAGCTGCCGGGGTGGGTACGGCTCGGCACCAGGTAGTCGCGGGCGCCTTCCGGCGTGGCGCGGGTCAGGATTGGCGTCTCGACATCGAGGAAGCCGTTCTCGTCCAGGTAACGACGGATGCTGGTGGTCATGCGCGAACGCAGGCGCAGCTTCTCGGCCATCTCCGGGCGACGCAGGTCGATGAAGCGGTAGCGCAGGCGGGTTTCTTCGCCCACGTCGGAGTATTCGTTGAGTGGGAACGGCGGGGTTTCCGATTCGTTGAGCACTTCAAGCTCGTAACCCAGCACTTCGATCATGCCGGACGCCATGTTGGCGTTGCCAGCACCGGCCGGACGCAGGCGCACCTTGCCGGTGATCTTGACCACGTATTCGCTGCGCACGCGGTCGGCGGTGGCGAAGGTGTCAGCGCGGTCCGGATCGAACACCACCTGGGCCAGGCCTTCACGATCACGGATATCGAGGAAAATCACCCCGCCATGGTCACGGCGACGATGGACCCATCCGCAAAGAGTAACTTCCTGACCTTCCAGGCTTTCGTTCAGTTGGCCGCAATAATGGCTGCGCATCATGGTAGTGGTTTCACTTCTCGTAATTCGAAATTCGGTTGGAGGACCTGCCCGTGCAAGCACTCGCGCGTGTTCAACTCAATCTGCTTTGTCGCCACCGGCCAAATTCTTCTTGGCGCCGGTCTTGAAGTCGGTTTCATACCAGCCTGTGCCGCCGAGGCGGAAACCAGGCATGGACAGCATCTTTTTCAGTTCTGGCGCCTGGCAGGCAGGGCAGTCGACCAGCGGTGCCGCGCTGATCTTTTGAATGGCTTCCATCTGATGACCACAGGAAGCACATTGATAGTCGTACATCGGCATGGGGTTGTCTCGGCGATCAGGTTACTCGCGCAAAGGCTGGGCTTTGCGGCAAAGAGCGGGATTATATCCATTAAATGCGGCCTGTGCAGCCGTAAGACCGCACAGGCCGTTTGCAGTCCGACTCAGTCATCGACAGGGCAGCTACCCGTCAATGACAGTCCGCCACCTGCGACACGGTTTCCTTCAAACCGTGCACCACGCATACAACACGCACCAGCGCGCTGAAATTGCGTACCCCGCCATGGCGCAGGTGCACCTCTCTGTCGACATGGGACAGCAACGTACTGATGGAACAGCTGTTGAGCTGGGCCATGTCGCCGAGGATATCCCAATAGACCTGCTCCAGCCGCAGACAGGTGGCGAACCCGTTCAGACGAATGGATCGGGCCAGGGGACGCACCAGTTGCATGTCGAAACCCCTGACGAACGGATCGACGCTGATGGACTGAAAGCGCCCACGCACACCCTCCTCCGGTTCCTTTCCTTGAATCATACCGTTGACACTCCTTTGCCATACGAGCCTCTCAGTTGGAACAATCCACCTGTGGCTCTATGGAAGCTCAACGGCATCGCCAGTTCCAGACGACTTTATGACCATGGGCGTAGGACAAGCCAACAGCAGGCAGGCGACGAATTACGTCGTCCTACACCTGTGGCGAGGGAGCTTGCTCCCGTTCGGCTGCGCAGCAGGCGCAAAATCTTCCAGCCTCCAAAGAATCAGCGTCTGGTATGGGGGTCGCTGCGCAACCCAGCGGGAGCAAGCTCCCTCGCCACGACATTACAACGCGCTCCCTATTAGTTTTCCAACAGCGCCCGCAGCATCCACGCGGTCTTTTCGTGAACTTGCATGCGCTGGGTCAGCAGGTCGGCGGTGGGCTCATCACTGACCTTGTCCAATAAGGGAAAGATGCCACGGGCCGTACGCGTCACCGCTTCCTGGCCCTCGACCAGTTGCCGGATCATGTCTTCGGCGCCAGGCACGCCTTCCTCTTCCTTAATAGAAGACAGGCGCGCGTACACCGAGTAGGCCCCCGGAGCCGGGAAACCCAGGGCGCGGATGCGCTCGGCAATCAGGTCCACCGCCAGGGCCAGCTCGTTGTATTGCTCCTCGAACATCAGGTGCAGGGTGCGAAACATCGGCCCCGTGACGTTCCAATGGAAATTGTGGGTCTTGAGATACAGCACATAAGTGTCCGACAGCAGGCGCGAAAGCCCGTCGACGATGGATTTGCGGTCTTCTTCACTGATACCGATATCAATTGCCATGCTGGTTGATCTCCTGACGGTGATGAATTCGACAACGCCCCAAACTCTAGTGGTTTTGGCCGCCGATGGCCTGCGACAGATCGCCAGCCCTCCTGAACCGACAAGCCGGGGCAGCGGGCGGTTCCGACACCTCGAGGAATTCAACGCCGTTTGCCTGGCACCTTCAAGCATCGGCGAGTCTTTTCTGGCCGACGAACAGCGCGGTGCGCGCCCGTAACGGGTTTGAGAAGGCCCGAGCTTTACTGTTAAATAGGCAGTGTGTCGCTACGCTTATTTTCCCGGGTGTGGCGCATAGGCTGATTCGGGTACGTGTCCAACGCCTCTCATTGTTTCGAAGCGAACCGTCCCCGACCCGCTCTTCCTTGTGATCTGTCTTAACCGTGAGCCAATCAAAATGTTGAAAATCGTCCACTTGCTAATGGGCGCAGCTGCCCTGCTGCTGTCCTTCATCCCTAGCCTGGGTTCCGAAGCCACACCTTACCTGCAACACCCCGATGCACTGTACCTGGCCTTTTTCGGCCTGCTCAACCTGACCCTTGCACCCGTCATCCCTTACTGGAACAAAGGTCCACGTCACCAACTGCAAAACCTGGTCAGCGCCCTGCTGGTACTGGCCGTTGCCCTGCAAACCCTGGCCCTGCTGGCACCCATGCCGGAAATCGGCGGTCAACCGGCCATTCTGTTCAGCCTGGGCGCGGCACTGCTCGCCGTGGCACTGCACCTGGCCGTCAGCTTCTACAAGAAGTCGTCGCCGGCCGCCGCTGCGCAGAACTACGACATGTCCAACCGCGATACCGGCACGGTGAAGTGGTTCAATACGTCCAAAGGGTTCGGTTTCATCTCCCGCGACTCCGGCGATGACATTTTCGTGCATTTCCGGGCCATTCGTGGCGAAGGCCATCGCGTCCTGGTGGAAGGCCAGCGCGTGGAGTTCTCCGTGATGAACCGCGACAAGGGCCTGCAGGCCGAAGATGTGATCGCCGCGCTGCCGCGCCGCTGATCCCTGCCCCTAAAAAAACCGCGATGCAGCCTGGCTGCTCGCGGTTTTTTATTGCCCGTCAAACGAGAGTCGGGCCCAGTCAGTAGTGAGGAGGCGGCGCCTCTTCTTCGAACGACTCGAACTGCCCGGCCATTTCTTCCTGGCGCTTGAGCAACGCCGCCATCTGCAGTTGCAGACGCTCGACGATCCGCTGCTGCTCCACAAGCACATCGTTCAATGCCTGGATGGTGTCATCCTGAAACGCCAGGCGGCTTTCCAGATCGGTTACGCGGTCTTCAAGGTTCATGGTTCAGCCCTCCAGAAACTTGAAATCATCGGTCAAGGCCATTCGCAACCGTTCACGAATGGCCGCGACCTGCCCTGCATTATAAGGCTGGGCCGGGTGCTTGCCCCAGACCGGCGCGGGCCAGGCGGCGTCATCCCGTTTGCGCACGATGACGTGCATGTGCAGTTGACTGACAACGTTACCCAAGGTTGCAACGTTCATCTTGTCGGCATCGAACGAATCCTTGAGGGTTTCGGCCAGCGCCGTGGTTTCTTTCCACAGCTGTTGTTGATCAACGTCATCCAATTGAAACAATTCGCTGATATCTTCCCGCCGCGGTACGAGGATGAACCACGGGTAGTTCGAATCGTTGGACAAGAGCAGTCGGCACAATGGGAAATCACCGATTGGCAATGTGTCTTGTTGCAGTCGTGGATCTAAAGCGAACACCGCGTGTACTCCTCGCTCGTTATCGGTTCTGCCCGGTTTGGCGGCCTACGGGCCTGCATCGGACTCAGATGCGCAGCATACCCGCGAACGCCGGATCGATCACGGTGTACCGTCCTGATGCTCGTCCTGCGAAGTTTTTTCAACACACAGCATCAACCTGTGCAAGCTGACGCACCAACACAGCGCAAGCGGCACCACACAGTCCTGACAGGACCGTGCCAGGGGCCCACGCAAGGCCTCGGCGTTGTAAGATTTTCGTACAGCCGGAAAATTTTTTGCACCAAAACAGCACAGTGCGTCTACGCTCAGTGCACAAAGCATCCGTGATCTACTCACTGGGTAGGGTGAACCGGTAACGTTTTTGATTGTCTCGCCGCGTTTGTCGGCGTCAATCACGAGAGCCGCACACGAGTCAACCCTATTTAAAACAAGGCCTTTGGAGCCCGGTTTCATGAGGTTTCACCGCGTCAACCGGTGAAATGTGAAAAAAATGTAAACGAAATTCGGGTTTGAGCATGCTTGTTGCATTCATCCCCGCACTGTCCAAAGGCCTCGCCGGAAGCGAGAACCTGCCGACATACAAATTAAAGTGGCAAGGCTGCCCATAGGAGCTTCAAGCGCGGTAATGACGGACTCTTTACACCGATGCCGGAAAAGAAAAAACAACATTAAGTTGTGGATACGGTTGCGTCGGACCAGCTGAAATGCGACATGGATCGAGCCATTGGCGACATGGTCGTAAAGAAGCTGAAAGGTTGAATGGGCAAGTATCGCCAAAGAATGTCGACGTGATATAAGTTTGCGCCGACACAAAAAGAAAGAGCCGCCCAGATAAAAAAACAGGTGGGACGGCAGTACTCTTCTAAAAACCAAAGGAGCAAATCACGATGCGCGTGATGAAGTGGAGCATGATCGCACTGGCTGTATCGGCCAGTACCTCGCAGTTCGCAATGGCCTCTTCCCAGGAAGAATCCAAGGGTTTTATTGAAGATCAGAGCTTGACTGTTCTGACCCGTGCGCTGTACATGAACCGTGATTTCAAGAACAACCCAAGCACTTCACAAAGTTATCGTGAAGAGTCTGGTGTTGCCGCTCGTGCCATTTACGAGTCGGGTTTCACTCAAGGTACCGTTGGTGTAGGCGTTGATGGCTTCGCATTTGGCACCGTTCGCATTGATGGCGGTAGCGGTCGTGCCGGTAACGGTCTGTTCGCTCGTGACAGCGACGGCAACCTGGAAGACACACAATCGAAGGTGGGCGGCGCGGTTAAATTCCGTCTGTCCGACACCGTCCTGAAATACGGTAACCAGTTCACCACCAGCCCGGTTTTCTCGACTGACGACAGCCGTCTGCTGCCAGAAGTTGCCACGGGTACGCTGATCACCAGCAAAGAAATCAAAGGCTTGGAGTTGAGCGCAGGTCATTTCAACGCCATCAGCTCGCAAACTGGCATGGGAGATGACGGCCTTGGCCTGAAATCTGCTGACATCGTTGGCGCAACCTACCAGTTCACCGACAATTTCGTAGCAGGCGTAGCGGCTTCCGACGTTGAAGATCACTACAAAAAGAAATACATCAACCTGAACTACACCCTGCCGATCAACGAAGACCAGTCCCTGAACTTCGACTTCAACGGTTATGACAGCCAGGATCAGGGCCAGAAAATCAGCGGCGATGTTGACAACCGTATCTGGTCCCTCGCAGCAGCCTATGCCATCGGTGCCCACAAGTTCACCCTGGCTCACCAGCGCTCCTCCGGTGACAGCGGCTATGTGTATGGCGTTGACGGCGGCGGTACCATTTTCCTCGCCAACTCCATCCAGTACTCCGACTTCAACGGTCAGGACGAGCGCTCCTGGCAGGCTCGCTACGACCTGAACATGAAGACCTACGGCGTTCCTGGCCTGAGCTTCATGACTCGTTACGTCAAAGGTGACAACATCTCCACTGGCGGTGAAGAAGGTAAAGAGCACGAACTGGACTTCGAAACCAAGTACGTTCTGCAAAGCGGTCCAGCCAAAGACCTGTCTTTCCGCCTGCGTACTGCGTTCTACCGTGCAAACACCGCTTATAACGAAGCCGGCCAAGTCACTGACAACAATGACACCCGTCTGATCATCGAATACCCACTGAGCATCTTGTAATTCAGTGCTAATTCGATAGCTGCACCCGCAACAAACAAAAACCGCTCACCTGATCCAGGTGAGCGGTTTTTTTATATCCACCGCATGTCAGCTTTAACACAGCTTGTTAAATAGCAAGCTAACTAAACATAACCTGACCCCAGGCCAAGTTATAGCGAATCATTATTGCGCTGCTCCTTCCTGAACCACCCGAATCACTCGCTGTGGAAACGGAATATCAATACCCGCGTCCTTCAAGCGATCCCGCGCTTGTTCATTGAGCATGAACATCACACTCCAATAATCCGCAGTCTTCACCCAGATACGCAGCGACACCGTGATGGAACTGTCGCCCAAGGTGGAAATCACCGCTTCAGGCGCCGGATCCGCCAGCACACGCTCATCCTTGGCCAGGTCCAGCAGCACTTCCCGGGCTTTTTGCAGGTCGGCCTGGTAATCCACGCCGACATCGAACACCACCTTGCGGGTCGGCTGGCGGTTGGTGTTGGTAATGATGCCGTTCGAGAGATTGCCGTTGGGCACAATGACAGTCTTGTTGTCACCGGTGCGCAACACGGTGTGGAAGATCTGGATGCTGTCGACCGTACCGGCCACACCTTGGGCTTCGATCCAGTCACCGATGCGGAACGGACGGAACAGCAGGATCAGCACGCCACCCGCGAAGTTCGCCAAGCTGCCTTGCAGGGCCAGGCCAATCGCCAGGCCGGCGGCACCAATGGCGGCAACGAACGAAGTGGTTTCCACACCGATCATCGAAGCGACGCTGACGATCAACAATATCTTCAGAATGATGTTGGCCAGGGTACTGATGAACCCTTGCAGCGCCAGGTCAGCGTTACGCAGGGCCAGCAGCGCACCCAGTTTCTGCGTGACTTTGTTGATCAACCACCAGCCGATGGCCAGGGTGATGACCGCCAGCAGCACGCGGCTGCCGTATTCCATGATCATGGGGATCCAGGTCTGGGAAGCCTTGACCAGGTTGTCCACTTCAGCATTCAAGTCCATCAAATTCTCCTTTTGTTCCTGTTACCACGAAAGACCAATCGAAACACATTGTGGCGAGGGGATTTATCCCCGCTGGGCTGCGGAGCAGCCCTAAAGCCTGCGTCGTGGTGTATCAGGTCGACGTGATCAGCTTTTAGGGGCTGCTGCGCAGCCCAGCGGGGATAAATCCCCTCGCCACATGCAGACAACCAGGGGGTCAGTCGCGGAAATTATTGAATTGCAGTGGCATGCCGAATTCCTTGCCGCGCAGTGCCGCAATGGCTTCCTGCAAGTCGTCACGCTTTTTGCCGGTGACTCGCACCTGCTCGCCCTGGATGGCGGCTTGCACCTTGAGCTTGGCGTCCTTGATATGAGCGACGATCTTCTTTGCCAATTCCTTGTCGATGCCTTCCTTGAGCACGGCTTCCTGCTTCATCAGCTTGCCCGAGGCATAGGCGTCCTTGACCTCAAGGCACTGCACGTCGATCTTGCGCTTGACCAGCGCCAGCTTGAGGATCTCGATCATCGCCTCGAGCTGGAACTCGGCCTCGGCGGTCAGGTTCACGGTCAGGTCTTTTTCCTTGAACTCGAAACTGCCCTTGCCCTTGAGGTCATAACGACGGTCGAGTTCCTTGACGGCGTTTTCAACCGCGTTGGTGACTTCGTGCTTGTCCAGTTCGGATACCACGTCGAATGACGGCATGTAGTGTTCTCCAAATAAAAAGGCGCGCCAGTATCAACGGCGCGCGCTTGGCTTGTGGTTAAAATCGGGCTCATTATAACGGCTCTTTTCCTGCCGACACTGCGAGCCCTCAGATGCCTGCGCCAATCCGAGTAAAAAACTGATGTCGACCACCTGGCATGTCCTGGGGGCCGGCAGTCTCGGCACGTTGTGGGCCACGCGCCTGGCCCGGGCCGGGTTGCCGGTTCGGCTGGTGCTGCGCAACGAAGCCCGCCTGCAAGCCTACCGAAGCGCCGGCGGCCTGACGCTGATGGAACAGGGCCAGGCGCAGAGCTACCCGATACCTGGCGAAACGGCGGACAACCCAGAACCGATCAAGCGCCTGCTATTGGCCTGCAAAGCCTACGACGCGGAAGCGGCCGTGGCCTCGGTGGCCCATCGCCTGGACGCCGAATCGGAACTTATCCTGTTGCAGAACGGCCTCGGCAGCCAGGACGCGGTGGCCAATTGTGTGCCCCAAGCCCGTTGCATCAGCGCCTCCAGCACCGAAGGCGCGTTCCGCGACGGTGACTGGCGCGTGATATTCGCCGGCCACGGCTACACCTGGCTGGGCGATCCTGCTCACCCAGTGGCGCCGTTCTGGCTCGACGACCTGGCCGCCGCTGGCATTCCCCACGAATGGAGCGCCGACATCCTCACCCGGCTCTGGCGCAAGCTGGCGCTCAATTGTGCGATCAACCCGCTGACCGTGTTGCATCACTGCAAGAACGGCGGCTTGCAGGAACACCGCTGCGAAGTGGCGACCTTGTGCGCAGAGCTCACCGACCTGCTCGAACGCTGCGGCCAGCCCGCGGCGGCCGAAGATTTACAGCCGGAAGTCGAACGGGTGATCCAGGCCACGGCCGCCAATTATTCCTCGATGTACCAGGATGTCGCCAATCGGCGCCGCACCGAAATCAGCTACTTGCTCGGTTATGCCTGCAAGGTCGCCCAACGCCATGAACTGAGCGTGCCGCACCTGGAACAACTGCGACAGCGACTGATTGTCCACTTGCACAACCTCGGATTGCCCAGCGACTGAGCAGCGGCTACGCTGGCCCTCGTATTCCTTTTTAGCGACGAGTCTGATGCCATTGCGCCAGCGCCTTGAAAACCTCCCGGTCGGCCAGAAACTGCTGGCCGCCCTGTTGGTGTTGTTGACCACTGTCCTGCTGGTGGCCAACCTGACCTTTATCAGCGCCGCCTACTACATCTCCCAGGAAAGCATGGCACCCCAGGCCCTGCAGACCATTGGCCGGCTGGTGGCCAATCCAAGCCTGATCTCCGATGCCCTGCAATCGCCACAAAGCGCCCAACGCTTGCTCGACGAGCTCAACAGCTACGCACCGCTGCGGGCGGCGGCGCTGTACGACGGCCAGGGCGAACGCCTGGCACAACTGCAACAGGGCGAAAAGCTCAAGCTGCCGGACCATTACCGCAACATACAAGCCTGGCAGGCGGGCGAATTTCGCAGCAACCAGGTCATCACCCTGCCCCGCCCCGGCACGGTGCCCGGCCATCTGTTACTGGTGGCCAGCAGCGAATTGCCGACCGCGTTCTACACCGGCACCCTGACTGCCAGCCTCGGCATCCTGATTTTCAGCGTGTTGCTGTGGCTGATCATTGCCCAGCAGATCAAGCGCCTGATCACCCAGCCAATCCATCAACTCGAAGAACTGTCACGCCAGGTCACCCGCGAAGAGAACTATGCCCTGCGTGCCGCACGCGGCAACCACGATGAGATCGGCAGCCTGGCCGAGGCGTTCAACACCATGCTCTCGCGCATCGAAGCCCGGGAGCAGCAACTCAAGCGCGCGCGGGACGACTCCCAGGCCGCCTACGACCAGGCCCAGGGCCTGGCGGAAGAAACCCGCCACACCAATCGCAAGCTGGAACTGGAAGTCCAGGTGCGCAGCAAGATCGAGAAAAAGCTCACCGGTTTCCAGAATTACCTCAACAGCATTATCGACTCCATGCCGTCGGCGCTGATCGCCCTCGACGAGCAGCTCTACGTCACCCAATGGAACCAGGAAGCCAGCGCCCTCTCCGGCACACGGCTGGACGAGGCGCTGAACCAGCCGATCTTCCTCGCCTTCGAACCGCTCAAACCCTACCTGCCGCAGCTCAAGCAGACCGTCGAGCAGCACACGGTGGCCAAGATCGAACGCGTCACTTGGACCAAGGACGACGAAGCCCGGCATTACGCCCTCACCTTCTACCCGCTGATGGGCGGCGCCGGGCGTGGCGTGGTCATCCGGATCGATGACATCACCCAGCGCCTGTCGCTGGAAGAAATGATGGTGCAATCGGAGAAAATGCTCTCGGTCGGCGGCCTCGCAGCGGGCATGGCCCATGAAATCAACAACCCGTTGGGCGCGATCCTGCACAACGTGCAGAACATCCGCCGTCGCCTGTCGCCGGAACTGCCCAAGAACCTCGAACAGGCCGAGCTGCTGGGTATCCAGTTAGAGGAGGTCAATCGTTACCTCCAGGGTCGGGAGATCCCGCAGTTGCTCGACGGCATCCAGCAAGCCGGCGCCCGGGCGGCAAAAATCGTCACCCACATGCTCAGTTTCAGTCGTCGCAGTACCCGGCAAATGGCGCCTTGCGACCTGCCCGCGCTGATCGACCAGGCAGTGGAAATCGCTGGCAACGACTTCGACCTGGCCATCGGTTTCGACTTCAAGGGCCAGGCGATCACCCGTCAGTTCGACCCGAACCTGGGCCCGGTGCCCGGCACGGCCAACGAGCTGGAACAGGTGCTGCTCAACCTGCTGAAAAACGCCGCCCAGGCGATCCATCAGCGCCAGGACGACAGCGAACCGGGGCGTATCATCCTGCGCACGCGGTTGAATCCGCCGTGGGCGGAAATCCAGGTCGAGGACAATGGCATCGGCATGAGCGAGAACGTGCGCAAACGTACCTTCGAACCTTTCTTCACCACCAAGGAGATCGGCCAGGGCACGGGCCTCGGGCTGTCGGTCTCGTATTTCATCATCACCAACAACCACAAGGGCCAGATGGAAGTGCAGTCGGCGCCGGGCCAAGGCACCTGCTTCACCTTGCGCTTGCCCCTGGCGGGCACTTCAATGGTGCCGCAGGAAAACAGACAACTGGAGCGCTGAGCATGGGTTTTCGCCTGTCGAAGATTTACACCCGCACCGGCGACACAGGTGAAACCGGGTTGGGCGATGGTCGCCGCGTGGCAAAGGACCACCCACGGGTCGAGGCCATCGGCGAAGTGGATACACTGAATAGCCAGCTGGGTTTATTGCTGGCCGGGCTCGCCACTGAAACGACCCGGCATCCGGGGCTGAAGGAGGTCAGTGACGTGCTCGCCCCTTGTCAGCACCGTCTGTTCGACCTCGGCGGGGAACTGGCGATGCCGGCTTATCAGGCCTTGAACGTCGCGGAAATCGAGCGGCTGGAAGCGGCGATCGATGGGTGGAACGAGGAATTGGGCCCCCTGGAAAACTTCATCCTGCCAGGAGGCTCGACGCTGGTAGCCCAGGCCCACGTCTGCCGCAGCCTGGCCCGCAGCGCCGAGCGGCGCTGCCAGCAATTGAACGCCATGGAGCCGCTGGCCGGGCCGGGGCTGGCCTATATCAATCGGTTGTCAGATCTGCTGTTCGTGGCCGCGCGGGTCATTGCCCGACGGCAAGGGGTGGCGGAGGTGCTTTGGGAAGCGGCGGCCAAGCCTGAGGGCTGATCACCTGCATGATCGTTCCCCACGCTCTGCGTGGGAACGCAGCCCGGGACGCTCCGCGTCCCTCCAGAGCCGAACGCGGAGCGTCCGTTGAGGCATTCCCACGCGGAGCGCGGGAACGATCAGTTCACTGCCGCTTCAAGCCTCTGGCCAAAACGCCCGAATCCCCGCCACACCCTGCGCCCCGGCCTCCCAGGCTTTTTGCCGCTCGCCAGGCCCGACCCCGCCCAACAGATAAACCGGCCTATTGAAGTCCTCGATCAAGCGCGCCGCCTCTGCCCACCCCAACGGCTGCGCATCGGGATGAGTCTGGGTTGGCTGCACCGGCGAGAGTGTCACGAAGTCCACGTCCATCTGCTGCGCCAGGGACAGTTCCTCAGCGTTATGGCAGGAGGCCGCCAGCCAGCGGTCCTTGCCAAACGGTCGACCAGCCGCTGCATGCTTGCGCAGTTGCGCGGCGGTAATGTGCCAGCCAGCGGAAGGAAAATCCCCCAGCCATTCGAACGGGCCCTTGAGCATCAGCTGGGCCTTGCCGGCACACAGCCCCGCCGCGTCCACCGCCAGATCGCGGTATTGCGGGTCGTAACCGTTGGGGGCACGTAGCTGGACCAACTTGATCCCACCGGCAATCGCCTTCTGCATGCCGCGCAGCAAGGCCGGTGTTTCAAGGCCGTCAGGCGTGATCAGGTACTCACCCGGCAAACGGGCCGCCGCGACAATCGGCTGATTGGCCGCCGGAAACTCATAGTTCGTCAGATCTCGGGCCGTCACCCAGGCCAACGGCTGCCCTTCGGCGCCGTGGGGCTGGCCGGTGAACGCCGAGACTTCCCAGACATCCAGCAACACCTGTTTGTCCGGGTAATCGTGGCGCACCTTGATCAACGGTCGGGCGGCATCGACGACAATGCACAGCTCTTCATGAAGTTCACGGGCCAGGGCGGTTTCGACGGACTCATCGGCCTCGACCTTGCCACCGGGGAACTCCCACAGGCCCCCCTGGTGCTGGGTGTCGGCCCTTCGGGCGATCAGGATTTTACCGGCGGCGTCGCGAATGACCGCCGCCGCCACATGGACTCGTTTCACCGCGCAGTGTCCTCCAGGCCAGCGTGTTGCCACGCCTTGAACGCCGGCCATTGATAAAGGGTTTCGACGTAGGCCTCATCGACCTGCGACAGTTTCACCTGATAAGTGCGCAAGCGCACGGCAACAGGGGCAAAAAACGCATCGACCAGGCTCACGCGGCCAAACAGGTAAGGACCGGTTTCGGTCGCCGCGGCACGGCATTCGGCCCACAGCGCCAGCATCCGCTCGATTTCCACCTGGACGTCAGCCGGCATGGGTGACAGCGGTGCATCGTGCAGCAGGTCCATGGGCATGTGGTTGCGAATGGCGAAGAAGCCGCTGTGCATTTGTGCACAAGCCGACCGCGCCTGGGCCCGGGCGGCAACGTCCTTGGGCCAGAGGCCGGCATCCGGGAACTGCTCGGCCAGGTATTCGGCAATCGCCAGGGAGTCGGCGATCACGCCGAACTCGGTCTTGAGCAGCGGGACCTTGGCCGTGGCAGAATACTTGAGCAGCTTCTCGCGGGTGTCGGGTTGGCCGAGCCTGACCAGCTCTTCGGTGTACTTCGCGCCGGTCAGCGCCAGGGCCAACGCGCCGCGCAGGGACCAGGAAGATAGATCTTTGTCGCCGATGATCAGGTGCATGCTCATACCTGGATTCCTTTCTTATGGTCCTGGGGTGTCTGTTCTGGCGCCATCGCGAGCAAGCTCGCGATGGCAGCAACTCGGTCCCGAGCCTGTTAAGTCCGGTACTCAGCGTTGATCTTGACGTACTCGTGGGACAGATCGGTGGTCCAGATGGTTTCGCTGCAATCACCCCGTCCCAGCTCGATACGGATGGTGATTTCTTCCTGTTGCATGACCGCCGCGCCCTGGGCTTCGGTGTAGGTCGTAGCGCGAGCGCCTTGGCTGGCGATGCAGACTTCGCCGAGGAACACATCGATCTTGCTCACGTCCAACTCAGGCACGCCGGCCCGGCCAACGGCGGCGAGAATGCGGCCCCAGTTCGGGTCGGAGGCGAACAATGCGGTCTTGATCAGCGGCGAGTGCGCCACGGTGTAGCCGACATCCAGGCATTCCTGGTGATTGCCACCGCCGTTGACCTGCACGGTCACGAACTTGGTCGCGCCTTCGCCGTCACGCACGATGGCCTGGGCCACTTCCATGCACACTTCAAACACCGCCTGCTTCAGCGCCGCGAACAGCGGGCCGCTGGCTTCGGTGATTTCCGGCAGGCTGGCCTTGCCGGTGGCGATCAGCATGCAGCAGTCGTTGGTGGAGGTGTCGCCGTCGATGGTGATGCGGTTGAACGACTTGTTGGCGCCGTCAAGCATCAGGTCTTGTAGCACTTGGCGTGAGACCTTGGCGTCGGTGGCGATGTAGCCAAGCATGGTCGCCATGTTCGGGCGGATCATGCCTGCGCCTTTGCTGATACCGGTGACAGTGATGGTCACGCCATCATGCTCGAACTGGCGGCTCGCGCCCTTGGGCAAGGTGTCGGTGGTCATGATGCCGGTGGCGGCGGCGGCCCAGTTGTTTTCCGACAGATCATCGAGAGCGGCTTGCAACGCACCTTCGATCTTCTCGACCGGCAGCGGCTCGCCGATCACGCCGGTGGAATACGGCAGCACCTGGCTGGCGTCGACACCGGTCAGTTCCGCCAGCTTGGCGCAGGTGCGCTCGGCAGCGGCCAGGCCTGGCGCGCCGGTACCGGCGTTGGCGTTACCGGTGTTGGTCAGCAAGTAACGCACCGGTCCCTGCACGCGTTGCTTGGCCAGGATGACCGGCGCGGCACAAAAGGCGTTGAGGGTGAACACGCCAGCGACCGTCGAACCTTCGGCGCAACGCATGACCACGACGTCCTTGCGCCCGGGGCGCTTGATGCCCGCCGAAGCGATACCGAGTTCAAAACCGGCAACCGGGTGCAACGTGGGCAACGGACCAAGACCAACAGCCATGAATGCGCTCCTAAATTAGATGTATATCGATGCCATCCTCATTGGGACGGCGAATCAAAATGGCAAAACGCCGCGACGGATAAAATCCGGTCGCGGCGCGGGTGGTTCAGCGTTGGAACGGGTTTATTGGATCTGCCCGTGGCAATGCTTGTATTTCTTGCCCGAACCGCAATAGCACAGTTCGTTACGACCCAGCTTCTGCTCGTTGCGCACCGGTGCGGTCGCCAAGGCGACATCCACATCGACGCCCTCTTCGGCGACCACTTCCAGGCCCGGCGCTTCGGCGTGTTCGAATTGCATGCGCGCAGCCAGGGCTTCGGCTTCCTGGCGCAGGCGGGCTTCTTCTTCGGCCGGGTCTTCGCGGCGAACCTGAACGTGAGACAGCACACGGATCGAGTCGCGCTTGATCGAGTCGAGCAACTCGGAGAACAGCGTGTAGGACTCGCGCTTGTACTCCTGCTTCGGGTTCTTCTGGGCGTAACCACGCAAATGGATACCGTGACGCAGGTGGTCCATGGTCGAGAGGTGGTCTTTCCACAGGTCGTCCAGCACCCGCAGCACGATTTGCTTCTCGAAGGAGCGCAGCGCTTCGGCGCCGGCCTGGTCTTCTTTCTCGTTGTACGCGGCGATCAGTTCGGCCAGCAGCTTCTCGCGCAGGGTTTCTTCGTACAGGTGATCGTCTTCGTCGAGCCATTGCTGGATTGGCAACGCCACGCCGAAGTCGCTCTGCAAGGCGGCTTCCAGGCCAGCGACGTCCCACTGCTCCGGCAACGACTGCGGCGGAATGTGGGCACTGACGGTGGCGTTGAGCACGTCCTGGCGGAAATCGGCGATGGTTTCGCCAATGTTGTCGGCGGCCAACAAACTGTTACGCATGTGATAGATCACTTTACGCTGTTCGTTGTTGACGTCGTCAAACTCCAGCAGTTGCTTACGAATATCGAAGTTGCGGCCTTCGACCTTGCGCTGGGCCTTCTCGATGGCGTTGGTCACCATGCGGTGCTCGATCGCCTCGCCCGGCTGCATGCCCAAGGCCTTCATGAAGTTCTTCACCCGGTCAGAGGCGAAGATGCGCATCAGGCTGTCTTCCAGGGACAGGTAGAAACGGCTGGAACCGGCGTCGCCCTGGCGACCGGCACGGCCACGCAGCTGGTTGTCGATACGACGCGACTCGTGACGCTCGGAAGCGATCACCTGCAAACCGCCGGATTCGAGCACCTGTTGGTGACGTTTCTGCCAGTCGGCCTTGATCTGCGCGATCTGCTCGGGGGTCGGGTTTTCCAGGCTGGCGACTTCCACTTCCCAGTTGCCGCCCAAGAGGATGTCGGTACCACGGCCGGCCATGTTGGTGGCGATGGTCAGCGCACCCGGGCGACCGGCCTGGGCGATGATCTCGGCTTCCTTCTCGTGGAACTTGGCATTGAGGACCTTGTGCTCGATGCCTTCCTTGTTGAGCAGGGCGGACATGTGCTCGGAAGTCTCGATGGTGGCGGTACCCACCAGGATCGGACGGCCCTGGGCCATGCCTTCCTTGATGTCGTTGATGATCGCCGCGTACTTCTCTTCGGCGGTCAGGAACACCAGGTCGTTGTAGTCTTTACGGGCCAATGGCTTGTTCGGCGGAATCACCACCACTTGCAGGCCGTAGATCTGGTGGAATTCGAACGCTTCGGTGTCGGCCGTACCGGTCATGCCGGACAGCTTGTTGTACAGGCGGAAGTAGTTCTGGAAGGTGGTCGAGGCCAGGGTCTGGCTCTCGGCCTGGATGTTCAGGCCTTCCTTCGCTTCGATGGCCTGGTGCAGGCCTTCGGACAGGCGACGACCCGGCATGGTACGGCCGGTGTGTTCGTCCACCAGTACGACCTGGCCGTCCTGCACGATGTATTCGACGTTGCGATGGAACAGCTTGTGCGCACGCAGGCCAGCATAAACGTGGGTCAGCAGGCCCAGGTTGTGGGCCGAGTACAGGCTCTCGCCTTCAGCCAGCAAACCAATACGGGTGAGCATTTCCTCGACGAACTGGTGACCCGCTTCGTTGAGCTCGACCTGACGGGTCTTCTCGTCAACGGTGTAGTGCCCGGGCTGGGTCACTTCGCCTTCGACTTCCTCGACGTGCAACTTGAGCTGCGGGATCAGCTTGTTGATCTCGATGTACAGCTTGGAGCTGTCCTCGGCCTGACCGGAAATGATCAGCGGGGTACGGGCTTCGTCGATGAGGATGGAGTCCACTTCGTCGATCACGGCAAAGTTGAGTTCACGCTGGAATTTTTCTTCCATGCTGAACGCCATGTTGTCGCGCAGGTAGTCGAACCCGAATTCGTTGTTGGTGCCGTAGGTGATGTCGGCGGCGTAGGCGGCGCGCTTCTCTTCCGGCGGCTGGAACGGCGTGACGACACCGACAGTCAGGCCGAGGAACTCGTAGAGCGGGCGCATCCAGTTGGCGTCGCGGCGGGCCAGGTAGTCGTTGACCGTCACGACGTGCACGCCCTTGCCGGACAGTGCGTTGAGGTACACGCCCAAGGTCGCCACGAGGGTCTTGCCCTCACCGGTACGCATTTCGGCGATCTTGCCTTCGTGCAAGGTCATGCCGCCGATCAACTGAACGTCGAAGTGGCGCATGCCCATGATCCGCTTGCCGGCTTCACGGGCGACCGCAAAGGCTTCAGGCAGGAGCTGGTCAAGGGTTTCCCCCTTGGCGATGCGGTCCTTGAATTCGGCAGTCTTGGCGCGTAACTGATCGTCCGAAAGGGCCACCATTTGCTCTTCGAAGGCATTGACAGTCTGTACCGTCTTGAGCATGCGCTTGACTTCACGCTCGTTCTTGCTTCCAAAAAGTTTCTTTAACAAAGGCGCAAACATATCGGCAGGATCTTCCACACTAAAGGGATGGAGGGCGGCCCCGTGAGTCGCCCGTGCAGCCCTCATGGCCGCATGCGAACGAGCATTCTACCCGGAAACGATGGAGAGGAAAGTGGCGTTATTCCACGATGCTGGCACAGCGCTGTGACGGGGCCTGCATAAAATAAGGGCTTTTGCGCGAACTTCAACCCACAAAAGGCAGAAGTTACGCTTTGGTTGCGCGGGTAAAAGCCGCTGGGTATCAGGCCGAGGCGTGCCCGGCGCTTTCTGCTACCATGGCGCCTCTGTCACTTGCGGTATTCACTCATGGCCTTCCGCCCTCTTCCAGCCAAGGCACCCGCCGTTCTGCTGCGCGAAGCCAAGCCGCTGAAAGCCATCTTCGGCCACGCCAGACGCCTGGGCCACTTGCAGCGCCTGCTCGACAGCCAGTTGCAGCCTGCCGCGCGCGAGCATTGCCACGTGGCGTCCTGGCGCGAAGGCAGTTTGTTGCTGATCGTCACCGACGGGCATTGGGCCACGCGTTTGCGCTATCAGCAAAAGCGTCTTTTGCGTCAATTGCAGGTGTTCGAAGAATTCGCCAGTCTGACGCGGATTTTGTTCAAGGTGCAGCCGCCTACGGTGCAGGTGGGCGTCAAGGGGCACACTCTGGACCTGTCTACCGATGCGGCCGCGACCATCCAGGCTACGGCGGATGGCATTAGCGATCCCAATCTGCGGGCGGCGTTGGAGCGGTTGGCGGCGCATGCTCGGCCCAAGGATTGATCTGGCGGTCTCGGTTGGGTGTGGGACCGCTATGGGCGGGGGGGTTGTAGTTTGTGTGTATATCCGTTTCTGCGGTAACGGCTGCTTAGGGTTCCGCCCTGACGGCGGGTCACTTTCGAAAAGCGTGTACGGACCGGACACATGGTTGATACCTGTGCGGAGACATAGTGGACACATTATGCGCCGTAGTCAGGGTTATTCACGTCGAAGGTCCGTAAGAAGTGATGGCAGAAATAGACGTCAAACAAGCCATCGCTTTCAGCGTTAGGGCGTATTGCGATGTGCTGTCCTACCAGTCCTTTGGCGATGCTGAAGTAGCGTTTCTGGAAGCGAAATCGACTGTGATACACCTTGGCCAACACATCATCCGGGCCATATTCAAACTCTGACAGTTGCTGCGGATACGCCCAGGGGCTGCTCCGATAGCGGTCCGTACAAAAAGCGCGAAAGTAACCAAAGCGCTCCTGCCCCACCACTTGGCACCTCGCCTAGGCTCGGTGTGCCCTCACTCCGGCATTGCTCCGTGGGCCCGCTGCGAAGGGCCATCCATGGCCCAGCGCAGCTATCCCGGCATCCATGCCGGGATGCCCACTCCACAATGCCTGCGTTCGGCCATCGTGGTTAATGGGGCGCCGAGATCAACGTCCACCGCGAGGCGGCCTGAGAGCCGACCTGGTTGGGAGTGAACGCGTTCCTCCTGTGGGAGCGAGCCTGCTCGCGAAGGCGGTGTCACTGTCGATGAAAGATGTTGAATGGGCTGGCCTCATCGCGAGCAAGCTCGCTCCCACAGGTTTTTGTGTCGCATGCAGATGCTGTGAACACCCGCAACTCCATGTGTGCGAGCTTGCTCGCGATAGCGGTGGTTCAGCCACATAAATGCTGGAAGTGCTCTTGCTCTGCTCTTGCTCTGCTTTTGATCTTGATCTGGGCGGCCCCGTTAAACCACGCTGGCCGAACGCAGGCATTGCGCAGTGGGCACCTCGGCATGGATGCCGAGGTAGCCGCGCTGGACCATGGATGGTCCTTCGCGGCGGGCCCACGGAGCAATGCCGGAGTGAGGGCATGCGGAGCCCAGGCGAGGCACCAAGTGGTGGGGCATGAGCGTTTTGCTTACTTTTGCGCTTTTCAAAAGTGAGCCGCTGTAAGAGCGGAACCGCCAGCAGCCGTTACCAAAAAAACGGATATACACACAAACTCCCGCCTCCCTGGTGAAAGCAACTCGGCCTTGCCTACCGGCGCTTGCTGCCACCGAGCAACGACCCCATCAACCCACGCACCAATTGCCGCCCCAACTGATTGGCCGCCTGGCGCATCGCCGATTTAAGCGCCTGACCGGCCGCGGTGCCGAGAAATTCCCCGGCCTTTTCGGTGAAGCTCGGTTCTTCCGCCGTCGGCTTACCCGGTGCCTCTTCGGCCTGCGGTTCCAGCCTTTTGCGGCCCATCAGCACTTCATAGGCCGACTCGCGATCAATGGGCTTGTCATAGCGCCCTTGCAGCGACGAGCTGGCGATCAACCCGGCGCGCTCGGCCTCGCTCAGCGGCCCGATGCGTGATTGCGGCGGCGCCACCAGCACGCGCTGGACCATTTCCGGCGTGCCTTTTTCCTGCAAGGTGCCCACCAAGGCCTCACCAATGCCAAGTTCGGTCAGTACCGCCAGGGCATCGAATTGCGGATTGGGCCGAAAACCGTCCGCCACTGCCCGCAACGACTTCTGCTCCTTGGCGGTAAAGGCCCGCAGGCCATGCTGGATGCGCAAGCCCAACTGCGCCAGCACGTCGTCCGGCAAATCGCCCGGCGACTGGGTCACGAAATACACCCCCACGCCCTTGGAACGGATTAGCCGAACCACTTGTTCCAGGCGCTCCTGCAAGGCCTTGGGCGTCCCGGCAAAGAGCAGGTGCGCCTCGTCGAAGAACAGCGCCAGCAGCGGTTTGTCTGCATCGCCGCGCTCAGGCAACTGCTCGAACAGCTCGGCCAGCAGCCACAACAGGAACGTCGCGTAGACCTTCGGTGCTTCATGGACCAGGCGGCTGGCGTCGAGCAAGTGGATGCGGCCACGGCCATCGCTGGCCGGTTGCAGGATGTCTTCGAGCTGCAAGGCTGGCTCGCCGAACAACGCGTCCGCCCCCTGCTGTTCCAGGGTGGACAAGCGTCGCAACAACGCCTGGCTGGAACCGGTGGTCATCAAGGCCGCGTCGTCCCCCAGCAATTCTGGGTTGTCCTTGAGATGGTTGAGCAGCGCCTTCAGGTCCTTGAGGTCCAGCAACAACAGGCCTTCGCGGTCGGCCACCTTGAACGCGGCGTAGAGCGCCGACTGCTGGCTGTCCGTCAGTTCCAGCAGACTGCCGATCAACAACGGGCCCATCTCGCTCAGGGTGGTGCGCAATGGATGCCCGGACTGGCCGTGGATATCCCACAAGGTCACCGGGTAAGCCTGGGGCTTGTGGTTGAGCCAGGGCATGCCGGCGATACGCTCGGCGATCTTGCCCTGGGGATTGCCGGCAGCGCCCAGGCCGCACAGGTCACCCTTGATGTCCGCCGCGAACACCGCCACGCCGGCATCGCTGAACATTTCGGCCAGGCGCTGCAAGGTGACGGTCTTGCCGGTACCGGTGGCGCCTGCCACCAGACCATGACGGTTCGCCAGGCGCATGGCCTGGGCGATGGGCTGGCCGCTAAGGTCGGCCCCGATAACGAGTTGCGATGAGTCAGGCATGTAGTCACCCGTGGTGTTTGCGATATGACGCCATTTTGCACGCATATATAAAAGCATGCCTGGCGCATTAAGCCCCCGGCGCTGGAAATAAAAATCGCATGTGATCGCACTCATGTGGCGAGGGCGCTTGCTCCCGCTGGGCTGCGAAGCGGCCCCGAATCTTGGGAGTGCTTCGCGCTGGAGCGCCAGCCCGGTCCAGCGGGAGCAAGCTCCCTCGCCACGTATTCATTTACATAGCCGCTACGTCACCATAACCCAACCGAACATCTATTCTTACTAAAGGTCAACACAGGAGAACACTGACCGGAGGGACGTTCATCGTGCATATAGCGGACATAACCATGTTCTACGCCCCCGCCAGCGGAGGCGTGCGCACTTATCTGGATGCCAAGCACCGGCGCCTGGGCGATCGGCCCGGTATTCGCCACAGTCTGCTGATCCCCGGCGCGCATTTGAGCGAGCACGATGGGATCTACAAGGTTCCTGCCCCTGCACTGCCGTTCGGCAAGGGCTATCGTTTCCCCCTTCGCCTGGCCCCCTGGCGCAATGTCCTGCGCGATCTACAGCCCGACCTGATTGAAGTCGGCGATCCCTACCTCACGGCGTGGGCCGCGCTGGATGCCCGTCGCCAGCTCGACGTGCCCGTCATCGGTTTCTATCACTCCGACCTGCCACTGCTGGTCAGCAACCGCATGGGCAACTGGTTCACCCCCAACATCGAAGCCTATGTCAGCAAGTTGTACGGCAACTTCGACCGGGTCCTGGCGCCGAGCCAGGTCATGGCCGACAAACTGACCGGGTTGGGGGTCAAGAACGTCTACGTGCAACCGTTGGGCGTCGACCTGCAAACCTTCAACCCGGCCGCCCGCGACCCGGAGTTGCGCGCCGAGCTGGGCATCGCCGAAGACGCGCGCCTGCTGATTTTCGCCGGTCGCGGCTCCAAGGAAAAAAACCTGCCGGTGCTGCTCAAGTGCATGAAACGCCTGGGCGAGCGCTACCACCTGCTCCTGGTGGGCTCGTCGATGCCAGCCTTGGTGCCGGACAACGTCACGGTGATCGATGAATTCTGCCCGGCGCCGCAAGTCGCCCGACTCATGGCCAGCGCCGATGCCTTGCTGCACGCCGGAGACCAGGAAACCTTCGGCCTGGTGATCCTCGAAGCGATGGCCAGTGGCATTCCCGTGGTAGCGGTGGCGGCCGGGGCCTTTACCGAAATCGTCAACGAAGACTGCGGCCTGCTGTGCATGCCCAACAATCCACAGGCCATGGCCAATGCCGTGCGCCAACTGTTTTCCGAAGGCTGTCAGCGCCGGGGGGTATTGGCACGCCGGCACGTGGAGCGTCATTACGCCTGGGATACCGTGGTCAACAGCTTGCTGGGGCACTACTACGCCGTGCTCGGCGAACAAATGCCGTTGCTGGCCAATGGTTGAGGCGAGGACCGTGTCGATGAGTTCTTCGCCCAGCGTGCTATTGGTGCTGCATGACGTGGCACCGCAAACCTGGCCCGACTACCAGCCCTTCGTCGAAGCCGTTGACGCCCTCGACCACGTGCCGATGACCTGGTTGGTGGTACCTGACTTTCACCGCAACAATGCCTTGGAGGCTCACCCCGGCTTTCGGCGCCTGCTCGATAGCCGGGTCGAGCGTGGCGACGAGCTGGTGTTGCATGGCTACTACCATTGCGACGACGGTCCTGTCGCCCGCCACCCCAAGGACTGGTTCATGCGCCGGGTCTATACCCATGAGGGTGAGTTCTACAACCTATCCGAGGTCGCCGCCCTCGCCCGCCTGCGCGCCGGTATCGAAACCTTTGAACGCTACCACTGGCCACTGGAGGGTTTCGTCGCCCCGGCCTGGCTGATGAGCGAAGGCACGCGCCAAGCCTTGCGCCAGTTACCGCTGAGCTACACCAGTGACACCCAACACCTCTATCGCCTGCCCGACTTCAGCGCCATCGACGCGCCGGGGCTGGTCTGGAGTGCCCGCAGTGCCTGGCGCCGTGGCCTGTCGAAAGTCATCAGCGACCAGCGTGAACAGCGCTGGCGCCAGGCCCCGGTGATTCGCCTGGGCCTGCATCCGGTGGACATGCGCCATAGCTTTTCCCGGGACTATTGGCTGCGCACCCTCGAACGCCTGCTCAACGACGGTCGCGTGCCGATGACCAAGGTCGGCTGGCTGGCAACCCAGGGGCTGCGTGCCCGCAGCGCCGCATGAAACGGCTGATCTGGCTGGGCGCCGCCCTGCTCACGGCGCTGTTGGTGCCGCTGCTGGTCGGTGGTGGGGAAATGTGGTCGCGGGTGCAGCGCTTTCCCTTGTCGCTACTGCTGGCCATGCTCGGCATGATCGTGCTGTGCTGGGCCTTGAACTCCGTGCGCTTGCGCCTGCTGCTGGGGGAACACCGTGGGCGCATCGGCAGGCTGAAAAGCATCGGCGTGGTGATGTCCACCGAGTTCGCCATGTGCGCGACGCCCGGTGGCAGTGGCGGCCCACTGACGCTGATGGCCCTGCTGGCACGCAACGGCGTGCGCCCGGCCCATGGCAGCGCGGTGTTTGCCATGGATCAGTTGAGCGACTTGCTGTTCTTCCTCTGCGCCTTGGTGGGCATTCTGTTTTATGCGCTGTTCCAGAACCTCAGCCAGCGCATGGAGTGGATGCTGGGGTTGAGTGCGGTTTCAATGTTTGGCGGACTGTTCGCCTGCGCACTGGTGGCCCGCTTCCATCGCCGACTGATCCTGCTGGGCGCGCGGCTGCTGTGCCATTTGCGGGTCAAGGGCAGCACCCGCCGACGCTGGGCGCGCAAGATCCTGCACTTTCTCGCGGCCTTTACCGATACCTTGAAATTGCCACGGCAGACGCTGTTCCAGGTCTTTGGCCTGACGTGCCTGCACTGGGCCCTGCGCTACAGCGTGTTGTACCTGGCGTTGAAAGGGTTGGGCGCGGACTTGCAGTGGGCCTGGAGTTTCCTGATCCAGATGCTGTCCTTGAGCGCGGGGCAATTCAGCCTCTTGCCCGGCGGTGCCGGGGCGGCCGAGGTGACCTCGGCGGCGTTGCTGGCTCCCATGGTGGGCAAATCCACGGCGGCGGCAGCGATCCTGATCTGGCGAGCGGTGACCTATTACTTTTACCTGGTGGCCGGCGGACCGGTGTTCTTCCTGATGGTCGGGCGCCCCCTGATCAAGAAGCTGATAAAGCTCAAGCAGGCCTGAGCGATCAGCGCTTCTGCCCGGGCTCATCCTGGGGATGTAACTGCTCCCACAGTTGCGCGGCATCGGGGAACTCAGTGCCATCCTCGGGCCCCAGTGCATCAGGGTCGTAGCGGCTCAGGCAGCCTTCGCCCAGGGTGTCCGGCGCACGGGAGGTGGCTTTATCCAGTGGATCGGTCATGGTGCAAGGTTGTCCCTGAAGGTTTCATGAATCATTGTGCTTCAGTAAAAAGGCCTGGCGATCGCTCGTCCAGGCCCTTTGCAGTGTGGTCAGAACACCACGGTCTTGTTGCCGTGCACCAGCACCCGGTCTTCCAGGTGATAACGCAGGCCCCGGGCCAACACCATCTTCTCTACGTCACGGCCGAAACGCACCATGTCTTCGATGCTGTCACTGTGGCTGACGCGCACCACGTCCTGCTCGATGATCGGGCCGGCATCCAGCTCTTCGGTCACGTAGTGGCAGGTGGCGCCAATCAGCTTCACACCACGCATCGAGGCCTGGTGGTACGGCTTGGCCCCGACGAACGACGGCAGGAAACTGTGGTGGATGTTGATGACCTTATGGGCGTATTCGCGGCACAAGGCCGGCGGCAGGATCTGCATGTAGCGGGCCAGCACCACCACCTCGGCATCGTGCTGCTTGACCAACCGCGAGACTTCGGCGAACGCCGGCTGCTTGTCCTGCGGGTTGACCGGCACGTGGTAGTAAGGGATGCCGTGCCATTCCACCATGCTGCGCAAGTCGTCATGGTTGGAAATCACACAGGCGATGTCGCAATCGAGCTCATCGCTGTGCCAGCGGTGCAACAGGTCGGCCAGGCAGTGGGACTCGCGACTGGCCATCAGCACCACGCGCTTTTTCTGCGCGGTGTCGGTGATACGCCAGTCCATCGAGAACTCTTCGGCAATGGGGGCGAATGCTTCACGGAAGGCTTCGATACCGAAGGGCAGCGAGTCGGCACGAATCTCGTGACGCATGAAAAACCAACCGCTTTGATTGTCCGAGTGATGGCTTGCTTCGGTGATCCAGCCGTTATGGGACGCCAGAAAGTTACTGACTTTAGCAACGATGCCGACGCGGTCCGGGCAAGCAATCACCAGACGAAAAGTGCGCATTAGGGAAACTCCAGAACTTCGCAAAGGCGGCCATTCTAGCCATTGCGCGGCAAAACTGCAGTATCGATGAGACGCCAAATCTCGACGACGGCCCCCGGGCCACGACCGGCGAGGCCCGGGAAAGCAAGCTATATATGTGAACAGATGTGAAGACTCTGCCTCGGTATTTAACTGCAACAGGCGTTTTTGTGGCGTAGCACTAATTAATTAAATAAAACACCGGTTAAATGTTTACTTGATGAAACTGTCTGATTACTATTGTCGCACTGTGTCCTTGTCACCCGCGTCCTACATAAGGTAGTCCACATGTCCTTGATCAATGAATACCGCGCCACAGAAGAAGCTATCAAAGAACTGCAAGCTCGCCTGAAAAACCTGTCCCAAGACGACAAACTGCAAACCGAGCTTGAGTTCGAAGGCAAACTGCGCACTCTGATGGGCGAATACTCCAAGTCGCTGCGCGACATCATTGCCCTGCTGGATCCAGAAGCCAAGTCGAGCAAAGCACCACGTGGCGCCGTGAAAACTACCGGCACCAAACGCGCTCGCAAAGTTAAGCAATACAAGAACCCGCACAACGGCGAAGTCATCGAAACCAAAGGTGGCAACCACAAGACTCTGAAAGAGTGGAAAGCCAAGTGGGGCGGTGACGTGGTTGAAGGCTGGGCAACCCTGCTGGGCTAAGCCCCACCGGTTCGCAGCGTTCTTAGCGAACAAAAAAACGCCAGCGATTGCTGGCGTTTTTTTTGCCTGTCATCTTTTCACTTCATCGCGGCCCAAGGCTTAAACGTTTGCGCAATTGCTGGCTGTAACCCTGCCACTCCCTGAGTACTTCTTGCTGCACTGGTGTAGACAGGTCCATCCACTCCCCCATCGCCGCGTCAAAACTTTCCAAGGTATTAGGCGCGCCCCACTCCGGGGATGACAGCCGTTGTTGACAGAAAAGTCTCCAACGCTCCTGCTCTTCAGGATTCAACGTGTCTGGAAAGTTGCGTGCACGATATCGGAACAATAGTTCTGGTAAACGCTCATCATCGAAAGGCCAGCGTTCTCGAGCCAATTGCGCCGGGTCCGCCATGCGGACTTGTTCACATAAACGTCGATCGCGATCCCCCAGGAAGCCCGCGTATAACTGTTGCTCGGGATCCTCGCTGGCGGTGAAATCCTCGCGACCATAAATAGCCTGAAGTTTATCTTGCCAAACTTTCTGTGCGTCAGTTAGCCGCGATGCCCGTTGCTGATAGCCCTCCATGTCCAACTCCAGTCGCTGCTGGTCCTCGGCACGCAGCACCGACAATGGCGCGATCACCGGGCATTTGTTGATATGGATAAGCTTGAGCGGCACCGGCAACTCACCTTCGAGCAATTCTTCACGGCGGGTATACAAACGCTGGCGCAGGCTTTCGGCATCGTGGTCCAGCAGGCCCTGGGGGTCCAGGTGCAGGTCGCAGACGATCAGGGCGTTACGGTTTTTCGGGTGCCAGGCCAGCGGCAAGACCACACCGATGTAGTTGCGCGCCGCCGAGAAGCGACCGGAAATATGCACCATGGGCTGCAACAGACGGATCTGGTCCATCACCTTCTGTTTGCTGCGCAACTGGAATAGCCAGTCGTAGAGCCGGGGCTGCTGCTGACGGATCAGCCGGGCCAGGGCAATGGTCGCGCGCACGTCCGACAACGCATCGTGGGCCTGGCCATGGTCGATGCCATTGGCGGCGGTCAAGCGCTCGAGCTTGAGGGTTACGCGCCCGTCCTCTTGCGGCCAGACAATGCCTTGCGGGCGCAGCGCATAGGCCGCGCGCACCAGGTCGATCAAATCCCAGCGACTGTTGCCGCCCTGCCATTCCCGTGCGTACGGGTCGAAGAAATTTCGATAGAGGCTGTAGCGGGTCATTTCATCGTCGAAGCGCAGGGTGTTGTAGCCGGCGCCACAGGTTCCGGGCGCGGCCAGGTGCCCGTGGACACGGGTCATGAAATCGGCTTCGCTCAAGCCTTTTTCGGCCAGGCATGTCGGGGTGATACCGGTAATCGCACAGGCCGCCGGATGCGGCAGGATGTCATCGCTGGGCCGGCAATACAGGTTCACCGGTTCGTCGATTTCATTGAGTTCGAAATCGGTACGGATACCCGCCACCTGCAAGGGCCGGTCGCAACGCGGGTTGATGCCGGTGGTTTCGTAGTCGTACCAGAAGATGGAAGTCACGGGCTGTTCCTGAACTGAAGACTGGCGAAGTCTAGGCGCTCGGGCCCGCCCGAGACCAGCAGTCCTGTAACTTTTGAATTCCAACACGGGTTCCACGCCCACAGTTTGAACCCTGGTGCTCATATGGGCAGTGTTCGCCTTCTCAATCCTGTTGCAAACCATGAAATGACCTGCACAGTTGTATCGTTTGCCCGCACGAAGACTGCTAGCATCTGGGTCGAGATTGAACATTCGGTCTGGCCCATCACAGGTTGCCCATGCTCGAGACACCAGCACTGCAAAGGAACGCGACGCTGCCCGCGCCCCTGGACACGCGCTATCAGGTTGAAACACCCGAAGGCATCGACCTGCCGCTGCGCCCGGCGGGGCTGATGCCGCGTGCAATCGCCTTCGCCATCGACCTGGGCATACGCGGGCTGGTCCTGGGGCTTTTCTTTCTGGTCCTGGCGTTTTTCGGCGAGCTGGGGATCGGCCTTGGGTCCATCCTGCTGTTTGTCGTCAGTTGGTGGTACATGGTGCTGTTCGAGGTGCTCAACCAGGGGCGCTCTCCCGGCAAGCAGATCATGGGGCTGCGCGTGGTGCAGGACGATGGCCGGCCCATCGGCTGGTCGGCATCGTTGATCCGCAACCTGCTGCGTTTCGTCGACATGCTGCCCTTCGGCTACACCTTCGGGGCCATCAGTTGCCTGCAGCATCCGGCGTTCAAGCGCTTGGGCGATCTCGCGGCCGGCACGCTGGTGGTGTATCGCGAACAGCCGGTCAAACGCCCTGCATTGCCAATGGCAGCGCCGATACGAACACCTTTCACCCTCAGCCTGCATGAGCAACGCGCCGTGCTGGGCTTCGCCGAACGCCAGGCAGAACTGTCCCAGGCGCGAGTCAACGAACTGGCTGCCATCCTGGCCGCGCCACTGAACGTCCAAGTGCCAAACGCTGCGGCCGAACTCAATGGCGTCGCCCGCGGCCTGCTGGGGCCAACATGAAGCAAAGCCTGTTCGAAAGCCGTCACCAAGGGGAATGGGAGCACCTGGCCCGGCAACTCGACCAACTGGAGCGCAGCCGCAGCGTGCCCCAGAGCAGCGACTTTCCCGCCACCTACCGACGGCTTTGCCACCATCTGGCATTGGCCCAGGCCCGGGGCTACAGCAGCTTGCTGGTCGACACACTGCAACAACTCGCGCTGCGCGGTCACCAGCAACTGTACCGGGATCGCAGCCGGCCATCGACCGGTCTCTCGGCGTTTATCCTGGCCGGTTTTCCCCGACTGGTGCGTGAACAATGGCGATTCGTGCTGGCCGCCAGCCTGATGTTCCTGGGCAGCCTGGTGGGTATCGGGCTGCTGGTCTATCTGTTCCCGGAACTGGTCTACAGCGTGCTCGGCGCCGACGAAATCAGCCAGATCCGCAGCATGTATGACCCCGCGTCCGGGCACTTGGGGCGTTCGGTCGAGCGCGCCGCCAGCGAGGACTGGGTCATGTTCGGTTACTACATCATGCACAACATCGGCATTGCCTTTCAGACTTTTGCCAGTGGCTTGATGTTTGGCCTGGGGAGCGCGTTCTTCCTGTTTTTCAATGGCCTGACCATTGGCGCGGTGGCCGGGCACCTGACCCAGATCGGCTCCGGGGGAACGTTCTGGTCGTTCGTGATTGGCCACGGCGCCTTCGAACTCACTGCCATCGCCCTGGCCGGGGCCGCAGGCCTGCAACTGGGCTGGGCTCTGATTGCGCCGGGACGCCTGAGCCGAGGCGAGGCCTTGCGGCTCGCGGCGGGCAAAAGCGTACTGATGATCGGCGGTGTGATGCTGTTCCTGCTCATTGCCGCGTTCATCGAGGCCTACTGGTCTTCCAGCGCCGTGACGCCCGCCACCAAATACACGGTGGGCGCCTTGTTGTGGCTGTTGGTCATCAGCTATCTGTCGCTTGCCGGACGGGTCCGCCATGCGCCTGAGTGACGCCACCGTCGTCATCCGCCCACGCACCACCTGGGAAGCCATGGACCTTGGGGTGTTGATGAGCCAGCAGCATCGACGCCTGCTGATGACCAGTTGGGCGCTCATCACGTTGCCGGTGTATCTGTTGCTGACCCTGCTGCTGTGGGATTCACCGTCGCTGGTGGTGATGCTGTTCTGGTGGTTGAAGCCGGCCTTCGACCGGCTGCCGCTGTACATTCTGTCCAAGGCTCTGTTTGGTGAAACCCCCACCTTGCGCCAGGCGTTGCGCCAATGGCCGGCGCTGCTCAAGCCGCAGTTGCTGGCCAGCCTGACCTGGCGCCGGCTGAGCCTGAGCCGCAGCTTCCTGATGCCGGTGGTGCAACTGGAGGGGCTTAGCGGTGAGGCGCGGACGCAGCGCTTGCGGGTACTGATGCAACGCAACCGCGGCGCGGCGCAATGGTTGACCATCATCGGCGTGCACCTGGAAACCGCCTTGTGGTTCGGCCTGATGGCCCTGTTCTACCTGTTCGTGCCACAACAAGTCGAACTGCAATGGGATTGGGAGACGCTGGTGTCAGCGGCCGAGCACGACTGGTTGTGGTTCGAACACCTGGTCAATTTCCTCTACCCGCTGCTGCTGATCTTGTGGGAGCCGGTGTATGTCGCCTGCGGCTTCAGCCTCTACCTGAACCGGCGCACCATCCTCGAAGCGTGGGACATCGAACTGGTGTTCCGACGCCTGCGCCAGCGCCTGAGCGGCGTGGCCCCGGTGTTGATGCTGCTGGCGCTCATGCTGCTGCCGCCGACGCCCCCGGCGTTTGCCGCCGAAGCCAGCGACGCCCCCGATAGCCCGCGGCTGCTCAACCAGCCCCTCACCAGCGAAGCCTCCCGGGACGGTATCAAGGCAATCCTCGACGCCCCGCCGTTCAAGAACCCCGAGACCGTCATCCGTTATCGTTTCGGCGAAGAAACTGCCGAATCCCCCGAGGCCGAGACCGAGGCCAAACCGAGCTGGCTCAAGGACCTGTTCAAATGGCTCGGCAGCCAACGTTTCGACATCGCCGCCGCACTGATCCAGGTGGTGCTGTGGGCCTGCCTGGGGGCAGCGATCGCCTGGCTGGCCTGGCGCTACCGTGAAAGACTCAAGGCCCTGGCCAATCGCCGACCGACGCAGCGCCTGCCGGTGGAACGAGCCGTACCGGCGCGCATGTTCGGCCTGGATATTCGCGAAGAGAGCCTGCCCGCCGATGTGGCCACCCGCGTCGAACAACTGTGGGCCACGCAACCCCGTGAAGCCCTGGGCCTGCTGTACCGGGCGCTGCTCAGTCGGTTGCATCATGACTTCAAGATCCCCTTGAAACCGGCCGACACCGAAGGCCAGGTGCTGGAACGCGTCGAACAACTCAAGCAGGACAACCTGCTGGGCTTCAGCAAAAACCTGACCCTGCATTGGCAGAACATTGCCTATGGGCATCGTCCACCGCCGACACACCTGCAACAGGAATTGTGTGACGGCTGGCGCGAGCTGTTCGGTCCGGGAGCCTCTCGATGAGCCGGCACGCAGGGTGGCTGATCGGCGCCGTGCTGGCCGCGCTGGTGTGCGCATTCGGCCTCTACCTCTACACCAAGGCCGAACCCTATGAAGAGGTCGTCGAGCACGGCCCCTCCCCTGAAGCCCAGGCCAATCCTTACCTGGCCGCCGAACTTTTCCTGCGCCAGCGGGGTATCAACGTCGAGCACGCCAACAGCCTGGACGTGCTGCCCACCCTGGAACCTCGCCAGCACAGCCTGCTGTTGCTGGGCGAGCGAACCCACATGACGCCACGGGAAGTCGAACAGTTGATGAACTGGACCCGGGCCGGCGGACGCCTGGTCTTTGTGGCCGAAGCCTTGTGGGACAACAACACCGGCAGCAGCGGCGACCTGCTGCTTGATCGCGTGCGCCTGCGTCAACTCCTGAGCGAAGACCTCAAGGAGCCCGCGCCCGAACTGATCAAGGACCGTTACCCGGAACTGACCAAGCTCTACCTGGAAGATGAAGAGGCGCCGGCGTATATCGGCTTCGACACCGATTTCCACCTCGAAGACCCGCATAACCTGGCCCAGGCCTGGGCCAACAGCGCGCTGTCGACCCACATGATGCAGTTGAACCTCGGCCTGGGCTCGATCACCGTGATCACCGACGCCGAGCTGTGGAAGAACGACGCCATCGACCAATACGACAACGCCTGGCTGCTCTGGTATTTGAGCGCCGACACGGACGTCACCCTGCTGTTCAACACCGACCACGACGACCTGCTGACCTTGCTGCTGCGCTATTTCCCCCAGGCACTGGTGGCCCTGCTGGCTCTGGTTGCGCTATGGCTCTGGCGCTCGGCGGTACGCCATGGCCCACTGCAACAACCGGCGCCCAAGGCGCGGCGTCAGTTGGAAGAGCATGTGCAGGCCGGCGCCGGTTTCCACCTGCGCCACAACGGCCAGGCGTACCTGTTGCATGCCTTGCAACAAGACGTCCTGCGCCGGGCGCGTCATCTTCACCCAGGCTTCGAACAACTGGCCGTCGCCGAACAATGGCAGGTACTCGCCCGCCTGACCCGCCAGCCCACGCGAGCCATCAGCCAGGCCTTGAGCCCCCGGCCGAAACAGCGGACGTCGAACGTTGAGTTCTGCCGCCAGGTCGCCCATTTGCAAACCCTCAGGAATGCCTTGTGAACTTGGTAATAGGGTCAGAGACTCTGCCCGACTCGATCTTCCGGGCCGCGGATCAGTTGCCGCGCAAGGCCGCCTTTCTTGCAGGACGGCTAGCCGATGAAACATCCAGCCAACTGGCGGGCCTGTTGCGCATCACCAATACCTATTACTCGAACCTGATCGAAGGGCATCGAACCGAGATCGCCGACCTCCAGATTGCTCGCACGACACCGAAACGGGAAAGAAAAGAGCTCAAAGAGCTGGCCGTACAACACATGACGCAGCAGGAGGTGATGGAGCGGCTGCTTCGCATGCGGCCAGCGGATAATTTCTCTGCCATGTTCGATCCCAGGTTAATCGCGGCCATCCATCGTCGACTGTTCAAAGATGCTTCCACGCAGGAACTCACCCTGAGCGATGGTCGCCTGATGGAACCGGGCAGGCTGCGGGTCGAAGAGGATGAACAGGTCCAGGTCGGCGCGCATATCGCTCCAGCGGCTGCAGTTGTATTGCCCATGCTTGAGCATCTGCAGTTGCACTACGGACGAATAAAGGATCCGCGACGCCAACTGATCGCGGCCCTGGCAGGCCATCACCGAGTGGCGCTTGTGCACCCCTTCCTCGATGGCAATGGTCGAGTGATTCGGATGCTCACCCACCTGCAACTGGTTCACCTCGGGCTAAAACCTTTCCTCTGGTCACTGTCCCGCGGCCTGGCTCGCAGGCAAGATGAGTACTATCGCTTCCTGGCTTTGGCTGATCGTCCTCGTGAAGGAGACTATGACGGGCGCGGCCAACTCTCACAGCGTCACTATTTCAACTTCATCGAGTTCATGCTCGATGTCTGCCACGACCAGATTGAGTACATGACGACCTCGCTAAACCCAGCCAAGCTGCGCGAGCAGGTTGTTCATGTGTTCTCAACGGATCCTGAGCTTCGCCGTGCCGGCATCAGGCATACCAGTGCAGCTGCCGTGCTGGCGCTGCTCACCCAAGGGGCGATGCCGCGTGCAGAGTTCAAGGTGTTCACAGGTTTGAAGGATCGGCTTGCCACGGAGGAACTGAGCCGCTTGATCGACGCGGGGATTGTGGTCAGCAGGACCCCCAGATCCCGCACGGTGGAGGCGGGTTTGCCCGCACGCTTCGCTGGGTTGATCTTTCCAAACCTGCACTTCCAAATGGGCTAGGTTATGTCGGCGGCTCAGATGTCACCGCCCAGTCATGGCAAAGCATGAAATGGTTAGATCATGTAACTAGATGATTTATCTAATAGAAATAGGATTTAACCGTTAGGAGAACTCCAGAATTGACGACTGAACAGAACGAACCTGTCGACGGCCAGGCCCACGCCGCCCAACAGCGTCAGCGCGCCAGTCAGTTGGCCCAGGCCATCCGCACCGAGCTGCGCAAAGCGGTGGTCGGCCAGAGCGCGGTGATCGACGATGTGCTCACCGCGCTGATCGCCGGCGGGCACGTGCTGCTCGAAGGCGTTCCCGGGCTGGGCAAGACCTTGCTGGTGCGGGCCTTGGCCCGCTGTTTCAACGGCGAGTTCGCGCGCATCCAGTTCACCCCCGACCTGATGCCCAGCGACGTCACCGGGCACGCGGTGTACGACTTGCAGACCGAGCAGTTCAAGCTGCGCAAGGGCCCGGTGTTCACCAACCTGCTGCTGGCCGACGAGATCAACCGCGCACCAGCCAAGACCCAGGCCGCGCTGCTCGAAGCCATGCAGGAACGCCAGGTCACCCTCGAAGGCCGCGCCCTGCCCATCAGCCAGCCGTTCATGGTCCTCGCCACCCAGAACCCCATCGAACAGGAAGGCACCTACCCGCTGCCGGAAGCCGAGCTCGACCGCTTCATGCTCAAGGTGCGCATGGACTACCCGGACGCCGACCAGGAGCTGGACATGGTGCGCCAGGTCAGCCGCTCGACCCGCGCCGACATGCTCGACGTGCAACCGCTGCGCGTGGTGTTGCAGGCCAAGGACGTGCAAGCGCTGCAACGCATTGCCAGCGACCTGCCGATGGACGACCAGGTGCTCGACTACGCCGTACGCCTGGCCCGTACCACCCGCAGTTGGCCGGGCCTGACCCTCGGCGCCGGGCCGCGCGCGTCGATTGCCCTGGTGCGGTGTGCCCGGGCCCGAGCGTTGTTGCGTGGCGGCGAGTTCGTCGTGCCGGACGACATCAAGGGCTGCGCCCTGGCGGTGCTGCGCCATCGCGTGCGGCTGGCGCCGGAGCTGGACATCGAAGGGCTGTCGGTGGATCAGGTGCTGGGGCAACTGCTCGATCAAGTGCCGGCGCCGCGCTTGTGAATACGCATTTCATGATGGAGAAACTCATTGTGGCGAGGGGATTTATCCCCGCTGGGGCGCGCAGCGGCCCCTTGCAGTGTGTCAGACAAAACCAGGGGGCCGCTTCGCAGCCCAGCGGGGATAAATCCCCTCGCCACAAAAGCGCGCTCTGCATGTCTCCAACGGGAATGCACCCATGAAACCCTCGCGCCTGCTCTTGATCTGGCTCGCGCTTCTGCTGGCCCTCGGCATCGCGCTGGGCACGCTGCGGGCACTCGGCGTGACGGTGCCATCGGCGCTGCTGTCGATCAACTGGGGGCTGCTGCTGGCCTTGCTGGCCCTGGCGCTGCTCGACGCGGTGCGCGTCAGGCGCCTGCCCTCGCCGCGGGTACAACGGCAGATGCCCGGCAGCCTGGCCCTGGGTCGCTGGGGTGAAATCCACTTGGACATCAGCCATGACTTTGCCCAACCGCTGGAGGCGCAGGTCTTCGATCACGTCCCCGACGGCCTGGACTTCGAAAACCTGCCCCTGTCCGTCGAGCTGCAACCCGGCCAACACAGCCAGGTTGGCTACCGCCTGCGCCCGCTCAAGCGCGGGCACTTCGCCTTCGAACATTGCGAAATCAACCTGCCGAGCCCGTTGGGCCTATGGACCGACAAGCGTCTGCTGGATGCGCTCGATGAGACTCGGGTCTACCCGGATTTCGCCAGGCTCTACGACGGTCAACTGCTGGCGGTGGACAACTGGCTCAGCCAACTCGGCATCCGTCAGCGGCAACGGCGCGGCCAGGGCCAGGAATTCCATCAACTGCGCGAATTTCGCGAGGGCGACAGCCTGCGCCAGATCGACTGGAAGGCTACGGCCCGCCATCGCACGCCGATTGCCCGGGAATACGAAGACGAGCGCGACCAACAGATCATCTTCATGCTCGACTGCGGCCGGCGCATGCGCAGCCAGGACGGCGAGCTGTCGCACTTCAACCACGCCCTCAACGCCTGCCTGCTGCTCAGCTACACCGCGCTGCGCCAGGGCGATGCCGTGGGCCTGAACACGTTCGCCAGTGATCAGCCCCGCTACCTCGCCCCGGTCAAAGGCCCGGGCCAGCTCAACGTCTTGCTCAACACCGTGTACGACCTCGATAGCAGCCAACGCCCCGCCGACTACCAGGCAGCCGTCACCCAGTTGCTGGCCCGGCAAAAACGCCGGGCCCTGGTGGTGGTGGTGACCAACTTGCGGGATGAAGACGACGCGGATCTGCTCGCCGCCGTGAAACGGTTGGGCCAACAGCATCGGGTGCTGGTGGCCAGCCTGCGGGAAGAAGCCCTCGACCGCTTGCGCCAGGCGCCGGTGCAAACCTTGCCTGAAGCCTTGGCCTACTGCGGGACGGTGGACTACTTGAATGCCCGGGCCGAACTGCATCAGCAACTGAGCGCCCATGGCATCCCGACCCTGGATGCGCGCCCCAGTGAGTTGGGGGCGCAATTGGTGACGCAATATCTTGCATGGAAAAAGGCGGGGACCGCATAGGTCCTACAGCGAGCCAGCAAAGCTCCAGCTGACTACAGCGCCTTGCGCAACGGACTACAGATCCGCCAGAATCCGCCGGCTTGTGTGCCTTGGCCTTGCCCCGTAACTTGATTCGCGTCGCTGATATCCAGCGATCGGGTTTAGTCGCCCGGTGTTGAAGTGAGGTGCACAAGCGTCATCCAGTCGGGTTCCCCTATCCCCGCACTTGATGGTGGCTGTGCGCAGGGCGCCCTCGGGCGCGCCGGTTTCACTTCTCACCGGTCGACTAACCTGCGTCCAGCCGCCACCCCTCGTTTAGTCGCGAGCCGGATGGCAGCGCCACCAAAGAGAAGTGAATATGATCAAACCAACCCCCAATCCACCCCATACCGACCCGCTCCCCCCCCCACGAAACCCTCGACCCCGAAAAGCTCGACGAAGCCGCCCAAAGAGCCCTCGACTATTACCTCAAGCCCAACCACGGCCAACCCGACAAGAAGCCTGGCAAACAACCGGACTACTTCATCGTCGCCCCCGACGCCGACCCCGAAGGCATGCTCGCGCACACCTACGAAACCTTCTGTTCGGTGAGCACGCTGATCCTGGATTTATCGGAAGACCTGGAAGGCGCCCCGCGCAACCTGGCCCTGGCGATTCACCAAATGGGCGAGATGGGGGTGTTGTTGCTGGAGAAGATGCTGGATAACGAGGCGAAGGTTCAGCGCTAGAAGAGGTGTATGAGAAACCTGTGGGAGCGAGCTTGCTCGCTCCCACAAAGTGTTGCGCCAACAAAAGTGACCGGGGCTCAGGCCGATTCCGGCAACGGATAAAAACTGAAATATTGCTGCAATGCGCTGATCAGTTGCCCGTACTCCGGCGGCGCCCATTGCAGGCTGAAACCGGCGTCGAAATGCTGCGGCGTCACGTCTTCGCGGCACCACAGGCAATTGGCCCTGAGCACAATGTTCTGCTGCGGTCCCTCATCGGAAGGGATTTTCAGGTGCAAGTCAAAGTCCGCGCCGACCATCAACGGTAAATGGCTGATCAGCATCAGGCCATCTGCAGAAACGTTGCCCAAAAAACCGATGGGCTTGCCGTTGACGCCATTAAACACTCTCAGGAAATACGGCAGCTGCTGCCGTTCGATGCGCCGTTTTTTGTACATGTCCTGTATCGCTTTTTGAACGACCCCGAATCGGGGCAACCTAATACTTCGGAACGAGCACACGCCAGCTCGCTCTCCCCGATCCCGGTGCCAGACGCTCGCAAGCGTTCAAGCCTAGTGCTGCCGGTCACAGGTGCCGCTTGAAGTTAGAGATTTAGCTCTAATGACGTTTTGTACAAATATAGCTCATGGTCGTGTGGCAGCCAGTCCGTGCGCACACCTTTCATAAACAAAAATACCCGGGGGGCTTGTGGCCAGGGATCGCCCCCGGCCCATGGCTTGATGAGCCTGTCAGGACGCCGTCGGGCGGATCGCCGACGCGCTGCGGGTCGGGTAATGGCCCAGGCTCTGCAAGGTCTCGAGCCGGGCGCGGGCGCGGAAGGCGTATTCACTGTTAGGGTATTGCATGATGATGAACTGGTAGGTCTGCGCCGCATCGACAAACAGCTTCTGCCGTTCCAGGCACTGGCCGCGCAGCATCGAGACTTCCGGCTGCATGTAGCGGCGGGCACGGCTGGCGCGGTCGACCTGGGACAGTTCGAGCATGACCTGCTCGCAATTACCGCGGTCATAGGCCTTGTAGGCCAGGTTCATGTGATGGTTCATCGACCAACGGGTGCAGCCCGTGACGCTCAGGGCCAGGGCAACAAAAAGCACGAATCGCATGGGAGGTTCTCCTGTCTTGAGCTCTGTATCGACCTGGCTGGGAAAATCTTCAGCCTGAAAACGCTTGCCATGGCTGGCACACACCCCGTGGCGAGGGAGCTTGCTCCCGCTGGGCTGCGCAGCAGCCCTGAAACCTGGCCCCTCGGTGTATCAGGCAGCCCGGGTTCAACTTGTTTGGGGTCGCTTCGCAACCCAGCGGGAGCAAGCTCCCTCGCCACAAGAGCCTGTGGCAGGCTTTAAGGAGGTGTGAAAATTTTCAGGAATGTTCATTTCGAAAAACAAACGAAAAAGTAGTGCATATGAACAATGACTACACCCAAAGAGCATAGTAGCCTTCGCTGGCGCTTGAACTTGAGGAGTCTTGCATGTCCGTCCGTCGCACCAAAATCGTCGCTACCCTTGGCCCGGCCAGTAATTCGCCGGAAGTTCTCGAACAGCTGATTCTGGCTGGCCTGGACGTCGCCCGCCTGAACTTTTCCCACGGTACCCCCGAAGAACACAAGGCACGTGCCAAGCTGGTGCGCGACCTCGCCGCCAAGCACGGCCGTTTCGTTGCCCTGCTGGGCGACCTGCAAGGCCCGAAGATCCGTATCGCCAAATTCGCCAACAAGCGCATCGAGCTGAAGATTGGTGACACCTTCACCTTCTCCACCAGCCATCCGCTGACCGAAGGCAACCAACAGGTGGTGGGTATCGACTACCCGGACCTGGTCAAGGACTGCGGCGTGGGCGACGAGTTGCTGCTCGACGACGGTCGCGTGGTGATGCGCGTCGAGACCGCCACCGCCACCGAACTGAACTGCGTCGTGACCATCGGCGGCCCGCTGTCGGACCACAAAGGCATCAACCGTCGCGGTGGTGGCCTGACCGCACCGGCCCTGACCGAAAAAGACAAGGCCGACATCAAGCTGGCCGCAGAGATGGAAGTCGATTACCTGGCCGTGTCCTTCCCCCGTGACGCCGCCGACATGGAATACGCCCGTCAACTGCGCGACGAAGCCGGCGGTACTGCCTGGCTGGTGGCCAAGATCGAGCGCGCCGAAGCCGTCGCCGACGACGAAACCCTCGACGGCCTGATCAAGGCCTCCGACGCCGTGATGGTGGCCCGTGGCGACCTGGGCGTGGAAATCGGCGACGCTGAGCTGGTGGGTATCCAGAAGAAGATCATCCTGCACGCACGCCGCCACAACAAAGCGGTGATCGTCGCGACCCAGATGATGGAGTCGATGATCCAGAACCCGATGCCGACCCGCGCCGAAGTGTCCGACGTAGCCAACGCCGTACTGGACTACACCGACGCCGTGATGCTCTCGGCCGAAAGCGCCGCGGGCCTCTACCCGCTCGAAGCGGTGCAAGCCATGGCGCGTATTTGCATCGGCGCTGAAAAGCACCCGACCAGCAAGACCTCCAGCCACCGCATCGGCAAGACCTTCGAGCGCTGCGACGAGAGCATCGCCCTGGCGACGATGTACACCGCCAACCATTTCCCGGGTGTGAAGGCGATCATCGCCCTGACCGAAAGTGGCTACACACCGTTGATCATGTCGCGCATCCGTTCCTCGGTGCCGATCTACGCATTCTCCCCGCACCGCGAAACCCAGGCTCGCGCCGCCATGTTCCGTGGCGTCTACACCGTGCCGTTCGACCCGGCCGCCCTGCAACCGGGCGAAGTCAGCCAGGCGGCGGTGGATGAGCTGGTCAAGCGCGGCGTGGTGCAGACCGGTGACTGGGTCATCCTGACCAAAGGCGACAGCTACCACACCATCGGCGGCACCAACGGGATGAAAATCCTGCATGTTGGCGACCCGATGGTCTGAGTGACCGAGCGCTGGAAAACAAAAGCCCTACCATGTGAATGGCGGGGCTTTTTGGTTTTTGCCCTTGGGGAATGTAGTGCCTGAACTGGCCCCTGCAGAACTTATTGCCTGTTGATAAACCCCGACAACGCCGCAACCGCCTCGGGCGAACGCAGCCGCTGGGTGAACAGCTTGCCCTCTGCTTCTATCACCTTGCGCAACTGTTCCCGGTCCGGCGCTTTCATCAGTTGCTTGCTGATACTCACCGCTTCAGCCGGCAGCGATTCGAAGCGCAACGCCACCTCCCGCGCCTTGGCCAATGCCGCCTCGCCACTGTCCATTGCCTCGGTGGCAATGCCCCAGGCGACCGCTTGTTCGCCACTGAAGCCCTCGCCCAACAGCAACAATTGCGCGGCCCTGGCCTGGCCCAGCAACCGTGGCAGGATGAGGCTGGAGCCGAATTCCGGGCACAGCCCCAAGTTGACGAACGGCATGCGCAGCCGCGCGTCCCGGCTGACGTAGACCAGGTCGCAATGCAACAGCAACGTGGTGCCGATGCCCACCGCCGGCCCGGCCACGGCGGCGATCACCGGTTTGCGGCAATCGAGCAGGCTGAGCATGAACTGGAACACCGGGTTATCGAGGTCGTTCGGTGGTTGTTCGAGGAAGTCGACGATGTCGTTGCCGGCGGTGAAGCAGTCGCTGGAGCCGGTGAGCAGCACTGCGCGAATCTGCGGGTCAGTATCGGCCATCGCCAGGGCTTGGGCCAGCTGACTGTACATGGCCCGGGTCAGGGCGTTTTTCTTTTCCGCACGGTTCAAGCGCACCGTCAGCAGGCCGCGTTCTCGGTCGAGCAACAGGGTTGGGGTCATGGTCGGTCTCGCGTCTGGAAATCAGCGCTCAACCACGGGGCAGGAAGACGTCGGCCAGCAGTTGGTTGCGCGGCAAGCCGGCCAGGTACAAGCGTTTGGCAAAGGCCTCGACCCGGTCGGGATGGCCGCAGAGTAAGGCCTGGGTTTGCCGTGAAACAAGCCGCAGTTGCGCCAAGGCGGACGGCGCCTCGGCCGCGGTCAACAGTTCCACGGTGAGGTTTTGGTGCTTGGCCGCCAGCGCCGCCAGGGGTTTGGCCAGGTAATGCCCGGCCGCATCATGGGCCACGTGAATAAGGCGAATCGCGCCTTGGTGATCCTGACGCAAGGCTTCGCGCAGCAAGCCGAACAGCGGCGCCAGGCCAGTGCCGGCGGCGAGCAGCCACAGCGGCCTGGCGTGCCAGTCGGGGTCGTAATGCAGGGCACCGCCGCGCAACTCGCCCAGGCGGATCGGATCACCGGCCTTCATCCGCCGGGCCGCATCAATGAATTGACCGGGCTCGCGGCAATCGAGGTGGAATTCCAGGAAACGGTCTTCCTCGGGCAGGCTCGCCAGGGAATACGGCCGGGCCACGTCGCCGGCCCACAGCACCAGATGCTGCCCGGCCTGATAACGCAGCGACCGCTTGGGGGTGATGCGCAAGCGCAGCACATCGCCACCAAGCCAATCCACCGCCGCCACGTCAGCGGCCTGGCCGTCACGTTGCGGGTCGAAGGTGTGGATCTGCACATCCTCGACCACCTGACATTGGCAGGCCAGCCGCCAACCCTGGTCGCGCTGCGTCGGGCTCAGGGCGTCGGGGCGGCTGTCGCGCACATCACCGCCCACACACTGCACCAGGCAGGCGTGGCAACTGCCGGCGCGGCAACTGTAGGGCACCGCCACGCCTGCACCGTTCAAGGCGTCCAGCAGGTTACTGCCCGCCGCCACCGTCCATTGCCGACCGGCGACTGTCAGTTCAGGCATCGACATTCTCCCAGGCGGCAGCGCACCGATTGCGACCGTCTCGCTTGGCACGGTACAGGGCCTGGTCGGCACGCTGCAACGCGTTGTCCAGGTCATCGCCCATTCCCAGCATCGTCATGCCCGCCGACAAGCTGAGGGCGCCGACCTGCAGACCGATCAGCTCGACTTCTGTGAATGCCAGCCGCAGCCTTTCACAGCAGGCCGTCAGGCGCTGGGGGTCGCAGGCAGGCAGCAGCATGACGAACTCCTCGCCACCATAACGGGCCAATACATCGCCCTCGCGCAGGCACGCTGTGGCGACCGCGGCAAATGCCTGCAGCACCTGATCGCCGGCGGCGTGGCCGTGCAGGTCGTTGATGCGCTTGAAATGGTCGAGGTCGATCAGGGCCAGGCCATGGGCGATGCCGGGCCTGAGCGTGTTGAGTTCGCGCGAAGCGAGGCGCAGGAAGTGGCGGCGATTGAACAGCCCGGTCAGCTCGTCGGTGGCCACCAGGTCTTCGAGCTGGCGCATCATCCCGCGCAAGGTGTCCTGGTGCGCCTGCAGGGCAAACCGCCGCTGGCGCATGCGCTGACGTGATATCTGGACGTAGCGGGCGTAAAACACCAGCCACACCAGCACCAGAAACAGCACGGCCACCTGCAACCCGGCCAAGGTGGGATCGGGAAGCCTGAAGAAGTAACCGTCCCAAAGGGTAATAGCGGCGAAGCTGATGAACACCAGCGTCGCGCAGCGCACGAAGGCCCGGCGCGACAGATGAAACAGCCCGAACAGCAGGATCAATACATAAAACACCAGGAACACGCCCCGAGCCTGGTCCAGGTGCGCCATCATCCAGGTCTGCCAGCCCAGGCCGATCAACACCTGCGCTTCGGTAAGGCTGGGGTCGGCGAAGCGCAGGTTACGATCCGTGATAAACAGCGCGAACAGCCCAGCCTGGCACAGCACGACCAACACGCTGCCGATGATGACACCGCGCAACGAATCGAGGTAATGACCACTGAAAAATGCCAGCCACAATAAAACCAGTGCCAGCGCGTACGTCGCTGCCGCCAAAGCGAAGCGTTTCAGCAAAAGACGTTGAATGGCGTTATGGGTCAATCGTTGACTCACCATGGGAAAGGAAACTGACAGGAGGCGTCCTACGCTACAGGCCAGACGCCACTTTAGTGGCGTGTAGGACAAATGACCATTCAATTCTGGAGCAGAAAAATGGCGTCAAAGCAATGGCCCAGATTGACGCATTTGTTTGCTGCGGGCGGAACCCAGTTTGGACCAGAGACAAGGTTCCCCTGTGACAAGGAGACCATCTGTGGCGAGGGGATTTATCCCCGCTGGGCTGCGCAGCAGCCCCTTAACCAGACAACTCGGTGTGTCAGGCTGATCTCGTTCAGCTTTTTGGGGCTGCTGCGCAGCCCAACGGGGATAAATCCCCTCGCCACAGATTAAATCCCCTCGCCACAAAGGCAGCTCGCTCCCACAGGGGGCCGGCCTGCGATATACTGCCGCGCCTTTTTAGCGTCGCGCCAGCATGCCCGGCGTGCCTTATAGAGGTGCCGCCCGTCGACCGATGCACCCAAGCGGCCGGCACCTTATTGAATGTTCCCGTCTTTAGAGAGGAGCGCGACTCATGACCGTGATCAAGCAAGATGACCTGATACAGAGCGTTGCCGACGCTTTGCAGTTCATTTCCTACTACCACCCCGTGGATTTCATCCAGGCGATGCACGAGGCCTACCTGCGCGAAGAATCGCCGGCGGCCCGTGACTCCATGGCGCAGATCCTGATCAACTCGCGCATGTGCGCCACCGGCCACCGGCCGATCTGCCAGGACACCGGCATCGTGACCGTGTTCGTGCGCGTGGGCATGGACGTGCGTTGGGACGGCGCGACCATGGGCCTGGACGACATGATCAACGAGGGCGTGCGTCGCGCCTACAACCTGCCGGAAAACGTCCTGCGTGCGTCCATCCTCGCCGACCCGGCAGGCGCCCGCAAAAACACCAAGGACAACACCCCGGCGGTCATCCACTACTCCATCGTCCCCGGCAATACCGTGGAAGTGGACGTGGCGGCCAAGGGCGGCGGCTCCGAGAACAAGTCGAAGATGGCCATGCTCAACCCGTCCGACTCCATCGTCGACTGGGTACTGAAAACCGTGCCGACCATGGGCGCCGGCTGGTGCCCACCGGGCATGCTGGGTATCGGCATCGGCGGCACCGCCGAGAAAGCTGCGGTCATGGCCAAGGAAGTGTTGATGGAATCCATCGACATCCACGAGCTCAAGGCGCGCGGCCCGCAGAACCGTATCGAAGAGATGCGCCTGGAGCTGTTCGAGAAGGTCAACCAACTGGGCATCGGCGCCCAGGGCCTGGGTGGCCTGACCACCGTGCTCGACGTGAAGATCATGGACTACCCGACCCACGCCGCTTCGCTGCCGGTGTGCATGATCCCCAACTGCGCCGCCACTCGTCACGCCCACTTCGTGCTCGACGGCAGCGGCCCGGCGTCGCTGGAAGCGCCACCGCTGGACGCCTACCCGGAAATCGTCTGGGAAGCCGGCCCGTCGGCTCGCCGCGTGAACCTCGACACCCTGACCCCGGAAGAAGTCCAGAGCTGGAAACCGGGCGAAACCGTGCTGCTCAACGGCAAGATGCTCACCGGCCGCGACGCGGCGCACAAGCGCATGGTGGAAATGCTGAACAAGGGTGAAACCTTGCCGGTGGACCTCAAGGGCCGCTTCATCTACTACGTCGGCCCGGTCGACCCGGTAGGCGACGAAGTCGTCGGCCCGGCCGGCCCGACCACGGCCACGCGGATGGACAAGTTCACCCGCCAGATCCTCGAGCAGACCGGCCTGTTGGGCATGATCGGCAAATCCGAGCGCGGCCCGACCGCCATCGAAGCGATCAAGGACAACAAGGCGGTCTACCTGATGGCCGTCGGCGGTGCCGCTTACCTGGTGGCCCAGGCGATCAAGAAATCCAAGGTCCTGGCATTCGCCGAACTGGGGATGGAAGCGATCTACGAGTTCGAGGTCAAGGACATGCCGGTGACCGTTGCGGTCGACAGCAAAGGCGAGTCGGTGCACATCACCGGTCCTGCCATCTGGCAAAAGAAGATCAGTGACAGCCTGGCGGTGGAAGTGCAGTAACAGGCACTTTGCTGCTGTAAAAAAGGCCGGTGGGCGACAAGCCCACCGGCCTTTTTTTGTGCAAACCGTGGCGAGGGAGCTTGCTCCCGCTTGAGCGCGTAGCGCTCACAAAAGGGTCTGCTACGCAGCCCAGCGGGAGCAAGCGCCCTCGCCACAATGAATGACACCTTGAATATGGATGTGCAGCCGTCTTCGCAACCGCCATGCTATCGTGCCCGCCCGACTTGCAACTGTTCACACCAGCATGCTGCCAACTACCCGTACCTTGCGTCTGTCGTTGTACACCTTGCTGATCCTCACCGGCGCAGCCGTTGCCGCCACCCTCGCCGTGCGCCACGCCGAACGCGTGGCCCTGGAAGAAGACGCCAGCCGTGCCAACCAGCAGTTGGCGCTGTACGCCAATTCGTTGCACACCCTGATCGAGCGCTATCGCGCCCTGCCTGCCGTGCTGGCGCTGGACCCGGAGTTACGTTCGGCCCTCAAGGGACCGGTCGGCGCGGCGCAGCAGGATGTATTGAACCGCAAGCTGGAACGGATCAATGGCGCCGCCCAGTCATCCACCCTGGAATTGCTCGACCACACAGGCTTGGCCGTCGCGGCCAGCAACTGGCGCCTGCCCAGCAGCTATGTCGGGCACAACTATGGCTTTCGTCCGTATTTCCTCCAGACCCGCACCCAGGGCACCGGACGTTTTTATGCGGTGGGCGTGACCAGCGGCATCCCGGGATACTTCCTCTCCAGCGCCGTGACCGACGACAACGGCGAGTTCCTCGGCGCGATGGTGGTAAAGCTGGAGTTTCCGGAGCTTGAACGCGAATGGCGCCAGGGCAGCGACACTCTGCTGGTCAGCGATGCCCGGAGCATCATCTTCATCGCCAACCGCCCAGGCTGGCGTTATCGCCACTTGCAGCCGCTGAGCGACAGCGACCGCGCCGAGCTCAAGGCCACCCGTCAATACGACAAACAACCGTTGCAACCGCTGGCTTACGAAACGTTGCGGCGCTTTGACGACAATAGCCATCTGGCCCGGGTCGAGACGCCCGACGGCTCGGCGGACTACCTGTGGGAATCCTTGCCGCTGACCGCCGAAGGCTGGACGCTGCACTTGCTGCGCCGTCCGCAGATCGCCTTCGAAGACCGGCGTAATGCCGGGCTCGCGGCCGCCGGTTCGTGGCTGGCGCTGGTGTTCCTGCTGCTGTTTCTCAACCAGCGCTGGCGCCTGGCAAGGTTGCGCCAGCGCAGCCGCGAAGAGCTCGAACGGTTGGTCGAAGAACGTACCCGGGATCTGCGCACGGCCCAGGACGGGTTGGTGCAATCGGCCAAGCTGGCGGCACTGGGGCAGATGTCGGCGGCCCTGGCCCATGAAATCAACCAGCCCTTGACCGCCCAGCGCATGCAATTGGCGACCCTGCGCTTGTTGCTCGATCACGGTCGGGTCGATGACGCCTACAAGGCCCTCAAGCCGGTGGACGACATGCTGACGCGCATGGCCGCCCTCACCGGCCACCTGAAAACATTTGCCCGCAAAAGCCCCAGCGGCCTGCGCGAACGCCTGGACCTGGCGGCGGTGGTCGACCAGGCGCTGCAATTGCTGGACACGCGCCTGCGCGACGAACAGATCAGCACCGTGTTGCACCTGACTCGACCGGCCTGGGTGCGCGGCGATGCGATCCGCCTCGAACAAGTGTTGATCAACCTGCTGCGCAATGCCCTCGACGCCATGGCCGAGCAACCCATCAAGCGCCTGGAAGTGCGCCTGGAGGCCGATGAGCAATTGTGGCGCCTGACCGTCAGCGACAGCGGCAGCGGGATCGCCGAGGAACACCTGGCCCAGGTGTTCGATCCGTTTTTCACCACCAAGGCGGTAGGCGACGGCTTGGGCTTGGGGCTGGCGGTTTCCTTCGCGATCATTCATGAATCCGGCGGGCGGCTGACGGCAGACAATCACGAACATGGCGCAGTATTCTGCGTGACCTTGCCCATCGATCAGGAGGCCCAACTGCATGCTTGATTCAGTCATGGTCGTGGATGACGAAGGCAGCATCCGCAGTGCCGTCGAGCAATGGTTGAGCCTGTCGGGGTTCCAGGTGCAGTTGTTCAGCCGCGCCGACGAATGCCTGGCCCGGTTGCCGGAGCATTTCCCCGGGGTGATCCTCAGCGACGTGCGCATGCCCGGCCTCAGCGGCCTGGAACTGTTGGCCGAAGTGCGTCGCCGCGATCCGGACCTGCCGGTGATTCTGTTGACCGGCCACGGCGACGTGCCCATGGCTGTGGAGGCCATGCGCGACGGCGCCTACGACTTCCTGGAAAAACCCTTCAGCCCCGAAGCCCTGCTCGGCAGCCTGCGCCGGGCCCTGGACAAGCGCACCCTGGTCCTGGAAAACCGTCGCCTGCATGAACAAGCCGACGCCCGGGCCCGCCTCGATGGCACGCTGCTGGGCGTTTCCCGTGCGTTGCAAAACCTGCGGCGCCAGGTGCTGGACCTGGCCGCACTGCCGGTCAACGTATTGATCCGCGGCGAAACCGGCAGCGGCAAGGAACTGGTCGCCCGTTGCCTGCACGACTTCGGCACGAGGGCGAGCATGCCCTTCGTCGCGTTGAACTGCGCAGCCATTCCCGAAGCGCTGTTCGAAGCGGAGCTGTTCGGTCACGAAAGCGGCGCCTTCACCGGCGCCCAGGGCAAGCGCATCGGCAAGCTCGAATACGCCAACGGCGGCACGCTGTTCCTCGATGAAATCGAGAGCATGCCCCTGGCCCAACAGGTCAAGTTACTGCGGGTGTTGCAGGAGCAGAAGCTCGAACGCCTGGGTTCCAACCAGAGCATCCAGGTGGACCTGCGCATCATCGCCGCCACCAAGCCCGACCTGCTGGACGAAGCCCGGGCCGGGCGTTTTCGCGAAGACCTGGCCTATCGCCTGAATATCGCCGAGCTGCGCCTGCCGCCGCTGCGAGAACGGCGCGAGGACATTCCCCTACTGTTCGAGCATTTCACCCACAGCGCCGCCGAACGCCTGGGCCGCGCCGCCGCGCCCCTGAGCGGCCCGCAATTGAGCCACCTGCTCAGCCACGACTGGCCGGGCAACGTGCGAGAGCTGGCCAATGTCGCCGAACGCCAGGTGTTGGGGCTCGATCAACCACAGGCCCTGGAGACGGAGCCGGGCCAGTCTCTCGCGGCCCAGCAGGAAGCCTTCGAAGCCCAATGCCTGCGCGCCGCCCTGACGCGGCACAAAGGCGATGTGAAAGCCGTGCTCGAAGAACTGCAACTGCCGCGCCGCACCTTCAATGAAAAGATGCAACGCCATGGGTTGAGTCGGGAGATGTTTTTGTAGGGTGTTGATCGCTCCCACGCTCCCGCGTGGGAACGATCAACATAAGCGGATTCCCGCTCACGCCGAATCCAAAGCAAGCGGATTTCCGCTCATTCAACGTCACTACCCCCTCTAAACCGGCCTTCTGCCACCTGGCACAGCTCCTGCTATAGCCCTGGCAGGCTGCGTTCCCACGCGCTCCACAAAAACAATTAAACGAAGGATCCTTCAATGGATAACTCCAACGCCCTGCCCCTTGGGTCGGCTGCCGTGCCCGCCCGTGAAAGAACCACCGCCAGCCGGATCAAATCGATCTTCAGCGGCTCGGTCGGCAACATGGTCGAGTGGTATGACTGGTACGTCTACGCTGCTTTCTCGTTGTACTTCGCCAAAGTCTTCTTCCCCAAGGGCGACACCACCGCCCAATTGCTCAATACCGCCGCGATCTTCGCCGTGGGCTTCCTGATGCGCCCGATCGGCGGGTGGTTGATGGGCCTGTACGCCGACCGCGCCGGTCGCAAACGTGCGTTGATGGCTTCGGTGTACCTGATGTGCTTCGGCTCGCTGATCATCGCCTTGAGCCCGAGCTACGAAACCATCGGCGTCGGTGCGCCGATCCTGCTGGTGTTTGCCCGCCTGCTCCAAGGCCTGTCGGTGGGTGGCGAGTACGGCACCTCGGCGACCTACCTGAGCGAGATGGCGACCAAGGAACGTCGCGGCTTCTTCTCCAGCTTCCAGTACGTGACCCTGATCTCCGGCCAGCTCATCGCCCTCGGCGTGCTGATCGTGCTGCAACAGTTCCTCACCACCGAACAGCTGTATGCCTGGGGCTGGCGCATCCCGTTCGCCATCGGCGCGCTGTGTGCGATCGTGGCGCTGTACCTGCGGCGCGGCATGGAAGAAACCGAGTCGTTCACCAAGAAGGAAAAAGCCAAGGAAAGCGCCATGCGCACCTTGCTGCGCCATCCCAAGGAACTGATGACCGTGGTCGGCTTGACCATGGGCGGCACGCTGGCGTTCTACACCTATACCACCTACATGCAGAAATACCTGGTGAACACCGTCGGCATGAGCATCTCCGACTCCACCACCATTTCCGCCGCCACGCTGTTCCTGTTCATGTGCCTGCAACCGGTGATCGGCGGCCTGTCGGACAAGATCGGTCGCCGGCCGATCCTGATCGCCTTCGGCATCCTCGGCACGCTGTTCACCGTGCCGATCCTCACCACCCTTCACACCATCCAGACCTGGTGGGGTGCGTTCTTCCTGATCATGGCCGCGCTGATCATCGTCAGCGGCTACACCTCGATCAACGCCGTGGTGAAAGCCGAGCTGTTCCCCACCGAAATCCGCGCCCTGGGCGTCGGCCTGCCGTACGCACTGACCGTGTCGATCTTCGGCGGCACCGCTGAATACATCGCCCTATGGTTCAAGAGCATCGGCATGGAAACCGGTTACTACTGGTACGTGACGGCCTGCATCGCCGTATCGCTGCTGGTGTACATCACCATGAAAGACACCCGCAAGCATTCACGGATCGTGACCGACTGACCTCCAAGTCGTACAAACAAAAAGGGGCGAACCTGACAGGGTTCGCCCCTTTTTTCGTTCCTGGCTAAAGATTTTTCTGACATTAATCCCTGGTTAATGCCTGACCTTCATCCTCATCCTCAACAGAACGCCACTCGAATACGCCGGCAATGGCCTCATTGACCGCTCTGCTGCAACGGCGAATACATCGATTTTATCGATTTATTTGAGCATTTTTTTGCGCTTTTTAATCAAATTAACAAGCGTAATATCAACTCCACACCCAAGGCGCTAACGCCAAACATTCTGGAGCACGACCATGAAAACCAAACTGATCATCGCCCTGACCCTTTCCGTACTGGCTGCCAACACCTTTGCTGCCGACGGTTTCGACCGCACCAGCTCGGCCATCGCCGCCGATGGTTATGACCGTACGAGCGCCGCCACCGTCGCATCTGATGGTTACGACCGTACTAACGGCGCCACCGTTGCCGAAGACGGCTTCGACCGCACTAACGGCGCCACCGTTGC
>NZ_FNNL01000007.1:0-57403 GCF_900106735.1 Pseudomonas sp. NFACC08-1 | reverse complement strand
GGCTTCGACCGCACTAACGGCGCCACCGTTGCTGAAGACGGCTTCGACCGCACTAACACTGCTGCCATCAGCTAACTCGAGAACGACACCCTCACAGCCCGGCTTCGGCCGGGCTTAGTTATTCATGGGCTATGGAAAAAGGAAGACCGCCAGTGGTTTTGTTATCGCCACTCATCAAATTGTGGAAGCGGGCTTGCTCGCGAAGACAGTATGTCAGTCGACATCTATGTATCTGAACCTGCGCATTCGCGAGCAGCCCGCTCCCACAGTGTCCCAGGGTGCTGACAAAAACAGCGCGGCCCTGCACTATCTTCCAATCCCTTTGAAAGCCCACCGCAGGACCTTCTTCAACCATGCCCGATGACATCCACTTCTACGAACCCGCCAACGGCCACGGCCTACCCCACGACCCATTCAATGCCATCGTTGGCCCGCGCCCCATTGGCTGGATTTCGTCCCAGGATGCCGAAGGCCGCCTGAACCTTGCGCCCTACAGTTTTTTCAACGCCTTCAACTACATTCCACCGATCATCGGGTTCTCCAGCGTTGGGCGCAAAGACAGCCTGAACAACATCGAACAGACCGGCGAGTTCGCCTGGAACCTGGCCACGCGCCCGCTGGCCGAGCAGATGAACCAGAGCTGCGCGATGGTCGCCCCAGAGGTCAATGAGTTCGAACTGGCGGGTTTGACGGCCGCCCCATCACGGGTAATCCAGGTTCCACGCGTCGCCGAAAGCCCGGTGTCCTTCGAATGCAAGGTCACGCAGATTATTCAACTGCAGCGAGCGGACAAAGGGCTGGTGCCAAGCTGGCTGATTCTCGGCGAAGTGGTCGCCGTGCATATCGCCAAGTGGTTGTTGAAAGACGGGGTGTACGACACCGCCGCCGCCGAGCCGATCTTGCGCGGTGGCGGGCCGGCGGATTATTTCCAGCTGGGGCCTGAGGCGTTGTTCAAGATGCATCGCCCGAAGTAAGCGACACGGCTCTCAAGAAGAAACAGCAACCTGTGGCGAGGGAGCTTGCTCCCGCTGGACGCGCAGCGTCCCCTTGCGGTGTGTCAGACAAACCGGGGGGCCGCTTCGCAGCCCAGCGGGAGCAAGCTCCCTCGCCACAAAAGCCCTACCGGGTGATCGTGCCGCTACCAGACCAACCCGCCCTCGTCGTCGACACCTTTGAGGTGGGTCAGCTGCAGGGCTGCCGCTTCATCGGCTTTGACCGCGGTCTCGAAGGTTTGCTCTTCAAGGATCTTGTTGAAACGCGGCGCACCGGAACCACCGATGGCCTTGGTGGCGATGGCGGCATGGTAGCCGCCGCCTTCTTTGGGGATTACAGCGGAAACAGCTTCAAAGGTTTCAAAGGCTTTACGTGCCATGTCTTGTGCATCCTGGCGGTGGAAAATGACGCTCATTAAACCTTCAACCAGCCAGTTTGTGTACCTGCGCCAGGCACCCTTCGGTCGCCTGGGCGGCGGACACGTCGCGGAACGTATGGAAATCCAGGCTGCTCACCACCAGGTCTTGCACCAGCTCGGCAAATATCGCCATGGCCGGGGAATTGAAGTAGGCATCCATGGCCGCCTGATTGACCCAAAGCCCGGACACCAGCCACAAATCGGCATCGCACTGCGAATGCTGCAAGGCAAAGTACAGGCAACCGGGGGCCTGGCGCGAAGGCGCGATCAGCGTACTCAGGCGTGCGCCCAGTTGCTTGGAGCAACCGACGCGGGCCCGGACAAAAGCCATGTGACTGACGGGGATCTGTGTAGACATGTTCAACCCTCCCAGGTCATCCGTTGTGCAGCCGGGGACAGGCCGCGACAGGATCAAAGGTTAAGCGCCGCCCTGCCAGTTTCGTTAGTCGATTCCTGCCGAGCCATTGCACGATCCTGCGCGTCGGTATCATAAAATTTGCTATCGATCCGGTCGAAACCCGGGAAGTTGAAACAAAAGGTTTCAAGCAAGTTTCCACAGCATTGCAGCGTCATGGCCCTTTGCGCCGTGCAGGATCAGGCAAGCTTTCAACAGGATGTTGCTATCGCTGTGCCTTGCACAAACATAAGCTTTTGTTCATCGCTCCCTATCGCTTGAGGATCCCGGCATGTCGCCACTCGACCACGCCCACGTCCCACTGGACACGTATCTGGAACAACAGCGCGCCGAACTGGCATCGATCATCGACCGCAACACCAGCGAAGACGGAAGCTACGCCACGGCCATCGGCTCACTGAATCTGTCACGGCACAGCCAGCCGCATAAGTTCGCCCCGGTGTTGGCGCAACCGGCGCTGTGCATCATGGCCCAGGGCAGCAAACAGGTGCGCCTGGCGGATGAGTTGTTCAACTACGACCCACTCCATTACCTGGTGGTCTCGGTCTCGATGCCGTTGAGTGGTTGCGTTGCCGACGTTTCGCCCGAGCAACCCATCCTGGCCCTGCGCCTGGACATCGACCCGGCGGAAATCACCGCGTTGATCGCCGACGCCGGCCCCCTGGGCGTACCGACCCGCCCCGCCGGGCGCGGGCTGTATGTCGAACGCCTGGACACGCCAATGCTCGACGCCGTACTGCGCCTGGCGCGGTTGCTCGATACGCCGAAAGACATTGCCATGCTCGCGCCCCTGGTGCGCCGGGAAATCCTCTATCGTCTGCTGCGCAGTCCCCAGGGTTATCGGCTGTACGAAATCGCTATCGCCAACAGTCAGAGCCATCGCATCAGCCAGGCGATCAAATGGCTCAACGGCCATTTCGAACAGCCGCTGCGCATCGATGACCTGGCCCGGGAAGTGAACCTCAGCGTCTCGACCCTGCATCACCGCTTCAAGGCCATGACCGCCATGAGCCCGCTGCAATACCAGAAGCAACTGCGCTTGCAGGAAGCCCGGCGCCTGATGCTCGCCGAAGGGCTGGAAGCTTCGGCGGCGGGCTATCGGGTGGGTTATGAAAGCCCTTCGCAGTTCAGCCGCGAGTACAGCCGATTGTTCGGCGCGCCGCCGTTGCGGGACTTGGCGCGGTTGCGGATGACGGTTTGATCTGGGTTTGCATTGCCTTTTGAAATCAGGCAGCGAGCACCCGACATGCCTGCGCCGGTATGGTCACCGACACCGCATGCCCGATGCCCAGGTCCATGCCCTGGCACGGCGTGCTCAATGCCGTGAACGAAATGCCGGAACACTCCACCGTAGTCTCGATCGTCGCACCGATGTCACGCACGAACGTGACCTTGCCCAGCAACCGGTTGCCCACCGTGGCCTGGGGCGCGGACAGTTGCAGGTCTTCGGGGCGCACCAGCAGCTTGATCTTTTCGCCGACCTTGAGGCTATCGCTGGCCGGCACCTCCAGCGCATCGCCACCCGGCAGCCCCACTCGCCCGTTGCCCAGGGTGGTCGCCGGAAAAATGTTGCCAGAGCCGATGAAGTCGGCGACGAACTCATTGGCCGGGTGCCGGTAGATCTCGATCGGCGTACCGACCTGTTGCACCCGATGTTCCCCCAGCACCACGACGATGTCGGCCATGGTCATGGCTTCGCGCTGATCATGGGTCACCAGGATCGTGGTGATGTTCAACCGCTGCTGCAGTTGGCGGATTTCCACTTGCATCGACTCGCGCAGCTTGGCGTCCAGGGCCGACAGCGGTTCGTCCAGCAAGAGGATCTTCGGCCGGGCAGCAATGGCCCGGGCAATCGCCACGCGCTGGCGTTGACCGCCGGACAGTTTGGCCACGGGCCGGTCGATCATCGCCTGGAGCTGGATCAGTTCCAGCAACTCCACCACCCGCGCTTGTTGCTCGGCCTTGCCCACGCCCCGCAGCTTCAGCGGATAGGCGATGTTCTCGCCGACGGTCATATGGGGAAACAGCGCCAGCGATTGAAACACCATGCCGAAGTTACGCAGGTGCGCCGGGGTATGGCCGATGTCTTCGCCATCCAGGCGGATTTCCCCGCCGCTGAGGCTCTCCAGGCCGGCGATCATGCGCAGCAAAGTGGTCTTGCCACAGCCTGAAGGCCCGAGAAAGCACACCAGTTTTCCTTCGGGCAAATGCAGGTTCACGTCCTTCACCGCACAGGCCGAGCCGTAATGTTTCTCGACGTTTTCCAGTATCAGTCCAGTCATGTCTTCACCTTGAAATCAAAAGGAAACGCCGCCCTCGCCCACCAGCTTCTCCAACGCCCAGATCAGCACGAAGTCGATCAGCACGATGAGCACGGCAAACGAGAAAACGGTGGGGTCCAGCGACGACACGGTGCGGCTGTACATCCAGATCGGCACGGTCATGACATCGATGGTGTAGAGGAAATAGGTCACGGTGAATTCGTTGAACGAGACAATGAACGCCAGCAGCATCCCGGCGAGAATCCCCGACTTCATCAATGGCACCACCACATCGACGATGGCCCGCCGCGGTGTCGCCCCGAGCATTCGCGCGGCTTCTTCGACTTCGCTGCCGATACCAAGCATGGCGGCGGTGCAGTTCTTCACCACGAACGGCAAGGCGAGGATCACGTGGGCAATGACCAGCCGCGAGGTGGTCATCTGGAACGGCAGGCTGTCGAACACCAACAGCAGCGCCAACCCCAGCACCACCATGGGAAACACCAACGGCAGCGACATCAGTTGCAGCGCCACAGCCTTGCCACGGAACTCGCAACGGGTCAGCGCGTAGGCCGCCGGCACGGCGATCAGCGTGGCGAAAATCATGGTCAGGCAGGCCACCAACAAACTGGTGCCCATGGCCTGGCCCAGGCTCAGCACATCGCTGGCATCCGGCGATACGAAGGTGTGCCAGGCCGCCCGGTACCATTGCAGGCTGTAGCTGCTCGGCGGAAAGTCCAGGTTCGCGGCGCCGCTGAAAGACATGACGATCATGGTCAGGATCGGCAGCACCGCCAGCAGCAGGATGAAACCCGACAGCAGCCCCACTGCGCGCCCGGTTTCACCGGGCAACAGCGACTGGCGTTTTTTGCTCAACGCGGTCATTGAGAAGCCTCCAGCATCCGCCGACGACGGCCGGTGAAATATTCGGACAGGGTCATGATCATCAACGTGGTGACAATCAGCACCACCCCAGCGGCGGACGCGGCGGGCCAGTTCATCAACGGGGCAATCTGATCGTGGACCATCACCGCCAGCATCGGCACCCGCCGGCCGCCCAACAGCAGCGGCACGACAAAGCTGCTGGCGTTGTAGGCAAACACCAGCGTCGCGCCGGTGATGATGCCCGGCAGGCTCATGGGCAGCACCACTTGGCGAAACACCTGGAAGCGGCTGGCGCCGAGGGTCGCGGCGGCCTCTTCATAGCTGCGGGCGACCCCACGCATGGCGCTGGCGATGGGCAACACGGCCAGGGGGAAGGCCGTCTGGACCAGGCCCATCAACACACCATTCTGGTTGTACAGCAGCATGACCGGTCGCTTGATCAAACCCAGGCCCATGAGCGCCTGATTGAGCATGCCGGCAGGGCCGAGGATCACCAGCCAGCCATAGCTTTGCAGCAGCAGGTTGACCAACAGTGGCAACAGCACCGCCGCCAGGAACACCCGCCGCAACAACGGCGAGGCCAGGCGCGACATGGTGTAGGCCACGGGGATCGCCAGCAGCACAGCAATCACCGCGCTGATCAATGCAAGGCGCAAGGTCAGCAGCAGGGACTTGAGGTAATAAGGCTCCAGCAACTGCTCGTAGCTGGCGAGGCTGAACCCACTCCACTCCGCGCCCTTGGTGCCGACGCTCATGCGCAGCACCAGCAGGCTGGCGGCGATCAGCACGCCGAGAAACAGCATGGACGGCGACAGGAACAGCCAGGCTCGGCCGGTGGGTGAAATCTCCCGGGGTGGACGCATGGATGCGACGCGCTGGGGATGGGTTAACGGTTGGGGTTCCATGGCAAGATCTCGTCAGAGGAACACGACAGGACAAACACAATTTCAAAACAACCCACTTCCCTGTGGAGCGAGCTTGCTCGCGAAGGCGGCAGCACCGTCAACATCTCCTTCAACTGACCTACCGCTATCGCGAGCAAGCTCGCTCCCACACTGGATCTCGGGTGGTCACAGAGGCCGCGTACTCCTCAATTCCCTATGCTGGGCAGGCGGTGTGCAGCGCTTGTTTCAGGAAGAGAAGATTTCCGTGTACCGACGAATCCACTGGTCATGCACCGTCGCCAGGAAGGCGTTGTCATGCATGATCGCTTTGTCGGCGATTTGCTCCGGGGTGAGGATGTAGGGGCTCTTGCGCGCTTCGCTGGAGATGATGGCCTTGGCGTTGACCGGGCCGTTGAAGATGTCTTCGGCCATCTTGCCCTGCACCAGCGGGTCGAGGGAGTGGTCGATGAAGGCGTAGGCCAGGTCGGTGTCGCCCGGGCGGTTTTTTGGCATGACCGAGAGCATCAGGTCGGTGTAGAAACCTTCCTTCATGCCGAACGTCGCCCCCAGGCCGTAGGCCGGGTCGCGGATCTGCTTGGGGAAAAACGCCGGCGCATACAAGCCGCCCATGTCCAGGGAACCGGTGCGGAACAGCTCGGCGATCTGGTTCGGGTTTTCCCCCAGGGTCACCACCCGATCCTTGAGTTCGGCGAGTTTCTTGAAGCCGGGTTCGATGTTGTGTTCATCACCACCGGCCAGCTTGGCGGCGATGATGATCAGGTCCATGGCCTCGGTCCAGTTCGGCGGCGGCAGGAAAATGTTCGGCGCCAGCTCCGCGTCCCACAGCGCAGCGTAACTGTCCGGTGCCTGCTGCAAGGTACGGGTGCTGTAGACCAGGCTGTTGCACCACAGCAGGTAACCGATGCCATGGCCGCCAGCGCCGGTGCGGTATTGCGCCGGCACGTCCGCCAGGTTGGGGATGCGGTTGAGGTCGGGTTTTTCCAGCAGCCCGGCGACGGCCAGGCCCTCGGCGCCGACGCCTGCCAGGGTGATGATGTCGTACTGCGGCCGGTCGCCACCGGCCTTGAGCTTGGCCACCATCTCCGAGGTACTGCCGGTGCGGTCGGCGATGACCTTGGCCCCGGTCTTGGCCTCGAAGGTGGCGGCGATGTTGCGCAGCGCCGCCAGCCCGGTGTCATCGGACCAGGTCAGCAGGCGCAGGGTCTTGCCGACGAACCGCGTGTCACTGGCCCGCGCACTGATGAACGGCATGCTCATGGCCGCCGCTGCAACCGAAACCACACTTGCAGTCTTGATGAATTGACGTCTGTTCAGATCATGCTCGCCCATGAGGACTCCCTTTATTCTTTTAAGTATGAGGTGGGTGAAAACCGTTGTGCCCGCACCGTTCGGCGTCGACGAAAGCCCCGTATTGCCTGGGCTTTGCCGCCGCCTGCGGCCATCCTGAGGTTGTGCAAAATCCCTGACTATCGAAAAAAACTCATTGGAGCCATGTCCTTGGCGCATGCCTTTTTTCGAGGCATGCATGACCTGAAAACGTGCCGTCAGATCGCCCGGACCACATGCTTGATTTCCTGGAACGCGGCCAACCCCCAAGGTCCCAACTCGCGGCCCAGGCTGCTCTGCTTGTACCCTCCCCACGCCGCCTGGGGAAAAATCACCTGGGGCGCGTTGATCCACACCAGCCCAGCCTGCAACGCGTCGGCCACCTGCCCGGCGGCTTCGGCATCGCGGCTGACCACGCTGGCCACCAGACCGAAACGGCTGTCGTTGGCCAGGGCGATGGCCTGCGCCTGGCTGCTGAAACGGCGTACGCACACCACTGGCCCGAAGATCTCTTCGCACCACAGCGCACTGTCGAGGGGCACGTCAGTGAAGATTGTCGGCTGTAGAAAAAAGCCGCGCGGCAGGTGCGTCGGTCGCTGGCCGCCGCACACCAGGGTCGCTCCGGCGCTCAGGCCTCGGTCGATGTGCCCCAGCACCCGCTGGTATTGCGCCTGGTTGACCAGTGTCCCCATCTCCACGTCCGGATCGAACGGATCGGCCACGCGGATCGCTTCGGCACGGGCCTTGAGCCGGCGCAGGAATTCATCGGCCAGCTCATCGGCCACCAGCACGCGGCTGGTGGCCGAACACATCTGTCCGGCATTGAAGAAAGCGCCGCCACAGGCCAGCTCCACCGCCAGGTCCAGGTCGGCGTCCGCCAGTACCAGCAGGGACGATTTACCGCCCAGTTCCAGGCTCACGCCCTTCACCGTTTCCGCCGCCCGTTGCATCACTTGCACGCCCACCGCGTTGCTGCCGGTGAAGGAGATCTTCGCCACGCGCGGGTCCGCCGCCAGCGGCGCGCCAACTGCCAGGCCGGTGCCGCAGACCAGGTTGAACACCCCGTGGGGCAAGCCGGATTCGGCGATGATCGACGCCAGCGCAAGCTCCGGCAACGGTGTGACTTCCGAGGGCTTGAGCACCACGCAGCAGCCGGCAGCAAACGCCGGGGCGAGTTTCCAGGCCGTGGTAACCATCGGGAAATTCCACGGCACGATCAAGCCGACCACGCCGCACGGTTCGCGGCGCAGGCGTGCGCTGAAATCAGCACTGGGCAATGCCAGCGGACTGTCTTGCCGAGCGTCCAGGCCTTCGGCCAACTCGGCGTAATACTCGAAGGTGGCGACCACATCGTCGACATCGATGGCCGCTTCGAACAACGGTTTGCCGTTGTTGCTCGATTGCAATTGCATCAACCGCTCGCGGCCTGCCTGCACGCCAGCGGCAATCCGGCGCAGGATCGCGCCACGCTCGGCGCCGGTGGTGGTCGACCAGTGCGTGAAAGCCTGGGTCGCAGCGTTCAACGCCTGATCGACGGCGCGTTCACCACCGCCATGAACGGTGGTCAGCAGCGCTTCGGTCGCCGGGTTGATCACCCGCAGCGGTTGATCGCCGGCCAACCACTCACCGTTGATGTACAGCCCGTCTTGCGTCGTAGGGACATTCATTTCGACACCTGCGCCATCCAGGTTGCCTGGTCGATTTCGATCAGCGTCGGGCCCTGCCGGTCGCAAGCGGCGAGCAACGCGGCGTGCAGTTGCGCCACGCCGTCGATGGCTTGCGCAGCGCAGCCCAAAGCCCTAGCGACACCGATGAAATCCGGGGTGTAGATGTCCACGCCCACCGGCTCGATGGCGCGGTTGACCATGTATTTCTTGATCTCTTCGTAGCCCTGGTTATTCCACAGCAGCACGATCACCGGCGTGCGCGCCTCCACCGCGCTGGCCAGTTCCGGCAGGGTGAACTGCAACCCGCCATCGCCAATCAAACACACCACCGCCGGGCGACCATGGCCGCGGTCCTTGCCACCAAGCCAGGCGCCAATGGCCGCCGGCAAGGCGTAGCCGAGGGTGCCGTAGCCGGTGGATGAATTGAACCAGCGGCGTGGCTGCTCCGGGTTGAAGGTCAGGTTGCCGGTGTACACCGGTTGGGTCGAATCGCCGACGAACACCGCCTCCGGCAGCGCTTGCAAGACGGTGTCGAGAAACAAGGTCTGGGCGCGGGTCGTGGCGTCCCAACTGCCTTGAAGCTCTGCGCGCAACCGGGCGGCACGCGTCGTGCCCCAATCGTCACGGCGCTCGGCCAAGGGGTGCTGGCTCAGCGCATCGAGCACGGCCCGGGTGGCGACGCGAGCGTCGGCCACCAGCGCCAGGTGCGGCGGGTAGTTGCGCACGGTCTGGTCCGGGTCGATGTCGATGCGCAGCAACGCACCGGGAATCTCGAAGCCGCCGGCGAAGGTGATGTCGTAGTCGGTCTCGGCCAGCTCGGTGCCGATGGCCAGCACCACATCCGCTTCGGCCACCAACGCGCGGGTGGCGACCAGGCTCTGCGTGGAGCCGATCAGCAACGGATGCCGGGACGGTAACAGGCCCTTGGCATTGATGGTCAACGCCACGGGTGCGCCGAGACGTTCGGCCAGTTCAGTCAATTCGGCCGCCGCGTCGATGGCACCGCCGCCGGCCAGGATCAACGGCCGTTGAGCCGATGCCAACTTTGCAGCCATTTGCGCCACGGCACTCGGCGCAGCACCGGCACGGTTGATGTTCACCGGCACACTGGCGAGCAAGGCATCGGCGTCTTCGACCAGCACGTCCAACGGAATTTCAATGTGCACCGGCCGCGGGCGCCCAGCCTGGAACACGGCGAACGCCCGGGCCAGCACACCGGGCAATTCAGCGGCGGACATCAGCGTGTGGGAAAACGCCGCGACACCGCCCACCAATGCAGCCTGGTTCGGCAGTTCATGCAACTTGCCGCGCCCGCCGCCCAACTGGTTGCGCGACTGCACGCTGGAGATCACCAGCATCGGGATCGAATCGGCGTAGGCCTGGCCCATGGCGGTGGTGATGTTGGTCATGCCGGGGCCGGTGATGATGAAACACACGCCGGGCTTGCCGCTGACCCGGGCGTAACCGTCGGCCATGAAACCTGCGCCCTGTTCATGACGCGGGGTCACATGGCGGATGTTGGAACGGGCCAGCCCGCGGTACAACTCGACGGTGTGCACGCCAGGAATGCCGAACACCTGCTCCACGCCATACGCGTGGAGTAACTTGACCAATACTTCGCCGCACGTCGCCATTGCCATTGCCTTTTCGTGTCGTGTAAAGGGCCTCGCACGGCATGCGGCGGGACCCTTTTTCTGTCTTGGGAATGGCGTTATTGGAACGGTCCGACCATAGCGGCAACAATGGATAAAAAGTCATACTAGCCATGTCCTCACGTCATGGCTTGGATCCGAAATGAAACGACTTCCCCCGCTGCCGGCGCTGCACACATTTCTGATCACGGCCCAATGCTGCAATTTCACCCGGGCCGCCGAACAACTGCATATCACCCAAGGCGCGGTGAGCCGGCAGATCGCCGGGCTGGAAGATCATCTGGGTTATGCACTGTTCCAGCGCCAGGCACGCGGCCTGACCCTGACTGCCGAAGGCCAGGCGTGGCTACCCCGGGTGCAGCAGGTGTTCAGCCTGATCGGCGAAGCGGTTGAGCAGGTCGGCGAAAAACGCCAGACCCTGCAACTCAAGGCCCCGACCTGCGTGATGCGCTGGCTGCTGCCGCGCCTGTTGCAATGGCAGAAGGAACGACCGGACGTGCCGGTGGAACTGACCACCACGGTCAGGCACGGCGTGGATTTCCAGCGCGAAGCCTTCGACGCCGCGGTGGTCTATGGCCCAGCACCCGACGCCTCGCTGGCGTGCGTACATCTGTTCGATGAACAACTGACGCCCGTCTGCTCCCGTCCGATCCTGGAAGGGCCGGTGCCGCTGCATGAACCCGCCGACCTGCAACAACACGTGCTGCTGCACCCCACCCGTGACGAGCGCGACTGGAACGCCTGGCTGAAGGCAGCCGATGTGCACTTGAGCAATGTCAGCAAGGGCCAGCATTTCGAAACCCTGGACCTGGCGATGTCCATGGCTTCCCAAGGCACGGGCGTGGCAATTGGCGACTGGTCGCTGATCGGCGATGACTTGAGCGCCGGCCGACTGGTGATGCCGTTTGAACTGAAGGTCAAGACCGGGCTGGGTTATCACTTGGTGCATCCGCACAAACCCGAAGTGTCAGGGCCGTTGCAGGCCTTGATGGGGTGGTTGGTGGAGCAGGCCAAGGCGCGGTAAGCGTCAGCCACCCAGATCATTCAAGGATGAACAGGACCGTGGCGAGGGAGCTTGCTCCCGCTGGGTTGCGCAGCAACCCCTGGGGTCTGCCTGGGACACCGCAGTGACAGGTAGATGATGGGGCTGCTGCGCAGCCCAGCGGGAGCAAGCTCCCTCGCCACATGATCCCACCAGGCTCAAATGATCAGTACGGGCTTGTCAGAGCAGATTAGGCGCCTGCACCGGCTCGATCTGCGCCCAATGCGAGGTGTCCTCGCGGTGCTATTGATTGGGGTAGTTGGTAGAGCAGGCACAGGCGCGGTAAGCGTCAGCCACCCAGATCATTCAAGGATGAACAGGACCGTGGCGAGGGAGCTTGCTCCCGCTGGGTTGCGCAGCAACCCCTGGGGTCTGCCTGGGGCACTGCGGCGACAGGTAGATGATGGGGCTGCTGCGCAGCCCAGCGGGAGCAAGCTCCCTCGCCACATGATCACACCAGGCTCAAGAGATCAGTACGGGCTTGTCAGAGCAGATTAGGCGCCTGCACCGGCTCGATCTGCGCCCAATGCGATGTGTCTTCGCGATGCTGCTGCAGATACGGCAACACGGCACCCAGCAACGGCGCCTTGAATGCCTCCTGGAAACGATGGGCCAGGCCCGGGATCAGCTTCAACTGGCTGCCCTGGATGTGCGCCGCCAAGTGCACGCCGTGCATCACCGGCAGCAACGGGTCGGCGGTGCCGTGGATAACCAGGGTCGGCACGCGCAGTTGATCGAGCAGCGTCACCCGGCTTGGCTCGGCCATGATCGCCATGATCTGACGCTTTACGCCCTCGGGGTTGAAGGCCCGGTCATAGGCCACTGCGGCCTGATGCAGCAGCGCCTCGCGGTCGTCGACCACCATCGGGCTGCCGAGGGCGGCCAGCAGATCGGCCTGCTGTTCCAGGGCCATTTCGCGATTCGGCGCACCGCGCCGGGACAACAGTTGCACCAGCCTTTCGCTGGGCGCCGGCAGGCCTGCGGCGCTGGAACTGGTCATGATCAGGGTCAGGCTTTCAACCCGCTCGGGGGCCATGGCCGCCATGTGCTGGGCGATCATCCCGCCCATGCTTACCCCCAGTACGTGGAAGCTTTGCACGTGCAAGGCGTCCATCAGCCCCAGTCCGTCGTCAGCCATGTCGGTCAAGGTATAGGGCGCGGCCACGGGCAAGCCGAGTTTGTAGCGCAGGGCTTCAAAGGTCAGGTTGGCGCTGCCGGGCGCTTGGCGCCAGGTGGACAGGCCGACGTCGCGGTTGTCGTAGCGAATCACCCGGAAACCTTGCTCGCACAGGGCGACCACCACTTCGTCCGGCCAATGGATCAACTGCCCACCCAGGCCCATCACCAGCAACAGCACCGGATCCGAGGCACGGCCAACACTCTGGTAGGCCAGGCTCACCTGATCCAGATCGACCCGTTGGGTCGCAACATTGATGTCACACCGAGAAGCCGCCATCGACGGCAGGCCGAAAAACAACGCGGCCAGGAAAATGAATACACGCATGAAGAAACACCGAAACGCAGAACCCCAGTAGAGCGCGAGTCTGATGAAGTTTGTTCAAGCGCGCTGCCACAGTTGCGTGACAGTTTGATGAAGATTGCCGAGTGGTGATGGTTGCCCGGTCAAGGGGAGCAATAAAACCGAATACTATCCCTTGTGGCGAGGGGATTTATCCCCGCTGGGCTGCGAAGCAGCCCCAGAAAAAGCTGGACGCAATCCACCTGATACAACAAGGCGCCTGGCTTCAGGGCTGCTTCGCAGCCCAACGGGGATAAATCCCCTCGCCACAGGTTAACCATGTCCCCGGACCAAACAGTGCATGTCACAGGGGGTGCAAATCTCGTAGGACCTCAGGCCAACTGACTGCGCAACTGCCGCGCCGCCGCCACCATGTTCACCAGCGCCGCTTCCGTTTCCGGCCAGCCCCGGGTTTTCAACCCACAGTCGGGGTTGATCCACAACCGCTCGGCGGCGATCCGTTTTACCGCCTTGCTCATCAGCGCAACCATCTCGGCCGTGTCCGGCACCCGTGGCGAGTGGATGTCGTAGACGCCCGGGCCGATGTCGTTCGGGTAGTCGAACGCCTCGAAAGCCTCCAGCAATTCCATGTCCGAACGCGAGGTCTCGATGGTGATGACATCGGCGTCCATGTCGGCGATGGCCTTGATCACGTCGTTGAATTCGCTGTAGCACATGTGGGTATGGATCTGGGTTTCATCAGCCACCCCCGACGCGCACAAACGGAACGCGTCAACCGCCCAGTCCAGGTACTCCTGCCATTGCCCGCGACGCAGCGGCAACCCTTCGCGGAACGCCGCCTCGTCGATCTGCACAATCTTGATCCCGGCCTTTTCCAGGTCCAGCACTTCGTCCCGCAGGGCCAGGGCCAGTTGTCGGGCCTGGACCTGGCGCGACACGTCTTCACGGGGGAACGACCACATCAGCATGGTCACGGGGCCGGTGAGCATGCCTTTCATGATCTTGTCGGTCAGGCTTTGCGCGTAGCGGATCCAGTCGACGGTCATGGCGCTCGGCCGACTGATGTCGCCATAGATGATCGCCGGTTTCACGCAGCGCGAACCGTAGCTCTGCACCCAACCGAAACGGGTGAAGACGTAGCCGTCCAGGTGCTCGGCGAAGTATTCCACCATGTCGTTGCGCTCGGCTTCACCGTGCACCAGCACGTCCAGGCCCAGGCGTTCCTGGATCTGCACGGCATGGCGGATCTCGGTGTGCATGGCGTCCTGATAGTCATTGGCCGACAGCTTGCCTTGCTTGTAGGCCTGACGCGCCAGGCGAATCGCCGGGGTCTGCGGGAAGGAGCCGATGGTGGTGGTGGGAAAGGCAGGCAGTTTCAGACGGGCGCGCTGGCGTTCGATGCGCTTGGCAAACGGCGAGCGCCGCTGACTGTCCTGTGGCCCGATTGCCGCCAGGCGCGCCTGGACCGCGGGTTTGTGAATGCGCGCCGAACGGGCGCGACTGGCCTGCACCTCGCGGCTGTCGGCCAAGGCCTGTTGCACAGCGGGCGCGTGTGGATCGTTCAGGGCATCGCGCAGCACCGCGACTTCACCACACTTCTGCACGGCAAAGGCCAGCCAGCTCTTGAGTTCCGGATCGAGGCGGTCTTCACGCTCCAGGTCCACCGGGCTGTGCAACAGCGAGCATGAGGTGCTGACCCAGAGGTTGTCGCCAAAGCGCTCCTGGGCCGGTTGCAGCTGCGCCAGCGCCTGTTCCAGTTCACAGCGCCAGACGTTGCGGCCATTGACCAGGCCCACCGACAGAATCTTGTAGGTCGGCAGGCGGTCCAGCACCTGGCCCAGTTGTTCCGGGGCGCGCACCGCGTCGATGTGCAAGCCATCCACCGGCAGGCTCACCGCCAGGCCGAGGTTGTCTTGCAGGCCACTGAAATAGGTGGCCACGAGTTTTTTCAGCGGCGAGTACTGGAGGATGTGATAAGCCCGCTCGAAAGCGCTCTTCCAGGCTTGAGGCAGGTCGAGGGTGAGGATCGGTTCGTCGATCTGCACCCACTCCACGCCCTGGGCCTTGAGACGGTTGAGAATTTCCCCATAGATGGGCAGCAGGCGCTCCAGCAGGCCGAGCTTGTCGAACGCCTCGCCCTTGGCCTTGCCCAGCCACAAGTAGGTCAACGGGCCAATGATTACCGGTTTGACCTGATGACCCAAGGCATGGGCCTCGTCCACTTCATCGAACAACTGTTCCCAGCTCAGGGCGAAGGTCTGGTCGGCGGAAAACTCCGGGACCAGGTAGTGGTAGTTGGTGTCGAACCACTTGGTCAGCTCCTGGGCGTATTGCGCCTGGCCGTGGTCGGCCCCGCAGCAACTGGCCGTGGCGCCACGAGCCATGGCGAACAGGGTGTCGAGGGTCGGCCGGCCCTGGGCATTCAAGGTGCTGTGGAAACGCTGTGGCACGACGCCCAGAGTCAGGGAGTGGCTGAGCACTTGGTCGTACCAGGCAAAGTCCCCGACGGACAGCAGGTCGATGCCGGCGTCTTTCTGCAATTGCCAGTGCCGGGCCCGCAGTTCGCGACCCACCGCCTGCAACGCGGCCGGGGCCAGGTCACCTTTCCAGTAGGCTTCGAGGGCTTTTTTCAGTTCGCGGTCGGCGCCGATGCGAGGGAAACCGAGAGTGTGGGCCAGGGCCATGGTGTGCGTCCTCCTGTAAAAGATGGCGCCATTGTCGACAGCCGACCCTACATGAGACAAACTCAACCTTTTCGTGTTGATCACAAGTTTTACTCATGGAGCAATTCCGGTGCTTGAACTCCGTCACCTCAAGACCCTGCACGCCCTGCGCGAAGCCGACAGCCTGGTCGAAGCCGCCGAACGCCTGCACCTGACCCAGTCCGCCCTCTCCCACCAGTTCAAGGAACTGGAAGAGCGCCTGGGCATGCCGTTGTTCGTGCGCAAGACCAAGCCGGTACGGTTCACCAGCGCCGGCCTGCGCCTGTTGCAACTGGCCGATGCCGCCCTGCCCTTGCTGCGTGGCGCCGAACGGGACATCGCCCGCCTGGCTGGCGGCACCGCCGGACGGCTGCACATGGCCATCGAGTGCCATAGCTGCTTCCAGTGGTTGATGCCGACCATCGACCAATTCCGCGATGCCTGGCCGGAAGTCGAGCTGGACCTGGCCTCGGGCTTCGCTTTCGCGCCGTTGCCAGCCCTGGCCCGGGGCGACCTCGACCTGGTGGTGACCTCCGACCCGCTGGAGCTGGCCGGCATCACCTACGTGCCATTGTTCACCTACGAAGCGATGCTCGCCGTGGCCAACCAGCATCGACTGGCGGGCAAGCCCTACATCGTGCCCGAGGACCTGATTAGCGAAACCCTGATCACCTACCCGGTGGAGCGCGACCGGCTGGACATCTTCACCCGTTTCCTGGAACCGGCCGATATCGAACCGGCCCAGGTGCGTACCTCTGAACTGACGGTGATGATGATGCAACTGGTGGCCAGCGGTCGCGGTGTCTGCGGCATGCCGCACTGGGCCCTGCATGAATACAGCTCGCGGGGTTACGTGAAGGCCAAGCGGCTGGGGGAGAAAGGCTTGTTTGCCACGCTCTACGCGGCGGTGCGCACCGACATGCTCGACGCGCCGTACATGCGCGACTTTTTGCTGACGGCCAAGGACACGTCGTTTTCCACGTTGGACGGGGTCAGTGCCGTGCGCTGACTGCTTTTTGTGGCGAGGGAGCTTGCTCCCGCTGGGCTGCGCAGCAGCCCCCTCTGAAGCTCACTCAATCAACCTGATCCACCGTGTCGCCGGGTTCTAGGGCCGCTGCGCGCCCCAGCGGGAGCAAGCTCCCTCGCCACAGGGAATTGGGCACGGCGTGGGTTAAAGGAATGCCTCGAATCAGTGTCAGTCTCAAGAGCCAATCGGTTGGTCGACCGGGATGCTTTTGAGCTTTTGAGCTTTTGTGGCGAGGGAGCTTGCTCCCGCTGGGCTGCGCAGCGCCCACCTGAAAAGGGGCTGCTGCGCAGCCCAGCGGGAGCAAGCTCCCTCGCCACAAAAAAGCTCAACAGTCATGGCCGGTTGGTTTACAGCTCGAGCCACATGTGGATTTTGTCGAGGAACTCATCCTCCACGCGGATCGCCATCGGTTCGAGGCCGTACAGGACGAAGCCGCAGCGCTGGTAGAGCTTGACCGCCGGGCCGTTGCCGGCGGTGACGGTCAGTTGCACCAGGCGCAGGAAGGGATGACGCCGGGCTTCGGCGAGGGCGGCTTGGACCAGTTGGTAGCCGAGCCCACGATGGCGATGTTCATCGGCGACGTACATGCCGAACAGCAGCGCCTTGTGCCGGGCTTTTTCCCGGGGCTCCAGGGCCAGGCCGACGATGCCGACCAGCTCTTGCTCGACAAACGCCCCCAGCAGCACATCGAGCCGACTGCCCAGGCGTGACTCCCACCAGTTGATAGGCAACTTGGCCCGCTCGGTGACGCTGGAGGTGAAGGCCTGGTGATGCAGTGCGTATGCCTGCAGCATCAGTTGGCGATACGCCTGGGCATCGCCGGCCCTCAACCGTCGGATGCTCACGCCGAACGCCGTTGCTCAAACATCAGGCGCAACGCCAGCGCACCGAGGACAAACCCCATGAAGTAGCGCTGCGCCGCCAGCCAGGTCGGGTTGTGGACGAACCATGAGGCAATGCCGGCAGCGAACAGGGCAATCAGCAGGTTGACGCTGAAACTGACGCTGATCTGGGTCAGGCCCAGGATAATGCTCTGGGTGAACAGCGAACCGTGTTCCGGGCTGATGAACTGCGGGAACACCGACAGGTAGAACACCGCGATCTTGGGGTTCAGGGCGCTGGTGAAAAAACCCATGGTGATCAACTTGCGTGTCGAGTCCGCTGGCAACTGCTGTGCCTCGAAGGGCGAACGCGCGCCCGGCTTGACCGCCTGCCAGGCCAGCCACAACAGGTACAGCGCACCGGCCCATTTCAATACTTCATAGGCCATGGGCACCGCCAGGAACACCGCCGTCAATCCGGCGGCCGCGGCGAACATATGCACGAAGAACCCCGCCACCACCCCCAGCAGGGAGGTGACGCCGGCCTTGCGACCCTGGCAGATCGAACGGGAGATCAGGTAGATCATGTTCGGGCCGGGCGTCAGTACCATCAGCAACGCGGCAGCGGCGAAAATCAACAGGTCCGGCAATGGAATCATGGGCATCAGTCCTTGAGGCGTGAATCAGCAGGTAGCTAGAAGTGTCGTTCGATAAAACGGCAGGATCACCTCGCCTGTCAACGGTGCCAGCAAAAGATTGCTGGCGCCGGCCGGGTCGATCCAGCACACCTCTTCAATTTCGGCTGCCGGCGAAACCGGGGCATCGATGCTCAGCAAAAATACCTCGGCCTGCACGATAAACCCCGGCTCGTTGGCCGCCGGAGCGCTGAACACGCCCAGGTAACGGGCCTGTGCCGGGTCGATCTGCAACCCAAGCTCCTCTTCCAGCTCCCGGGCCAGCGCCTGCACCGGCTGTTCATGGGCCTCGATCTTGCCGCCCGGCTGCATGAAGGCCCGGGTGCCGCGCTTGCGCACCAGCAGGGTTCGCCCGTCCGGCCCGAGCAACAGGGCGGCGGCGATGCGGATGAGGGAAGTGGTCATGATGAGTCAAAGCCTTGGGCAGAAAAATGCCAGGGAGATTACAGACCACGGTGGCAGGGAGCAAAGCCTGGCCCCAGTTTCAGGACCCACGCTTCCCCTTGTGGGAGCGCAATGCTGTTCACTTAAGGCAGTAGATGAATCTGTGGCGAGGGGATTTATCCCCGCTGGTCTGCGAAGCAGCCCCAAAAAAGCTTCAGACATGACTTTTGCCTGACACACCGAGTGTTCAGGTTTGGGGGCTGCTTCGCAGCCCAGCGGGGATAAATCCCCTCGCCACAATGATTCAACCATCCTTAAGTGAACAGCATTGCCTTGTGGGAGCGATGGCGTCGTCCGATCCGCGTCACCCCAAAATCGGCTTCGGCGCCGTAGGGTCGGCCTGCTCTTCGGGGATCTTGACGAACACGCTGTACCGGGCCCCTTCCATCGCTTCGAAGGCGATGAGCTTTTCCACCAGCGGGCCGCTCAGGACCTTGCCGGCGTTGAGCAGCAGCATGCCGTTGTCAGCGTTGAGGTTGCGGGCCAGGATCATGCCGGGCATCAGTTCGCGGGTGGTCTTGACCTCTACCGTCGGGTCGGACAGGGTCACGTCCTCCAAGTATTCCCCACAGGCCTTGATGAAATCCTCGACCATGTCCGGGTCGTACAGCTTGCCGGCGTACTTGCGGATGTAGACCAGCGCTTCGTCGCTGTTCATCTGCCGCTCCAGGATCAACCCGCGCTGCAGCTCGATGAAGTCCACCGCCAGTTTCAACAGCCTCGAACCGAACGGAATGGCCTCGCCCCTGAGGTGCTCGGGGAAGCCGCTGCCGTCCCAACGCTCCTGGTGATGGCGAATGATCCGCGCCGCATCCTTCATCGGGTCCAGGGTCATCAGCAGCGATTCGCTCTGCTTCGGATAGGCCCGATAGAGCTCAAGTTCGTTGTGGTGCAGCAAGTCGGCAGGCGTGACCATCATGTTGTCGGTCCAGCTCAGCTTGCCGATGTTGTAGAGCGCCGCGGCCATGGTCAGGTCGCGGTCGGTGGACTCATCGAGGAAATGCAGCCGGCTATAGACCCTGATCAACTCGATGATCTGCCGGTTGGTCTGCTTGGCCTTGGGCAGGCGCAGGTTGGCGATCAGCGAAAACACTTCGGTGCTGGTCACATAACTGCGCTTGAGCTCGTCATAGGCCAAATCGAGCATGTCGGCGGTCTGCTGCAGCTCGGAGGTGCGCGACGCCACGCGTTTTTCCAGGGTGGCGTTAAGGGTCTTGAGTTGCTGGTTCTGCTCGCGATTCAGCGCTTCGAGGCGCTGGCGCTCGCTTTCGGAATGCTGGTGGGACAGGGCCTGGCGCAAGGCCTGCACCAGTTCCTCATCGTTCCAGGGCTTGCTGAGGTAGCGATAGAGTTGCCCCTCGTTGATGGCCTTGGTCATCATGTCCACATCGGCATAACCGGTGAGCAGGATGCGCAAGGTCGATGGGTACAGCTTGCGGATCTCGGCCAGCAGCGTGGCGCCATCCATGTTCGGCATGCGCGCATCGGTCATCACCAGGTCGACCGGCCGCTCCTTGAGAATTTCCAGGGCCCTGGCGCCACTGTCGGCCAGCAGGATCTCGTACGGCTGGCTGCGCAATAGCCGACGCAGGCTATTGAGGATCGACTCTTCGTCATCGACCAACAGCACCGATGGCTTCCTTACCGGAACATCCGGCGATTGATCTTCCATTTGAAACCCCCCTCCTATTCACGACAACCGTTCTACCTTACCCCCGAAATACAGGCTAGTAGATTGCGAACATTTAGACACATTTGCCATCACTGACCGAGCGTATCCCGATGAGACGACTATGCTGTATCCCATGAAGGGCCATGTACAGGCCGAATACTCATGCCAGCGAAAGGGATATCAGATGTTTCCAGGGTTCTATAGTCAGCATCAAAACGGTGCACGGCCATGAGCCTGCCGTTGGATAAAACTAATCGGCGAATCCTGATTGTCGACGACACGCCGACTATCCATGAGGATTTCCGCAAGATCCTCAGCCCCGAGGCGAACACCCAGGACAGCCTGAGCAGCGCCGAAGAGGCCTTGTTCGGCTCGCCCGTGGCGGTTTCTGGTGCGAGTTTCGTGCTCGATTCGGCATTCCAGGGCATGGAGGCCCTGAACAAGGTCGAAACGGCGCTGGCCCAGGGGCAACCCTTCGCCATGGCGTTCATCGACATGCGCATGCCGCCGGGCTGGGACGGCCTGGAAACCATCGAGCGGCTGTGGCGCGCCGACCCCAAGCTGCAAGTCGCCCTGTGCACCGCTTACTCGGACTATTCCTGGGAAGACATTGCCGATCGCCTTGAACTGGGCGACCGCCTGCTCATCCTGAAAAAACCCTTCGACGCCATCGAGATCCGCCAGATGGCCAGTACCTTGACCGTCAAATGGCAAATGACCGAAGACGCGGCGCTGAAAATGGACATGCTCGAGCGCGCAGTCGAGGAACGCACCCGCGAACTGGCCGACGCCAACATCATCGTGCAGAACAGCCCGACCATTCTCTATCGCCTGCGGGGCGAGCCGCCGTTCGCATTGATGTACATCTCCCACAACATCACCAAGTTCGGCCATTCCGCAGCGCAACTGACCAACTCGCCGGACTGGGCGCAAACCCTGATCCACCCCGACGACCAGGAGAAGGTCCATGAGGCCATGGTCCGCGTTCTGGACCGCGACACCGCAGGGGCATCCATCGAGTTCCGCATGCACACCGGCGACGACACGTACCGCTGGGTAGAGAACCGCTACATCCCGGTGCGCAACGAGCAAGGCCTGTTGCTGGAAATAGAAGGCATCATCCTCGACATTACCGAGCGCAAGCTGGCCGAAGAGAAAATCGCCCTGCTGGCCCGCACCGACGGCCTGACCGGGCTGGCCAACCGCGCCACCATGATCGAGCGCCTGCACCAGGCCTTCGCCGCCGCTCGTCGGGGTGCGGCGCCGTTTGCGATGTTCTACCTGGACCTGGACCACTTCAAACGGATCAACGACACCCTGGGTCACCCCATCGGCGACCTGCTGTTGCAGGAAGTCGCCACACGGATCAAGGCCTGCACCCGGGAAAACGACGTGGTGGCGCGCCTGGGCGGCGACGAGTTCGCCCTCCTGCAACTGGACGTCCATGAAGCGACCCATTGCGCCGCGCTGGCGGGCAAGATCCGCGATGCCCTCGTGGCACCGTACTCCCTGGACGGCAACGACGTGCGGATCTCGGTGAGCATCGGCATCGCCCTGTACACCCCGCAGAGCCTGAGTGCCGACAGCCTGATGGCGCAGTCCGACATGGCCCTGTACCGCTCCAAGGAAAAGGGCCGCAACCAGTACCATTTCCATAACGAGGAAATTAACCAGGAAGTCACCGACCGGGTCGCCCTGGCCAACGATCTGCGCCAAGCCATCGAAAACCAGGAACTGCACCTGCACTACCTGCCGGAAGTCGACCTCGGCACCGGCAAGATCCTCGGCATGGGCGTGCAAGTGCGCTGGAACCACCCCCAACGTGGCTGGCTGGAGCCGGCGGTCTTCATGCCCGCCGCCGAGAAAACCGGGATCATCATTGGCCTGGGGCATTGGGTGCTGGACCAGGCTTGCCAACAAATGCGCCAGTGGCGCGACCAGGGCATGGCGCCCCCGGTAATCGCCATCGACCTGTCCCTGACCCAGCTCAAGACCGGCCCGGAACTGATCTACGACGTGCTGCGCACCACCGCGCGCTGGGAACTGGCGCCCTGGGACCTGCGCTTCGACGTCACCGAAGCCACCCTGGCCCAGACCAAGTGGACCCACAACGACGTGCTGCCGCGCCTCTGCGAGTTGGGCGTGCAGATCGCCATCGATGACTTCGGCACCGAGTACTCTTCGTTCGATTACCTCAAGACTTACCGGGTCAATCACCTCAAGCTCGCCCAGCGTTTCCTCGACAGCGCCAACGCCGATCCCGAGAATGCCACGACGTTGCGGGCGATCATCAACTTCGCCCGGGACGTGGGCATCGGGATCATTGCCGAGGGCGTCGAAACCCAGGAGCAACGCACCACGCTGATGTCCAGCGGCGGCGCGATGCAGGCCCAGGGGCATTACTTCAGCACCGTGGTCGACAGCGGCCAGGCCGCCGAACTGCTCAAGGCCGGCACCATCGTTCCGGCGACAGACCACTGGACCCGACCAGCGAGCGAGCTATCGGAGAGCAATCCATGAACCCGATGTCGGTACCTGCCAACCGGCGAATCCTGGTGGTGGACGACACACCGGCGATCCACCAGGACTTTCGCAAGATCCTCAGCCCCAGCGCCGGCAGCGATGACTCACTGGACGACACCGAGAGCCTGCTGTTCGGCACCCCACAGGTCAGCCGGCTGCAATTTCAGATCGACTCGGCCTACCAGGGCGAAGAGGCGCTGGAACTGGTCAAGCGCGCCCAGGCCGAAGGCCAGCCCTATGCGATGGTGTTCGCTGACATGCGCATGCCACCGGGCTGGGACGGCCTGCAAACCATCGAGCGGCTGTGGGAAGCCGACCCGCGCCTGCAAATCGCCCTGTGCACGGCGTTCTCGGATTACTCCTGGGAAACCATGTCCGAACGGATCGAGTTCGACGATCAGTTGCTGATCCTCAAGAAACCCTTCGACACCCTGGAAATCCGCCAGATGGCCAGCGCCATGACTTGGAAGTGGCAGCTGGCCCAGGATGCGGCGAGGAAAATGCGCAGCCTGGAGCGCACGATCGAAGAACGCGTCCAGGAATTGCTCAAGGTATCCCACCTGCTGCAATACGACGTGCTCACCGAGTTGCCCAACAGCATGTTGCTCGGCGATCGCCTGACCCAGGCCATGGCCCAGTGCCGCCGGCACGACCGGCAGCTGGCGGTGATGTTCATCGGCCTGGACCGCTTCAAGCGCATCAATAACGCGCTGGGCCATCCCGTGGGCGATGAAATGCTCAAGCGAGTGGCCCGGGCACTGGCGACCGTGGTGCGTGAATCCGATTCGGTGTTTCGCTACGGTTCCGATGAATTCGTGGTGGTGCTGGGAGACATCGTCGACCCGCAGCAGACCAAAGGCGTGGCCGACAAACTGCTGGCGGCCATCAGTTCCCCGCAACCCATCGACGGCCATGACCTGACCGTCACCGCGAGCCTGGGCATCAGCGTGTACCCCTCCGACGGTTTCGACGCCGTGGCGCTGATCAAGAAAGCCGAGACAGCGATGCGCAACGTCAAGGAAACCGGCCCCAACGACTACCGGTTTTTCACCGAAGACATGAACCGCCGGGCGCGACAGCAACAGACTATCGAATCCGGCCTGCGCCTGGGCCTGCAACGCAAGGAGTTCGTGCTGCATTACCAACCCAAGCTCGACCTCAAGAGCGGCAAGGTGGTCGGTGTCGAGGCGCTGGTGCGCTGGAACAGGCCGGATCATGGCCTGGTCTATCCGTCGGATTTCATTCCGGTGGCCGAGGACAGCGGCCTGATCGTTCCGCTGAGCCAATGGGTGCTTCAGGAAGCCTGCCAGCAGGCGTGTCGCTGGCAAGCCCAGGGCATGCGCCCGCTGTACCTGTCGGTGAACGTCTCGGCCATCGATTTTCGCCAGCGCGGCTTCGTCGAAGGCATCGCCCGCACCCTCAAGGAAACCGGCTTGGCTCCGACACAGTTAGAACTGGAGATCACCGAAAGTGTACTGATGCAGAACGTCGATACCACGGTAGCCATCCTCAAGGCCATCAAGCAGCTAGGCATTCGCCTGGCCATCGACGACTTCGGCACCGGCTATTCGAGCCTGAGCTACCTGCAGAAATTTCCGGTGGATGTGTTGAAGATCGACCAGTCGTTCGTCGGTGACCTGAGCATCGACAGCAACGACGCCAAGCTGGTGAGCACCATCATCAGCCTGGGCAAGAGCCTGAACCTGCACATCATTGCCGAAGGTGTGGAAACCCTCGAACAGTTGGAATTTCTCAAGAAGCACCATTGCGAGGAGGTCCAGGGTTATTACTTCAGCAAGGCCGTCGAACCGCAGGCCTTCGCCGACTGGATGACCGAGTGGGAAAAACGCCAGAACCCGTTTTCGTGAACACCTGAGTGTTATCAACCAAAGTTTCAAGGAAAGCATCCCATGGCGTTACATGGACTGATTCTGGCTCTCGGCCTACTCGTGGGATCAAGCGTGACCGCTCACGCCGAGCCACTGGACGAACCCCTCAAACCCCTGCCACCGGCTCCGGCCCTGGACCCCAAGCGCGTCCAACTGGGGTTGCGGCTGTTCAATGACCCGCGGCTGTCGGTCAACAACACCCTGTCCTGTGCCAGTTGCCATCGCCTGGACAAGGGCGGTGCCGACGACAAGCCGTTCTCCCTGGGCTTCGACGGCAAGCCGGTGGAGGTCAATACGCCGACCGTGTTCAATGCCGGCCTGAACTTCCACCAGTTCTGGGATGGTCGCGTCGACACGTTGGAAGAACAGGTCCACGCAGTCGTGACCAGCCCGGCGGAAATGGGCAGCACCTGGGAATCGGTCGTCAAGCGCATCGCCAATGACCCCGGTTATGCCAAGGACTTCAAGGACGCGTATCCCGACGGCGTGACCAAGCCCAATATCCAGGGCGCACTGGCGGATTACGAGCGCACCTTGCAGACACCCAATTCGCGCTTCGACCAATACCTGCTGGGCAATACCGACATCCTCACGCCCCGGGAAAAGTTCGGTTACCAGCGCTTCAAGGAGTACGGCTGCATCGCCTGCCACCAAGGCGTGAACATCGGCGGCAACATGTTCCAGAAGTTCGGGGTGATGGGCGACTACATCAAGGATCGGGGCAACCCTACCCGAGCCGACGAAGGACGCTTCAACATCACTGGCGATGAAGCCGACCGCCAGGTCTTCAAGGTGCCCAGCCTGCGCAATGTGGCCGTCACCGCCCCGTATTTCCATGACGCGTCGGCCCCGACCCTGGAACGCGCGGTGGAGATCATGTTCAAGTACCAACTGGGGCGTGAGCCCCTCAAGAACGATACGACCCTGATCGTCGAGTTCCTCAAGACGCTGACCGGTGAATCGGAGGGCAAGCCCCTATGACCACTCTCCGTCGCCTCGGCCTTGCGTTCATCGGCCTGTTGCTGGCATCGGTCCTGCTGTTCATGTACATCAATTCAGGGGCCCAGCAGGCCGCCTCGTACATTGAGTCCCGGGATCTGATTCGCCTGCTCAAGCAGCAGGACGCCATCTGGGACAACGAAGTGCTCAAGTCGCGGATCGCCCTGACCCAAAACTACGATCCCCTGGTCACGCCCCTGCATGAAATGGCGCGCCTGTGGCAGCGTCTCGACGCCATCGAATCGGAGCCCGGACGCCACAAGCCGTCACTCTGGGAAGCCCAGCGCGACGAGTACCTCAAGGCGGTCAAGGAAAAGACCCGGTTGGTGGAACAGTTCAAATCCCACAACGCGGTGCTGCGCAACTCCATGGCCTTCCTGCCCTCCGCCGAGGACGACATCCAGGCCCAGTTCGCCCGGCTGGCCGACACGGAGCGCCTGCAACTGCAAAACGTCGCCATCGACACCTACGACCTGTTGCTCAGCAGCATGGAGTTCGCCCAGTTGAGCACCAGCGAGGTAGCCGCCGAAGTGCTGCTGGGCCTGAACCGGCTGGACATCAACAAGGAGCGCATGCCCCAGGGGCTTCAAGGCCCTGTTGACATCCTGAGCAGGCACATCGCGCTGATCCTGCGCGAACAACCGCGGGTCAATGAGCTGTTAGCGGCCATCGAAGCGATCCCCGTGTCCGGACACCTGGACACCATTACTGACCTGTTGGAGAAAGACCAGAGCAAAGCCGCGGCCAAGTACGAACGTAACCATGTCTACCTGCTGGTGTTCGCCACGTTCCTGGTCTTGATACTGATCTGGCTGGCGATCCGGCTGGTACGCAGTTTCGCCGAGATCAAAAGGGTCAACAACGCTCTGCAAAGCGCCAACGATGAACTGGAACAGCGGGTTGAAGAACGGACCCGCCAGCTCAAGGACACCCAGAGCGAATTGATGGACACCGCCCGCCAGGCCGGCATGGCGGAAATCGCCACCAACGTGTTGCACAACGTCGGCAACGTCCTCAACAGCGTGAACATCTCCGCCGACCTGGTCAGCCGCAAACTGCGCAGTAGCAAGGCCCAGGGGCTGGGCAAGGCGATGCAACTGATCAACGAACACGCCGATAACCTCGGGCACTTTTTCACCGAAGACGCCAAAGGCAAGCTGCTGCCCGGTTACCTCAACCAACTGGTCGAGGCCATCGCGCTCGAGCAACAGGGCATGACCGACGAACTGGCCCAGTTGAGCAAGAGCGTGGACCACATCAAGGACATCGTTTCCACCCAGCAATCCTATGCCGGGGCCAACAGCCTGCTGGAACCCTTGGTGGTCAGCGAACTGCTCGAAGATGCCTTGCGCATGAATTCGGGCGCCCTGACCCGTCACCATGTTACGGTGATCAAGGAATACGGCGATGTGCCGCGGATCATGGGTGACAAACACCGCTTGCTGTTGATCCTGATCAACCTGATCAGCAACGCCAAATACGCCATGGCGGGGGTTTCCAATCATGCGCGAAACATGACCCTGAAGGCTGCCGTCGTCGATGGCCAGACCCTGCAAATCAGCGTCAAGGACGAAGGCGAAGGTATCCCGGAGGAAAACATGACGCGCATCTTCGCCCACGGTTTTACCACGCGTAAGGAAGGCCACGGCTTTGGCCTGCACAGTTGCGCATTGGCGGCCATTGAAATGGAAGGCCGCCTCACCGCCCACAGTGAGGGGCCAGGCAGGGGGGCGACGTTCCAACTGCAACTGCCCCTGAAACTTGCAGAAGGTGAGCCATGAATAGCATGAGTAACCGCCGCATCCTGTTGATCGACGATACACCCGCCATTCATGAAGATTTCCGCAAGATCCTCACCCCGGAGGATGACAGCAACGCTGACTTGCTGGACATGGAAAGCGCGCTGTTCGGCGAAGCACCAAAACCTGCTGCCACCGTGTTCGAACTCGACTCGGCCTATGGCGGGATGGAAGGCCTGAACAAGTTGCTGGAGGCATCGGCAAAAGGGCGTCCTTATGCCCTGGCCTTTGTCGACATGCGCATGCCCGAAGGCTGGGATGGCGCCAAGACCATCGAAGAACTCTGGAAGCGCGACCCGCAGTTGCAAGTGGTGGTCTGCACCGCCTATTCGGATTATTCCTGGGATGAACTGCTCGACCGTCTGAACGGCCACGACCGTTTGCTGATCTTGAAAAAACCGTTCGACAACATCGAAGTCCAGCAGATGGCCAACACCCTGACCACCAAATGGGAAATGACCTCCCGCGCGGAACTGAAAATGAACAAGCTCGAAGACCTGGTGGAACAACGGACCCAGGCGTTCAAACAGGCCAGCGAGCTGCTGCAAATGGAAATCGACGAACGCAAGATGCTGGAAACCCAACTGGTGCAATCGGAAAAGCTCGCCTCGCTGGGACAGTTGGCGGCTGGGGTGGCCCATGAAATCAACAACCCGATCGGTTTCATTTCTTCCAACCTGGGTGCATTGGACGGCTACTTCGGCAAACTCCAGGAAATGCTCAGCGCCTACGGCAGCGCCGAGGGGGCCATCGCCTCGCCGGAGCTGGTGGTGCAATTGCGCAAGCTGCGCGAACAGGTGGAGCTGGACTTTCTCGTCGAGGACATTCCCCTGCTGATCAAGGAGTCCAAGGATGGCATTGGCCGGGTCGGGCAGATCGTCAAGGACCTGAAGGACTTCTCTCGCGTCGATTCCAGCCAGGAATGGCAGATGGCCAATTTGCAGCAGGGCATGGATTCGACGTTGAACATCGTCGCCAATGAAATCAAATACAAGGCCGACGTGGTCAAGGAGTACACGCCGTTGCCGGAAGTGGAATGCCTGCCGTCGCAGATCAACCAGGTGATCATGAACCTGATCGTCAACGCCGCCCAGGCCATCGGCCCCGAGCGCGGCACCATCACCCTGCGCAACGGCGTTGGTGATGAAACCGTATGGATCGAAGTCGCCGACAACGGCTCGGGCATCCCCCCCGATACCCTGCAGAAAATCTTCGACCCGTTCTTCACCACCAAACCCATCGGCCAGGGCACAGGGCTCGGGCTGTCGTTGTCCTACGGCATCGTGAAAAAACACCACGGCGAAATCACGGTACGCAGCGAAGTCGGCGTCGGCACCACCTTCCGCGTGGAATTACCGTTGCGGCAGATGAAGCAGGCGGGCTGACAGGCGCGGTGCAACCACGTTCTTGTGGAAGGAAATTCATCAATGGCAGGGAAGTTTACCTGTGGCAGGGAGTTTCCTGTGGCGAGGGGATTTATCCCCGCTGGGCTGCGAAGCAGCCCCCAAACCAGGCAACTCGGTGCGCCAGGTAGATTGAGTTCGCTGCTTTAGGGGGCTGCTCCGCAGCCCAGCGGGGATAAATCCCCTCGCCACAGATCCCCTCACCACAGATAAGTGCCCTCCCCACAGACCTAATATTCCTGAGTACCATATCCCCCCATCAACCGCTCCCCCTAAGGAAACCGCATGAGCCTGTCGCTGCTGAGCCGTTACGCCTTCTTCGCCGGCTGTGTCATCTTCACCCTCGCCAGCCTGCCATTCCTGCAACACGACTGGCTCTGGCCGATGGCACTGGTGACGGGGCTGTTAAGCCTGCTGGGGCTGTTCGACCTGCTGCAAAGCCGCCACGCGGTGCGGCGCAACTATCCGATCCTGGGCAACATCCGCTACCTGGTCGAAGGCATCCGCCCGGAGATCCGCCAGTACCTGCTCGAATCCGACAGCGAGGCCCTGCCCTTCTCCCGGGCCCAACGTTCGCTGGTGTACTCCCGGGCCAAGAACGAAAGCGCCGACAAACCCTTCGGCACCCTGATCGACGTCTACCAGACCGGCTTCGAATTCATCGGCCATTCCATGCGCCCGGCACCGTTGAGCGATCCCAGCGGTTTTCGCGTGACGGTCGGCGGCCCGCAGTGCACCCAGCCGTACTCAGCGTCGGTGTTCAACATCTCGGCGATGAGTTTCGGCTCCCTGAGCGCCAATGCGATCCGGGCGTTGAACCAAGGCGCCAAGTTGGGCAACTTCGCCCACGACACCGGTGAAGGCAGCATCAGCCCCTACCATCGCGAACACGGCGGCGACCTGACCTGGGAACTGGGCAGCGGTTATTTCGGCTGCCGCACCAGCGACGGGCGCTTCGACCCGGAACGCTTCGCCGTCCAGGCGCAGAACCCGCAGGTGCGGATGATTGAAATCAAGATGAGCCAGGGCGCCAAACCCGGCCACGGCGGGATCCTGCCCAAGCACAAGGTCACCCGGGAAATCGCCGAGACCCGGGGCATCCTCATGGGCGAGGATTGTGTTTCGCCGTCACGTCACAGCGCGTTTTCCACGCCGATAGAACTGATGCAGTTCGTCCAGCAACTGCGCGAACTGTCCGGCGGCAAACCGGTGGGCTTCAAATTCTGCCTGGGCCATCCCTGGGAATTCATGGGCATCGCCAAGGCCATGCTGGAAAGCGGAATCCTCCCCGACTTCATCGTGGTGGACGGCAAGGAAGGCGGTACGGGCGCGGCGCCAGTGGAATTCACCGACCACATCGGCGTGCCGCTGCGCGAGGGCCTGCTGTTCGTGCACAACACCCTGGTGGGCCTGAACCTGCGGGACAAGATCAAGCTCGGCGCCAGCGGCAAGATCGTCAGCGCCTTCGACATCGCCAGCGTCCTGGCCATCGGCGCCGACTGGGCCAACGCCGCGCGCGGCTTCATGTTCGCCATCGGCTGCATCCAGTCCCAAAGCTGCCACACCAACAAATGCCCCACCGGCGTCGCCACCCAAGACACCCTGCGCCAGCGCGCCCTGGTCGTACCGGATAAAGCCCAACGGGTCTACAACTTCCACCGCAACACCCTCAAGGCCCTGGCCGAAATGCTCGCCGCCGCCGGGCTTGAGCATCCTTCGCAGTTGCAGCCCAAGCATTTGGTACGACGCATGTCCGCCACTGAGATCAAGCTGTTTTCGCAGTTGCATGTGTTTTTGAAACCGGGGGAATTGCTCACTGGGGAGGTGAATGGGGAGTTTTATTCGCGGATGTGGCAGATGGCGCGGGCGGATAGTTTTGAGGCGAGAGAAATCGCTGCGGCCTAATCTTGCGCAACACTGAATTGCTGTGTTGCTGCAACCGCCATTCATTTTGGATCAAACTGATACTCAGTTAATGATGAGTTACCGACTATCTCTTTCCTGACCAATTTAAAATGATGTTTTTTCATATACTCCACATCAGCCTCAAATATGCCGCTCGTATTAAAAAAACAAATTCCCAGTGGTTCTTCAGCAGACTCAATATCCCTCTCCATCACACGAACACTATTTATTTTTAATGGCAAATCAAGAATCTTGGCATACCCTTGAGCCTCCACAGATACTCCCGAGTAAATTGAACGACCTGCGCATCGATCAACCATCATCCTTAGAACATCTCGCATCAGGCTTTTTGGGGGCAGTTGATTTTCAAAGCTATGAACAGGTTTATCCGCGGTATACAATGGTGTCATTGAAAAACAAAAAAAGGCAATGATCACACTATAAAAAAACACTTTATCGCGGACAAGACTGAGACCATATCCTGTCATGATCAAAAGCGCAGGCAAAACAACAATAAGATTGCGCATTGTCAATACAGGCTGAATGTAAATCGAGCGCACATAGGGAACCATCACGCAAACACCCACCCATAAAACTAATACCCATAAAGCTTCTTTCCTCTCTGTATCTCTCACTAGCTTCACAAGCCCCAACGCCATTAAAATCGCGGCAATGATGGAAAGTGATGCATTTCCAAAATACAACGTGAACAACTGAATAAAAAATGAGTCCTGCGGTGCAGGTATCCAAAACCCCTGCCGCCCAAGATTATTCTCGATGTATCCAGCACTCGGAAGTAGCGTCAGGAAAACAATCGCTCCCACCGTTAAAAATTTCAACATCATTTTCACTTGAAAAGCTTTTCGACCATAAATCAGAAAAAACAACCCAACCTGGGCGCCTACCGGCAAAAGCCCAAAGTAGTGAGTATTCACCAGCATTGCCATGACCAACGCATATAACACAACATTCAAGCTCGTAGGACTGCGCAAGAGCGAAATAAAAAATACAAATGAAAGCACAGCCAAAAGAACCAGCAACGCATACGACCTGGTTTCTTGAGAGTAAGTGATAAAATAAAAATTTACAGCCACTAACCATGAACAAATCAGCCCTGTGCGCCTATTGATCATCTGCCATCCGAGACAAAAAACACTTGGAATCAATAGAACACCAATAAAAACCGACAGATATCTCCCACTCATTTCAGTGTAGCCAAAAACCTTATAAAACAACCATAAAAGCACCTGATAGAAAGGTGGATGTACATCTATCAATGTTCTTTTATAAACGTCTATAAAGCTATTATTCGGATCACTGGTCGCTACGCTGAATGCTTCATCTACCCAAAGACCATTAACATCAATATTATGCAACCGCAAATAGCAACCGAAGAGCACTGCCCCTGCCAGGGGAAGATAAGCCGGCCATTTTTTGGTGCTCTGCCCAACGCTCATTTCTGACCTCGATTTCAGTGTCCAATTCATGATTTTTCTCGACCGATCAAGATTGCAGCCCCCAACCCCACCGCCAGCCACAACGTCACCAACCGCAACAAAACCGTCGCCGCTATCGCACTCGGCATGGCAACGCCGCCAGACGCCAGCAAAGCCACCATTACCGCTTCGGCACCGCCCAACCCGCCGGGCATGAAACTCAGCGCACCCGCCAGCATGGAAACGGCATAAATGAACATGGCAGAGGTCAGGGATACGTCCGCTTCCATGGCCTTCAAGATCCAGTAGAACGCCAACACTTCGAGCCCCCAGGCCATGAGGCTCAACAGCGTCGCGCCTACCTGGCGGCGTGGGGTGTGGCAATTGCGGGTCTGGTGCAACACTTGGATGACATAGTGCAACCATCGGGAGATCCAGCTGCGTTCCCGGTCGATGCGCCGCTCGATGCTGCCGACCAGCGCTGGATGGGCCACCAGCAGTACGCCGCACGCCAGCAGCACCAGACTGGTGATGATCAACGGCAACCATTGAGGATGAACACTCAAGCCCAATAGCGCCAAAACCACCATCGCCAGCAGATCCGAAAGCCGCTCACTGAGCAACGCGGCAAAACTGTGTGCGTAAGGCACATTGCAGCGTCTTAGCAGAACGCCACGCAACGCTTCACCAGCCTTTCCTGGCGTCGTGGTCAGGGCAAATCCCGCCAGGTAGATTTTCAGGCTAGGCCAGCAGGGCAGTGAATGTCCCAGGGCATTGAGGTAAACCTGCCAACGCCAGAAACGCAGCCCATAGCCAAGCAGAACCAAGGCGACAATAGATGTCCCATGCCACCACCCGACCTGACTGATCGCCCTGCTCACCGCCGACCAGCCGCCCCAGAGGGAAATACCCAGGTACGCCAGGGCCGAACAGACCACCGAACCGATCAAGACCCGATAACGCCACCCGGAGAGCATCGGGACCTGGCTCACAGGTTTAGCCTTTTGAACAGTGACTGCGGCAATGCCCGTATCAAACACATGATCAGCGCCCAGAAAGCGGGCACATAAAGGACCGACACCTTGCGCTCGATGCCTGCGACTATTCGCCGGGCGACGACCTCCGGCTGCGCAACCAGAAATGCCGGCAATGCCAAACCCTGGGTCATCGGCGTATCGATAAAACCGGGTTTGATGGTGATAACGTGCGCGCCCGCCTTGAACAGCCGTGCCCGCAGCCCTTCGCAAAACGTGGAAACAGCCGCTTTGGCCGAGCCATACACATAGTTGGAGGGGCGCCCCCGGTCCCCCGCGACGGAAGAGATGACCGCCAGCGTGCCGTTGCGCTGGGCGACCAACTGGTTTGCCACCAACGTCAATAATGCGATCACCGTGCTGCCGTTATTGGCGAACTCGGCCATTGCCATCTCGACATCCCGTTCGCACGCGGATTGATCGGGCAACGTGCCGTAGGCGATCAGGCAGATATCCACCGTGTGCAGCGTTTCCAGGCATCGCTCCAGCATGGCGCGATGCAGGGCAATGTCGTCATTGGCGTCCATGATGTAGGGCACCGCCGCGCTCGCGCCTCGTGCGCGCAGGTCCGCACAGGTTTGTTGTAGTTTTTGCTCACCTCTGGCGACCAGAAAAAACTCGCTCCCCTCGCCTGCCCAGAGCCGGGCGCAGGCATTGGCGATGGTTGAAGTCGCTCCCACAATCAGTATTTTTTTCATTGAGTGACTCGCCGCCAGAAACGGGACATCAATGCCGGGTCGCGCATGGCTTCCAATTGCTCCCAGGCGGGATAGGCTCGCTGAAAAAAGCTGGCGCTCATATGCGCATCCTTGGCCGGATACAAGCGGCCATCGGCCTCATGAACAATGGCGTCCAGATGCGGCAGCAATGTGGTGCTCAAGGCGCGGTTCTGAGGAAAATCCAACGCCAGCGACGTTCCAGGCATCGGAAAGGACAACAATCCTGGAGAGGTGATATCGCCACAACGCTTGAGTACTGCCAGGAAAGAACCCATGCCGCTCCGGGCAATGACGTTGAGCAACTCTGCCAGGGCGTCTTCGGCTACCGCTTGCGGCAATACACACTGAAACTGTTGAAATCCCTTGCGTCCATAGATTCGGTTCCAGCGCTCGATACCATCCAGCGGATAGAAAAACGGGCTGTAGGCAATCGTCTGGGTTTTCCTGCTCGTCGGCTGCATGTGCCAATAACAACGGTTGAACACGCTCACCATGAGTGGGTTGACCAGGGATACCGGCGGCCGGACGGGCATATGCATGGCGCGAGCGGTCGGGACTTCGAGGGGTCCACTTTCGCAGTGAGCACCGAAGGTAATGACACCACGTCCCGATGCAGGTCCCGTGGCCAGGCAATCAATCCAGGCCACACTGTATTCATGCAAAGAATCGAGTTCTGCCGACAGGGCGAAGAACTCGCTCAATCGACCAAATCGCACCCGAGTCGTTTCGATCCGACTGGACTGGATTCTGCGCAGGCGAATACTGACCCAACTGATAATACCCGTCAGACCCAATCCACCGATTGTGGCCGCAAACCATTGGGGATTTTCCGTTGGCGAACACACCATCGCCGGTTGCTCGGACCTGTGCAGGCCAAAGCGCAAAACCGAATGGGCAAACGTCCCACGGCAATGGTGATTCTTGCCATGAACATCGTTAGCCACCGCCCCGCCCAGCGTCACATGGCGGGTTCCAGGCGTAACTTGCAAAAACCACCCGCGAGGAACAGCCAGCTGCAGCACTTCACCCAGGGTGACACCTGCCTCGGCGCAAACTTCTCCCGTTTGCCAATTGGCCTCGATGAACCGGTTCAAGGGACGCACGTGGACTACATGATCGCTGCCGGCCAGGCAACTGTCGCCATAGCTGCGGCCATTGCCGAACGGTAATGTCGAGCCATGTGCAATGGTCACTCGCCGCCACTGTTCATCGAGATCATTTCGCCAGGCACAAGGATGAGCGGCTTGCGGTTCAGCGGGGTATCGCCCCCACGAATTCAAGAGGAGTTTCATCGCTGGCACGATTGCGAGATATCAATGAGCCGGCCTCCGGCATCACGGCAGTCGTTCATGTCGCACTCCAGAAAACAAGACAAAACAGTGCGCCCACGATCAAGCTCCATCGGTCCTTGAGCGCAAATACCAGCGGATCATCTTTCATCAACCCGCGATGAGTGAGGATCCAGACTCGGGTAATCCAGAACAGCAACAAGGGGCAGGCAAGCCAAATGATTTGAGGGTGGTCGTATAGCGCGACAGTCGCGCCGTCGCGGATGTAGAGCGCCAGCACCATCACCGCGAGATAGCCTGAGGCCGCGCCTAACGATGACAGCATTGCCATATCGGCAGGGTAGTAATCCCGGCCACTGGTTTTATCGGTACGACCACTGCGCGAGACAACAAGCAGTTCGGTGTAGCGTTTGACCAGCGCAAGGCTCAGGAAAATAAACATGGAAAACGCTAGCATCCAGGCCGTCAGTTCCAGATTGAATACCGCGCCACCCGCAATGATTCGTAGCGTGTAGAGCAACGCCAACGTGACCACGTCCAGTGTCATGACCCGCTTTAACTTAAGCGAATAGGCCAGGGTCAAAACATAGTAGAACGCCAACACCACGACAAATTGCGGAGGCAGCCACCACCAGGCGCCCCCCAGGGATACGATCAACAGCAGAGGACAAACCATCAGGCCGGATTTAATCGAAAGCTGCCCGCTGGCAAAGGGCCTGGTGCATTTGGTTGGATGCCCGCGATCGTCTTCCAGATCCAGCAAGTCGTTAAGTACATAGACGCCGGATGCACATAACCCGAAGAACAGAAATGCCAGCAGGCCATGCCAGAACAACAGCGGATTAGCGATCTGATGCGCGGCCAGTAAAGGCACGAAAATCAGCGCATTCTTTACCCACTGATGAATGCGCAACGCCTTGCGCCAAGCGCCGAACCCCGTCACACCAGAACGGATCGGTTGCACAATGTTGTCTAGACTTTTGACCCCGAGCAAGACAGACGCCGAGGCATTGACAACATAGGCATATCTGGCAGAACGCCAGATTTTCAGATCTTCCAGTGAATTGCCGACGTAATCGAATCCTCGTTCACCGAACTGCTCGATCAATAAATCACGCTTGTGATGACCTGACAGATTGCACTCCAGCCGGGTCGCGAATATGTCGTCGAACATCTGCAAATGCTCGCCGATCCGCCGCGCCAATGAGTGATAGCTGGCAGTGGCCAGCACGATTTTGCGCCCCTGGCGGCGCTGCTCCTCAATCATGGCCAGCACGTCGGGGTCGTAAGGCAGCAGGCTGACATCGATATACGTCGATTGAGCCAGTTGTTTCTTCAGGTACGCCTTGCCTTGAGCGAGCCAACCCAAAAGGCTGAGGCATCGCCACGGTTGACTACGAACGAAAGCCATCATGCATTCAAAAAGCACATCGGACTTGAGGAGCGTTCCGTCCAGATCGACGACGAAGGGAATCACAGACCCAGGACTTTTAACGGTTGGCTGCAAGGCTTGCTGAGACGTGCTCATGTCCGATGATGACCATGAAGCCATTTAAACCGGAAAAAGCCGTACCCCATCGACAAACTCAGCAATGAATATGAAACCAGGGTCGTCCACCCAGGAGAATTCCAGGCATCACCGATCGAGCCGATACCATAACTCAAGGCGCCCATCACGCCATTCAACAACACATACCCGCGCCATGACTCCCCAGGCTCGAAGATGTAAAGCGCATTCAAATAAAACGAAAACGCCGCAGCCACACAAAACGCCGCGAGGTTACTGGTCGCTTGGGGTAGTCCAGCAGCGCCGTAGCACACAAAAAACACCTGCCAATGAATCAATCCATTAACAAGCGCGATAACCAGCAAAGCAGGAAAATCTTTCATCGTGATGCCTTGCCATATCCCAAGTGGCGGGCTTTAAAGCTATGCCATGGTACCGGACCGATCTACTGTCAGAACTTACAGGTCAAACACTGATTTCGACGGACGGTCAGTCACCCCCAAAAAAAAGCCCCGGTCATCTGACCGAGGCTCTCTTTACATCACCCTCAACTTACGAAGCTGAACGCACCGCCCCCTGCCCATCACCGGTCGGTTGCAACTTGAAGGCGTAAAACAACACCGTCAGCAACACCAGGAACGCTGGGCCGACATACAGCGCCACGCGAGTGTCCGGGAAGTACGCCATCAGGCCCACCACCAGCACCAGGAACGCCAGCGCCAGGTATGAGCTGACCGGGTACAGCCACATGCGATATTTCAGCGCCGCACGTTCCGAAGCGCTCAGGCTTTTACGGAATTTGAGCTGGGCCAGCAGGATCATCACCCAGGTCCAGATCGCGCCGAAGGTGGCGATGGAGGTCACCCAGACAAAGACTTTCTCTGGCACCAGGTAATTGAGCAGCACGCCCAGCAGCAACGCGGCGATGGACAACAGCAAGGCGCGGCGCGGCACGCCGTTGGCCGAAGTGGTGGCAAAACCGGCCGGGGCCTGGCCATTCTGCGCCAGGCTGTAGAGCATCCGCCCGGTGCTGAAGATGCCGCCGTTACAGGACGACAGCGCGGCGGTGATCACCACGAAGTTGATGATGCCGGCGGCAGTCTTGATGCCCAGGCGCTCGAAGGTCATCACGAACGGGCTGCCCTGGGTGCCGATCTCGTTCCACGGGTAGATCGACAGGATCACGAACAGCGCGCCGACGTAGAACAGCAGGATCCGCCAGAACACCGAGCCGATGGCGTTGGGGATGGTTTTCTGTGGGTTCTTCGCTTCGCCGGCGGTCAGGCCGATCATCTCCACGCCCAGGTAGGCGAACATCACCATCTGCAGGGACATCAGCACACCCTGCACGCCGTTGGGCATGAAACCGCCGTGGGTCCAGAGGTTGGAAATGCCCAAGGCCACGCCGTCGTTGCCGAACCCGAAGGCGATGATGCCGACGCCGCCGATGACCATGGCGATGATGGTGACGATCTTGATCAGGGCGAACCAGAATTCGAACTCACCGAAGGCCTTGACCGCGATCAGGTTGATCGAGCCCATGCTGACCAAGGCGGCCAGGGCCCAGATCCAGCGGGGCACGTCGGGGAACCAGATGCCCATGTACACCGCCACCGCGGTGATCTCCGCCACACAGGTCACCAGCCACAGGAACCAGTAGTTCCAACCGGTCAGGAAGCCGGCTAGCGGGCCGAGGTAGTCCTGGGCATAGCGGCTGAACGAGCCGGCGACCGGGTTGTGCACGGCCATCTCGCCGAGGGCGCGCATGATCACCAGGATCGCCAGGCCGCCAATGATGTAGGACAGCATGATCGCCGGGCCGGCCATTTCAATGGCCTTGGCCGAGCCGAGGAACAGCCCGACACCGATGCAGGCGCCAAGCGCCATCAGGCGGATGTGCCGCTCACCGAGCTCACGTTTGAGCGGACCACCCTGAGCGGTCTCGCCATGGGGCAGATGATTGCCGACAGCCATAGGGATACAACCTCGTCTTGTTATTGGATTGACCACCGAGTCTCCAAAGCCGCAGGTCGATAAGCCTGCCACTTTGCCGAAACCGGTCTGTTTCGTGGACAGACCGTCCTGTAGAACAACGCCCTCAGGATCAGCGGGCCGTGCAGTATAAAAAGCCAGGGATAGAGAGATTCACTGTAAAACCGGGGAAATTCAGGGAGAAACCTCAGTAGAAACCGGGTTTATGGAGATGCATTATCTGGACGACAGACCTTTCCGAAAGCGCCGCCGAGTATTGCACAGGGAGGGTGCAGCGTCATGTCTGGGCGCGGGGCGATGGCTCTGGCACAAGGCTTTCAGGCATCGCAGCCCTGTAGTGAGGATTCCCCTGTGACAAGGGGTTCACTTGTGGCAAGGGATACACCTGTGGCAAGGGATACACCTGTGGCGAGGGGATTTATCCCCGCTGGGCTGCGCAGCAGCCCCCTACGGCATCCAGGTATGTCTGAAAGATCCAGTTGTCTGCATTGGGGCTGCTTCGCAGCCCAGCGGGGATAAATCCCCTCGCCACAATAACCTCACCATCACAGATAACCTCACCATCACAGATAACCTCACCATCACAGATAACCTCACCATCACAGATAACCTCACCATCACAGATAATCTCCCCCATCGCAGATTAAATCTTTATCAGATAATTCTCCTCACCACAGGGAATCCGTGTTCCTCGGTCCAGACAGGGAGCATGAGGCGCTTCAAGGCCATGCAGTATCCCAGAGAGGGTAATCGCCAATACATTCCACCAGCCCAGCCCGTAGCGGATTATCAATGATGTAGTCGGCGAAGGGCCGCAGCTCTTCATTGTCACGAATCGCGCGATCATGGAAGCCGCTTTGCCAAAGCGGGCCAGAGGTTTTACTCATGTTATTGACGCGATGGGTGCATCGAGCTTTGGTGGCACCGATGACACGACTCAGATGGCCGTCGTGGAGTTGCAGCAACCAGTGAAAATGATCCGGCATCACCACCCAGGCTAAAGAGTTCACCAGGCCAGAATCATGGGCGTATTTGAATTCTGTAACCAACAATCTTCCAACCTTCCAGTTGGAAAAAACAGGACGGCGCTGATGAGTAACGGCTGTCACCAGATAGGCGCGTCCCTGCTCCGAATAACGTCCTCGACGCAGGCGATGTGAATTGGGGCGTGGATGCATTCCTTACTTCCTTTATGAGGGTTTGGATGCAGCGTAGCCATGCTGTTGGTTGATCGACGCTGAGAAGGTCGAGCGAATATTCCGAAGTGGTCGTAGTACTTGTGGCTAGGACATTTATCTGTGACAGGGGATGTGTCTGTGGCAGGAATGTATCTGTGACAGGGGATGTGTCTGTGACAGGAATGTATCTGTGACAAGACATTTATCTGTGGCGAGGGGATTTATCCCCGCTGGGCTGCACAGCAGCCCCCAACTGCAACCCCGATATGCCTGGATAATCGTGTTGTCTGCATTGGGGCTGCTTCGCAGCCCAGCGGGGATAAATCCCCTCGCCACAGATAAATACCTCCTCACCCACAGATAAATACCTCCTCACCCACAGATAATTACCTCCTCACCCACAGATAAATCTCTCCTGGTCACAAAGTCGTTGCCACAAAGGAATGCCACTGGCCATGACAGACCGCCACCCACAATTTCCCCTCCCCCCACGCCAACCACCGTCTAAGCTTCAAGCAAGTCCGATCAATCTGCGTGAATGGATCAGTCGACTATGGGCGCTTTGTGGCAAACCGATTCGAATGAACCTGTGGTCCCGACTGAACGTATGGAAGAAGCGCCTTTACCTCAAAAAAAACGCCGCGCCCGGCATGGCTGGCGGGCGTTCTGGTTGTTGTTGCTGATTATCGTCGTGGTGGTCGGCCTGGCGGTGGCCAAGGAAATGCGCACCTCGCGCTTCCAGGCCCGGGAAATCAGCAAGTACGCCGCGTCGCTGAGCTATTCGGTGCAACCAGGGCCCAGCGATGCCATCATCTACCCGGGTGCCGGCCCGTTCGATCGGCGGTTGGGCTACAGCTCGCTGGGGGAGTTTTTACCGCGGTTGCTCAAGCGCGACTACGTTATCCAGGCCCAGGCCCGTTTCTCACCGGCCTTGATGGATTACGTCGAAAAAGGCCTGTTCGTGCCCTACGCCGAAAAGATCCAGGCCGGGCTGACCATCACTGACTGCCGCGCCGCGCCGGTGTATCAGTTCAAGTATCCGCAGCAGTTGTACGCCAATTTCGATGCGATCCCACCGGTAGTGGTGCAAAGTCTGTTGTTCATCGAGAACCGTTTCCTGCTCGACCCCAAGCAGCCCTTGGCCAACCCGGCGGTAGACTGGCCGCGTTTCGCCATGGCGGCCTGGTCGCAAATGGCCAAGCTGTTGAGCTTGCCGGGACAATCCGCCGGCGGCAGCACGTTGGCGACGCAGCTGGAAAAATACCGTCACTCCCCCGAGGGCCTAACCGTGTCGGGCGGGGAGAAAATCCGCCAGATGATTTCCGCCAGCGTGCGGGCCTATCAGGCCGGCCCGCAAACCCTTGAGGCGCGGCAGCGGATCATCCGCGACTACCTCAACAGCGTACCGCTCTCGGCCGTGCCGGGGCACGGTGAAGTCCACGGCATGGCGGAGGGCTTGCGGGTTTGGTACGGCGCCGATTTCAAGCGGGCCAATGAACGCCTGTCCAGTGCCGCCAACGACCCCAAGAGTCTGGCGGAAAAAGGCCTGGCCCTGCGGGAAATGCTGTCATTGATGATCGCCCAGCGCCGCCCGTCCCATTACCTGTCCAAGGGGCACGAAGAGCTGGCGCGCCTGACCGACAGCCATATCCGGCTGTTGGCGCAGAACGGCGTGATCGATGCGGCACTGTCGGAGGCGGCCCTGGCGAGCCAGGTCAGTTATCGCGACTGGGTCCAGGACCCGACCGTGCAACCCAACGAAACCAACAAAGGCATCAGCGCCGCCCGCAGTCGCCTCGCCACGCTGCTCAATCGCCCGCTGTACGACCTCGATCGCCTGGACCTCTCCGCCACCAGCACCTTGCAAAGCGACTTGCAGGCCCAGGCCACCGAGTACCTCAAGCGCTTGGCCGACCCGGCGTTCGCTGCCGAGATCGGCCTGATGGGCGAACGCTTGCTGACCCCCACCAGCACCACCCAGGTGCGCTACAGCTTCACCCTGCTGGAACTGACCCCCGACGGCTCGCGGGTACGGGTGCAAACCGACAGCACCGACCAACCCTTCGACATCAATGAAGGCAGCAAACTGGAACTGGGCTCCACCGCCAAGTTGCGAGTCCTCACCACGTACCTGCAGATCATCGCCGAGCTGCACGAGCGGTATGCCGAGCAGACCCCGGCGGCGTTGAAGAAGGCCGATATCGCCGAACAGGATCGCCTCTCGCGCTGGGCCGTCGACTATTTGATCCAGAACACCGACCGCAGCCTGCCGAAGATGCTGGAGGCGGCCCTGGACCGCACCTATTCCGCCAGCCCCGGCGAGGCGTTTTTCACCGGTGGCGGCCTGCACACCTTCCACAACTTCCGCAACGAGGACAACGGCCGCAACCCGACCCTGCGCGACGCCCTGCGCGAGTCGATCAACCTGCCGTTCATTCGCCTGATGCGCGACCTGGTGCGCTACGCCACCTATGCCGGCCCCAATAACAGTTCCGAGCTGCTCAAGGACGACAAGGACCCGCGCCGCCAGGAATACCTGGCCCAGTTCGCCGACCGCGAAGGCACTTCGTTCCTGCTCAGGTTCTGGAAGAAGTATCAGAAAAAGGACACCAGCCAACGCCTGGAAACCTTCCTCGACGGAATGCGTCCCACGGCGATCCGCCTGGCGGCGGTGCACCGCTACTTCTTTCCCGGCGACAGCCAGGAAAGCTTCAACCTGTTCGTGCGCTCGCACCTCAAGTCGGTCAAGAACCCCGAGAAGCTCACCGACGAACGCCTGGAACGGCTCTACCAGAGCTACGGCCCCGGCGCCTATGACCTGCCGGACCAGGGTTTCATCGCCAAGGTCCATCCACTGGATTTATGGTTGATGGGCTACCTGCTGAATAACCCCGACGCCAAGTTCAGCCAGATCGTCAAGGCCAGTGAGTTCGAGCGCCAGGAAGTCTACAGTTGGCTGTTCAAGAGCCGGCACAAGAGCGCCCGCGACAGCCGCATCCGCACCATGCTGGAGATCGAAGCCTTCCTGGATATTCACCAGCGCTGGCAGAAAGTCGGCTACCCGTTCGATCACCTGGTGCCGTCGCTGGCCACCGCCATCGGCAGCTCCGGCGACCGCCCTGCCGCCCTTGCCGAGCTGGTAGGCACCATTCTCAACGACGGCATCCGCCAACCGGCGCTGCGCGTCGACAGCCTGGACTTTGCCGTCAACACGCCCTACGAGACACGGCTGGTGAGCAACCCGGATAACGGCAAGCGCGTGATGCCGGTGGAAGTGGCCCGGGCCCTGCGCGGCGCGCTGTCCCAGGTGGTGGATGCCGGCACCGCGAAACGCGTGGCCGGCAGTTTCAAACTGGCCGACGGCACACCGCTGGCCATGGGCGGCAAGACCGGCACCGGCGACAACCGCATCGAAGCCATCGGCTCGGGTGGGCGGGTGATCAGTTCCAAATCGATCAACCGCACCGCCACCTTCGTCTTCTACATCGGCGACAGCCATTTCGGCACACTCACCGCCTATGTCCCGGGCGCCTCGGCACAGAACTTCAAATTCACCTCGGCCTTGCCGGTGCAGGTGCTCAAGGGTATGGCGCCGTTTCTCTCGCCGTACTTGCAGCCGGGCAGTCATACCCAGTGCAAGCCGTTGGTGGCAAGCCAACCATAACCCCTGTGGCGAGGGAGCTTGCTCCCGCTGGGGCGCGCAGCGGCCCTGAAACCTGACGACGCGGTGGATCAGAGTGATTACGAGGCCCTTCAGGGGGGCCGCTTCGCAGCCCAGCGGGAGCAAGCTCCCTCGCCACACAAAAAATCACAGAGTTACACGGGGTACCGCATCGAAGATGACAGTGAAGTTCGCGGTATACAGGCCAGGAATGCGATCGATAGGCGAATGACTCGCATGGATGAACATCTCCACCTGGGTCCCAGGCGTGGATGTGGCGTCGTCTACTACTTCTCGAGGCACCTCGTTCAAGAATACGTCGTTGAAAAAGACGCGCAGAGGTATGCGCAAGCGACCATTAGACAAAAAAGAGCCCCCCTCAATGTAGGCATGAATCGAGCCATCGGTATTCTTCACATCAAAGGTCTGGCGTATGGTGCTCAAGTCGTAGTTTACAGTGTTGTAATACATGTACTCATCTTTACCAAAATCCGGATTGCGTGGCTGCACATGAAATTGCTTGTTCGGAATATTTGCGGTGATATGGATCGGTGCGCGGGCATCATCAGCGGCCAATACCAACGAAGGGCTCAGGGCTGCAACAACAAGGGCTGTTACGGACACGATTTTGTTTAACATACTTTTTCCTTCTGATTAATGAAACGAAGTGGAGACTCCCCGTGGCACGGTGAGTTACTGGGTGACCCGAGGGACCGCGTCGAAGACCACGGTGAATTGGCCGGTGTACAAACCTGACTGCATGGGACTAATCGGGAACGGCGCGAAGATGCGCATCTCAGCCGTCGTACCGGGCGTGGACGTGGCGTCATCCACCACTTCCTGCGGTGTTTCTTGCACGTGAACATTGTTGAACATTACAACAGTGACAATCGGATACTTGTCACCGTGCAGCCAGGAATCCCCTTCAAGGTAGGCATGGACCGAACCGTCGGTATTCTTTACATCAAAGATCTGGCGCACCGGAGACAACATTCTGGTCACAGTATTGAGGTGCATGACCTCGTTCTTACCAAACTCCGGATCCCGTGGCATCACATGAAACTGCTTGTTCGGAATATTCGCCGTGATATGAATGGCTGCGCGAGCATCATCCGCCGCCAATACCCATGAAGGGTTCAAGGCTGCAACGACCAAGGCCGTAAAGGACACTGTCTTCTTAAACATGCTGAATTTTTCTTATGAGTAATGAAACAAAAATACAGATCAGAGGCTAACCCGAGGGACCGCGTCGAAGACCACGGTGTATTGCCCGATGTACAAACCTGACTGCATGGGAGTAACCGGGAACGGTGCGTAGATGTACATCTCAGCCGTTGTACCGGGCGTGGACGTGGCGTCATCCACCACTTCCCTCGGCAAGTGGTTCAGCAAAACGTCGTTGAACATGACGAAAGCAGGAATCGGATATTTGCCAATAAGGTCGGTGGAACCTTCTACGTAGGCGTGAACCGAACCGTCGGTATTCTTCACATCGAAGATCTGGCGCACCGGAGACAACATTCTGGTCACCAGGTTTAGGTGCATTACTTCGTTCTTACCAAACTCCGGATCCCGTGGCATCACATGAAACTGCTTGTTCGGAATATTCGCCGTGATATGAATGGCTGCGCGAGCATCATCCGCCGCCAACACCCATGAAGGGCTCAGGGCTGCAACAACCAAGGCCGTAAAGGACACTATTTTCTTAAACATGCTGAATTTTCTTATGAGTAATTAAACGAAATACATACCTGTGGCGAGGGGATTTATCCCCGTTGGGCTGCGCAGCAGCCCCACAGTCACCTTAATCTGTCTGATCCACCGAGTTGTCTGGTTTAGGGCTGCTTCGCAGCCCAGCGGGGATAAATCCCCTCGCCACAGAGAAATTCCTTCATCAGAGAGAAATCCTTCACCTCAGATAAATCCCCTCGCCACTAAATCAGCGGGTGACCCGAGGCACCGCGTCGAAGATCACGGTGAAGTCAGCGTTATACATACCGGGAGAGAGTGGGCTAGTAGGCGAGTTCGCAACCATGATTAGCATCTCCGCCTGGGTGCCCGGTGTGGACGTGGCATCGTCCACGACTTCCTGAGGTAGGTTGTCCAGAGGTACACCGTTGAACACCGCCCTCAGGCTTACATGATCCACCCCGTTGCTCAGATAGATGGCACCTGTGCTATTACCATTCTCAACATAGGCATGGACGGAACCGTCGGTGTTCTTCACATCATATATGTGGCGCAAAGGCGTAAATCTGTAGGTCATGGGGTTGTAGTACATGTATTCATCCTTGCCGAAATCCGGGTTGCGGGGCTGCACATGGAACTGCTTGTTCGGGATTTTCGCTGTGATGTGGATAGATGCGCGGGCATCATCCGCCGCCGACACCCATGAAGAACACAGGGCTACAACAACCGAGGCCGTGACGGGCACTATTTTTTTTAACATTGTTTGATACCTCTTCTGAGTAATGAAACGACATGCGGACTCCCTGTGGCGAGGGAGCTTGCTCCCGCTGGGTGGCGAAGCCGCCCCACGCTTTTCCAACCAACTGGATACCTCTGACTTGCCATCTTTGCGGCTGCTGCGCAGCCGAGCGGGAGCAAGCTCCCTCGCCACAAAAGCCAGTCAGGGCGCAACCGCATCGAACACCATATGCACCGTGCCGTAGTAATCACCCGACCTGTATCCATCACCGGGCTTGATCGCGGCGATTTCCAGGGGCACCTGGCGTCCGGGCCTGGCTTCGAGCGCCGTCACGACCTGGGTCGAGTCCAGGGTCAGTTCGACCTCGTTGAACTTCACCCGCAAGTCGATCCGCTCGCGGCCATTGGATAAATAGGCCTCCTCGGCCAGGCGCGCACCGATGCCGCCCGTGGTGTTCTTCACCTCATACGTCGCCCGCAGCGAACCGAGCTCGCCGGTGATGGAGCTGAAAGGCAGGCGTTGCTCACGCTGGACCAGTTGCGGGTCGAGGGGCAGCACAAAAAAATCGACCGTCGGGATGGTCACGTGGAGTTCGAAGGTTTCCCGCTCGACCGCTCCCCAGGCCGAAACCCAGGGCAGCATCAGCGCGGTCAACGCAAGAGGGCTTAGCAGTGTCTTGGACATATTGATTACCTGTGGCGTCTGCGACGGTTCGGCGACGACAACCGTCAACCCTTGATCTCGACGGCTTGGCTCTTGCTGCCCTCGATCAGCGTGAAGCGGTACTCACGCCCCGCCTCCTTGTCGAAGGAAAACGTGCGCCCGGCCATGACGTGGTGCTTGGTCGTCGGGCGGCAGTCGCTATCCGTCTTCGCGTCGCAATCCTTGAACTCATCGATCACCACGACGCTGTTGCCGTTGTTGCGCATCAGGTAGCGATTGGCGCTGTCATCGATCACGGTCTCGAAACGGGTGTTCTTGGGCCGCACGAAAAACACCGTGCCGTAGCCCGCCAGGACCTTGACTCCCGCCGCCACGCGCTCCTTCTTGTACGCTTCGCGTTCCTCGGCGCTGACGGCAAATTCATCCTCGGCTTCCGGCACCACCGGCACGAAACGCACCCGGAAATAGCGCTCCTTGTCGCGGTTGCCCATGAACAGCAACCGGGTGCCCTGCATGCCGTTGGCCGGCACGATCAGCCGCGCCGGGCTGGCCATCAGGCCATCCTTGGAGGTGGCGCCGGCCTGGTTCTCCAGGGGCAATTCCTGGTAGCTGCCGTCCTCGTTGTAGACGATCTCCAGGATGTTGACCTTGACGAACGCCGTGGACGTCCCGCCGTTGAACACCCGCTTCATGTAGGTGCTTTTGTCGCCGTCGAGATAGTCGTAGACCACCCCGACACCAATCTGCGGCCCGGCCTGGGCCATGCTGCAAAACAGAAGAAAACCAACCCATGCCACTAGATGCTTCATCACTTCTCTTAACCTCATGTATTAAACGCAACTCACTGCACATTGCTGACTGAATAGGGCTCGCCGAACACCGCCGGACGACACGCCGTCGTTTCAAACCTCTGAATCCCAGATCACCGTGACGGCGCCGGTATAAGTGTCAGGCGCGCGATCGAGCATCGCCGCGACACTGACGCTGCGGATCTGGAAATGCAGGGTTGCGGGCTTGCGATCGATGTACCTGACCGGGAGAAATCGAACGGGATTGCCAAAGCTTCCAACAGGCACCGTTCGACGGTTGACCGGTGTCCCGTCAGGATTGGTCAAGCCGTCGGGCAGCGTCACATAGACATCCACCGGGTAATAGATAGCGGAACCCGGCGCCGTTACACCGCACTCGGTGCCGGCCATGTAGCGGCATTCGAGCTTCATCGTGAACGGCGAAGACGTCGAGATGTGGAACTGATGGTCGCGAAACAGCACCGTCGGTTTGCTGCCGTTGCTCAACCACGCCTTCCAGCCCTCTCGAGGCTCCAATTCCACCCGGTTTCCCCCCGGTGGAATTTCAACCTTGAGGACATGCTCGACATCCAGGGTGAAATTGAGCGTGAGCGCCGAATCATTGGGGCGCACGACGTCACCGAAGTCAAAATCCTGGCCCGGTCCGATGCCGAGCGTCAGCGAGCCCCGGTACTGGCCGCCTGTCATTTGCAAAGGATTGGGCGTGCGCAACTCGTAGGCAAAGCTCAGGCCCTGGTATTCGAACTGAGGGATCAGATAGCGCGCCGGTTTGGCGCAGGCGTCCTCAACCGGTGTCTTCCAGAAGAACCAGGCGTGGGAAAGGGTCGCCCCCTGCCTCACACAGGGCGCCGGGGCTTGCCACCAGGTCGAGCCGAAGATCATGTTGTAGGCGGTTTCGTCACTCACGCCGCCACCGACAATCTCAGCGGGGCTGGGGCTCAGCCCGATCGCCCCGCCCAGGCCGACAACGCGAAACTCGAGGGTTTCGGTATGGCCTGTACCTGAATGGGTCACCTGTACCGTACGCCAGTTGGCCGGTGCCTTGAGCATCGCACCTTGCCGGCTATCTTCATGATTGGCCTGGATCGGCCCCCCTGAAGCGCCCGTACCCAATATCAGGCTGAATATCCCGGCCGACTGGCACAGCACGACGAATTGCTCGCAATAACCGCTGTTTCGAGTGGTATTGACGAACTTATTCTCGTGAGGCTTTGCGCTGTCCGCTCTGAATTGCGCGGTGATGTCCACCGTGGCGGCATGGACAGCCGGCACGCAGGCCAACCCAAGCGCGGCAGCCATACCGCTTGCCCGTTTTCTCGAAAGCTTCATCTATGCAACCTCCTGTAGCAGAGCGAATCGTGGCGGAGAAAAACAGCCGTTGACCGAACCCAGGGTTCAGACTTCCGAATCCCAAATCACCGTGACGTTGCCGCTATACGCCTTGGCGCCGGTGTCCAGCATCGCTTCGACCTGGCTACGGCCAACTTCGAAGTGCAGGGTTCCCGAGCGGCGATCGACATAGAAGCCCGGCTGGAACAGCTCGGTACCACTGCCATCAAGCCTTAGCTGACGACGGTTGACCGGTTGTCCGGCGGCGTCGGTCAAGCCATCGGGCAGGGTCACGCTGACGTCCACCGGCACGGCATGACCGCTGCCGGTTTCGGTGATCGCGCAGGTATTGCCGCTGACGTATTGGCATTCGAGCCCCATCTTGAAACGGGAGGAGGCTGAGATGTGGAAGCGCTGGTCACGGAACAGCCGGGTCGGTTTTTGCCCCTGGTTCAACCAGGCTTGCCAGCCGCCTTGGGGGACCAATTCGACGCGGTTGCCGCCGGGGGGTATTTCGACCTTGAGGGTGTGTTCGACGTCAAGTTTGAAGTTGAGCGTGAGAGCCGAATCGTTGGGGATCACCACATCGCCCATATCAATGTCCTGTCCCGGACCAACGCTATAGGTCAGCGACCCGGTGTATTGGCCGGACGACATCTTCAATGGGTTGGGTGTGCGCAGTTCGTAGGCAAAATCCAGGTGGGTATAACTCATGCTGGGGATCAGGTAACGGGATGTTTTGGCGCACACATCTTCTACTGGAGTCTTCCAGAAAAACTCGTAATCCGTAGCGGTGTAAAAACCTACACCACTGTATCGACAGGGCGCAGGAGCATATACCCAAGTATGCGAAACACCGCCCCAGAGTCTTTGATGAGCGGTGAGGACGTCTACGCCCCCACCTACCACATTGACCACGCCAGCAGGGATTCGGTATTTCGAGCCGAGACCGGAAAAGCGTACTTCAACGGTTTCGGTTTCACCGGTACTCGCATGGGTCACCCGTGCCGTACGCCAGTTGGCAGGTACTTTAAACATTGCACCCTGACGAGCACTTCCATGATTGGCCTGAATGGGACCGGCCGAATTGAAAGTCATGGGTAATCGAATGCTGAAGGTCTTTGTAGCCTTGCACTCCGACGGATGACTTGCACAGTAACCACTGACCGGAGTGGTGTTGAGAAATACATTTTCTTGGGGCTTCGCAGGGTCAGGCCTGAAAATCGCACTGATATCCTGCGTCAATGCACTGGCCGTTGGTGAGCCAGCAAGAAGCGAGGCAAACAACAGCACCGAAGCCACGCTGCGCACGGCCACCGATAAAGGTTTCATCTATACAACCTCATACATCAAAGCGAATCCCTGCAAGTTGGAGAAAGAACCTTCACGCGGGGCGCACACCTTGCTCCCCGCGACACATCAGGAATCAGGAGCGCTGCCGGTCCTTGCCGGTCTCGCCCAACGAGTTATCTGCCAGGGTGTCCGGCGTGCAGCGCAAATCACCGATCATCAACACATCGCCTTCGCGGTTGGCGTTGTCCGGGTCGAGGCGGAACCGGCAGAACAATTCACTGCCGTAGCGCACTTCCAGGGTGGGTGAGCTGGCGTTCATTTCCATGGAGAAAAACCCGTCCGCCTCGCTGACGCCGCGGCTGGCGTGGTTGATCACGTGGTGGCCCCGAAGCGGCTCGCCCTGTTCGTCCACCAGGCGCCCGAGTACGGTCACGGTTTTCATCACCTGGACCTTGCGGTAGTCCACGCCGCCTTTGTTCAGGTGATAACGGGTCCGCGCAGGCTCGATATTGGCCGCCGGCGGATGCACGCCCTCGAAGTCGAAGGTCACCATGCTGTTCTTGTAGGCGGTGATGGGGATGAAGTTGCGCCCCGGGCGTAACGCCGTGCTGCCACCGGTCAAATCGTCGGCACGCAGGGCGACATCGTCCAGGTCGGTTTCCACGTCGACGATCAGGCCCGCGCCGCGCCCTTGGGGCAGGCCGGTGAAGGCGGCTTTCTGGCTGCCCACGGCGACGGTGCTGCTCAGGTTCAAGCCGCCGGTGAGGTTGTCGTTATAGGACGAACGCTGGACGAAACCGTCGCCATACAGCGAATCGGTCATGAAACTGCCGATGCCGGACAGCCCCACGCCATAGGTGTCGGCCATTGCCGTGGCGGAGACACTTTGCAAGACGTGGTCCTGCAGGTCCCGGCGATAGGTCACAGAGGCATTGTGGTCGCGGTCGCCGTCCCGCGATGTGCGGGTGCCGATGCTGCCCGACCAGTACTCGCCCGGCCCACCCAACGCGACACTGATGCTCAGGTCGACGCCGCGGTTGCGCCGGTCGGCGGTGCTCGACGTACCGGGGCGGTCGAACACCGACAGCCGCCAGTTGGCATCGCTGCCGCCCAGCTTGCCGCGCTGGGTCCAGCCCAGGTCCAGGCCGGTGCCTTGGACATTGCCTTCGCTGTAGGCCAGCCGTCCATTGATGGAGGTCTTGTTGCTCAAGCGATGGTTGACCGACAGCGAGGAGTTGCTGGTTTGGCCGACGAACACGTTGCGTTGGCGGATGCGGGTGCCGTCCGGCCGGGTTTCATAGGTGTTGCGGGTGTCCAGCCAGCTGCGGTTGTGGCTCGCCACGACGCTGCCATGGCCATAACTGTACAGGCCTTGCACGTCCATGCCGGTGCCGTACTGCTGGGTCTGATAGACGTTGGCGTACAGGTTGGTGTTGCTGGCCAGCGTCCAGTCCACCGAGGTGCCCACTTGCAGTTTGTCCTGCACCTGACGCGTGGAGGCGCCCAGGATCACCCGGGGATGCAGCAGGTAGTTGAGGCCCACACCCGCCGTGGTGAAACCCGAGGGCTGGTCTTCCCAGTTGCTCCAGAGCCTGGTTTCGCGTCCGGCGAACAGGTTGTAGCGCCAGCGATCCTCGGAATTGCTCCAGTTATTGGGTTTGTAGACCAGCTCCTGGCTGGTGGCGGTGGTTTGCCCGTCCTCGATCAGGCGCACTTCCACTTCATAGATGCCGCCGGGCAAGGGCCGGGTGTCCAGGCTCTGCAAGCCGGCACTGACCGCCTGAGAATTGATCAGCAGCCCGTTGCGATAAATCTCCACCGACGCCTGGCGGCTGGCGGTGACATAGATGGGGTAGACGCTGGGCTTGGGGTTTTCCACCACCAGGCTGTCGGAGCTGCCGTACATGACGCCGAGCGCCGTGTCGGGGTTGGCCCCGAACGAACGGATCTGACGGTTCAAGCCATCGGAACTGGGCGTGAAATAACCCAGGCGGAAAAAATTCCCTTCCATCTCTCGTTGGGTGTAAAGCTCGTGGACGGCGTGGTACAGCTTGTCGTCCGGGCCGCCAAGACGCGAAAGCTGGAGGTCCAGTGACTGGCTCCAGTTGCCCACGCTGGAACTGGCGTTGAGGCCATAACGCCCGCCAGTGTCCTGTTCCTGGCCACCATTGATATTCAGTTGGTTGTTGAAGATCAGGCCGAGGCTGCCGCCTTCCGGCTGATCGTGGTAACGCTTGGTTTCGTTGGCTCGCTCCACGTCCCTGGTCAGGATCGACACCAATGAATTTTCCAGACTGTAATGCACAGCCAGCAGCCCGGACGGGCAGCGGCTTTCACAAGCGCCCAGCCTTTGTCCCTGCTTGAGATGCTGCTCCCATTGATCGCGCTCGGCAGCTTTTATCGAGCTGTCCTGCGTGTCGGTGAATTCGAGCAGGGTAATACGATCATCCCGCGTCAAGACCACCATGGCTTCACCGAGGTACTGTTGATTGAGTTCAACACGAACCGCCAAAGGCACATCGAAAAAGTGCGATTCAAACTCAGCCGGCAAACCCTTGGCCTGGGCTAGCAGGCTCTTGGGTGTGGTACCGGGGGCAGTCGGCGCAGCCAATGCACTCGCGCACAGAAACAGCGCGAGGGCACCCGCGATGGGTGTCATCGGAAACATCAACGGATTCTCATAATCAACGAACGATCAGGGCGTTTCGGGTGCGGGCCGCCCGGCAGGGGAGCGCCGGACGGCCTGCGGCAATGCCCGTGCAATGAGGTGAACCTCAACGGGCATCGAGCGGCATCACGGGCGTGGCACGGCGTCGAAGATCACGGTCATGTCGGCGGTGTACAGGCCGTTCTGGGTATCCAGGGGCTTGTCCGCGACGATGGTCATGTCAGCCTGGGTGCCTGGAGTGGAGGTTGCATCATCCACCACTTCCTGAGGGGTGGCGGACAGGGTGACGCCGTTGAACTTGGTGGTCAGGGCGATGGCGTCACGGCCGTTGTACAGCGCCGCCGGGCCACCCTCGATGTAGGCATGGACCGAACCGTTGGTGTTCTTCACGTCGAAGGTCTGGCGCAGGGAAGTCAATGTGCCGGCGACGAGGTTGTAGCTCATGACTTCATCTTTACCGAAGTTCGGGTCACGTGGCTGCACATGGAACTGCAGGGTCGGGATGTTCGCGGTGATATGGATCGAGGAGCGCGCATCATCAGCGGCGAACGCCGCCGAAGAACCCAGGGCAGCAGCGACCAGAGCAGTACCGGATACGAATTGTTTGAGCATGTTGTTAACACCTGTTCTTGACATAAAGAGAAGGGTTGAAAGTTGCAGGCCAATAACCGCTTGGCCTGCCCCCTTCAACGCCGGGGCATGATCGGCTCTCTTTAATCAAAAATAAGCAGGCACTTTCCCATAAGCATGTAGTACTTCGTGCATATAGCACGAAGAAAAAGAAGCCATTTCTTATAAAGTTGAAGTTTGGCTGTCAGAAACAACCCACATTGCCAGCCTACACGCTACTCAATCATTACAAATGTATGCAGCCCGTATGCTTGTCACCCCGGGTCTAGAGCTTTCATGTAAGGTTTTTTCCGAACCCAAGTAAGACCTTGCGAATAAAAATACATCTTAGTTCCAGAAACTTATCAAAGATATATCTTTAAATAAAGATATATCTAAGTTTTATCTTATGCAGAATGGAGAGCGCGCATATGACAGTCACTTATTCCCTTCCCAAGAACGATGGACTTGAACAACCCACGGCAGTCCGTGAGCGTGGCAGCCGGGGTCCACGGGTCTTCGCCTCCGGCGATCTGAAGCTGCTGTTGCTGGCGCTGATTGCCGAACAGCCTTGCCATGGCTATGACCTGATCCGTCGGATCGAAAATATGTTCGACGGCGCCTACAGCCCCAGCCCCGGGGTGATCTACCCGACCCTGACCTTCCTGGAAATGAGCACAATGGTGACCTGCGGCGTCGAGGACGGGAAAAAATGCTACAGAGTGACCGACGCCGGACGTCTATCCCTTGAGGAGCAAGCCGTGGCGCTGGATGAGGTAAGGATGCGTATTGAAGCCAGCAAACGCGCCCTGCGCGGACAGGACCGCCCCGCACAAATCCATGAAGCGGTGTATAACCTGCGGCATGCGCTGCACAAGCACCCCGGGCATTGGACCCCGGAGGAGATCAAGCGGGTAAGCGACTTGCTCAACGACACCGCCAAAGCCATCATCGACGGCCTCGACCGTCCACCCGTTTCGGAGTCAACGCCATGACTGCAGTCGATCCAAACACCATTCACCGTGTCAATCACGAGGTCAAACGCCGTCGCCTGGAAGTCTTGCGGGTGCAGGACCTGACCCCGCGCATGCGCCGTATCACCGTCGGCGGACCGGAACTGGCCGGGTTCGTCAGCCTGGGCACGGATGATCACGTCAAGCTGTTTTTCCCGCAGAACGCTGAGGAACGGGCGGCGCTGGAAAGCCTCAACCTCAGCGCCGGCAAGGCCCAGGGCGCGCTGCCGCAAATGCGCGACTACACCCCGCGCCGCTATGACCTGGACACCCTGGAGATGGATATCGATTTCGTGCTCCACGGCGACGGCCCTGCCTCGACCTGGGCGTCCCAGGCAACGCCGGGGCAGTACCTCGACATCGGTGGGCCACGGGGTTCGATGATCGTGCCGGACATCTTCGACAGCTACCTGCTGATCGGCGACGAAACCGCCCTCCCCGCCATCGCCCGCCGCCTCGAAGGCCTGGCGCCGAACCGGCGTGCCCTGGTGGTGGTGGAAGTGGAAAACGGCGCCGAGCAGCAGGTTCTCCAGAGCCCGGCGCAGGTGCATGTGATCTGGGTGCTGCGCGAAGGTCGCCAGGATAACCTGCTGACCACCGTGCAGCAGTTGGATATGCCCGGTGGCAAGCTCTACGCCTGGGTCGCCACCGAGAGCAAGGTGTCGCGGCAGATTCGCAAGGTGTTGCTGGACGAGAAAGGGTTGGATCAGGATTTCGTGAAGGCTGTAGGGTATTGGAAGGCGGAGGGGAGTGAAGAGGAATGAGCTATTGGCGGCGGCTAAACTACCCATTGAGCGACACAGAACTCCGTGGCGAGGGAGCTTGCTCCCGCTGGGCTGCGCAGCAGCCCCCCCTCTCAAAGACCACTCAATTAACCTGATCCACCGGGTTGCCTGGTTTGGGGCCGCTTCGCGCCCCAGCGGGAGCAAGCTCCCTCGCCAGGGGGAATATCGCTATCCTTCAATATTTGGCACGACATTTCACCAGGTACCCCCATGCTCTTCCTGATCGCCTACATCGCCAGCGTCGTGCTGATCAACTTCGCGTTTTCCGCCGCGCCGCACCTGGACATCATCTGGTCGGCCTGGGGCGGGCTGGTGTTTATCCTGCGGGACATGGTGCAGACCCGTTTCGGCCATGGTGCTATCGCGGCGATGCTGGTGGCTCTGGTGTTGTCCTATGTCACGTCGGATCCGACCATCGCCCTGGCCAGTGCCACGGCGTTTGCCGTGTCCGAGTGCATCGACTGGCTGGTGTTCACGATCACCAAACGCCCATTGCATGATCGGCTATGGATCAGTTCGGCCCTGAGCATTCCGCTGGACACGTTCATTTTCTTCGGCCTGATCGACGCTCTGACGCCTGCCGTGGTGATCACCGCCCTGCTCTCGAAATTCGCCGGGGTCACGGCTGTCTGGCTGATCATGGCCTGGCGTTTGCGCAAGCAAACCGTCGCCACCTGAAGCCAAAACCCGCAGTTCATGTAAAATGCCGCGTTTTCTCCCCACGGGAAGCTCGCCCGGCGTGCAACCCTCGACGACCGCTCCTGTTTGAGGACCTTCAGATGACCCGTATCGGAACTCCCTTGTCGCCCACCGCGACCCGCGTTTTGTTGTGTGGCAGCGGTGAGCTGGGCAAGGAAGTGGTAATCGAGCTGCAGCGCCTGGGCGTTGAAGTGATCGCCGTGGATCGCTACGCCAACGCGCCGGCCATGCAAGTGGCCCACCGCAGCCATGTGATCAACATGCTCGACGGCGCCGCCCTGCGTGCGGTGATCGAGGCCGAGAAGCCGCATTTCATCGTGCCGGAAATCGAAGCCATCGCCACTGCCACCCTGGTGGAACTGGAAGCCGAAGGCTTCACCGTGATCCCCACCGCCCGCGCCGCGCAGTTGACCATGAACCGTGAAGGCATCCGGCGCCTGGCCGCCGAAGAACTGGGCCTGCCGACCTCGCCGTATTTCTTCGCCGACACCGTGGAAGACTATCGCAAGGCCGTCGAAACCCTGGGCTTCCCGTGTGTGGTCAAGCCGGTGATGAGTTCGTCGGGCAAGGGGCAGAGTCTGCTGCGCAGTGCCGACGACGTGCAGAAAGCCTGGGACTATGCCCAGGAAGGCGGCCGTGCCGGCAAAGGCCGGGTAATCATCGAAGGCTTCATCGACTTCGACTACGAAATCACCTTGCTGACCGTGCGCCATGTCGGCGGTACCACGTTCTGTGCACCGGTCGGTCACCGTCAGGAGAAAGGCGACTACCAGGAATCCTGGCAGCCGCAAGCCATGAGCCCGGTGGCCCTGGCTGAATCCGAGCGCGTCGCCAAGGCAGTGACCGAGGCCCTGGGTGGTCGCGGCCTGTTTGGCGTCGAGCTGTTCATCAAGGGTGATCAGGTGTGGTTCAGCGAAGTCTCGCCACGTCCGCACGACACTGGCCTGGTGACGCTGATTTCCCAGGACTTGTCGCAATTCGCCCTGCACGCCCGCGCCATTCTCGGCCTGCCGATTCCGTTGATCCGCCAGTTCGGCCCATCGGCTTCGGCGGTGATCCTGGTGGAAGGCCAGTCGACCCAGACCGCTTTCGCCAACCTCGGCGCCGCCCTGAGCGAGCCGGACACCGCCGTGCGCCTGTTCGGCAAGCCGGAAGTCAACGGCCAGCGCCGCCTGGGCGTGGCCCTGGCCCGCGACGAATCCATCGAAGCCGCCCGCGCCAAGGCGACCCGGGCTTCGCAGGCCGTCAAGATCGAGTTGTAAGGCTGGCCCCCCCCGTGGCGAGGGAGCTTGCTCCCGCTGGGGCGCGAAGCGGCCCTAAAACCCGGCGACACGGTGGATCAGGTTGATTGAGTGAGCTTGAGAGGGG
>NZ_FNNL01000016.1:128202-135622 GCF_900106735.1 Pseudomonas sp. NFACC08-1 | reverse complement strand
CTGGTCAGCGCCTACCGCTACGACAGCCAGCACCGCCTGATCGGCGTCACCACGGCCGATGGGCGTGAAACCTCCTACCGCTACGACGCCTTTGGCCGACGCATCAGCAAGACCGTGGACGGCCTGACCACGGAATTTTTCTGGCAGGGCGACCAGGTCGTCGCCGAAAACAGCCCGCGCCACCACCGCAGCTACGTCTACGAACCCGGCTCCTTCCGCCCGCTGGTGATGCTCGACGGCGAAGGCCCCGACGCCCGCCCGTTCTACTACCACCTCGACCACCTGGGCACCCCCCAGGAACTGACCAACCCCGCCGGCCAGATCGTCTGGTCGGCGCGCTACAACGGCTACGGCCAACTCACCGAACTCCAGCACGGCGGCGGCGAACAACTGGAACAACCGCTGCGCTTCCAGGGCCAATATTTCGACCCGGAAAGCGGCCTGCACTACAACCGGCACCGCTACTACAATCCCGGAACCGGCCGCTATTTGACGCCTGACCCGAGCAAGTTGGCGGGTGGGCTCAATGGGTATCGCTACACGGTGAACCCGACGGGGTGGGTGGATCCGTTGGGGTTGGCGTGCAAGTGCCCGGGTGATATCGAGGCTGATGGGCCGTTCAGCGAGATTGTGCCGGGGGGAGGGTTGGCTGCGCATGAGGCTCGGGGTGGGCATCTGATGAAAAAGCATATAGGTCGTTCTGAAGCTCAATTAAGAAAACGCCTTGATTCAGAGCCTCATGTGCCTACCGCATCGACATTTCCTGATAGAGCAACGGCGGAGTCAAAGGTCTCCAGTGTATTGAGAATGAAAGAAACGGAAATTGATGAGTTCCTAAACAAAAAATTGGAAAATAAACTCTTGTTGCAGCAGTCCTTTCCTTCTCCGGCTGGAGTCGGTGTTATACGGAAAAGTGGGAAGCTAGAGCCTCTATCAGTGGTGACTTTGGTGCTAAAAAAGTCCAAGGAATCACCTGTTGGATATAACTTGCTTACGGGGTATGTTGAAAAAAATGAGAAATAAATATCCAGGTCTTTTTCAGTTTTTGGGTTGTTATTTTCACCAGGACTGGATGTGTGAGTCACCAGAGCCCGATGGGATGATAAGACTTTTTGTATCAGACTCGGTGCCGGAAACTATTGATGCGGTGAAGCAAGAAATTATGAAATTATTGGCAGCGGATATTAGTGAAGAAGAGCTTCGGGGGATTCTTATGGACGAGATGCCTTGTAACTATTGTTATTGGCTGGACTGGGACTCTGGTACGACCTGGTTGAATCACATTATTGAGATTCTTAGTGACGATGGCCCAGATACTGCTGGGCTCTAATGTGTTTTGAAATATATTCGGCTATGTTCTGATTTTGCCGGCACTCGGGCCGTTAAGGTCAATGGATACCAGTGTGGGAGCGAGCCTGCTCGCGATAGCGGAGTGTCAGTCACATCAATGGCGGCTGATCCACCGCCATCGCGAGCAAGCTCGCTCCCACAGATTTATCGGTGAGCTGTAGGTCGCGGCTTCGCACCCAGCCATTAAAAAAACCACCCCTTTGGCACCGATAACATCGTTTCTCGGCCGCGCGGCTTTTCCCTATATTGGCCCTCAGATCCGGTGGATGGCTCAACGTCCACCCCCTCAGTGTGAGTAGCCTCAATGAACAATAAACCTGACAGCACAGGGCTTGATAATGCGGGAGCAGGAACCCGGGCGGTTTGGGGTGGGGAGCAGGTCAGGCACCCCTACAACGCCACGCAAACCCCCATCGTGGCCAGCGCCGCGTACGGTTACGACGACATCGACGTCTGGTACGACGTCGCCTTGGGCAAGGCCCCCGGTTTTATCTACAGCCGCATGAGCAACCCGACCGTCGAGACCCTCGAAGCCAAGATTCGCGAACTGGAAATGGCCGAGTCCGCCGTGGCCTTCAGCAGCGGCATGGCGGCGATCAGCAGCGTGCTCTACACCTTCCTGGCCCATGGCGATCGCGTGGTGTCGACCAAGGACAGTTACGGCGGCACCAACAAGATCTTCGAAGAGTTCCTGCCGCGCACCGGCGTGACGGTGACCTTGTGCGAGACCTTCGATCACGACGATCTGGAGCGTGAAATCGCCAAGGGTTGCCAGGTGCTCTACCTGGAAACCCCCACCAACCCCACCCTGAAAATCCTCGACATCCCGCGCCTGGTGGCAGCGGCCAAGCGTGTCGGTGCGGTGGTCGTGGCCGATAACACCTTCGCCACGCCGCTGAACCAGAGCCCACTGGCCTTGGGGGTGGACGTGGTGATTCATAGCGCGACCAAGTTTCTCAGCGGCCATGGCGACGTGCTCGGTGGCCTGGTGTGTGGCAGCGAAGCCTTGATGGCCCAGGTGCGGCATTATCGGGAAATCAACGGCGCGAGCCTTGACCCGTTCTCGGCCTACCTGATCATCCGTGGCATGAAGACCCTGGCACTGCGCATGCGCCAGCAGCAACACAGCGCCCGGGCCCTGGCCGAATTTCTCTGCACCGAACCGTTGGTGGAGGCGGTGAATTATCCCGGCTTGCCCAGCCACCCGAACCACGCCGTGGCTTGCGCGCAGATGTCCGGTTTCGGCGCCATCGTCAGTTTTGTCCTGGTCGGTGGCATGGACACGGTCAAATTGCTGCTGCCACGCCTGCGCTTCGCCCATTGCGCGGGCAACCTGGGCGCGGTGGAAACCATCTACGGTCCGGCCCGTACCACCAGCCATGTCGAGAACACCTTGGAAGAACGCCTGGCCCTGGGCATCTCCGAAGGCTTGGTGCGGGTTTCGGTCGGCATCGAAGACACGGACGATCTATTGGACGATCTGAAACAGGCCTTCGCCTTCGTCAAAAAGACCCTCACCCCGCAACTCAATGAAGCCCCTATCGAGACCGCAAGCTGAAGTTTGAAAGTTGGTACCCCGCCACAAGGCTGTGAGTGGGGCGTTCATGAATAGGAATAATAATAAAGCTTAGTGGCGATGCACTTTTACTCTGCCCAATAACTTGTCGCGGACGTTAATGCGCGCCCTAACAACTTTCATGAGAACAACCATGTCCATAAAAGAACAACAACTTAATACGCGTGCCGGTTTTAAACAGGAAATGCAGACGCGCCATATTGTCATGTTGGCATTAGGCGGCGTCATCGGTACCGGGCTGTTTCTCACGTCCGGGTATACCGTCAACCAGGCCGGCCCCATGGGCGCGGTGATCGCCTACATCATTGGCGCGCTGATGGTCTACATGGTGATGATGTGCCTGGGCGAACTGGCGGTGCAGATGCCGGAAACCGGTTCGTTCAGCACCTACGCCACACGGTTTCTAGGCCCGGGCACCGGTTACACCGTGGCCTGGTTGTATTGGCTGACGTGGACGGTGGCCATCGGTTCCGAGTTCACCGCGGCCGGCATCCTCATGTCGCGCTGGTTTCCCGACACACCGGTGTGGATCTGGAGCGCGCTGTTCGCCGGCGTGGTGTTCCTCTCCAACGTGATTTCGGTGCGTTTGTTCGCCGAGACCGAGTTCTGGTTGTCGTTGATCAAAGTGTTGACCGTGGTGGTGTTCCTGCTGATTGGCGGTGGCGCGATTCTTGGCCTGTTGAACATCGACCAGGCCCACAGCATCGGCTTGAGCAACTTCACCCGCGAAGGACTTTTTCCTACCGGTTTCATGCCGATTGCGATGACGCTGCTGGCGGTGTCCTTCGCGTTCTCCGGCACTGAGCTGATTGGCATCGCCGCCGGTGAAACCAAGGACCCGCAACGCAATGTACCGCGGGCCATCCGCACCACGGTGCTGCGCCTGGCGGTGTTTTTCGTCGGGACCATTTTTGTCCTGGCGACCTTGTTGCCCCGCGAGCAAGCCGGTCTGGTCGAAAGCCCCTTCGTCACAGTGTTCACCTACATCGGCATTCCGTACTCGGCCGACATCATGAACTTCGTGATCATCAGCGCCCTGTTGTCGGCGGCCAACTCCGGGTTGTACGCCGCTTCGCGGATGCTCTGGACCCTCAGCGACCAAGGCCACCTGCCCAAGCAGTTCTCGGCCCTGACCCGCATGGGCACGCCGCTCAACGCGATCATCGTCAGCATGGCCGGCGGCGCCGCTTCGTTGCTCAGCAGCGTGTTTGCCGCCGACACCATCTACCTGGCGCTGGTGTCGATTTCCGGCCTGGCCGTGGTGGTGGTGTGGATGAGCATCGCCGCGAGCCAGATCGCTTTCCGTCGTCACTATGTGGCCAACGGCGGCGACATTCGCAATCTCAAGTTCCGGGTTCGCGGCTATCCGTGGGTGCCGCTGGGGGCGCTGGTGTGCTGCAGCCTGGCGTGCATCGGGATCGCCTTCGACCCTGAACAACGGGTGGCGCTGTACTTCGGCTTGCCGTTCATCGCCTGGTGTTACTTCGTGTATTACATTACCCGCAAAAGCCGCGAGCGACGCTTGTCGGTTGCCCTCGTGGCACAACCGTCCGACGCGTTCTAAGGCGCGTCGACGGGTCGGGCAAACGTGCCCGGTGCGTGGGGGTCAACGAGGTCCAGATCATGAAGCAAAAAACGTTGCCCCCGTTGAACTGGCTGCGGGCATTCGAAGTGTCGGCGCGCTGCCTGAACTTCACCCACGCCGCCGACGAACTGTTTTTGACCCAGGGCGCGGTCAGCCAGCAGATCCGCCAATTGGAAAGTCACCTTGGGGTGGCGCTGTTCAAGCGCTTGCCCCGTGGCCTGGGCCTGACCGAAGAGGGCCAGGCCTACCTGCCGGTGGTGCAGGACGCGATCACGCGATTGGCGGTGGGCACCAACGAGATCTTTGGCCAGCACAAGCGCCGGCCAATCAAGGTGCGCGGCAGCCTGGCGTTTTTCGTGCACTGGCTGGCGCCGAAACTGGTGGATTTTCGCCAGGTGCATCCGCACGTCGACATCCGCTACATCAGCAACATCTGGGTCAAGGAACTGGACGGCGAGGACGACATGGAAATTCGCTGGGGCCACGGTCAATGGCCTGGCCTGGTGTCGCAACGCCTGACCTGGGACACCTTGTTCCCGGTGTGTTCGCCAGCCTTGATGACGACGCTGAAGGTGCCGGCGGACGTGGCCAAGCATCCATTGCTGCACGTGCTGGGCTACGAAGAGGGTTGGGGTTACTGGCTGAAAATGGTCGGTGCCGACTCGGTGGATTCCTCGACCGGCATGCAGTTCGACACGCTGGTCTGCACCTTGCGCATGGCTGAACTGGGGCAGGGCATCGCCCTGGCGCGGTCGTCGATGGTGAGTGACATGCTCGGCGACGGACGTCTGGTCGAACCCTTCGCCCAGCGCATCGAGGCCAGCGAATCGTTTTACCTGGTGCGCAGTTCCGGGGCCGAGCAACACCCGGACGCGGCGCGGTTTTCCACCTGGCTGGTGGAGCAGGCGCATCGTTTCAAGTGAGCCGTTTCAAGTGAATATCCGGAGTTGACCATGCGCTATGTGAGTACCCGAAATTCAGCCGTGCAGGTCGATTTCGAAAAAGTTGTGCTGTCGGCCATCGCCGAGGATGGCGGGCTGTTCGTCCCCGTCGAACTGCCGCAGTTCGAACCCCAGGACATCGCCAACTGGTCGACACTGTCCTATGACGAACTGGCCTATCGGGTGATGCGTCCGTTCGTGGGCGAGGCGATCCCCGAGGCCGACTTCAAGCGGGTGCTCAAGGAGGCCGGCAGCCAGTTCAGCCATCGCTCCCTGGCGCCGTTGCATCAGGTGGATCGCAATGAATGGGTCCTGGAATTGTTCCATGGGCCGACCCGCTCCTCGAAGGATTTCGCCGCGCAATTGCAGGCGCGGCTGGTGCAGTACTTTTTGCGCAAACGCGGGCGCCGTGCCGTGGTGGTCGGTGTCACCAACGGCGACACCGGCCTGGCCGCCATCGAGGCTTTCAAACACTGCGACGAGACCGATGTGGTGGTGATTTATCCCGAGGCCGGTGTACCGCAAGACCAGCTTCAAGACCTGCAAGCGACGGCCCATCCTCGGGTCCATCAAGTGGCCGTCGATGGCAGTTTTGATGACTGCCAGACCCTGGTCACTCAACTGTTCCGACAGCACGAGGCGATCAGTTTCAACTCCAGTAACTGGGTCAGCGTCATGGCGCAGTTGGTGTTTTATTTCCATGCCGTGTTGCAACTGGGCGGCGGCCAGCGGCCCATCGGTTTCAGCGTGCCGGCGGCAAGCTTTGCCGAAGTCTATGCCGGCTACATCGCGCAGAAGATGGGCTTGCCCATCACGCAGATGATTGTTGCGACCAATCAGAATGACGCGCTGCATCAGTTCTTTTTGAAGAACCATTACTCACGATTGCGCGCCAGCAAGACCCTGTCGCCGGCCATGGATTTGTCGATTTTTTCCAACCTGGAGCGGTTTCTCTGGGAGCTCTATGGGCACGACGACCAGGCCGTGAGCGCACTGATGCACACCTTCGAAACCCACGGCGAAATGACCATCGCCAACGAGTTCTGGTTGCAGGCGCGGATGATCATCGACTCGTACGCGGTCAGCGATGAACAGACGCTGGAGGAAATTACCTCGCTGCATCGCGACACTGGCTACGTCATCGACCCCCACACCGCCACCGGCGTGCTCGCGGCGCGCTTGTACCGGCGCAGCCTGGTGGCGCCGATGGTGACCTTGGGCGAGATCTCCCCGGCCAAATCGGCGGTGTTGCTCGGCGAGTTGGGGATCCACATCGCGGCGCGACAACGCCCGGTTTCCGAGCATGGCCCGGCGCAGATTCATCGCCTCCAGCCGGACGACCTCGGTGCCCTCCATCAACTGCTCGGCGCCCTGTAACCGGAGGCCCCATGAAGCGAATTCTCGACCCCCTCGACGAACGCATCATCGCCGAACTGCGCCTCAACGCCCGCGCCGCCCACGCCGAACTGGCAGCCAAGGTCAACCTGTCGCGCAACGCCGTGCGCCAACGCATCGAACGCCTCGAACGCGACGGCGCGATCCAGGGCTACACCGTGCGCACCGGGGAGGGCGCGCACGCGTCGTCGAACATCAACGCGGTGATCTTCGTCTACCGCTACGACCGCATGCGCGGTGCCGAGGTGTTGCAAGCGTTGCAGGCCATGCCGGAAGTGCTGCAGTGCGATGTGATGAGTGGCGAGTTCGATTTGATGCTGCGGGTGGGCGCGGCGAACCCGGAACGGGTGCATAAAGTGTGGAAAGAGATCTCGGCGTTGCCGGGGGTGGAGAACACCGTGACGTCGTTTGTGTTGTCGTCGGTGGTCTAGGCGCGCTATCCGCTGCTGATGCCCGCAGACGCCCCAGCCACCACAACCCCCGTGGCGAGGGAGCTTGCTCCCGCTGGGCTGCGAAGCAGCCCCAACCCGATTGACCGCAATCCACCTGACCCACCGCGCTGGCCAATTCCAG
>NZ_FNNL01000016.1:107158-127912 GCF_900106735.1 Pseudomonas sp. NFACC08-1 | reverse complement strand
TCAGCCAAGCAGGTGCATGCCCAGCACCAATAGACCAAGCACTGAAAAACCTGTGGGACCGAGCTTGCTCGCGATAGCGGTACACCAGCCACCATCGATGTACCTGACCTGGCCCCATCGCGAGCATGCTCGCACACAGGAGGAATGTGCCCAACCACCACAACCCCCGTGGCGAGGGAGCTTGCTCCCGCTGGGCTGCGAAGCAGCCCCAACCCGATTGACCGCAATCTACCTGACCCACCGCGCTGGCCAATTCCAGGGGCTGCTGCGCAGCCCAGCGGGAGCAAGCTCCCTCGCCACAAGAGCGGCCGGCGGTGCGCCAGCCAAGCAGGTGGATTTCCTGACACCAATGGACCAGGCACCGAGAAAACCTGTGGGAGCGAGCTTGCTCGCGATAGCGGTACACCAGCCACCATCGATGTGCCTGACCTGGCCCCATCGCGAGCAAGCTCGCTCCCACAGGGGAATGTGCCTGGCCAGTGGAACAAGCATGCTTACCGCTTTGCCCGCCCCCTGGTCAAAACGCCCAAAAAATAGAGCAAATTGGCATATTTCACTGCCCACCCCACCCCCCTAACCTAGATCCCAACAACCCACCCCCGGATCAAGGACATAACAAAAATGACTGAATACAAACTGGCGCTGGTCGGCTTCGGCGGTGTGAACCGGGCATTGGCTCAACTGATTGCCGAGCGCAACCAGCAGTGGAAAACCGACCTCGGCTTCACCCTGAAAATCGTCGGCGTGACCGACCTGTTCCTCGGTTCGGTGATGGACCGCCACGGCCTCGACGCCGCGTCGCTGGCCAGACTGCCAGCCACCCAAGGCGCCATGGCTCAACTGCCCGGCGGCACCGTCGACGCCCTCAACGAAGCCGTGATCAAAGACTGCGGCGCCGACATCATCGCCGAAGCCACCTTCACCAACCCGGTGGACGGCGAGCCCGCCACCTCGTTCTGCCGCTGGGCCCTGGAGCGCGGCAAGCACGTGGTCACCACCAACAAAGGCCCCATCGCCCTGCACGGCGCCGAACTCAAGGCCCTGGCCCAGCGCAACAACGTCGCCTTCGAATACGAAGGTTCGGTCATGAGCGGCACCCCCGTCATTCGCCTCGCCAAACAATCCCTGGCCGGCAGCTCGATCACAGGTTTCGAAGGCATCCTCAACGGCACCTCCAACTTCGTCCTCACCTGCATGGAAGGCGGATCGGGATTTGCCGAAGCAGTCAAAAAGGCCCAAGAACTGGGCTACGCCGAAGCCGACCCAACGGCGGATGTCGAAGGCCATGACGTGCGCCTCAAAGTCGTCATCCTTGCCAACGAACTGCTGGACGCCAAGCTCACCGTCAACGACGTCACCTGCCGCGGCATCTCCGCCCTCAGCCTCGCCGACATCGAAAAAGCCCGCCACGACGGTGCCCGCTGGAAACTCATCGGCGCCGCCACGCGCCAGGCCGACGGCTCCATCAGCGCCAGCGTCGAACCGCGCCTGCTGAGTAACGACCACCCACTGGCCAGCGTCAGCGGCGCCACCAACGCTGTGTCGTTCTCCAGCGAACTGCTCGGCGCCGTCACCGTCTCGGGACCCGGCGCAGGCCGCACCGAAACCGCCTTCGCGCTGCTGTCGGACATCATTCACATCCACCAATCGGCAACCCGCAAACAGGAGTACAACCTGTGAACGTATCGCGCCTGGCCTTGGCGGTCGTCGAACCGCACATCGAAGTCCTCAACCCATTTGATGGCAGCATCGTCGGCACCGTCGCCGACGTGTGCGCCTCAGAAGTCCCGCAACTGCTCGAGACTGGACGCAGCGGCGTAAAAGCCTGCGCCGCGCTCCCCCGTCATCGCCGCGCCAGCATCCTCGAACAAGCGGCACTGAACATCGAACGCGACGCCAAAGCCTTCGCCCGGCTGATCGTCGACGAAGCCGGCAAGACCCTCAAGCAGGCGGAAAAAGAAGTCAAACGCTGCGTCAACACCCTCAAACTCTCCGCCGAAGAAGCCAAGCGCAACGCCGGCGAAATCGTACCGTTCGATGCCTACGAAGGCGCCGAATCGCGCAAAGGCTGGTTCACCCGCGAACCCCTGGGCCTGATCGTCGCCATCACCCCCTACAACGACCCGCTGAACCTGGTCGCCCACAAACTCGGCCCGGCCATTGCCGGCGGCAACGCCGTCATCCTGAAACCGTCCGAACTGGCACCGTTGTCAGCCCTCAAACTAGTCTCGTACCTGGTCGCCGCCGGCCTGCCCGAAACCGTGGTCACCGTCGCCACCGGCGGCGCGGAACTGGGCAAGGCCCTGGTCGCCGCCCGCAACGTGCGAATGATCTCCTTCACCGGCGGCTTCGTCACCGGCGAACAAATCGCCCGCACCGCCGGCCTGAAAAAACTCGCCATGGACCTCGGCGGCAACGCCCCGGTCATCGTCATGGCCGACTGCAACCTCGACGCCGCCGTCGACAGCTGCCTCTCCGGCGCCTTCTGGGCCGCCGGGCAAAACTGCATCGGCACCCAACGCCTGCTCATCCACGCCCCGATCTACGCCGCCTTCCGCGAACGCTTCGTCCAAAAGGCCCAAGCCCTCGTCGTCGGCAACCCACTGCTCGCCAACACCGACATCGGCCCGATGATCACCCAGCAGGCCGCGCAGAACGCCGAACAGGTGGTGAACGAAGCCCTGCAACAAGGCGCCACCTTACTCTGCGGCCACCGCCGCCAAGGCACCTGCTACGCCGCCACCGTATTGGAAAATGTCGATCATTCCAGCCGACTCTGGCGCAATGAAGCCTTCGCCCCGGTGGTGGTGTTGCAGCCGTTCGACACGTTCGATGAAGCCATTGCGTTGGCTAACGAACCTGAATACGCCCTTCACGCCGGGATCTTTACCAACGACCTCAGCACCGCGATGAGCGCTGCACGGCGAATCGAGGCGGGCGGCGTGATGATCAACGACTCTTCGGATTTTCGTTTCGATGCGATGCCGTTTGGCGGTTCCAAGTACGGCAGTTTGGGCAGGGAAGGGGTGCGGTTTGCGTATGAGGAAATGACCCAGCCGAAGGTGGTTTGTTTGAATACGTTGGGATAACAGGTCAGGTCGTTGGCATCGGGCAGGTTTGGTCACCTGCCTGATGCTTTTCTGCACAAACCGCACAGCCACCGCATACCCTGTGGGAGCGAGCTTGCTCGCGATAGCGATACACCCGTCACCCTCAGAACCGCTGACTCCCCGCCTTGTTGAGCTTTGCGCACGACGCCCAAGCTCAGTCGACCAATCCCTCTATGCATTACTTCCACCTGTTGCCAGTTCCGCAAGCTTTCCACTGCATAGCGGCCCAGAGCACCGAGCGTGCCGGCAACGTCGTCGATCTTCCCGTGAACTAACTTCTGCAAACGTTCAAAGCTGAAACGTATCAGCCTTAAGAAAAAACCAAATTATGCACAAATGCATTTTTTGCTTGACCCGCATGCATAAGCCTCTATAAGGTGGCTTCACTGTATGCGCATCCAGTACTTCTCAAGCATCATTTATTTGAATCCATTCATGGACGAGGTATTACCTTATGAAAACCACCACTGAAAAATTCGGTGTAACCCCCCATCAACCCAGCCTCTGGACCCGCGCTGATGCGCTGAAAGTCCGGGCGGACGATCCCACCACCACGCAGCCGCTGGTCAGCGCGGATTTCCCGGTACTGAACAACGACGTGTTCATCTGGGACACCATGCCCCTGCGCGACTTGGACGGTAACGTGACGTCCGTCGATGGCTGGTCGGTGATCTTCACCCTGACAGCCGATCGTCATCCAAACGACCCGGCGTACCTTGATGAGGACGGCAACTACGACATCCTCCGCGATTGGAACGATCGTCACGGTCGAGCAAAGATGTACTACTGGTTTTCTCGTACCGGCAAGAACTGGGAATTCGGTGGCCGCGTGATGGCCGAAGGGGTTTCGCCGACCGCTCGCGAATGGGCCGGCACCCCGATTCTGTTGAACGACCGAGGCGAAGTGGACCTGTATTACACCGCCGTCACCCCAGGCGCGACCATCGTCAAGGTGCGCGGTCGGGTCGTGACCACTGAACACGGTGTCAGCATGGTCGGCTTCGAGAAGGTCAAGCCGCTGTTCGAGGCCGACGGCAAGATGTACCAGACCGAAGCCCAAAATGCCTTCTGGGGTTTCCGCGACCCATGGCCTTTCCGCGACCCGAACGATGGCAAGCTGTACATGCTGTTCGAGGGCAACGTGGCCGGTGAGCGCGGCTCGCACAAAGTGGGCGAGGCCGAAATCGGCGACGTACCGCCGGGTTATGAAGATGTCGGCAACTCGCGCTTCCAGACCGCCTGCGTTGGCATCGCCGTGGCCCGCGACGCCGACGGCGACGACTGGGAAATGTTGCCGCCCCTGCTGACGGCCGTGGGCGTCAACGACCAGACCGAACGCCCGCACTTCGTGTTCCAGGATGGCAAGTACTACCTGTTCACGATCAGCCACACCTTCACCTATGCCGACGGCGTGACCGGACCGGACGGCGTGTACGGTTTCGTCGCGGACTCGCTGTTCGGCCCCTACGTGCCGCTCAACGGTTCCGGCCTGGTACTGGGCAACCCGTCCTCCCAGCCATTCCAGACCTACTCGCACTATGTAATGCCAAACGGCCTGGTGACCTCCTTTATCGACAGCGTACCGACCGATGAAACCGGCACGCAGATTCGTGTGGGTGGCACCGAGGCCCCCACGGTGGGCTTGAAAATAAAAGGGCAGCAGACGTTTGTGGTGGCTGAGTACGACTATGGGTACATTCCGCCGATGCTCGACGTTACGCTTAAGTAGTAGCAATACAGGGGTTTCAGGCAGCGGGTTTGAGGTCGATGACAAAACCGTTGTGGATATGATCGAGATGTCCCGCCTGATTTATTGCGATGGTGGTCGCAAGCCCCGTTGAACAACGAGTCGTAACCCGCTCGCGACTGGCTGCAAGGATGCAGCCAGTCGCGAATGCACTCCCCTTCGACGTATGTACACAAGCACCTCTGTGGGAGCCAGCTTGCTCGCGATAGCGGTGCATCCGCAACCTTCCAGCCAGCTGTTTATCGCGTCTCCACGAGCCTAGCCAAGACCGACATCGCCTTGCGCCATTGCCTACAACTACGCCAGAATCCGCCGGCTTGTGCGTCTTGGGTCGCGTCGGTAGTTTGGGTCCTGTCACTGCTCATCAGTGATCGGGTTTAGTCGCCCGTCTCAACCTAAGGCGTACCAAGTCTCCGTCGGACAGGCTTTGCTGTTCCTGTATTGATGGTGGCTGTGCGCAGGGCGCCCCCGGGCGCGCCGGGATTCTTAGGTTCACCGGTCGACTAACCTGCGCACAGCTGCCGCCCTCTCGTTTAGTCGCGAGGTGGCTGCAGCATCACTTACAGGAACCTAAGTCGATGGCAAAAATTACACCGAACCCTCCGACCGCAGATGAGCATGTATCTCGCGCTCAGTCTGCTCGTAACAACAAGCTTGATGAGGCTGCCAACCGGGCGTTGGATTACTACCTGAAGCCTACGCCGAAGAACGAAACGTCTGACAAACCCAACACCATCTTCCGTATCGCACCTGATGTTGATTCGGAATGTCTCCTTGCCAATCTCAGTGAAAACCTGGCTTCGGCGAATGCCATGATCAATGATTTGGCGTTTGGTCTTGAGGGATCACGACGGCATTTTGCGTTGGGGATTTTGCAGGTGATTGAGGTGAGTGAGTTGTTGGCGAATCGGGCTTTGGATATTGTTGAGGTGAGGTAACAAGGGGCCGCGCTTACCCCGGGTGTGAAAAAAGGTCTTGCATGGCAAGGCCTTTTTTGTAGGCGAGAGATTGGATAAAAGGCTGTCAGGTTTAGAAACATCCAGAAAATCGTCGATCCATTTGTGCAACAAGGTGCTGCACTAATCACGAATCAAAATACACGTGGCGTTGTGTCTCCACGGCTACAGTAATTAGATAAATATGGATTTTTGATGCTCAAGGGCTACAAATGACCACCCTGTTTGATGTGGCCGAAATGCTGAAACAGGCTCGAGGGGAGGCCCGTTTGAGCCAGGAAGCCTTGGCCAGTCGCGCTGGCGTCTCACGTTCAACGGTGGCGCGTATGGAAACAATGGGTCTCGGCCCTTGTCCGGTTATTGGAAGCGGCCGGATACGACTTGAAACTGGTGAAGGCAGGTCATGAACGCACGGTTGAGGACATCCTGGCCGAGCAGCGTTCCGGGGCGCGCGAGTCCTAGTCACAGACGTAAAGCCGATAGAGAAGTTGTGCAAGTACCTCTTGCACAATTTCCCCAACCGCAGCGTCGCTCCTTGCTCGTGACGCGCCATGCTGGCCAACATACTTGACGCTGACGCACCGCATTCACGAGTAAACCCGCTCCGCCAGTCCTATGTTTGAAGTGCCTGACGTGTCGCCATTTATTGATTTCAGCGACACGTTCTATCGTCATGTCGCCAGCAGCGACATATGCACACATGCTGCTCCTCTGTGGAAGCGAGCCTGCTCGCGATGGCTGTGTGTCAGCAACCTTCCGGCCAACTGTTTATCGTGACTCCACGAGACTAGCCAAGACCGACATCGCCTTGCGCCATTGCCTACAACTACGCCAGAATCCGCCGGCTTGTGCACCTTGAGTCCCCTCGGTAGTTTGAATCCGTCACTGCTCATCAGTGATCGGGTTTCGCAGCCCGGACTCTATAGGCGCACAACGTCACCTTCGAAAAGCAGATCGCCCATGTCTGTGATTTCGTCAGAGGTGGCTGTGCGTGGGAGACCTTCGGGTCTGCCGGTCCCTAGAGTCCCGGTCTGCGAACCCGCGTACAGCTGCCACCCCATACTTCGTTTCGCAGCGAAGGGTGGTAGCTCCAACAGACTCTAGGAGCTTTACCATGGTCAAGATTACACCGAACCCGCCAGCTACCGACGAAGCTGTGTCTCGCGTTCAGTCTGCTCGTAACAAGAAGCTCGATGATGCTGCGAACCGGGCTTTGGATTTTTATCTGAAGCCTACGCCGAAGAAAGAAACGTCCGACAAACCCAACACCATCTTCCGTATCGCACCGGATGTTGATTCGGAATGTCTGCTTGCCCATCTCAGCGAAAACCTGGCTTCGGCGAATGCAATGATCAGTGATTTGGTGTTCGATCTTGAGGGATCGCGACGGCGTGTTGCGATGGGTATTTTGCAGGTGATTGAGGTGAGTGAACTGTTGGCGAATCGGGCTTTGGATATTGTTGAGGTGAGGTAGAGCGGGGCGCAAGCTGTCCTTCGGCAACAAAAGGTCTTGCATAGCAAGACCTTTACGAAAACTAGGGTGGATACAAAAAAGACTGATCAATAAAGTTTCATGTATTCATAGGGCAAGATAGCCGTCCTCAATCATCTGTCCCCGTAATTTCCAAAGTTCGATACACTGGCGTTCCGTAGGAAGCTTATGGGGGATTTGAGTTGCGATACTCAATAGACTAACTTGCTTGGGCGAAAGTTTCCCCTTCTTGATCCCCCAATTTAATAGTCGTGTCCATTCCGCGCCGGGCAAGTCTACGACCATAATTTGAAGTTGTATGCCGTCATCAGTTTTTTGCATCGTCTTCGATTTTTTTCCATCCTCAACAGAGAGGCGCACATCCTGAAGAAATTCATCTGAGTTTGAAACTAGCTTTACTTTGGTATTTTTTACTTGTTCCCAGCAGGCTTGCATTTTTGCCCACTCAGTGACGTTATCTTTGGGTCTGTCAGGATCGGTAAGCACGAGAAAAACTTTTTCTGCAATTATAGAAAGTTGGTCGCATAGTGCCTGCGGAACAGCCTGTAGATCCCAAATAGTTCTGAAGTTGAATTGCTTGCCCAGTGCATCCTCAGATATCAAATTATGAAGCTTGGCGATCGAGTAAGTTACGATGTTTGCACGATACCCTCCTTGGTACCATGTTTGTTGGCTAACCAGAGACTCCGTTTTTCTGAAGATTATAGCTAGAGCAACTAGGCTGCGAAAGTACTCTTCATTATAAGTCTTGCCGTCCGATATCCAAGATTTTGAAATGATGTCAGCAAAAAATATAAAGTTTTTTTGCGCTCCCATGCTTACTCTATGGGGTTGCTCACGCCAACTATTTTCATATTTTGCAACATCGGTTTTTGTAAATAGCTGGTTTTTTGGATTTTGTACTAAAAAGTGGTTTTTTTGTGCGCTTGTGAGCTTGGCTTGTTCATTAAAATACTGACCTCTAGCTCGCTCATAAAACCAATGTGTCCCAAATTGTGCCCCGGTTTTGGGAGAGGTGAACAGTCGGCGAGAAAATTCTTGAAGGCGAATATGAAACGGGTGGTTGGAGAAAAAGTCTGCATCGCTAACTTTGTTCTGGCTATTCGCGTAACGTGCAATTTCCGGAGTTAACTCCCCAGCTTTTTCCGGAGGCAGAACAGAAAGCTTCATCTGCACCATAACTTTAGAGAGGTCCAAGCAGTCTTTACGTGCAGTACCACCTCTTTTTGCAAACGCTAACGATGCCGTGGTTTGCCCTCCGTTTACAATTTGAAGGTTCACCGCGCTTCGAATACGCGTCCCCCCCGCATCCTCTTCTATTACAACATTTTCGGCCGTCGCCGCAATTCCATTGTTGAATGCAAAAAACATTTCAGGCTGATTACGAATCGTGTTTTGTATTGCAGCGTTAACCTTGCCTTTTGTACTCAAAAATGTTCGAACATTACCTTCAAGCAATCTGCTGCCGTAAATGTCGTATATATCCGCTAAAGTGTCGCCGGGAATCATGCAAAGATAAGCGCTATAGTCTCCCTGGGATTCGGCAGCAGCAAGGCATTTCAGACCACTCGTTTTATTTGTCGAAAAGTCAACAACAAGATCATCGCGCCCAGTAGCTGAGATATAAGCTGAATGGAATCGTCCGATATCCCAGATGTGGAACTCGACAGGGGTACCGCTCACAGCATCTTCAGGCCATCCTTTCTGACGAGTTTTTAGCATGCCATCGCTAACGAAATAGAAACGATATTTCGTTATTTTCGAATGCCAATTCATTAAGTCACATGCGAAGCCAAAGCCTGGTTGGCTTTCGTCTACACTCCCGTCAGTTAAGTTGCCCTCCAATGCCTCTTCAAGAAAGGCACGCAAATCACCGAGTGCAGCCTTTGCATCGGAAGTAATAAACGAGGGCACTTCATCCTCATTAAAAAATTCAGCTATCAGAAGAGCCATCGAGTTGTCGGCATCATCGAATGAATAGCCGTCCACTCGAAGCCTTTTGCGCTTTCCATTGACCCCCTCAAATCTGCACATTTCGAAGGAGAGAAGCTCCTCCGCCTCTACCAGCCTCTCTCCGCACTCCTCCACAAATGCGGTGCGAATGAAGTCGCGCGAAGATTCGGCTTTTGAACGGACGGTCTCTATGATGTCTTTATGAAATGTGAGGAGATCCATATAACTTACTCGTTCGCTATATCTGAAAAGGTATGCAGCTTTGGAGGTTTAGTTTGTATTTGACACTACGAATTCCTGTCGATAGATCTTGTGGGCGAATACAGGGAAAACCAGTGCTGACTTTATAACGGGTTACTTTGCCTATAGTCATTACCCACGCATCATATTCAGGGCGTATAACATAGCCAGATCTCAGTAGTGAACTTTCAAACGCTAAATATGTGTCAAAATCTGATTTAATTATCCTTCGAATTTCATCAATCAACTGATTAAGTGTGAAGCCAGCTTCCGTATCCTCAGATCCACTTCCGAGCTCGATAACGACGAGCTCCAACTCTCGGTGGGTGAAGTCAAGTTGTCTTTCTGAGGCTATTATAACCTCATTGGTCGCTGGCCAAACTGTCTTGACCTCCCACGCATTTTTTTCAAATTGGAAGTCCTGATCAGCTCGATCAGGCCCTTTCCAGCTCTGAACTGCCGCTGATGCGCTAATAGTCCCAATTAGTGTCTTTAGGTGAAGAAGCTCACCGGTCAACCCTCGAACTTGCCCTTCGGTCAATAAATCGAAATTCCCTCGCTCAAATAGCAAGCGCCAGCTAACAAGACGAGCTAAAACGAATGGAAGGCCTCTAGATTTCTCCCCACATTGACGTGAGGATTCAATTAGGTCTCCGCAGAAGAGCAAGAACAACTCGGAAAGCTCAGGTTTTTCTAATATGAAAAGTAGAGACCATTGGTTGTCATCTCGGAGCGCGCTGTGAATTTTTACTGATTGGAGTTCCAACTCAACACTAGGTTTTTTTTGTGTAATCAACAAGAGTGTGAGCCGGCCTATTGAATCCACACCAGCGTAAAAATCAAGCAAATGCTCCGCGTCAATTCGGCGAAAACCGGATCCGACACCTTCCGACTTAATCGCCGTCCAGATGGATTTAACCTTATTCATCATCTTCATCGTCCTCATCATCGTTGTCGTCAATGGAGGGATTATCTCCAGACAAAATGTTTCTGAGTTCAACAAGATTAATCCGATAAGCGACTCGGTGACTCGACACATTAAGAGAGGGGAAGCTTAGACCTATTGCCACCAGCGCATCACAATCGGAAGGAAGCGTATAAGGACTTTCCTCATTGCTCTCACCTCTGGGCTGAATCAAATGGATCAACAGCAGCGGCGCCTGCCTAACAGCAGCATATGCTTTACCTGGTATTGTTTGAACGCTTTTCTTGGACTCGCTTCGGAAGCGAAGGTCTGCTGCCTTAACTTCAGCTTCAGATAATCCAACTTTCTCATCACCTGCAGAGCCCACTCGAAGTTTATTTCCGTTAACAAGCAAGGCTTTGATATTTCCATCAATGGAGATTTTCCGAATTCGCCTTTTGACTTCTATGTCACCAAAAAACTTGATTGAATCTCCGCTGCCTGTTGGTAAAGCCACATCCCAGTGATCGAGCTTTTCATCATCTGATTTCTCGATAAAGTCTGCCAAACTCGATGTTTGTAGTTTGACGCTAAGGGGGTGGTTGACAAATGCCTTTAAGAATTTCACAACCAATTGTTTCGGCACGGACCGCCATACAGGAAAGGAGCCATTCTCAGGTTTTGCAGTTGGGCAGGAGATCACTGAACGTATGAAACTTTGCGCTTCCTTATAGTTCGCGGTAACTATAGAAGGGTCTTTCAATAATCTAGGCGACTCTAAACTTTCTTCAGTTATAGAAATAATTTGTATGATTTCGTCCGAGTCCCGCATTTTATTTCTGGCGGTAATAAGTAATGATTCAGGGTGAGACCTTACGCGCAGACCAAAGTCAATTGGTTTAAGGCGGGAATTCTGCATTCGACGCACTTCATTACGCAATTCGTCGGTGGCCTCCGAAATATGAGCATACCAATCAGCGGTTTCCTCAGTCATCCAAATTTTACACAGATCTTCATAGCCAACGCGGTAGCCGAACCACCGCCCCATTTGAAGCAACGCGTCGTACATCTGAGTAGATCTGTAGAAATAGCTGACACATAGTCCTTCTAACGTTAAACCGCGTGCCAAGCTATTGCCGCCCACCGCTATAACTCTTAGTCCATGTTCTTTGTAGGCGGCGTAATCTAGGCTGGCAGGTCCACTTTTTTGGTTTACGGCTGTAGTTTGAATCGGTAGTGTGGAGGCCACAAGCTGGGCTTGGACTTGGCTCCAAGATACCTCCAAATTGGAAAAAAGCCGTTGAAACTTATTAAAAAGAGTATTTATGGTTTGGTTTTGCATCGCCTCATCGAAAGACAATGATGCATAATTCTGAATATCACCCTGCATTAGGCGGACCTCATGGTCCAAGATATCCCTAACTTGGTCTTGTATTAATGTGAAGTGACTCACGTTTACTAGCATGGATCTGTGCTTTGGCATCCCAGCACGGATATCCATCAGTGTATTGACCAAGAAGAAGCAGACAACCGCGTCTATTAGAGAGGGGGGGACTCCCTCTACGTTGCTATCAGAGGTTTGTCCACGAGGAAAATATTCTTCCGCATCGTGAATTACCTCTAAGCATTTCAAATCAGATGTTTCGCTGAAAATCCGGCTCGCCCCAACGTAGTTTGTAGGGGCTTCCAAGGTGTAAATAAAATCACGAGGGAATAAATCATCCCCCTCAACATTATTTGTGGTGTCGGGATTTATAAATACATTCGCGAAGGGAGTGGCGGTGAATCCGACGTAGCTGGACCTCGGAAAAACTTTTAGCAGTCCTCGTATGGCCGAATTTATCGCAGTTGCTTTTTTGGGGTTTGTATTAATGGACGCGTTATCTGCTTCGTCATCAATCAGCAGTAGGGGAATGTCAATGTTCCCCCCCGCGCTTGCATTGTAGTTAACCAGCCAGTCGGCAAGATTTTCGAGAATCCGCTTATTTTTTTTTACAACAAGGAGTACCGGTTCCCTATAGTCCCTTAACCTAAAACCTAACTGATTTACAGTTGTTGCTTTGAAATCACCTACTGTAGATGTGAAAACCCCAGCTGACCTCGCGGCGTCAATTAGTCCTACTCCGATTTCTTTTCTATGGCGTTTTCTGTTATTAACGACGCCCGAACTATCAAGCCCAACGAAGCCCGCGTCCAAGCGTTCTTGGGTTTGCCGTCTCAAACTTTCTAACGTGCCCGTCAACAGAATCACTAGCTTATAACCGGCATCCGCTGCCTTGCAGATAAGACCAGTATAATTTGACGTCTTCCCTGACTGAACGTCGCCCATTACCAAGCCCCGACGAGGCCATCCGGTGCGACCCGATGGATCTCCCATTAAATCCAAGATCTCATCTGTAACCTTGTCTAGTGAGTTAACGACCTTGGGACCCCACCCCTGTTTCAAAAGGTCTGTTTTATAGCGATTCCAATAAAATGGGTCGATTTCGGCTTTTCGAGCTCTTAACCATGGGTTTTGTTCGTCGTAAACACAATCGCCCAATCCCATGTCAACTGTAAGGGCCTCATGAAGTCGCTTAATTACGGTTTCAAACTCTTCATCGGTGACTGTATAGGGGGGGATTGACCGAAGAGTGGAGGCTAAGTCTAAAATACCTCCCTCGGTTGGAATTCCATCGACCGTCAGTGCCGTGATAACACCTAGTTCCAAACGCCGAGCGTTCGCTGACAATACCTTCCTGGAAGCCTCACTCATGACTCATATTCCTCAATGATTTTTTTTGTCAGCGCCGGATACAAATTAAATGGTTCAATCAAATGGAGGGACATTAGCAGTTGTTTTCGAGCCGGTGAGTCCACAGGCATATTGCTCAGAAGATCCGCGATCATGCCGTTAATGCTTTCGACTGAACTATCGTTGGCGAAGTCAGATCTGATATCACTCGCCATTCGATTATACAAGGCGTCTGCAGGAAAGGAGCTTTCAATAACGCCTAGAATCAGGTTGAACTGCATCCGCCCTTCTTTACTGAGAAATTTAGAGAACTCTGAAATTATTGGGTGCTTTCGATTGATGTCGAATCGGACCCCTGATCTATCGATAACCTCATTCCATCCAGCAGCGACCTCAGAGTCAGAGACTTTTCGGCCTTTAAAAGTAATTGTTCGCCCACTTACGGCTCTAATTCTATCTACGGTTCGCTTCAGATTTAATCGGACTATCTCAGGCGGGTGGGCAGCCGATTTTTTTATGTCTAAGGTCCAAAGATGATCAAGCGCATTTGGAATGTCCACCCGAACGCGTGCAAGTTTGCTCAGCTCATCTTTTCGCGCCAAGCGAAACCATGTGCCCCAAATAATTAGTCGTCTATTTCTGTAAATATAGAAACCCTGCTGGCTTCGAACTCCCTCGGTTCCACCAACAAGTTGTGTGTCGTTATTATTAAGTTTGCTTATGTGGGGCAAGATAAAAGGTTTGACCACAACCTTCTTGCCCTCTACGGAAAAAATCTCCTCGTCCAGTGGCTGTGTGGCTTTGTGATGGCTAAGGAACGGGTCAAACGGCACAATTAAAGAGCCGTTCAAAGCTATTGAAATTTTAGGTTTGCTTCCTTCTTTAGCTAGAAATCTATGGAAAACAAGTGATAAGTGCTCGCGAGCGGCCAACATTTTCATGCCTAGCGCACTTTCTGGATCTGTTTCTCCAATAAGTAGCTTGTCTAAGTTTTGCCACAATACAATTGTTCCGGTTTTCTGCAACGAAAGCTGATTAAAATGAGGTAGAGCTTGGTATTCTGATGCTTCCAGCTGAAGCATTACCCAAGCGCCTTTCTCGATAACGACATCAAGGTCCCAGCAATAGGCACTTATATTCGCTTCTTGTTTCGAAATGACTGTCATGCGTCGACATTGAGATATGGAAGCGGTTTTTAACCCTAAGCCGTAGCGGCCCATATCCTCCCCACTTCTTTCTAGAAGGGGGTTTTTACTGCCGTGTCGCATTGCGTTCTGCAGCGTCTCATGCGACATACCTTTCCCATCGTCTATAACCGCGATGTAAGGGTTATCGTTAGGGCGGAACTCGATATGAATCTCTTTTGCGTGGGCGGAAATACTGTTATCTATCAAATCCGCCACGGCCGAATCCAATGTATATCCAATAGATCGCATTGACTCGAGCAAGGAGGCTGCGTGGGGAGGATGCTGAACCTCTATCATCGCAGCCGCCTTCCGGTACGGAAGTCAATCAAAATGGTCTCGAACAGAAGCATCCTTGTCCCCCTGCGGGCTAGCTTTAATTCCTTGCAGTCCATCCTGCCGCGCAGCATGGCTTTGATCATAGATTAGCCGACAAGGCATGACATCTATTGGCCACCATTCTTTACACAAATTTAGCTATATCGCAAGTCCGATTCGCTGGTCGCATTGCGTTATTTACCATAGCAACCCGTTTTCAGCTGATCATGGAAGCCACAGTCCTTTCGGGACGCTGGGAGGAAATTCTACCCTTGATAATACGCTCGACTACTCTCGCAATTTTACTTGCAAGTAGAGGAGGAACGGCGTTGCCGACTTGATGGTATTGTTGTGTGCGATTTCCCAGAAAAAAATAATTATCGGGAAAGGTTTGTAATCTGGCCGCTTCCCTTACAGTCAAACTGCGACACTGATTAGGGTCGTAATGAATGAAATAGTGTCCATCTTTCGAGATGTGGCTGGTTATGGTGGAAGAGTGCTGGCGATCAATTTGAACCCGAAAACGATCACTAAATTTACCACTTTCCCAGTTTTTATGATCGGGCGCTAATCCAGGAAGATTGAATTCTTGGTGACCCTTTGGGGAATAATGATGAGCCTGCGCAAAGACTGACGCATAAATATAGCGCTTAAGATCTGCGCTCATGTGGCTTCGGGCTTCGTGGTTGAGCCAAACGCCTAATTTAGAGTCTGTAAGCCAAGAATTTAATTCGTCCGTGTTTACTGCTCCACTCCAAGAGCTGGTTTTTTTAACACGTAGTCCTCCATTGTTTAAACGTCCGCCCGAAAATGAATCTCGAAATATCCTAAGGTTCATCTCTAAAGTGAGATCCTTGTTTTCGGACGAAATAAGATCCTTATATAGGGTTTCGAGATGTCCCAAAATTTCGTTGCACCACTTGTCTGGGGTATCATTTCCTCTGGAAAGCGTACTGCGCAGCGGAGGGAGGTTGCCAAGAACGTCCCTGACGGTGACCGGTGGAGCGGATGCAAGTTTGTGTTCGCTTATGCCATCAACATAATCCTCGGATACGCCTACTAGTATAACTCTGTGGCGACCTTGCGGAATGCCGTAATCTTCCGCTCGTATTATAAAATTATTAAAGTCTATAGAGTCTGGCGTCATGCCAGACTCATAGATGTCATCTGAAACTAAAGAGCAGATTTTATATTTTTTACCAGTTCCGTTTTTTATTCCCAGTGCCGCGTCAGGGTCGGCAAGATCTTGGAGTATTTGTGGGAAAATTTGCGTGCCACCAACTTTTGAGGAAAGAATACCTTTGACATTCTCCATGACAAATACAGCAGGGCGCTTGCTCTGGATTATTCGCAGGTATTCCCGGTACAAAAAATGACGATGATCATCTTCCGCCTTATAGTCGACATTTCCTTTGTTGCGCGCGCGCCCAACAATTGAATAAGCTTGACAAGGAGGCCCACCAATTAATACCCAAGGTTTACTGGTATCCAATCGTTTCTCCAAAATCCGATCTAGTTCGGCATTTCCTTCTACGCTTCCGAGTTTAATTTGACGAGCTTCGGCGTCGGCATGTTGCCATTCTTTATAACTGTCTGAGGTCCAAGGTTGTGCCACACCAGCCGTTTCGCAGTAATAATAATAATCGGCAAGGGCTGCTGGGTTGTATTTTTTTAGCGCTCGATAAAATGCACGAAGTCTCAGTGTAGATCGAGCGAACGGATCCATCTCGGCAGAGACTAATATATCAAAGCTTCTGCCCTCACTGAGTGAAGAGAACCCTTCACCTAGGCCGCCGGGGCCGGCAAAGAGATCCACGACCTGTAAAGGGTTGTCACAATTCATGAGCTACATCTGCCAAAGGTAATCGAAAGTGGATGTTGTAGATAAAGAGACCAGGTCGAGGATGATGGCAGCAATAACTGGCAAAAATACGCAGCCTGAGCTCGCGCTGCGCCGGTTTCTTCATGCCAATGGTTACCGCTTCCGCCTGCACCGCAAGGACCTCCCTGGGAAGCCTGACATTGTAATTCCCAAGCTACGGACCTGTATATTTGTACATGGATGTTTTTGGCATCGCCATGCGGGGTGTCGCTACGCTACTACACCTAAGACCCGGAGCGAATTCTGGGCAGCAAAATTCTCCAGAAATGTTGAGAGAGACCTCGAAAATGTTTACGCCTTGAGGTCCCTCGGCTGGAGGGTTATTACCGTTTGGGAGTGTGAGATCAAGCGAGGATCCGAATGCCTTTCTCAACTGCACCACGCCCTTAAGGAGTAGGGGCAATCATCGACATGGTTATGTTTTTCCTAGCTCACTCATGGAAGCTAGCATCCAAAGGGTCTGTCCAGAGGGACTAGGTTCTCAGCGACCAGAGCAGCCACTTCTACAAAAACCTTCATACAATAAGGCTGTAAAAGGTTTGGAAAGTGAGAATAAATTTCAAGCCTGCATTAAAAAGCCGGCTTATGGCCGGCTTCTCGTTGACTAACTCAGTTCGTTTTTGACAAACCTCACCAGCCTTCAAAACGTACATCCGGCTCTTGCGGCCGGCTGTGGGACTTGGTCAGAAAGTGATCTGCCTTGTCGGTGCGAGGCGTGGGCTCGCAAATGTGGGGCGGAGGATACTCGGGTTTTTGGCAGAATCCCAGTGGTAAGTGGTGTGGAATCATTGGGTTAGGGGGATTCAGGGTGAAAAGCAGGGGCTGCTGCGCAGCCCAGCGGGAGCAAGCTCCCTCGCCACAAAAGCTTCTCACCATAAAGCTCCTCGGCACGAGGCGCTTTGCCTGTCTTTCCGTTCGGGTGGGTTAGTCGCACACCGGCGGTCTCTGTTTGTTGAGGGTGGACCACCAGAACACCCAGCCGATCACCCGTATGTTTTGCGTGTCGATCTGTTCGGCGCTGAAGACTTCGTCTGGGTAAGCCGCGCTGTTGTGGCTGCGCAGGCGCAGTCGGTTGCCGGGGATGCGGTGCAGGTATTTGATGCGGAGCATGCCGTCGTGTTCGAGGGCGTAGATTTGGCCGTCGACGATTTGGGTCAGGCCGCGGTCGATGGCGAGGGTGGAGCCGTCGGCGATGCGTTCGGCCATGCTGTCGCCGACCATGGTGGTGCAGATGGCGTCACTGGGGTTTATTTCCAGGGAGTCGAGGTGGCTGCGGGGCAGGCGGATGGATTGGTCGGGGATTTCGGTGATGTGGGTTTTGGTTTCGCCGGGGGCGATGGGGACTTCCTTGTAGAAGGGCAGTTCAATGTCCGTGGGTTCCACCACGCTGTAGACGCCTTGGACTTCGGCGGCGTCGTAGGTGGTGCCGGGGCCCAGGCCCAAAGGGGTTTGCGGGCCTTCGCCGTGGGCGAGCCATTCTGGGCTGACGGTCAGCAGGCTGGCGATGCTGTGGATGCGCCGGGGTGGGATGCCACGGTTGAACCAGTTGTTCACGTGCTGGGATTTCACGCCGTATAACTTCGCGAAGTCGGCGGAACGGATATGGGCTTCTTTTAGAAGGGCTCTGAAGCGGTCGCCACTGGAGATCTTTTTCATAAACGGAAAGTTTAGGGGCGACGATGTTTTCGGCAATAAACAAGTCGTGCAAATATATAAGACGATCTTTCCGTTTGCAGGATTTGAAAGGCGCGGGCTAAACGCAGTTAAACAGTGTTAATACGATTTTGTATTAGGAACCATTAAGACATAAAAAAACCCCGGGGCAAACCGGGGTTCTTGATCAAGTTTGTTTCAGCCTTTGTAGGCGGCAACCGACTTGGTGATCGCTTCGCGGGCGGCGTCTGCGCCGGCCCAGCCTTCGATCTTGACCCACTTGCCTTTTTCGAGGTCTTTGTAGTTCGCGAAGAAGTGCTCGATCTGCTGGATCAGCAGCGGTGGCAGGTCAGTGTATTCCTTCACGTCGACGTACAGTTGCGACAGCTTGTCGTGCGGTACTGCGATGACTTTGGCATCGCCGCCGCCGTCGTCGGTCATGTTCAGGATGCCGACTGGACGGGCGCGGATGACCGAACCTGGGGCAACTGGGTATGGGGTCACGACCAGCACGTCGAGGGGGTCGCCGTCGTCGGCCAGGGTGTTGGGGATGTAACCGTAGTTGGCCGGGTAGAACATGGGGGTGGCCATGAAACGGTCAACGAACAGGCAATCGCTGTCTTTGTCGATTTCGTATTTGATCGGGGCGTGGTTGGCCGGGATTTCGATCGCGACGTAGATGTCGTTCGGCAGGTCTTTGCCAGCCGGAATCTTGCTGTAGCTCATTGGGCGGTGCCCCCGTTAGTTGACCAAATGACTGGTCGGATTGACCAAAAAGTGGCGGCGATTATAGGCATATTCGGCCGCTGATGCCACGTTACCAGGGTCGTAGAGACCTTAGTATGACGCCTGATAGACCGGATCTTCGGCCTGAAGTTGCCGCAGCCGGGCCAAAGGATCCTGGCGGTAGAAGGCCTTGAGCTGTTCATAGACCTTTGGATAGGCCTGGTGCAGCAGGTCCGGGGCGCTGAAGAAGTATTCGCTGGTGACGGCGAAGAACTCCGCCGGGTTTTCCGCGGCGTAGGGGTCGATGAGGGTTTCTGCGTCGGGGTTCTGGTCCAGTTGGCGGTCGAGGTCGTCGAAGGCTTGTTGCATGGCTTCGGCCCAGTCGCTGACGCGCATGCCGGCGTGCAGTGGCGGCAGGCCGTTGGCGTCGCCGTTGAGCATGTCGAGTTTGTGCGCCAGTTCGTGGATCACCAGGTTGTAGCCGTCCCAGCCGCCGCTGGCCATCACGCCGTCCCAGGCCAGGATGATCGGGCCTTGGGGCCAGGCTTCGCCGCTGTGTTCGCCGTCCCATTCGTGCTCGATGCCGCTGGCGTCGCGGTAGCGCTGGGGGCTGAGGAAGTCGTCGGGGTAGAGGACGATTTCGTGGAAGCCCTGGTACCAGTTCAGTTCGCCCAGGTGCATCAGCGGCAATTGGGCCTGGGCGGCGAGGAGCAGGCGTTGTTCCTGGTGCAGTTCGACGCCGGGCAGGGCGGTGAGGTGTTTATCGTGCAGGAACAGCACGCTGGCTTCCCGCAGCCACTGGTCCTCGGCGGCGCTGATGCCGTCGAGGAAGCTCAGTTGTTGGCGCACCCGTTGCCAGGTTTCCTCGGGGACGGGGTGTTTGGCGAGGGTGCGCTGGCGGCGCCAGTTGCTCAGGGACCACATGGGCGATCAGGCTTTCGAGGCGCGCTGGCTCAGTTTGCTGCGCACCAGGCTGATGATCATCGGCAGCAGCGACACCAGGATGATGCCCACCACCAGCAGCGACAGGTTTTGCTTGATGAAGGGTACGTTGCCGAAGAAGTAACCGAGGGTCACCAGGCCGCCGACCCAGAGGACGGTGCCGAGGACGCTGAAGCCAAAGAAGCGCAGGTAATTCATCTTGCCGACGCCGGCGACGAAGGGGGCGAAGGTGCGGATGATCGGCAGGAAGCGCGCCAGGGTTACGGTTTTGCCGCCGTGCTTGTCGTAGAAGTCGTGGGTTTGCTGCAGGTAGTCGCGGCGGAAGATTTTCGAGTTGGGGTTGCTGAACAGTTTTTCACCGGCGGTGCGGCCGATGAGGTAGTTGGTGCTGTCGCCGAGGATGGCCGCGAGCATCAGCAGGCCGCCCAGTAGCAGTGGGTCCATGGCGCCACCGGCGGCGACGGCGCCGGCGATGAACAGCAGGGAGTCGCCGGGCAGGAAGGGTGTGACCACCAGGCCGGTTTCACAGAAGATCACCAGGAACAGGATGGCGTAGACCCAGGTTCCGTAGTTGGTCACCAGCATGTCGAGATAGACGTCGAGGTGCAGGATGAGGTCGAGGGGATTGAAATCCATGCATAACACCTGTGGTGGTGGCCTGGCTCGGCAGGCTTTGGGTCGGGCTTGGAGTGGCTACAGAGTGTGTAGCTTTTTCTTACAAGCCGGGAAGAGCGGCATTATACGGGGTGAAGGGCGGGGAGCGGGGTGAGTTTGTAGCTAGGGATTTCGACGGTGTGCGATTGAGTGAGGGCTCTTGTGGCGAGGGAGCTTGCTCCCGCTGGGGCGCGAAGCGGCCCTGAATCAGCCGGCTCGGACAATCTGATGCACCGCGTGCTTAGGTTTTGGGGCTGCT